>NZ_JBQCUS010000001.1:348900-632341 GCF_051963015.1 Neisseria sp. P0006.S004 | reverse complement strand
GAGACTTGGGCCTACACCTACGACGCCCTGGGCAGAAGGATAGGCAAAGGCCGTCTGAAAAACGAAGAAGTTTCAGAAACGTCATTCCCGCATGATTTAGGCGGGAACGGCCTCGAAAACCAAACCCGCTTCGTTTGGGACGGCAGCCACCTCTTGCAGGAAGTCCACCCTGACGGCAGGTATACCTATCTCTACACCGATCCCAACAGCTACGAACCCTTGGCGCAGGTATGCAACTGGACCAACGAAGATGGTGAAAGCAAACAGCAAACCCACTACTTCCACTGCGACCAAATCGGTATCCCGAGAGAGATGACCGATAAGGACGGCAACCTCTTATGGTTCGGCAACTACACCGGCTGGGGTCGTCTGAAAGAGGAAACCAAGGTAACGTATAACGCATACCAACCCTTCCGATTGCAAAACCAGTACGCTGACCGTGAGACAGGGCTGCATTACAACTTCTTCAGGTATTATGAGCCTGATGCGGGTCGGTTTGTGAATCAGGATCCGATTGGGTTGATGGGTGGTAGTAACTTCTATCAATTTTCGACAAATACACAGAATATGATAGACCCTTGGGGATTGAACGCTGTTGGCGTAGCCAAAGGGGTATTGTCTATGATTGCAATTGATACAATGACTCCAGACCCCAGTGATGTGGCATGGCCTAAATGGATTGTGTATGGGGCACTTGGAGTTGCAGCAACAGGTGTTATTGCATTATCGGAAAGCGATACATGTACAGGAAAATGCCAGGAAGAAAAAAAACGTAAGAAATGTTTAGATGCTACAGTAGACAACATTAAAATGGTTACGGCAAAAACATCTTATCTAACATTACAAAAAAGTGTTTCCATCCCTGCTGTTGCGAGATACACAGCATTGATTGAAAGAGGTAGTATTGCCCCTCCAGTTAAAATGGATGGAAATACTATTGTAGATGGTAACCATAGAATGGTAGCTGGATTATTGTGTAATCAAATACCTGCTAGTACCCCAGGAACTGCTCCATTATCTAAACCAAGAATACCTTTGAGAGATATACAACCAGACCCTATAGATTGGTGGTAATAAAAATGATATCAAATGACATTCAAGAATTACTTAAAAATATTATAAAGTCTCTAATTAAAATCGAAACAAAAGAATTAGATGTCTTAATTTCTAGACAGTTAACCCATATAGATAATATTGATTTTCACAGATACGAAATATCCCATAGGGAAATTGGAAGTCTCAAATTTTCTTTCTGTTCATTTCGTGGTGCTTTCATAAGCTATAGTTCCTTTACTAATTGTAATTTTATTAATTGTTCTTTTATTACGGCAATAGTTTGTAATACAAAATTTACTAATTGCACATTTATTAATTGTGTATTCAGATCAATGCATATACAAGATAATTTAATATCTAATTGCTCTTTTCAAAACTGCTATATAGAAGATAATATATTTTCTACAAATGAAATATAATTTATTACAATGTTGAACAAGGCATCCAAGCCGCCTTTTAGACGGCAACAGCAGTAATTGCCTCTAGAGGCCATAAGGAGTGTGTAGCAAACCAGAATCAGAGAAAACTGACCCCTGCTATTGTCCACCAGGTACTTGTGGAATTGTTTATCTGAGGACACATCCTAAAACTGGCGAAAAATATGTAGGCCAAGCCAAATCCTCAATAAGATATTTTGCCAGGCAAAGAGAACATAATAGAGCATTCATAGCAACTCACAGGTTTACCTTACTTGGGCAAACTAAATCTGGTCAATGTCTAGACCGATTGGAAGAAGATCACATTAGATTACAAGGCGGTATCAAGAGTCGAGGAGGACCTTTGGCCAATAAACGTCATCAGATGTCTGAACCTCGCTACCGTGCAGCAGGTGGAAAAATTCCCATGCCTTATTGAATTACAGAAAGGAACTTTAAAAAATGGCAAGAAAAAAACAGAAATGGCAGGTAGGCGATTATTTTGGCATTCCCATAGAAGATGATTTTTTAGCTGTTGGACAGATTCTTGGAAAATATGATTGGATAGGTGTAACCTGCTTAATTACCAAAATGAAAATTTCCTCAAAAAACCTTCCTTTATATGAAGATATAAAAATAGATAAAAACGATGTTATTGCTGCTATGTTTATTACTGAAGAATCGTTAGATAAAGGATTCTGGCCAATTATTCAACAAGGTATAGTAAATAAAAATATACTGAAACAATATTTTCCTAATATTGATTTAATTAAACAAGGAAATATTATGGGTATTAATACCGAAGGTTCAGCTATTATTGATGATTTTATTAAAGCTTATTTTAGTCTAGCACCTTGGGATGACTGGCATGACCCCGAATACCTTGATAAACTTCTTATTTCTCCCGACAAAAAACCTGAAAATCTCATCTATAAGAACAAATGATCTGTTCCAACTCAAAGCTTGTCCTGAAAGTAAAATGCTTCGTACTCTTTGAAAAACCTTCACGTAGCTTTCCAAATCTCGGTGTTAACGATGGCTTTATTTTGATTTCAGTTTGAGCAAGTTTTTTTTTTTCAGATCGATCGTATTAGTTGACTCAAGTTACAAGGATGGTTCAGCTTTTTTGGTATAAACCCTCCGGGTACGACTGAAGCGGAAGCCTTAAGAAAATGTGAAGAACGAAGAAATTTACAATGTCTAAATTCTAATAGACAGGAGGACGTCTGATATTCAGATGGCCTTTACATTATAAATTAGCTATATGCTATGAGCTGAAGGTACTTAATATCGTAATAAGTTTCCTCCCCTCTACCCTACTCTATTACTCAATAATTAAGTGGTAGAGTTACAGACAAATTTCTCTTAAAACCTATTGATTTTATAATAAAAATTGGAGTACTATGAGCACACTCTCTAGAGTACTATTAATTCTCATTTGACATACAGGAACAATAAGCGGAATTTGTATAAGAATAGGAAAAAGGAAAATAATTTATATTATGTTAAATTATGATTATAAATTATAATCATAATTTACTAATTTAATTAGTATTTTTTAAATTCTTATTCTAAGCCACTTTCAAAGAACAGGATCTTTTGTATCGCTCAGTGGATATCTAAAATTCTAAAAATCATTTGAACTTAAAGATTCAAACGGTTTTTTAGTATCAATTTATTTATATTCCATGCTTTTAAATACGGTTAAATTTAAAAATTTAATCCTCATTCAAATCCAATCGCTTGCCCCATCAAGCTCTACCCGTACTTAACCCTGCTTTGCCGTTTTCCCACAAAGTTTTCAACAATACTTTCCACGCCGATAATTTAGGATCAGGCTGTTTGCCTTGGCCAATTAAGTCCATTTGCGTCATATACCAGTTCATTTCCAACATTGCGCCCACTTTTTTATCAACAAATGCTACGCCAGTTTTGATGCGGTCGATTTGCACGGTTTGGTAAGTGCCGTTTTGCATTTGGTTCGCCAAATCAGGCACTAAGGCAAACGGGCGGGCGACGCCGACCAAATCCAAATGGCCGCTAGATAAGGCATCTTCCATTGCACTTTGTGAACGAAAACCGCCGGTGATAATCAGCGGAACTTGGCTGACTGCACGGGCTTTTTCGGCGTAATCGATGAAGAAGGCTTCGCGTTTGCGGGTGCTGTCTTTGGCGGCGAGCATTTGCGGGCTTTCGTAGTTGCCTCCGGAAACTTCAATAAAATCAATGCCCATTTCCGATAGTTTTTGCACCACCTGTACCGATTCGCTTTCGTCAAAACCGCCTTTTTGGAAATCCGCCGAATTGAGTTTTACGCCCACCAAGAAATCTTTGCCCACAGCGGCGCGGATAGCGGTGTAGGTTTCCAAAAGGAAGCGCATACGGTTTTCCAAACTGCCGCCCCATTGGTCTTGGCGGCGGTTGTGGTGCGGTGAGAGAAATTGGCTGATGAGATAGCCGTGTGCGGCGTGAATTTGTACGCCTGAAAAGCCTGCCTGTTCGGCAATTTTGGCGGTTTGTACGAATTGCTGAATCAGCCCGTTGATTTCATCGGCAGTCAATTCACGCGGCGGGTTGATGAAGCCATCCATGCCCACCAACGGCACGGCGCTCGGCGCAAGCGGCGTTTTATTGACTACCGCAGGCGACTGTTTACCCGCATGATTAATTTGCATGATGAGCAGCGTGTCGTTTTGCGTGCCGGCTTTCGCCCATTTTTTCAGCATCTCAAGGCTGCGGCCGTCTGAAATCACCACATCGTTTATCGAACCTTTGCCGCTTTCGGCGACCATCACATTGCCCGTAACCAAAACGCCCGCACCACCTTGCGCCCAAGTGTCGTACAGGCGGATGAGTTTTTCAGACGGCTGGTCGTTTTGGGCAAGTTGCTCTTCCATGGCGGATTTGAAGATACGGTTTTTGGCAATTTTGCCGTTTGGAAAAGTGAATGAAGTGAATAACATAATCGTTCCTTTAAGTTGATAAGTTTAAAAATGTAAACGTATCTGGGTGAAAATAAAGGGTTAATAGATAACCCTATTTTGAAAGCGGGCAATTTTGAGCCATTAAATCGGTAAGCTGTTTCAATCTTGCCACCGCATCCGCCATGGCGATACTGTAAAACCGCTCTTTGCCGACCTGCTCCACCGCCACTGCCCCGGCTTGTAGCATGATTTTCAAGTGATGCGACACCGCAGGGCGCGACAGATGCAGATGCTCGGTCAGCTCATTCACATTCATTCTGCCGTGTTCCCACAGCACGCGCAGGATTTGATGGCGGTTTTCATCGCTCAACACGGTAAAGATGGGAATGCACTCGCGCATTAAATTCATGGTTTGTTGCGGCATATTCGGCTTCTTGAGTTTATATGTTTAAAAACTTGAACGCATTTTAAAGGGAACGATGGGGAATGTCAAAGGGAATTTTAGAAGACGGGTTCGCGTACCAATTAGCGACTGACAAAATGGTGGGCAAAAGCCCACCTCTTCAAGTTGATGTTTTATCATTAACCAAACACTGTTTCCAAGTGTGCTTGGTAGTCTGATAAGTATTGTTCTACTTGTGGATTTTTAATTACATCGTTACATAAGAATGTCGGCAGCCTGAACAGCCTTAACCATTTCACTCAATTCCGCCCACACTTGGCGAATGGGAACGGGTAAATCTTGTTTAAAATAATAGTGCAAAGTTTTTAAGATTAAATGAGCAACCATTTCCCCTTGATAATCCAAATTTTTATGAGGGAATTGTGTTTGTTGCTTGGCGATATAATGATTTTTTAACATTAAAAACATATCGTCCCACAAATGATGGCGTTTGGTTTTAATTGTCCATAACGCCAAAATCAATCGCCGTTTTTCATAAAATAGCGGCAAAATAATTTCAATGAATTCATTTAAATCAATAATTTGTTTTCGTTTTTCAATCAAATAGGAATATTCCGCTTTTAATTCACTAATCATCGCCCCTGCCAAATCGCTTTTGCCTGAATAATATTTATAAAAAGTATTTCTATTAACCAATGCCCTATCCAAAATCTGTTGCACTGCAATGTTTTCAAAAGACTTCTCTTGCAACAATTCCACAAAAGCGGTGCGAATGGCTTTGTGTGTTTTTTGTACCCGTAGGTCTTGTTTTTCAGACGGCATAACAATATTACCTCAATTCATCTATTTATAAATACAGATTTTAAAATTTATACTCTTATTATACCATTTGAGGGTTAATTTGACCATTTTTATTGACCAAACAATCTTTTAGAATGAGCCCATCTTATGAATTGTTAACGGAGAATATGTAATGTCCCAATCAATGTATTTAGCAAACGACATGACCGACTATGAAAAACTAGGGATTGATCCTGTGGAGGTTAAGCCTTTTGAAGACGGTTTGCGGACTGATGGTTCGTCTGGCACTTGGGAATGGTGGTATTTTGATGCTCATTTAGACAATGGTGCAAAATTAGTGGTGGTATTTTATACCAAGCCAAACACGATGCCCCATTTGCCTTTGTCGCCATTTATCCGCATTGCCCTTGAATTGCCAGATGGACGTTCAGTGCAAAAAACCAAATTATTCCCTGCTGATACCTTTACAAGCGCAAAAGAAACTTGCGATGTAAAAATTGCCGACAATCATTTTAAAGGCGATTTGCACCGCTACCACATTCAAGCCCAGATTGATGAATTGTCGGTTGATGTGACTTTAACAGGGCAAATCAGAGCGTGGCGACCAAAATCAGGGCATATGTATTGTGGCGACAAATTGTTTGCGTGGTTGCCGAGTGTACCGCAAGGTGAAGTGTCGGCAAATATCAAGCTTGGCGATGAACAATTTGTGGCACAAGGCACAGGCTATCACGACCACAACTGGGGCAATGCACCGATGAAGTCTTTGATTCATCATTGGTATTGGGGGCGTGCCAAAGTGGGCGATTTTACCGTGATTGCCTCGCACATCACAGCAGCCGAAGCATTTGATTACACGCCACAAACGCTGTTTATGTTGGCAAAAAATGGGCAGATTGTGGCGGACGATGAACAGGCGGTGCGTTTTTCCATTGACGAAATCCACATTGATGAAGCCACCCAAAAACCTGTTGCCGACATCGTCAAATACGAAGTGGTCAATGATGAGCATCGCTATGTCATTACTTTCCATAGAGAAAAAACAATTATGGCATCTAAGTTTATTGACCAAGCCACACCTGAACAACGAGCCAAAATGTTGGAAGCAGGCGATGACGGGGCTTATTTGCGATTTGTTGGTAAGGTGAGCATTGCCCATTTTGTCAATGGCAATCAGGTTGCCTATGCAGAAGATGAAGCACTTTGGGAGCTGATGTATTTTGGCAAGGCTTTATTGCCTTAATTGATGGTTTAAATCACCGCTTCGGTTTAGGTTCAAGCGGTAGCACTATATAATTCCCAATAGATTTTGGGGCTGACGTAGATTAGCCCTAAATTTATAAAAAAAGGGATGTGATGTTTGCGGTTATTGTCCCGTTTTCCATGAAGCGATACGTTTCAAATTATCCACCGTGTCGTGATTGACGATGGCGGCGAACGTACCGTCCAGTTTGGCAATTTCGGCTTTGTCTTCATCGCTGAGGGCAAAGTCAAAGACGTTCAAGTTTTCCGCCATGCGTTCGGGTTTGGTGGATTTTGCCAACACGATGATGCCACGTTCCACCAGCCAGCGGGTAATCACCTGCGCCACGGATTTTCCATATTTCGCACCGATTTTGCTTAATACAGGGTTGTGGAAAATATCATTTTTGCCTTCGGCAAACGGCGCCCATGCTTCCACGGCGATGCCTTCAGCCTGCAAAGCGGTAACGGCTTCGGTTTTTTGTTGGAACGGATTGATTTCAATCTGATTAGCCTGCGGCATCACTTTATTGAATAGTCCCAAATCCACCGCGCGTACGGGCGAAAAATTGCTCACGCCGATAGCGTGGATTTTGCCGGCTGCCTGATATTCTTCCAGCGCGCGCCATGTGCCGTAGCTGTCGCCGTAAGGCTGATGAATCAGCACCATATCGATGTAATCCAAATTCAGACGGCCCAATGAACGATCCAGCGAGGCTTTGGCGGCTTCGTAGCCGAAATTTTCCACCCAAATTTTGGTGGTAACAAATAATTCTTCGCGTGCCACACCGCTGTTTTTAATCCCCAAACCGACTTCGGTTTCATTCATATAAACCTGCGCGGTGTCGATGTGACGATAGCCTGCCTTGATGGCGGCAATCACGGCCTGTTCGGTTTCTGCGGGCGGAATTTGGAATACGCCGAAACCAAGTGCAGGAATTTGTACGCCGTTGTTTAATGTGATGTTTTGCATGATATTGTCTCCTGTTTGTTCTCATGAAAGTGTAGCCATTTTAGCCCGTGTTTTTATTGAGATAAATTAGGTTTGGTTTTATGATGTCGTGAATTAAATTCACTAATCACCTAAAACGGGGTAGGAAAATGCAGAACTTTAACGAGCTGAATTATTTTTTGACACTGGCGCAAACGCAGAGTTTTGTGAAAGCGGGGCAACTTTTGGGGATTTCTTCTTCGGCGTTGAGCCATAGCATGAAAAATTTAGAAACGCGGCTAAATTTGCGTCTGTTCAACCGCACTACACGCAATGTGTCGCTGACCGAAGCCGGGCAGCAGCTTTTCGACCAACTTTCCCCACTTTATCAAGCCATAAACCAAGAAGTCGATGCATTAAATGATTTTTTGAATACGCCATCGGGATTGATTCGCATCAATGCCCCTGTAATAGCAGCGGAAGCCGTGTTGTATCCAAAATTAAAGCCGATTTTGAACCAATACCCGAAAACCCGCTTGGAAATCGTGGTGGACGATCGTTGGGCAGATATTGTGAAAGAAGGATTTGATATGGGCGTTCGGTTAGGTAACAAGGTAGCGAAAGAGATGATTGCGGTACCAATTTCCGCACCGCTCAAAATGGTATTGGTTGCCTCGCCCGATTATTTGGCACAACACGGTTCACCGAAAAATATTGATGATCTGCAACAACACCGCCTTATCGGCATAAAACTCTCCGCTGAACATGGCACGGAGATGCAGTGGGAATTCAAATACAAAAAAGAGCTGATTACGTTCACACCTAAATCGCAGTTTTCCATCAACAATCATCTGCGCCTGCAAGCCGTTTCAGACGGCCTTGGCATTGCGTGGATAGCACATATGAGCGTAGCGGATGCACTCAATTCGGGGCACCTGGTTGAGCTGTTGCCTGAGTATGCTATGACTTACGAACCGCTTTACCTCTATTACCCCAGCCGCCGCGGGCATTCCAATGTGTTTAAGTTGATTGTGGATGCGTTAAAAGTTAAAGCCGTCTGAAATTTCAGACGGCTTTTTTCATAACAAAGAGCGGTCAGATTTTAAGATGTTTTTACAAATCATCTTAAAATTCGACCACTTAAAGTCTTAATCCACCTAAAACTTCCTATTAAAGAAAATATTAGTGTTTAAGATCCATTCAATTTATTCAATTCCTAACTTCTTATTAATAACCGTTAGTAAATCATCATTTTTATTCAAGATAATAGGAAAACCTGTTACATCTAGCACGTTACTAGTTATGGATAATTCTAGTTTCCCTTCTTCATTAATTCGATAAGAAAATATTGATGACTGTCTTCCTAATGTATCCAAATTTTCTTCCCCGCTCTTATAATGGGCATAAATTGTGGAAAAAAAGTCTAAAAGCTCATCTCGAATTGCTCTTGATTCATCAATAGATTCACTATCTGATGCATATTTCAAGCACTTCAGAATATCTTGGTATGTGCTTTCAAGCTTTTCTGATGAAGATAAAATATATTCACTTTCAGTAACTGCATCATCAACTTTATCTGTAATTGCATTATTATCATGATAATAGGATTCAAGAGCTCCTTTTTTTAAAATAAACAATCCCATTTTTTCAAAAATATCAAATAATACAGTGAGTCTATTTTTTATATTATTCCAATCATCATTCAAATTTTGCTCATTTAATACTGTACATAAAGCTGAGCGTTTTTTATTCAATAATTCATTTTCTGATAAGGTAAAATATGAATGATTTTGAGCTATGTTAGCAATATCATCCCAGTTATTTTGGACTAACGAACAGAAGTCGTCATAAATATTCTTTGCAAGAGCTAAAATACCTGAATGACCGTTTTTACTAGCTAATCTATCTGCAGCATTTTGTATTTGTTCATTATGAAAATAGTCACGAACTAGATTCAAACTATCCGCAAAAGCATCTGCATCAACTAAAACTGTTGGTGTTTTACCCATTAGTCTAAATAACTTAACTGTTTCAGACATAGCTTCCTTACCATTAATCGGTAATATCTGAGAACCTGCTGCTTCAAGATTTAAATCTAATTTATCTGAAAGTGCATTGCAGATAATAACATCAGATGGACCTTCAACTAAAAGAGGTGTTCTAGAGAATAAGGCTAATTTGTGCTCTTGTCCTAATCGAGCAACAAGAGATTTTAAGTGTTTATTTTGTAACTCTCCTGCATCTTTGGGAATTTGAATAGGATCTTCTTTTAAATCATTACAAAAAATAAAAGATAACAAATCATCTGTTTTAGAAATCTTGATCATTTCCGTTGAGTGTGTTGCCATCACAATTATTTTTTTATAGTCATTCTGCTTAGGAATTCCTGCAACTCGTGTAATTTCTTTAAGTAGAAAGGCTTGTAATTGTGGGTGTAATGAAACTTCAGGCTCATCAATAAGTAAAACCCCGACTTCATCATCGTATAGTGCAGATAAAATTCCAACCAGATGTAATAAACCGGATGCTTCACGCCCAGAGGAGTAATATGAATTACCGTTATCTAGCCTAGCAAATGATACTTTTAAATTTCCAGCATCCCAATCAATTTTAATATTTCGTTTAAACAATTTTTGTAAACGTTCTCTGACCTTAATTAAAATATCAGTGCGAGCTGACAGTGTATGAAAATCTCCATTAATAGTTTCTATTTTATGGCGATATTCAGAATCAGATTTATGACCATGTGTGGCATTATCTGCCTCTCTAGGGCGATCATATTGGTCATAATTGGAACGATATCTTTCCAAAGGACCTAACCGTCCAGCAGAAATAAAACGAACATTTTTATGCGTGTAACTATTAAAACTTTCTTTTAATCCCTTTAATAAATGAGTTTTTCCTGAACCATTTGGCCCAACAATAAATGTTAATGGTGATCGTAGTTCAATTTCTCTAGAAAAATTACCTTCATGGCTATTGATATTAGCTGTAATAGATAATGGAAATTCCATAATTTAGTTCCTTATTAATTAACATGTTAAAAAGCATACAACGGCACATTCACCAGCCAATCCTGCTCCCGATAGTCTGCCATGGAAAAACGAATTGCTTGCTCAGGTTGAAATTGTTCTACATACACTTTCAAACTTTTCGCTTTTAAATTTTCTTCTGCTTTGACTTCAATCGGAATCACAGTTTGCTTACGTTGCACAACAAAATCGACCTCTGCTGTACCTTTTTCAGTGGCCCAATAAAAAACAGGGTTTTCTTGGGTGGCAATCAGTTGTTGCAAAACATATTGTTCAGTTAAAGCGCCTTTAAATTCGGTAAAAATACGGCTACCTTCTAGCAATACGCTGGCATCCAAATTGCTTTGTGCGGCAAGTAGCCCCACATCTAAGCCATATAATTTAAAGGCGTTATCTTGATAAGCGGAAAGTGGTAAATGTGGTTTCTTCACACGAGGCACGCTATGCACTAAGCCGCTGTCTTTTAGCCATTGCAGCGCAATTTCATAGTCTTTGCTTCTCGCCCCTTTTTGTAGCTGAGCATAGATGAATTTTTTATTTTCTTTGGCAAGCTGTTCAGGAATGGAAGCCCAAATTGACCGCACTTTTTGCACGGTTTGGCCATCGTGAATATGTTTGGAAAAATCTTGCTCATACGCCATCAATAAATTACGTTGCACTTGGCGCACTTCATCGACATTTTGTGTTTCGATAAATACTTTTACCGCTTCGGGCATACCGCCGACAAAATAATATAAACGGAGTAAATCAATATAAGTGGTTTTCATGGCTGAAATTAGCGACCAGTCTTTCAGCTCAAGCAATTTCACCAAATCTTGTTTGCCAAGTGCGGTTAAAAATTCATGAAAATCCATGGGATAAAGTGGTAGAAAGTCCACTTTGCCGACAGGAAAAGAGACTTGATGATGTAGTGATACCCCAAGCAATGAACCTGCCGCGACGATATAAAACTGAGGTGCATTTTCGTAAAAATATTTGAGTGAAGATAATGCTTGTGGGACTTCTTGTACTTCATCAAAAATAATCAGGGTGTTTTCTGCTTGAATATCGACACCGCTTTCAATTTTCAAACCGAGCATTAAGCGATCAATATCATAATCGCCAGAAAATAGCGTTTTCATGCGAGGGTTATTATCAAAATTGATATACGCCACTTTTTCAAAGGATTGCTCGCCAAAGTGTTTCATCGCCCAGGTTTTTCCTACCTGTCTTGCTCCTTGAATAATTAATGGTTTTCTGTTTGTTTTGTGCTTCCACTTTTCTAAGGATTGTATGATTTTACGCTGCATAATATTTCTCTAAAACAAGGGATGTAGGCTAATTATACAGTACCGCATACACTTTTTCTAACGATATAAGTTTGTATTTTTACGCTTTTTCAATGAAAAAAATGTTAATTTGCTCACTTTTTAAAGCAAAAGATAGTTTTTCAGACAGTCTTTTAGAAAAAAGAGCGGTCAAATTTTGAGATGTTTTTGCAACTCACCTTCAAAATCTGACCGCTTGTTTTTTTTAAATTATTTTCCTTTCTTCTGATTCATCAACCAATCACGGGCAGGTTCGAGTAAATAGGCGTAATCAAATGAGTACATATGCTCTGCACCTTTGTGGGTTGAGTTTTCCGGAATTACGGTATTTGGTGCGAAACGGATGAAGTTAATACGTTTGCCTTGGGCAAGCATTTGTTGGACTTTTGCGTCTTGTTCGGTCTGCGGTAATTTGGCAGAGAACTCAGTTTCGGCGTAGCTGACTTTATCTTGTTTCAGCATTTTTCCAACTTGAGCCATGCCTGCGGAGGCTTTTGGATCGGCAGCCGAAACGGTATAAATAAACTTCGCTTTCTCCAATGGTTTTAAAACATTGATATCCCATTGACTGCCGACAAACATAGACGCCGCAAAGAAGTTAGGCTCGATACTATTTAGGTAGAATGAAATCATACCGCCCATGGATTGACCCGTGGTGTAAACACGATTGGCATCAATCGCTTTTTCGGCGATCAGATTTTTGACAAGGCGTAAGGTCATGGGGACTTCTTCAGTTGTTTCCCATTTATCGTTGACTGCCGTTTCGGTGTAAGACGGTACAAGGACAAAGGCTGGGTGTTTCGCCTGCGCTTCATCGGTTGCCCAGATAATGCCGCCGTAGCCTTGCATTAGTGGGGCTTTTACGCCTTTTCCTGCTGTGCTGGCATCTGCGATAAACATGACTAACGGATATTTGCGACCCGGCTCAAGATTTTTCGGGGTGTACAGGTTGTACTGCATTTCTTTGCCTGTTTTGGGATCTTTAAACGTTAACACTTCAAAACGTGGTGCAATTTGTTCACGCAAGGCAAGCAAGCGACTATCGTAGGATTTATCTGCGCCGCCGTATTGTTTGTCCCAAGCTGCATTTTGCGTGTTTTGAGCCGTCATTGCTGTTTCAGTCGCATTTTGAGTGGCATTGCAAGCGGCAAGCAACAAACTTGCGGCGATAATTGTTGCTGTTTTCTTCATCATGGAAACTCCTTAAATTTTGCGGGAAATCATTAATTTTTTTCGATGCCTAAACGGTTCAACGCATCAATCGCTGGCTGGGAAATATGGTCGCCTCGTTTAGCAGACTCTTGATACCAATGCACGGCTTTGGTCATGTCTTTTGCCGTGCCGATGCCGTTTTCGTAGCAATGGCCGAGCCAGTATTGCCCGGTGATGTCGCCCGCTTCTGCCGCTTGCATGAAGTAGGCAAAAGCAGTTTTCTCATTCTTGGCGACACCTTCGCCGTTTAGATACATCAGTCCCAGATAACGCGGCGCTTTCATATGCCCAGCCTGTTGAGCTTGCTCAAAGTAGGACATTGCATGTTGGTAATCCTGTTTTTGATACAAGGCGATGCCTTCGTCCAATAGGGCTTTCGCCTGCTCATTATGTTGCGGAACGGTAGAACAGGCGGCGAGAAGGGCTGTAGCGACGAGCGCGGATAGTTTGGATTTCATAAATTACTCCCTAACATGTATCGCAAGTTGAAATAATAGTACAAAGTTTTGTTTTAGACATCAAAGTGCGGTCAATTTTCAGCACTTTTTATCAATCCTTTTCTTCACCAAAACAACGCATTAAGCAATCCAATACGGTGCGTACTTTTGCTGATTGGGTGCGATGTGCGGTGGTGGCATAAAGGGTGCGGGTGGGGAGTTTGTGTAAATAGTCTGGGGAAGCACAAATCAAGGTTTGCCATTGTGCCAATGGGCGCGAGATGCTGTCGGCGTTAGGCTGCGTGTGGTGCGGTTAAGCAATTTGACGCCGTAATAATTTTCCAGCTAGCGAATGGCTTGACTGATTGCGCTGGCAATCATGCCCAAATTCGCCACATCCGGTATTTGTCTTAAACTTCCCGGCTGTTTGGACTATTGTAGAACCGTATTTGAATAACAAATAATGAAAGGAAAACAAAATGCTTAAATTATTTACTTTACCCGGTGAAGGTAAAATTCGCAGTTCATCACCTTTCGCTTGGAAAACTGAAGCGATGCTGCGTTTATCCGGCTTAGATTTCGAAAAAGAATATGTTGCCGATCTCAGCAAAATGCCTAAAGGCAAAGTTCCGGTATTGCAAGATGGCGAGAAGTTGATCCCTGATAGCTCTCTCATTCAGCGTTATCTAACCGAAACCTACGGCATTGATTTAGATAAACATTTAACGCCTGAACAAAAAGCGATTGCTGAAGCCTTTCGCCGTATGACAGAAGAACATTTATATTGGATGGTCGTATATAACCGTTTCGTCGATCCTCTCAGCAAACCATTTATGATGAAGGCAATGTTTGATGGTATGCCGACCGAACAAGCCGAAGCGATTTTTGCTGTGTTACAGGAAAACGCGAAAAAAGAAATGTACGGACATGGTATCGGAAGACACACGCAATCCGATATTTACGCCTTCGGAAAAGGAGATTTAGACGCCATTAGCAACTACTTAGGCAAAAAATCCTACTTTTTCGGCGAAGAATTAACCTCCGTTGATGTGTCCATCGTGCCTGTTGTTGCAAACCTGATTCTTACCCCCATCGACACTGAAATTGCGCTATATGCAAGAACCAAAGCAAATTTAGTCGCCTATATTGAACGTTTCGATCGGGCAGTATTTGGAGAATAAAGCAAGAAATCAAAGGCCGTCTGAAATTTAGGTTTCAGACGGCACTCTTAATTCGGCCAAAGTTTAGTTTTTTTTGCAAATATTCGTCAAAACTTGACTGCTTGAGACCTTTGCAAAATTCCCCAAAGTCCCCTAAATTCCCACCAAGACATTTAGGGGATTTCTCATGAGCACCTTCTTCCAGCAAACCGCCCAAGCCATGATCGCCAAACACATCGACCGCCTCCCACCATTGAAGTTGGATCAAGTGATTGATTGGCAACCGATCGAACAATACCTGAATCGTCAAAAAACCCATTACCTTCGAGACCACCGCGGCCGTCCCGCCTATCCCCTGTTGTCCATGTTCAAAGCCGTCCTGCTCGGACAATCTCGGACAATGGCACAGCCTCTCCGATCCCGAACTCGAACACAGCCTAATCACCCGCATCGATTTCAACCTGTTTTGCCGTTTTGACGAACTGATTAACCGACAACTGACCGAAAAAAACCTAAAAGTAGAGAAAGCATCCGCCGCCGTCGTTGACGCCACCATTATTCAGACCGCCGGCAGCAAACAGCGCCAGGCCATAGAAGTCGATGAAGAAGGACAAGTCAGCGGCCAAACCACACTGAGTAAAGACAAAGATGCCCGTTGGATAAAGAAAAACGGCCTCTACAAACTCGGTTACAAACAACATACCCGTACCGATGCGGAAGGCTATATCGAGAAACTGCACATTACCCCCGCCAATACCCATGAGTGCAACCATCTGTCCCCTTTGTTGGAAAGGTTACCCGAAGGTACGACCGTCTATGCCGACAAAGGCTACGATAGCAAGGAAAACCGGCAACATCTGAAAGAACATCAGTTGCTGGACGGCATTATGCGCAAAGCCCACCGCAACCGTCCGCTGGCGGAAGCTCAAACGAAGCGTAACCGATATTTATCGAAAACCCGTTATGTGGTCGAACAAAGCTTCGGTACGCCGCACCGTAAATTCCGCTATGCCCGGGCAGCCTATTTTGGTCTGTGTAAAGTGAGTGCGCAAAGCCATCTGAAGGCGATGTGTTTAAACCTGTTGAAAGCAGCTAACAGGCTAAGCGCGCCTGTTGCTGCCTAAAAGGTGGTCGGATGCCTGATTATCGGGTATCCGGGGAGGATTAAGGGGGTATTTGGGTAGGATTAGTGAATATTTGAAACGAAAACAGCCGAAATCCTGTTTTGGGCTTCGGCTGTTGAGGAAAGGTATTTTGCAAAGGTCTCTGCTTGTTTTATCTAAACTCAGTCTATTCATCTTCCCCTCCCTATTTGGGAATTTAATAAGTGTTTGAAATAAAAAAGGTGAGCCAAAATGCTCACCTTCTAAACTAATATTTTGCAATTAACCGAATACTTTTTCTAAATGTGCTTGGTAGTCTGCTAAGTATTGTTCTACTTGTGGATTTTTAATCACATCGTTACATAAGAATGTCGGCAGACGGGTCAAGCCGATGAATTCGTTGAGTTTGTGGAAGTGCATATACAATACATCCACACCTTTACCCTCGAAGAAATCGCCTTCACGGGTGAAGGCTTCAATCGGCGCATTCCAAGTAAGCGAGAGCATGTGTTTTTTGCCTTGCAACAAACCGCCTGTGCCGTAGCCTTCGGTTGGATTGACACGATGGCGGCCATCGCTGTGGTAAAGCTTGCCGTGTCCGGCGGTTAATACTTCGTCTATGTATTTTTTCACTGTCCAAGGTTCGTGCATCCACCAGCCTGGCATTTGCCAAATCACCGCATCCATCCACAAGAATTTTTCGATTTCTGCTTCAACATCATAGCCGGCATCAATCACGGTTTCTTTTACATTATGTCCAAGCGCAGTCAAAACTTCTTTCGCTTTTTTATGAAGCGTGTGGTTCAACTCGCCATGCGAATGTCCGAAATCTTTACCGCCGTCTAATAATAAAATATTCATTTCACTCCCCTAAACCAGGCAATTCTAACAAAGAGGGGCTGCTATTATGCCGTTTTAGCCTTTATTTTGAAAGTGTGGCCGTCTGCACATCTTAAGCCACGCAACGTAAAATCAGAAAATCCCGTGAATTTTTTCGGTCAACTGTTTTACGAGGATTTGTTCGTAGATAATTTGGACTTAGGCAGACTAAATGACCTAAAAGCTACAGTTGATAGGGAAAAAGCCAAAGTTTATTTTAACGAAGAACGTATATTTTATTTAAATATACGGATTGATGAATTTCTAAGGGAACTAATTACAAGATAGTTATTACCTATTGAAAGATATTAAATAATCATTAATTTGGCATATCTCTACCTGAACATTAGCCCCCTTACTGAGCCGACTACAAAGGCTGGGCCAAATCATTTTCTGTGTTGTAGCTGATAAAATCCTGCTCATGAGGGAAATGGACAACCCTTGCGCGTTGCTGCTGCAACCAGCCGCGGATGCTGCGCATTCCTGAATAAAGGTATGGCACGGTACTTTGTAGGATTTGCGGACGGATAAACATCACGCTGTAATGCGGTCTGGACGGGGTTTCAACGTAAAATGCATTGCACAACGGCGTGCGTTTGGCGATGGTCTCAAACTGGGAAACCAAGTTTTCAGGCAGGCGGGGCATATCGCAGGAGACGATAAGCAGCCAGTCTGCAGTAGCAATTTGCAAATCGTTGGCGGCGGTACACAAGGCGGCTAAAGGGCCGTAATGTTGCCATTGGCGCGCATCGGAGAAAACGTGCGCGCTGCGTTGGGCGTAGGATTCGAGATTGCGGTTGGCACTGATGGCGATATGGCTAACTTGCGGGCGGATTTTTTCGATAACGTGGTCTATCAAGGCTTTGTTGTGCCACTGCACCAACCCTTTATCGACACCTCCCATCCGGCTTCCCTGCCCGCCGGCCAATATCAGTGCAAAAATTTTCATTTTGGTAGTCCTTTGCAAAGCAGAGTGTGTAGGTGTTATTCGCGATGTTGTATTTATGGAATAAGTTTTAAGGCTTCAGGCCGTCTGAAACCTGGTTTTGTAATTTAATTCACTTAAGATGAATTTTATCATAACATGATTTTACATTAAACCCCTGTTTTTTCTTATCATAACCATACAATTATTTTAGACAGGTTGTTTATAAGCCGAAAGAATGATATTTTTATAAGATTATCGGATTAGTCTTCCTGCGTGCTTTATGCGTTTATTCTCCGGATCGTCAGACGGCCTGAGCCTGTCCTCGCGTTTAAAACTGCTGACTGTGTTATGGGTCGGCTCGGCTTTTTTATCGATTGCCTTTACCCTGCTGCTTTCTTGGCGTTTGGAAAGCGCGGCCAAAACGATTGAAGATGCGGGCAGCTTGAAAATGCAGGTGTATCGTTTGGCTTATATGGCAAGCGTCCGTACGCCCAATGCGCAAATTGACAACCAAATCAAAGAATTTGAACGTACGCTGGCCAATGTAACGCAAAGCGATGCCATTCATCCGCTGATTCCGTCACAAATGCCGCTGGCTTACGATTTGATTCAATCGATGCTGTTGATTGATTGGGAATCCAACATCAAGCCTTCTTTGCAACATTACGAGCGGCCGACCCAAATCGGCCTATACCGTTTTGCCGGCAATATCGAGCTGTTTTTACAAGCGATGGAAAACGCCAACGAGCAAAATACTTTGTGGCTGCGCCGTTTTCAAATGGCGATGATGTTGATGATTTTAGTGGCTGCCGGCTTGATGATTGTTTGGCATTATTCGTGGATCATCCGGCCGCTGGAAAAATTGCGCGACGGGGTAGAAACCATCAGCGAAGGTCGTTTCGGGGTGCAAATCGATACAGACCAAATTCGTGAATTCGCCCAAGTCAGCAAGGGCTTCAACCAAATGAGCCGCCGTCTGAAAACGCTTTATACGGATTTAGAAGGACAGGTTGCCCAACAAACCCAAGACTTGGCTCGGCAAAACCGTGACTTGACCCTGCTCTACCAGACTACGCGCAACCTGCACCAAACCTTTACGCCGCAACAGGCCGCAGAAGAATTTTTGGCTCAGATTCTGCCGGCGTTTTCCGCTTTGGGCGGTACGGTATATCTTTCCGATGAAGAA
Organism: Neisseria sp. P0006.S004; assembly: GCF_051963015.1. Lineage (NCBI taxonomy): Bacteria > Pseudomonadati > Pseudomonadota > Betaproteobacteria > Neisseriales > Neisseriaceae > Neisseria > Neisseria sp. P0006.S004. Next base: position 613,324 of record NZ_JBQCUS010000001.1, on the reverse strand, counting down.
CGCAAACGCTCTGACTTGGCGGCAAGTGTCGGTGAAACCGAAGAGGGAAATCATGTAGAATTCCCAATCGTTTACCAAGACGAACAGCTCGGTGTATTGGCCCTGTATTTTTCAGACGGCCATATGCCCAATGAGCAAGATGAAAAATTATTGCAGACTTTAAGCGGGCAGCTGGGGATTTCCATCGCCAACAACCGCATGGAACAAGAACGCCGCCTGCTTGCCGTCTTGCAGGAACGCAACTTGATTGCACAAGGTTTGCATGACAGCATTGCACAAGCCCTGACCTTTTTGAATTTGCAGGTGCAAATGTTGGAAAGCGCGTTTGCTTCAAACCAACGCGAGCAGGCTGAAGAAAACATCAGCTTCATTAAAGACGGCGTGCAGGAATGCTATGAAGACGTCCGCGAGCTTCTGATGAATTTCCGCACCAAAATCAGTAATAAAGATTTCCCTGAAGCGGTAGAATCGCTGCTGGCGCGTTTTGAACGACAAACCGGTATTCCAGTTGATTTAAAATGGCAGGACGATGGGCAGGCTTTGAATTATGATGAGCATTTGCAGATCATCTTCATCTTGCAGGAAAGCCTGTCCAATATCCGGAAGCACGCGCGTGCGCAACATGTCAGCGTCGAAATTGCCAACCACGGCGATTTTGTCATGACGATTCTGGACGACGGCGCAGGCTTTAATAAAGAACACCTATCAAACCGGCCTTCAGGCGAACATGTCGGCTTGGGCATTATGCAGGAACGGGCCCAACGGATTAACGCAGAATTGGCCATTACATCGCAGATTGGGCAAGGTACGGCGGTTATGCTGACTTTGCCGCAACAAATGAGAACAGCATCATGACGATTAAAATTACCCTTATTGACGACCACACCCTATTTCGCAGCGGCATCAAAGCCCTACTCTCCCGCCAGCCTGATTTTGAAGTCGTCGGCGAAGCTTCAGACGGCCTGGCCGGCGTAAAAATGGTCGAACAGCTCAAGCCTGACGTAGTTTTGCTGGACTTGGATATGCCGGTTATGAACGGCCGCGAAGCACTGGCTCAAATTCTGAGCATCAATCCGCAACTGACCGTCATCATGCTGACTGTTTCCGAAGACAGTGACGACTTGACCGAATGTATGCGTATGGGGGCAAAAGGCTTTTTGCTGAAAAACATCAATGCCGACTTCCTGTTGGAAAGCATCCGCAAAGCCGTCGACGGAGACAATGTATTCTCCCCTGAAATGACCAGCCGCTTGGTGCAATCACTGATTTCTCCATCTCCTTCCCGCTCAGACCATCTGCTGGCGCAGCTGACCCCGCGCGAAATGGAAATCTTGGGCTACCTTGCCGCCGGACACAGCAATAAAATCATTGCCCGCCATTTGAACTTGGCTGAGTCAACCGTCAAAGTGCATGTGCAGAACCTGTTGCGCAAGTTGAACCTAAGCAGCCGCGTTCAAGCAGCGGTTTATGCGGTGCAACACAAAGTACCGCAACCGGTATTGTCTTAATCAGGCCGTCTGAAACCTTCTTTTTAAAAGGTTTCAGGAAAAGTGTTTATTCGCTATAATCACGCCGATTTATATGCAGGGTTGTCTGATTCTTTCAGACGGCCTTTTTATTTGATTTCTCACTGATTTAAAACAACATGTCCGAAAACATTCCAGAAAATACACCCAAAAATACCGTTCCTGAAGAACACAAACGCAGCATCCGCAGTTTCGTCTTGCGCCAAGGCCATATGACCGCTGCCCAACAGCGCGCCATCGATACGATGTGGCCGCAATTCGGTGTGGACTTCCAAGAAGCCCCTTTGGATTTGAACCATGCTTTTGGACGGGACAACCCTAAAGTTTTGGAAATCGGTTTCGGTATGGGCGTCGCAACGGTGGAAATCGCCAAACGTCTGCCTGATACCGACTTTTTAGCGATTGATGTTCACGGTCCGGGCGTCGGCAATATCTTGAAGCTGATTGAGGAAGAACACATTTCCAATATCCGCGTGATGCGTCATGATGCGGTGGAAGTGGTGGAAAAGATGCTGGAAGACGGTTCTTTAGACGGCATTCATATTTTCTTCCCTGACCCTTGGCACAAAAAACGTCACAACAAACGCCGCTTGGTACAAGTGCCGTTTGTTGAAAAGCTATTGCCCAAACTCAAAAGCAGCGGCTATGTCCATATGGCGACCGACTGGGAAGAATACGCCGTGCAAATGCTGGAAGTTTTGAGCAGTTTCGACGCTTTGCAAAACATGGCTGCCGATTACTCCCCTACGCCTGATTATCGTCCTGAAACCAAATTTGAAGCCCGAGGCAAGCGGTTGGGTCATGGCGTTTGGGACTTGGTGTTCCGTAAGAAATAAAGCCAAACATAAAACACAAGGCCGTCTGAAAAATTTCAGACGGCCTTTTATCTTACTGAATTAAGCCAAGAAAAGTTTATAAGCCGGATTATCGGTTTCTTCTTTATAAACATAACCCAAGCTCTCCAAGAAGTCGGTAAAGGCTTCATTGTCGCTTTCCGGCACATCGATACCGACCAAAATACGACCGTAGTCTGCGCCATGGTTGCGGTAATGGAACAAAGTAATATTCCACTCGGCACGCATATGGTTCAAGAAACGGGCCAATGCACCGGGGCGCTCAGGAAATTCAAAGCTGACCAAACGTTCGTTGGCTACTTTTTCCGTACGGCCGCCGACCATGTAACGGATATGGATTTTGGCGATTTCATCATTGGTCAAATCGACATTGGGCAGGCCTGCTTCAGTCAGTTGTTCACTGATGACGGCCAAGTCTTGCGCACCGGCGGTTTGCAAACCGACAAAAATATGCGCATTTTTATCGCTGCCGTAGCGATAATTGAACTCAGTAATGTTCCGGCTTCCCAACAAATTGATAAACTTCAGGAAGCTGCCCTTTTCTTCAGGAATGGTAACGGCGAAAATGCCTTCGTTGCCCTCGCCCAGCTCACTGCGCTCTGAAACGTGGCGTAAGCGGTGGAAGTTCATGTTGGCGCCGCTGGTGACGGCAACCAGGTTTTGACCTTGGATATTGTTTTTCGCAACGTAAGCCTTCAGGCCGGCAAGTGCCAATGCACCCGCAGGCTCGGTAATGCTGCGCGTATCATCAAAAATATCTTTAATCGCGCCGCACAACATATCCGTATTGACCGTAATAATTTCGTCCAACAGCTCTTTACACAGGCGGAATGTTTCCTCACCCACCACTTTAACCGCCGTGCCGTCTGAAAACAGGCCGACATCTTTCAAATGTACGATTTCCCCAGCCTCGACCGATTGCTTCATACAGCAAGAATCATTGGTTTGCACGCCAATCACTTTAATTTCAGGGCAAACTTGTTTGATAAACGCCGCTACACCCGCTGCCAAACCGCCGCCACCAATCGGAACAAAAATCGCATTGATATTGCGGTGTTGACGGAGAATTTCCATGCCGATAGTTCCCTGACCAGCAATTACGTCAGGATCATCAAACGGCGCAATATAGGTCAGTTTTTCCTTTTCTGCCAACTCCATCGCATAATCATAGGCGTCGTTGTAAGATACGCCTTTCAATACCACTTCGCCGCCTCGGCTCTTGACCGCGTCAATTTTGATTTTAGGCGTTGTTTCCGGCATCACAATGACGGCGCGGCAACCCAAATACTGGGCCGACAAAGCCACACCCTGCGCATGATTGCCCGCGCTGGCAGCAATCACGCCGCAATCCAAAGCTTCTTTCGGCAGCTTCGCCATTTTGTTGTACGCACCGCGAATTTTGAATGAAAAAACAGGCTGCAAATCTTCGCGCTTGAGCAAAACCTGATTGTTCAGACGGCCTGACAGACTGCGCGCCAAATCTAAAGGCGTTTCTACGGCCACATCATAAACGGAAGCGGTCAAAATACGGGTTAGATAATCAGAAAGAGGAAGGGAATGGTTCATGGTATTTTAGTGTTCGGAAATAAATTGCAATTCGGTCAAACCGACCGGAGGAAAAAGTTAAAACCATACCCCTGAGGCCGTCTGAAGGCAAGAAAAATCTTAGCAAAGCCTAAATGAGACGGTATAATGTCCGCTTAATATCTATTTAATATGCCAAACTGTTTGCTTCATAACAGTATCCACTCATATTCAAATCCACAAATAATGATGAAAAAAACGCTACTTAGCTTAATTTTTGCTGCCCTCCTGAATACTCCTGCCCTCGCTGCCGACCCGGTTGCATCTGCACCTGCCGTACAAAGCGAGGCTCAAACGCAGCCGCTGCTGCACAGCATCAACAGCCCGACAACGCCGCCGGAAATTGCGGCGACGGCCTATATCGTTACCGACCTGCACAGCAAGCAAACCTTGGCATCCAACAATGCCGATACACCTATCGAGCCAGCCGCGTTGACGCAAATGATGACCGCCTACCTTGCCTTTAAAGCACTGGAAAACGGTACACTTGAAGCAAGCCAAATGTTGACCGTTTCCAATGCCGCATGGAAAGTCGAAGGTTCGCGCATGTTCCTTGATCCGAAAGTTCCTGTCAGCGTCAGCTCCTTGATTAAGGGTACAACCATCCAATCGGCCAACGATGCCGCCATTACCCTTGCCGAAGCCATTGGCAACGGCTCTATCGACGAATTCGTCAAACAAATGAATGAAGAAGCCAAACGCTTGGGCATGAAGCACACCCACTTCAACAACCCGACCGGTATTTCTTCTAACGGCCATGTTTCAACCGTTGGCGACCTTGCCATCTTGGCAGCCGCGCTCATTAATGACTATCCGAAATATTATCCTTTATTTGCAAACAAATCTTTCAAATACAATAACATTGAGCAGCCCAACCGCAATCTCCTACTCTATCGCGACAGCAGTATCGATGGTTTGAAAACCGGCTATAGCGAAGGCGCAGGCTACCATCTTGCCGCTTCCAGCAAACGCAACAACCGCCGTATTGTTTCCATCCTTGCCGGTGCCGAATCTACCGAAGCGCGCGCCAGTGAAAGCAGCAAACTGCTCAACTGGGCGTTACAGGCATTTGATACACCCAAACTTTATAACGGCGGAGAAGTAATTTCCCAAGTCAAAGTTTACAAAGGCAGCACCAAAGCCGTAGACATCGGTTTCTTGGACGATGTTTACATTACCATCCCCCACGATACCGGCAAAAACGTCAAACCTATCTTAGAAACACTTCAGCCTGTCCTCGCCCCAATTGAAAAAGGCCAAGTATTGGGCAAACTGAAAGTCATGAAAGACGGCAAAGTCATTGCCGAAAAAGACGTCGTCGCCCTGACCGGCGTGGAAGAAGGCAGCTGGTTGCGCCGTATGTGGGACGCGATTGTGTTGTGGTTTAAAGGTTTATTCAGTTAATCCTCTTTCTATCAAAACATAAATAAAGGCCGTCTGAAACCTATTTTCTAGATTTCAGACGGCCTTTATTCAGCCTAAAAGACAGCTAATTAGATAATTCCAGCGTTGGCGGTAGATGCTGTGTCATCATGAACATCAGCCGTATCGACAGACGAGTAGCTCATACGGTCAGTATGCGTATTGACGTCCGACAAATTACTGATATTGCCATTACCTGACAACCTGCCCATCAACTCTTGCAAGCTTAATGTACCTTTATCGAAACGGAAAGTATCAATCACGGCATCGTTAGTGTTACCGGAAACGAATTGGTCATTGATGGTTATGCTGTCCCCTTCTGATCCCTTGATGGTAATTTTCCAATCGATATTGCCTCGAACATCAGTAATGGCATCAATATGCAGGTCATTAACAGAAATATTTTGGCCAAATTGCAGTGCATTATGTTCGCCCACATTATCGACAATCGTATCCTTACCTTCTCCAAGGCTGAAAACATAAGTATCGGCACCCTTGCCGCCTACCAAGTAATCGGTTCCTTGTCCGCCGAACAAAATGTCGTTACCATCGCCGCCATTCAAACGGTCATTGCCACTTTCGCCCCATAAAGTATCGTTGCCATTGCCTCCATGTATAGAATCATTACCCATACCGCCATTGAGACGATCGTCTCCATCATAGCCAAAAATAATGTCATTACCTGAATCACCGTTAATCGTATCATTGCCCAAACCGCCTCTGATACGGTCATTGCCATCGCCGCCGCTGACAAGAGCATGGCTGCTGTCTGTAATTGTGATGATATTATCAGCACCTAAATGAAGTGAGGCTTGGGTAAGACTGTGATCATCTACTTCCGCTACATTTTTTGCAGAATTATTTTCTGCTACCGAAAGGCTGTGATTATTTTCGATGGTCAATGTAGTCTCGTTTACAGACTCTGGAATATTACCTTCTTTAGGATTACGGGTTTTGGTAATTTCTTGATCGGAAAGATTATTCACAATAGTGTTATTTTCAATTTTGACATTGTTGAGTTCTCCCAAAATATCTTTTTTGGGAGTAGCATAATCCCTGCCTTCTTCCAAATCGATAGAACCTTTAACACGACCATATGTGTCCGCATTAGTCCCATTGTTTACCAGTAAGTTATCGTGAACGGAAATACCCGTATCATTGAAATCAAAATTATGGCTGTTTTTGAATACAGTGTTTAAGCGTACGCCACCCCAATTGGCATTATCTTTAATAAGGTTATTGGCTACTTCATGACCTTTGCCGCCAAAGATACCAATACCTGCCGCACGCCAGCCTAATTCAACGGTATTGTTTAAAAAGTGGTTATTTTCAGCAACATGGGCATTGGTATTCTCATGATGACTTGACCATGTTGCTAAGCCATCATCACCATTGCCGCGAATATTGGAATTGATAACGGTGGAATTGCTGGTACCTTGGGCAAAGTTAACGCCGTCTGCAAAGTTATTACGAATAGTGGCATTGGAGATAGTCAAACCATCAGTGTAATTTAAAGGTTTGTTTTTAGAATAATCCCCAATCCATACGCCAGCTTCAAAATGTTCAATTTTAATATCGTGAATAGAAGAGCTAGTACCTAAAGTTCCAGATATCCCTTTGTAATTGGCTTTCTCATCATATCTTGAGTTCAGATTTGAATCCATGGAGAGATTGCCCAAATCTATATTGTTACTACCGGGTTCAAAAGTAATACCACCGCCACCGCTCGCATAACCCTTATCATCGTATTTAGCAGCTTCTGTATTCAAAAAATGTAACTTAGTGTGCCATTGCCCTGCACCGGTAATCTTAATGCCATCAGGAACATAAAGAGAAATCGGTCGTGAAAAATCAAATTGACCTTCAGGAATGTAAACAGATTTTTTAGACGCTTTGGCAGATTCAATCGCAGCCATGAATGCTTGGTAATCATCCGAGCCGTCATTGGCAATTGCGCCGAAATCAGTAATGCTGACACTGTTTTCAGGCTGTCTAATGGTATCCGGTGCCTTTTCCAAATCAACCAAGTCAATGCCTACGGGTGTGCTGTCAAGATTAGTGATGGTAACTGTATCTCCTTTATTGATATGGGCATCTTTAAATAATTGGCTGACTTCGTCAAATTGGAAGCGGGCAAGCCTATCTGCCGCAGGCGTATCATGAACTTTAATATCGTCATTCGGATGATATGTATAGTTATCCAAATATTGCCAGTTAGATTTGGAAGACAAATCCAAAGTACCGATCACTGTATTATTGACTTTGACTTCTACTTTACCGCTTTCACCGTCAGGAACGGTATAACGGATGGTTGCTGCATTGGCATCTGCTTGTGCAATAAATGACACAGATGCATTAGTCGGCAAATCAACATATGCCTGACCGCTTGCTTCACGGGCAGTTGCGCGTTCTGTTTCTTTAGAAGAAGACTGGTTCTCAATGATACCGTTCTTCAACTCGCCTTGTTCTGCCTCGTAAGTCGTGTAGGCAAGTTTTGCACCATATTGGGAAGCGTTTGGTACTACAGTTTTAAGGTCTACCATTTGATATATTCCTTCAAAAATATTGTATTTTTAAATTAATCTCCGATATAAGCTCCTATTGGTCATAAAATTAGCATAAAAGTTCAGTAATCTATTATTAAGTTTGATTGCCGTCTGAAAACACAACGGTTTTCAGACGGCATTTCAATACCTTAATGGCTTATCAGTATGAGCGTAAACTAAGCCTTTTTCTCCAGATAGCTTTCTTAATCGCCCGTTTTATGTCCACCTTTGTCATCTAATCTGATAAATTATGTGCGCGTTAACTTATATTTAGACTACCTAACACCTTGATTTACTGCGACTTATCCTTCTGCCATGCTTGGTATGAACAAATGGCTAAAAACAGGCAGACAATCCAAATTATGCCCAAGAAGCCCCAAACACCAGTTGCACCGAACTCGTTAAATAACCAAGCAACTGCTCGGCCTTTACGAGAAGCATGTTCGGTATCGACAACATTTACAGTGTCTCCAAGCGTAATGTACCAGCCTAGCACTGGCAATACGATTAGTGCAAACAGATTTTGTAGTAGTTTTTTAAGATGTGCATTCATATTGTTTCCTTACAAAACTCCTTTTTTCTCCAGATAGCTTTCGTAATCGCCCAAGTAGTGTTCATATCCGCCTTTGCCATCCAATTCGATGATTTGGGTAGCCAATGAAGATACAAACTGACGGTCATGTGATACGAAAATCAGCGTGCCGTTGTATTTTTCCAGCGCCATGTTCAAGGATTCAATGCTTTCCATGTCCATGTGGTTGGTCGGTTCGTCCATGACCAAGACATTGGGTTTCAACAGCAACAGTTTGCCGTAAAGCATACGGCCTTTTTCGCCACCGGAGAGAACCTTCACTTTTTTCACGACATCGTTGCTGCCGAAGAGCAAGCGGCCCAAAGTGCCGCGAATGACTTGTTCGTCATCGCCTTCCTGACCCCATTGGCGCATCCATTCGCTCAGGTCCATATCGACGTCGAAGTCGTTTTCATGGTCTTGCGGATAGTAGCCGACACTGGCTTTTTCCGCCCATTTGATGGTGCCTTCGTCCGGCAACAGGCCGTCTGAATATTCGGGGTTGTATGCGCCGGCCAAGAGTTTCAGCAAGGTAGATTTACCTGCGCCGTTCGGGCCGATGATGGCAAGGCGTTGGCCTGCTTCAAGGATGAAGTTCAGGTTTTTAAACAACTGGGTTTCAAAACGTTTAGCCAGTTTTTCAACTTCCACCGCCTGACGGTGCAACTTGGCTTTTTCGTCGGCTTCAAAACGAATATACGGGTTTTGACGGGTAGAAGGTTTGACTTCGACCATCTCCGATTTGATTTTGTCGGCCTGTTTCAGACGGCTGGTTGCCTGACGGGCTTTGGATTTGTTGGCGGAGAAGCGGGCAACGAACTCTTGCAGCTCTTGCAGTTTCTCTTTGGCTTTGGCGTTGTCTTTCAGGGCGCGCTCACGCGATTGGGCGGAAGCGAGCATATAGTCGTCGTAGTTGCCCGGATAAATGGTGATGGTGTTGTAGTCCAAATCCGCCATGTGGGTGCAGACTTCGTTCAAAAAGTGACGGTCGTGCGAGATGATGATCATGGTGGAGTCGTATTGGTTCAATACACCTTCCAACCAGCGGATGGTATTAATATCCAAGTTATTGGTCGGTTCGTCCAAGAGCAATACATCTGGTTTGGAGAACAGTGCTTGCGCCAGCAATACGCGCAATTTGAAGCCCGGGGCGACTTCTGCCATGGTCGCATTGTGCAAATCTTCGGAAATGCCCACGCCGCTCAACAATTCGGCAGCGCGCGCTTCGGCGGTGTAGCCGTCGTATTCGGCGAACTTGGCTTCCAGTTCGGCGGCTTTCATGTAGTCGTCTTCGGTGGCTTCGGGATTGGCGTAAATTGCATCACGCTCGGTCATCGCCGCCCACATTTCGGTGTGCCCCATCATCACCACGTCCAGCACGCGCATGTCTTCGTAGGCAAATTGGTCTTGGCGCAATTTACCCAAACGCACGCCGTTTTCAATCGCTACTTCGCCGGCAGTCTGTTCCAAATCGCCGCCAAGGATTTTCATGAAGGTGGATTTGCCTGAGCCGTTGGCGCCGATCAAGCCGTAACGGTTGCCTTCGCCGAATTTGACGGATACGTTTTCAAACAGCGGCTTTGCGCCGAACTGCATGGTGATGCCGTTGGTAGAAATCATTATTCGTAAAACCTTTATAAATAGAATGTTATAATCGGACGCGATTGTAGCATATTTTTGCAAAGACCTCAGGATTGAGGCCATGGCAAATGTGCCCAATTTCGATACAAGATGAAAATAGGCAGCGCTTCACACAAAAATGCGTTGTAGGCAGCATTTCAGGCCGTCTGAAACGGAGAAACGATATGGAAACGCACAAAATCTATTACGCCGTGATTATTTTAGTATGTGCCGCTTCCATGCTGCTCAGCCCGTTTTTCTATATCCGCCGCACGCGCTCGGGCGCCGAATTGCGGCGCGCACCCAGACAGTGGAAATCCATCCTATTCGCCAACGTCATCATGATTGCGGCTTTGTTTGTTTGGTGGAAATGGTTTTAAGGAAAAATAAAAATGAACAAAATTTGGATCAGCACATTACTGCTCGCGTTGACAACTGCGGTTTCCGCCGCGCCTATTTTTGAATGTACCGATTCTGCCGGCCGCAAAATCTATACCCAAGCCGGCGGCAAAAACTGCAAAGCCAGCAATATCGGCAAACCGTCCGTATATACTTCTGCGCCTGTTTCAACACCGGCAACGCCGATTTCCCCTAGCAAAACCGAGCAGGCGGAAGAAGCTGTCGCCCCGGTCAATCCGGCTGATGTCGGCGCGGCCAAGCGTGCTTTAGATACCGCCAAGAAAAATTTGGAAGAAGGCAAAAAAGTGCGTTATGGCAATGAACGCAACTATGCCCGCTATCTCGAACGGATCAACGGTTTGGAAAAAGCCGTCCGCTCGGCTCAGGAAAACCATGACGCGGCGCAACACCAGCCTGCATCTCAAGATCCTGTTGCCTATTGATTACTTACCGCACCAGCAAGGCCGTCTGAAATTTGATATTCAGACGGCCTTTTCAGCTTTTCAATATAACAAAATCGTCTTTATACCAAACAAAGCATTCTTTCCAGTTTTCAGACGGCCTTGTTAAAGTAAGCGTGTATTAAATTCTGACGGTTGCCATTATGTTGTTACTCAAAACGCCTTCTGTATTGCCGGGTTTCAAGCTCAGCCTGGGTTTGACGGTTTTGTGCCTGTCGCTTTTGGTGGTTTTGCCGTTTGCGATGATGGCGGCCAAAGCGGCGGAAATCGGCTGGAGCGGATTTTGGAACACGATTACCGAACCCAATGTCTTGGCGGCCGTCTGGCTGAGCTTGCGGATGTCGTTTTATGCGATGTTGACCAATATCGTGTTCGGCACGCTGGTTGCCTGGGTATTGGTGCGCTATGAATTTCCAGGCAAAGGATTAGTAAACGCTTTGGTCGATTTGCCGTTTGCACTACCGACGGCGGTAACAGGCATTGCGTTGGCAACCCTATACGCCCCCAATGGCTGGATAGGCCGTTTTTTCGAGCCTTTGGGCATCAAAATCGCCTTTACGCCCATCGGCATTTGGATTGCGCTGATTGTCGTCAGCCTGCCCTTTATCGTCCGCGCCGTGCAGCCGGTATTGGAAGAATTGTCGGGCGAGTATGAAGAAGCGGCGGCGACTTTAGGCGCAAGCCGTTGGACTACGTTCCGCCGCGTCCTCTTGCCTGAAATCACGCCGGCCCTGTTGACCGGCGCAGGCATGATGTTTGCCCGCTCTACCGGCGAATACGGATCGGTCATTTTTATCGCGGGCAATATTCCAATGGTGTCTGAAATTCTGCCCTTGATTATTACCGGCAAACTGGAGCAATACGATGCTCAGGGCGCGTCAGCCGTTGCTCTGTTTATGCTGATGATTTCGTTTGTCATCCTGCTGATTTTAAACATTATGCAATGGACTTTGAGCCGCCGCGCCGGAGCGAGGGTTTAACAAACAACAGGCCGTCTGAAACATCAAGCAACATTTTTCAGACGGCCTAAACGGATACAAGAATAAATAGAGACTACCCTACCATGAAAACCCATTCCACTAATCCAAACTTGAGCGAACCGCGTTGGCTGCGCGTATTGCTGACTGCTACCGCCTTGGGCTTTCTGCTGCTGATGCTGGTCGTGCCTTTGGTTGCCGTATTCTACGAGGCCTTAAAAGGCGGTTGGGATTTATACCTGCAGTCCTTGACCGATCCCGAAGCTTGGTCTGCCATCAAATTAACGCTGATTACCGCGCTGATTGTCGTTCCCGTCAATGCCGTCTTGGGCGTGGCGATGGCGTGGCTGCTGACCCGTTTTGACTTCCGCGGCAAGCAGTTGCTGACTACCCTGCTCGATTTGCCGTTTTCCGTATCGCCCGTGGTGGCCGGTTTGATGTTCGTCTTATTGTTCGGCGCGCACACGGCATTGGGCGGCTGGCTCGAAGCGCAAGGCATACAGATTATCTTCGCCATCCCCGGCATTATTTTGGCGACACTGTTCGTTACCTTTCCCTTTGTCGCGCGCGAAATCATTCCGCTGATGCAGGCGCAGGGCGACAGCGAAGAACAGGCTGCCTTGATACTCGGCGCAAACGGCTGGCAGATGTTTTGGCGCGTTACCCTGCCCAACATCAAATGGGCGTTGCTCTACGGAATCATCCTCACCAACGCCCGCGCGATGGGCGAATTCGGCGCGGTCAGCGTGGTATCGGGGCACATTCGCGGCGAAACCAACACCATCCCGCTTTTGGTCGAAATCTTCTACAACGAATACAACTTTACCGGCGCATTCGCCCTCTCCGGCGTATTGGCACTTTTAGCCTTGGCCACCTTGCTGGTGCAAAACATCATCACCAAATTACAAGATAAAAAACTCGCCGCCGCCGAAAGGAACGCAGCATGAGCATCACCATCCAAAACTTAAATAAACACTTCGGAGCGTTCCACGCGCTGAAAAACATCAACCTCAACGTCCCCACCGGCAAACTCGTTTCCCTGCTCGGCCCTTCCGGCTGCGGCAAAACCACGCTCCTGCGCATCATCGCCGGATTGGAAAACGCCGACGGCGGCCAAATTCTCTTTGACGGCCAAGACGTAACCGCCAAGCATGTGCGCGAACGCAAAGTCGGCTTCGTGTTCCAACACTACGCCCTTTTCCGCCATATGAACGTGTTTGACAACGTCGCTTTCGGTTTGACCGTATTGCCCAAGTCCGAACGCCCGTCCAAAGAACAAATCCGCGCCAAAGTCGAAGAACTGCTCAAACTCGTGCAGCTCTCCCACCTCGCCAAATCCTATCCGCACCAGCTCTCCGGCGGCCAACGCCAACGCATCGCCCTTGCCCGTGCTCTCGCCGTCGAACCCAAACTCCTGCTCCTGGACGAACCCTTTGGCGCGCTGGATGCCAAAGTGCGCAAAGAATTGCGCACTTGGCTGCGTGACATCCATCACAACTTGGGCGTGACCAGTATTTTAGTAACTCACGACCAAGAAGAAGCCCTCGAAGTTTCCGACGAAATTGTCGTCATGAACCACGGCAAAATCGAACAAACCGGCAGCGCCGAAGTCATTTACCGCAAACCCGAAAACGCCTTCGTTACCGAGTTTCTCGGCGAAACCGACGCATTTGAAGGACGCATCGAAAAAGGCATCTGGCATTACCACGGCTTCGCGTGGAAATTGGATGCACACTACAAATGGCAGGAACAAACCGCTATCGGCTACATCCGTCCGCACGAATGGCAGCTAGCCGCCGAACATGAAACACCGATGATCCGCGCCGAAATCGAAAAAATCCACGCCGTCGGCGCATTAACGCATATTGTGGTAAAACACGACAAACAGGACGTGCACATCACGCTGGCAGGTAGCGATGCCGCGCGTTACCAAATCGCCGAAGGCAAAGAATTGAATCTGATTCCGAAACAGGTTTATGTCTTCTCTCAAAACGAGCTGATTGAATATTCGATCTGAAACTAAATCATAAGGCCGTCTGAAAATCAGCTTTCAGACGGCCTTTTATCTTATTTAAACCTGCCAATCAATCGGCTCTAAACCATGTGCCTGCAAATAAGCGTTTGCCTGCGAAAAATGTTTGCAGCCGAAAAAGCCGCGATATGCCGATAAAGGGGAAGGATGCGGCGCGGTCAGCACCAAATGGCGGTTGCGGTCGATAAACGCGCCTTTCTTCTGCGCATGGCTGCCCCACAGCATAAAGACTAAATGCTCGCGTTCCTTATCCAATTGACGGATGACTTCATCGGTAAACGCCTCCCAGCCGAAGGTCGCATGAGAATGCGCCGCACCGGCACGAACAGTCAATACCGTGTTCAACAGCAACACGCCCTGTTCCGCCCAATGCTGCAAATAGCCGTGTTGCGGAATCTGAAAACCTTCAATATCCGTCGCCAACTCTTTATAAATATTGACCAGTGACGGCGGCACCGCAATTTCAGGTTGCACGGAAAACGCCAAACCATGCGCCTGACCTGCACCGTGATACGGGTCTTGCCCCAAAATCACTACCTTTACATTTCCGAATTCAGTCGTCCGAAAGGCATTGAATACATCGCGCTCGGACGGATAAACGGTTATCCCCGTATGCCTTTCATGGCGCACCTTCTCCAAAATCGTTTGGAAATACGCCTTTTCTTTTTCTGCACCAATTGCCTCATGCCAAGTTTGCATTATTCACCGCTCCGTATTTGAATGGACTTATTATAAAGGATATGCCGCATAATGATATGGTTTGTTGTCGCCGCCGGACTGAAGATTATCGACAGCAACAAGCCTAAAGCGTCATAATAGTGTTCTGACTCAGGCCGTCTGAAAACCCAATACGGCTTTTCAGACGGCCTTTTTATATCGTTCGATTTTTATATGAATACACAAACCATCAAAACCTATCTTGTCGGCGGCGCCGTCCGCGACCATCTGTTAGGCCTGCCCGTCAAAGACCGCGATTGGGTAGTCATCGGTGCAGATGCGCAAACCATGTTGGCTAAAGGCTATCAACCTGTCGGCAAGGATTTCCCTGTCTTTCTCCATCCGGACAGCCACGAAGAATACGCCCTCGCCCGTACCGAGCGCAAAACCGCCAAAGGCTATGCCGGATTCAGCTTTCATGCCGATAAAGACGTTACGCTGGAACAAGACCTAATGCGTCGCGACCTGACCATCAATGCCATGGCTCAGGATTCAGACGGCACGATCATCGATCCCTTTGGCGGACAACAAGACTTAGCGGACGGCATCCTGCGCCACGTTTCGCCTGCCTTTGCCGAAGATCCCGTGCGGATTTTGCGTATCGCCCGTTTTGCCGCGCGTTATGGGTTTCAAATTGCCGATGAAACCATGTTGCTGATGCGGCAAATGATAGAAAACGGCGAAGCGGATGCCTTGGTTGCCGAACGCGTCTGGCAGGAATTGGCCAAAGGCTTGATGGAGAAAAACCCGCGCAAAATGATTGAAGTTTTGCGCGAATGCGGCGCGCTCAAAGTCTTGCTGCCCGAACTTGACGCCCTTTTCGGCGTACCGCAACGCGCCGACTATCATCCCGAAATCGACAGCGGTATCCATACGCTGATGGTTGTACAACTAGCCGCCGAAATGAATCTGTCCCTTGCCGAACGCTATGCCGCCCTATTGCACGACTTGGGCAAGGCAAAAACACCGGCCGATATCCTGCCGAAACACTACGAACACGACATCAATGGTGTCGAACCCGTCCGCGAAGTCAATCAACGCCTGCGCGCGCCCAAACACTGCGCCGAGCTTGCCGAACTCGTCTGCCGCTGGCACATCATGCTCCACCAAGTCGGGCAGTTCAAAAGCAAAACCATTTTGAAGGTTTTGAAAAAAACCGATGCCTTCCGCCGCCCCGAACGTTTTCAGACGGCCTTAAACGTCTGCGTGGCCGACAAACAAGGCCGTCTGAACCTTGAAGACACCCCCTATCCGCAACGCGAACACTGGCTGGCTTTACTTGAAGCTGCCAACCAAGTAGATGCAGGCAAAATCGCCGCCGAGTGCTACGCACAAGGAAAAGCGCACCTTATCGCCGAACAAATTGATCATGCCCGCTTAGCGCAAATTACACCGCTGCAAAAAGCATATCAGGCAGACAAAGTAGGAGGATATTGATGACATCTTCACGTTATAAAATTGAACAAACACCTAGCAAAATTACCTTGTCAGCAAAAATTATACGTAACCGACTCAAACTTCTATTAACTTGCAGAGACCTTGTAATCGTACTATTGATATTAGCAAACATTCCAAATTTAAACTTTGAATCAGCATTTAATATCATACTCCTCATATTTTTGGGTCTGCTTTCTTTCCAATGTATTTATGACTTACTGTGGCAACTTTTTGGACAAGAACATATTCATGTTCAAAATGGAATACTTTCACACCAGTTCGCGCTGTTTGGATTGGGAAAAGGTAAAAAATTTTCACTCGTAGAAATAGCGCAATGGCAGCCACATGAGAACCATGCAAATACTAAAAACACTAAAATAACACTGCGTAACTATTTGAGCCAGAGAAGGAATACATCCACCATCTCCAGCCCCTTACGACAACCAAATAGTAAACAAGGTGCATGGTCATTTGTTTATCATGAGGAAACCATATATATCGGAGAATTTTTTTATAGCGACGATTACCAAGCAATTAACTCAATATTAAATAGCCTAATGCCAAAAAAAGCCAAAACAGAGGCACTTTCCGAACCAGAACACGGCCTTTAAAACAGCCACCACGATATCTGCTATAATCCGCAACTTAACCACCTTATTTCAACAATAAAAATCATGACTATCCAGACCGATTTACTTCACGAAAAAATCAGCAATGAAGATTATCAACGCCTCATTGTCAAACACAGCGAATCTTTCAGCGACGGCGAAATCTGCCTATTGAATGAGATTTTGGAAAAATTTGAATTTGATGTCATACAGGAACAAGCATTGGCGCAAGCTGTGATGCAGCAGGTGCGCTTCGATCCAAACGACTACCATATCGACAGCGACGATGAAGACACAACCGGTATCTGTCCGCACTGCATCAATCCGCCCATGCCACCCCTGCGCGATTATCTGGTTTGGCGCGAAACACGCGGCTGAAAATTTTCCTAATCGATTTTGATAAGTTATTAACCATTCACTATCAAACAAGGCCGTCTGAACAGGTGTCATCGTTACATTTGTTCAGACGGCCTTTTGTAAATAAATGTTCATGACTAGGATAAATCAGTATAATCTGCGCCGTTTGAATTTTCTTCGGAGCTTTTATGAACCAGCTTAAAACGGCGGTAGCCGGTGCGCAGATTTTGTTTGTCGCATTCGGTGCCATGGTGCTTGTGCCGCTTCTGACGGGACTGAACCCGGCTTTGGCATTATTAGGCGCAGGCTTAGGCACCTTGTTGTTCCAATTGGTTACCAAACGTAAAGTGCCGATTTTCCTCGGTTCTTCTTTTGCCTTTATTGCACCGATTATCTACTCCATCGGCGAATGGGGTCTGCCTTCTACCATGTTCGGTCTGTTTGCGGCAGGTTTCATGTACTTTGTCTTTGCCGCGTTGATCAGATGGCGCGGTCTGGATGCGGTACACAAGCTGTTGCCACCCGTGGTTATCGGTCCGGTGATTATGGTAATCGGTTTGTCCGTGGCCGCTGCAGCCAGCAGCATGGCCATGGGTCAGGCAGATGGAAAACAGGTCATCGACTATATCGACTCGCTGATTCTCTCCGGCTTTACCTTTGCGGTAACCGTCATTGTTTCTGTCTTCGGCAGCAAAATGATGAAGCTGATTCCGATTTTGATCGGCGTGGCTTCCGGCTATGTGTTGGCTTTGATCATGGGCTTGGTCGATACCAGCGCCATCATCAACGCTCCTTGGTTTGCCGTCCCTCATTTTGAAACGCCCCAAGTTAACTGGCAGGCTGCCTTGTTTATGTTGCCTGTTGCCATCGCCCCGGCCATCGAACACATCGGCGGCATTATGGCCATCGGTAATGTGACCGGAAAAAACTACACTAAAGACCCGGGCTTGGACAAAACCCTCGCCGGCGACGGCTTGGGCGTGTGCGTGGCCGGTTTGATCGGCGGCCCGCCTGTAACCACTTACGGCGAAGTAACCGGCGCGGTGATGATTACCAAAAACAGCAACCCCGTTATCATGACTTGGGCGGCAATTTTTGCGATTTTCATGGCATTTTTCGGTAAGTTCAACGCGTTTTTGGCTTCGATTCCTATGCCGGTTATGGGCGGCATTATGTTGCTGCTGTTCGGTACAATCGCCTCTTTGGGCATCAAAACATTGATTGATGCGAAAGTCGATTTGATGCAGCCGAAAAATCTGGTTATCGTCAGCTCCGTATTGACGACCGGTATCGGCGGCATGATTATCAAAGTAGGTACTTTGAGCTTCGCCGGTGTAGGTTTGTGCGCCGTATTGGCCATTATCCTGAACTGCGTTTTGCCCAATACAAAATCAGAAGAAGCATAAATAGCTGGTTCATAAACTCAAAGGTCGTCTGAAAATGAGATTTCAGACGACCTTTTTATTACGCTTTATACAATGAAAAATGCCGGAGACTTAACCATCTCCGGCATTTTTGAATAAGGTGGCGAGCCGAACCCCCGGCACTGGCTCATCAGAGTGGGCTGCTGGCTTCCGCCCCTGACCCGGTGTTCCGAATTACCATGCGGGGAGACCCGCCATAGAAGAAACGCATTATAGCGGTTTTATAGAAAAACTCAAGCGATAAAATCTCTCAGGCCGTCTGAAAACCATTTACACGACAAGATTGTAAACAATATTACCTAGTTGCAAATCATTCCCATTGAAATGTTTATTGTCTTTTCCGTTGAAAAATATCGAAAATTACACTACATTAACACTTTACGCCATCAAGAAGAAATTGCATTTTTCAGACGGCCTTTAATATAAAAACATTACATCCATCAACGGAACACGAGCATGACCACGACTACTGCCCCTCAGCGTATTCGAGAAATTCCCTATAACTATACTTCTTATACCGACCGCGAAATCGTCATCCGACTGTTGGGCGACGAAGCGTGGCAAATCCTGCAAGACCTGCGCGGTCAGCGTAAGACAGGACGTTCGGCGCGAATGTTGTTTGAAGTGTTGGGCGATATTTGGGTGGTCGTGCGCAATCCGTATCTGGTCGATGACTTGCTGGAGCACCCGAAACGCCGCGCCGCGTTGGTACGCGAAATGCGCCACCGCTTAAATGAAATCCGCAAACGCCGCGACGATAATCGGCAAGTGGATGTCTTGGTTGCCGCAGCAGAAAAAGCAGTCGAGCGTTTTGATAGTAGTTTTGATGAAACCAGCCAAAAACGCCATCAAATTTTGGATCGCTTAAGCAAAATTACCAAGCCGCACAATATTATGTTTGACGGCTTGGCTCGCGTAACGCACGTTACCGATGCAACCGACTGGCGCGTGGAGTATCCTTTTGTCGTCGTCAATCCTGATACCGAGGCAGAGATCGCGCCTTTGGTGCGCGCCTTAATCGAGTTGGACTTGGTCATCATCCCGCGCGGCGGCGGTACAGGTTATACCGGCGGCGCAGTACCTTTGGATGCAAACAGCGCAGTCATCAATACCGAAAAACTCGACAAACATCGCGGCGTGGAAGACGTTGAGCTGGCAGGCTTGGACGGCAGACATCCGATTATCCATTGCGGTGCAGGCGTAGTAACACGCCGGGTAGAAGAAACCGCGCATCAGGCGGGTTTGGTGTTCGCCGTCGATCCGACTTCCGCCGATGCGTCTTGCGTGGGCGGTAATGTGGCGATGAATGCAGGTGGCAAAAAGGCCGTACTGTGGGGTACTGCCTTGGACAACCTCGCCTACTGGAACATGGTTAACCCTCAAGGCGAATGGTTACGTATCGAACGCGTGCGCCACAATTTCGGCAAAATCCACGATGAAGAAATTGCCGTGTTTGACGTACATACGCTGGATTCAGACGGCCGCAATATCGTCAATACCAAACGTTTGGAAATACCCGGCCACAAATTCCGCAAAGTCGGTTTGGGCAAAGACGTTACCGACAAATTCTTGAGCGGTCTGCCCGGAGTGCAAAAAGAAGGCACAGACGGCATCATCACCAGCGTCGCCTTCGTATTGCATAAAATGCCGAAATACACGCGCACCGTGTGTATGGAGTTTTTCGGCACGGTTGCCACCGCCACGCCTTCTATCGTTGAAATCCGCGACTTCCTGCTCGCCCACGACAGCGTGCGGCTGGCGGGTTTGGAACATTTAGACTGGCGTTACGTCCGTGCCGTCGGTTATGCCACCAAAGCAGCAGGCAAAGGCCGGCCTAAAATGGTCTTGCTGGCAGACGTGGTTTCCGACGATGAAGCCGCCGTAGAGGCAGCCGCCGAACACATCTGCGAACTCGCCCGCGCCCGCGACGGCGAAGGCTTTATCGCCATATCTCCCGAAGCCCGCAAAACCTTCTGGCTTGACCGCAGCCGCACCGCCGCCATAGCCAAACACACCAACGCCTTTAAAATCAATGAAGACGTGGTAATCCCACTCGAAAGACTCGGTGAGTATTCAGACGGCATCGAGCGCATCAACATTGAGCTTTCCATCCAAAACAAACTCAAACTCTGTGCCGCCTTGGAGCAATATCTGTCCGGCAAACTCCCCATCGACAAAATGGGAACAGACCTGCCAACCGCCGAACTGTTGGGCGAACGCGGCAAACACGCCCTGGCCCACGTTTCCGCTGTCAAAGCGCGTTGGGAATGGTTGCTTGCTAACTTAGACGCACCACTTGCCGACTATAAAGTCCACTATGGCGCAGCCGTCCACGCCGCGCCCGAAGCCAAAGACAATGAAAGCTGCTTTATTGCCTTCCGCGATTTCCACCTGCGCGTGTCTGTCAAAGCAGACGTAATGAAGCCACTTTCTGAAATCTTCAGCGGCAAAACCGACACCAAAATCATCGAAGGCTTGGGCAAAATCCACGCCAAAACCGTACGCAGCCGCGTCTTTGTCGCCCTGCATATGCACGCCGGCGACGGTAACGTTCACACCAATATTCCGGTTAACTCAGACGATGCCGAAATGCTTCAGACGGCCTATCGTTCGGTCGAACGCATTATGAAAATCGCCCGTTCGCTCGGCGGCGTAATTTCCGGCGAACACGGCATCGGCATTACCAAGCTCGAATTTTTGACCGATGAAGATTTGCAACCGTTTTGGAACTACAAAAACCAAGTCGATCCCAAACACACCTTCAACCGTCACAAACTGATGAAAGGCTCGGACCTGCGCAACGCCTATACGCCGTCTTTCGAGCTTTTGGGGGCGGAATCTCTGATTATGGAAAAATCAGACCTCGGCACCATCGCCGATTCCGTCAAAGACTGTCTGCGCTGCGGCAAATGCAAACCTGTTTGCTCTACTCACGTTCCGCGTGCCAACCTGCTGTATAGCCCACGCAACAAAATCCTCGGCGTAGGATTGCTGACCGAAGCCTTCTTATATGAAGAACAAACCCGTCGCGGCGTTTCCGTCAAACATTTTGAAGAACTGATGGACATCGGCGACCACTGCACCGTGTGCCACCGCTGCGTTAAACCTTGCCCTGTCAACATCGACTTCGGCAACGTTACCGTAGCCATTCGCAACTACCTTGCCGATTCCGGCCACAAACGCTTTGCGCCTGCGGCTTCAATGGGCATGGCATTTTTGAACGCAACAGGCCCGAAAACCATCAAAGCCCTTCGCGCCGCCATGATACAGACCGGCTTCCCAGCGCAAAACTTTGCATACAAAATCGGCAAGCTTCTTCCGATCGGCACTAAAAAGCAAAAAGCTGAACCGAAAGCCACCGTCGGTACCGCCTCAATCAAAGAACAGGTTATCCATTTCATCAACCGTCCTTTACCGAAAAGCGTGCCAGCCAAAACTCCGCGCTCCATGCTGGGCATCGAAGATGACAAGAGTATTCCTATCATCCGCAATCCGGCCGCGCCCGAAGATGCCGAAGCCGTGTTCTACTTCCCAGGTTGCGGCTCTGAGCGTCTGTTCAGCCAAATCGGACTTGCCGTTCAAGCCATGCTCTGGCATGTCGGTGTACAAACCGTCCTGCCGCCGGGCTATATGTGTTGCGGCTATCCGCAAGACGCTGGCGGCAATAAGGCTAAAGCCGAAGAAATGAGCACCAACAACCGCGTGGCTTTCCACCGTATGGCGAACACCCTCAACTACCTCGACATTAAAACCGTCGTCGTCAGTTGCGGTACCTGCTATGACCAACTGGAAAAATACCGTTTTGAGGAAATCTTCCCAGGCTGCCGTATCATCGACATCCACGAATATCTGCTTGAAAAAGGGGTGCAGCTAAACGGAGTGCAAGGTCAGCAGTACCTCTACCACGACCCTTGCCATACCCCGATTAAAACCATGAACGCCACCCAAATGGCCAGCAGCCTGATGGGACAGAAAGTCGTCTTAAGCGACCGCTGCTGCGGCGAGTCCGGTATGTTTGCCGTCAAACGACCCGACATTGCCACTCAGATCAAGTTCCGCAAACAAGAGGAAATTGAGAAAAACCTCAAAGAGCTGCCGCAGGGCGAACCCGTCAAAATGCTCACCTCCTGCCCAGCCTGCCTGCAAGGCTTGAGCCGCTACGCCGACGACAACAATATGCCTGCAGACTACATCGTCATCGAAATGGCAAAACACATC
Source organism: Neisseria sp. P0006.S004 (assembly GCF_051963015.1). Classification (NCBI taxonomy): domain Bacteria; kingdom Pseudomonadati; phylum Pseudomonadota; class Betaproteobacteria; order Neisseriales; family Neisseriaceae; genus Neisseria; species Neisseria sp. P0006.S004. The sequence continues at coordinate 590,571 of NZ_JBQCUS010000001.1, read as the reverse complement.
CTCGGTGAAAACTGGCTGGATGAGTTTGTGAAAAAAGCCAATAACGGCGGTATAGAAAAAGTATTACTCTAAGGACTTAGACAAAAACTTTTGGATGTAATAAAGGCCGTCTGAAAATCTTTCAGACGGCCTTTTTATTCAAAAGAATCAAAATACAATAATCAAATACCTTTACAAATAGCGATGCTACACCAGCAGTATTTAATAAAAAATAAAACCTGAGGCTTTTATCTCCCAGGTTTTATTTTCAAGTCTTATGCTTTTTCTTGCTGACGTTTTCTTTCTGCCATCATTTCATGCAATGTTTGCTTGGCAGGTTTCATCGGAACATGGTTATTAGTCCAGCTTAACTGCTTGCTTGGCGTCAATGCACGGAATTTGGTAGTAGCCCAGCCGAATGCTCGATAAGCTTTACTGCCGCTGAAAATACCGTTAAACGTACGCCATGCCATTTGTTCACCGAAAGTATGCGATGCACCTTGACCACGGATAGGATGTGGAACGGTTTCTGTTGGCGAACGTTGTGCTTCAACACGCAGGCGTTGCATTTGTTCGGTAATCGGAATGCGTACCGGACAAACTTCAACGCAGGCGCCACACATGGTACACGCAGTCGGCAGATCGCGTGTCGCATCCAAACCTAACAAATGCGGAGAGATAATCTCGCCAATCGGGCCGGGATAAGTCGTACCGTAAGCCGCGCCACCGATACGGGTATAAACCGGACAGTGGTTCATACACGCACCGCAACGGATACATTGCAAGGTACGGCGCATTTGATCTTCTGCATAAGCTTGGCTACGGCCGTTATCAAGCAGTACCAAGTGCATTTCTTGAGGGCCGTCCAGCTCTTCGCTACGGCGAGGGCCGGTAATCATATTGAAATAAGTAGTAATGTTCTGACCAATGGCGGAGCGTGGCAACAGGCTGTACAAAGGTGGAACATCCGACAGCTTCGCAACCACTTTTTCAATACCGGTAATGGCAATGTGCACAGGCGGTACAGTGGTACTCAAGCGGCCGTTGCCTTCGTTTTCGACCAGACACAAAGTGCCCGTTTCAGCAACGGCAAAGTTCACACCGCTCAAACCGACATCGGCAGTGCTGTAAATATCGCGCAATGCTTTACGCGCAAATCCGGTCAGCTGGTCTACGTCGTCTGTTAATGGAGTGCCGAGGTTTTGATGGAAAAGCTCGCTAACCTGCTCTTTGGTTTTATGAATGGCAGGCATCACGATATGGGTTGGTTTCTCGCCGGCCATTTGAACGATAAACTCGCCCAAGTCGCTCTCAATCGCTTTGATGCCTTGATCTTGCAGATAATGGTTCAGCTCAATCTCTTCGCTGACCATAGATTTGCCTTTCACCATCAGCTTACCGTTTTTATCGGTAATGATGTTGTGAATGATTTGGCAGGCTTCGGCAGGAGTTTCCGCCCAGTGAACTTTAACACCCAACTTGGTCAGATTTTCTTCCAATTGTTCCAACAATGCAGGCAATTTGGACAACGAACGTTGACGGACATGTTCACACAAATCACGCAGGCTTTGCAACTCTTCTTCATCTGTCAAAACGGCTTTGCGCTTGGTCATCAGCATATCCATCGCTGTACGTAAGCTTTTACGCAGAGGCTTGTCTTGCAAAGAAATCGCGGCGTTTTGCTTGAATGTTTCCGGCTTCATATGGAATTTAATGGTTTGGGAACTCATGCTTTTTCCTCCAAATCGGCAGGGGAAATGTGATCAGGCAGAACGGCCAAAACCACCAAATCGCGCGGGCCGTGTGCACCATAGGCCAAAGTCAATTGAATATCGGCAGTCTTAGACGGGCCGGAAATCAAAATAACGTTGGTAGGCATGCCTTTTTCTACCAGTTTTTCGCCTTCAACAGCATTATGGAATTCGTTGTACATCTTGCTGGTGTCAAACAGGCAGAAATGCACAGGCGGAACCAAACTCAGGCTGCGCGGCTCAACAGGGCTGGACTCCAGCATAATCGTACCGGTACGGGCAATACCGCATTTAGAGCCGCTAAAACCAGCCTCAATATCGGTAAAGAATTCGTTTTTCCAGTCGTCGATTTTTCGCTCAAAACCACACGCTTCAATATTAGTATCGGCCAAAGCTGCACGGGCCAGCTGACCATGTTCTGTTTCCAATGGAAGCAGAATGTTTTTCAAGCCTTTGCCTTCGGCGGCTTGACGGAATACTTGCGGCCAGTTGGATTTGGTAACCCAATAGATTTCAGTTTTGACGGCACGCATGGCAGCCGCCCAATGTTTCAAGCGTTCGACATCGTTTGCCCAAGAAACACCCATTTCACGGTAATAATCGAAAACCGGCGGTTCTTCCATCGGCAAGGCATCGGCTTTTTTCAATTTCGCTAAAATATTTTCGCGCGCACTCATGCTTTACCTCCGGTACGTTCCAACAGGAAAGATGCAATATGTTTCGGACGTGGCATATTGGGTTCGTCTTTGGCAATTTTGCCGCCGATATTCATCATGCAGCCGCAATCCGCGCTGATGATTTCAGTTGCGCCTGTTTCTTTCAGTGCTGCAACTTTGTCGGTTACCATCGCGCCGGAAATATCAGCCTGTTTCACAGAGAATGTACCGCCAAAACCGCAGCATTCACTTTCATGGTCATGAACGATACGTTCAACATTTTCCATACCGTCAATCAGCTGCCAGCCTGACACATGGACATTCATCTCACGACGCGCCGCGCAGGAAGTATGAACGGCTACTTTAACCGGCTCGCCTTTATCTTCAGGTTTGTAACCAATCGCCAGCAGGAAGTGGGTAAATTCAATGATACGATTGGCGCAATCAATGGCTTTTTGTTCGTACTCGGTACCTTTAAACAAAGTCGGCCAGTGGTGTTTCATCATGCCGCCGCAAGAACCGGAAGGCACGACAATCGGCCAATTTTCAGGGAATAAATCCAGTTGCGCTTTGGCAACATCAAAGGCTTCTTTAGGATGACCTGACGAATAGGCCGGTTGACCGCAGCAGCTTTGCTCCATCGGATAATGGATACGGATGCCCTGTTGTTCGATTAAAGTGATGGCATCCATGCCTGCTTCCGGCATGAAAAGGTCGAGAACGCAAGTACCGAAGAAATAAGCATCGGTTGGCTTGCTGTCGAATACAGTGATTTGTGGTGGTTTGATTGCGCTCATTTTTTTGGAACGGGACAGCCCGTTTTCTTGTGTAAAAATAAGATGGGTACTTTAAGTAATTGCTTGTAATGGGTCAAGTCTAATTTTAAAAAATAATATTAAAAAAGCATGACAAACCAGACAGACACCTTTCCCTTATTAGCTTGATAATCTACATAATAACCACTATCAATAAGAAAACTGATGGATTTATTTTTTAATGAATGAAACTCATACATTCTCTCTCTATTTGAAACAGAATAACTGCCTCTTTCTAGAATGTTGATTTACATCAGAAGTCATGAATTTAATCACTATGACATATTTTTAGACAAAACAAGCAACCCGCTATGCTGTACATATGTTTCAAACGGCCATATTGGGATAACAAGATATCTAAGATAATAAAAATAAAAGTTTTTCTCACAAGACTCAGGTCGTCTGAAAGATAAGTTCGTCAAAAGGCCGCTTTCCATATGCTCAACCTTACTTTTAATCAAAATCAAACACTTGAAAAATCATCCTTCTTAACCTTGAAAACTCTATGCACACTCAAGCACTTCCAGTATCATTGAGACAGTCTCTTGACGCAAAATTACAGTCTTAGCCGCCCACAATCGGCATGGATTTGTAAAAGAAGTGAAACCAAGCTTCAAAACAATTTCACCTTAATTTCGGAGTAGGCATTATGTTGACCCAGACTCAACAGGTTGATTTGACCTTGCATCACCTTAAAGAACGCACCCTATCGATTTATACCCCCGAACAGCGTGCAAGCATCGAGACATCTGAAGACTGGAAACAGTTTGACAGACGACTTGAGGAACACTTCCCAAAACTGATGCACGAGCTGGACAACGTATACAACAACAACGAAGCCGTCCTCCCTATGCTGGAGCAACTGATTGCCCAAGCATGGCAAAGCTATTCCCAACGCAACGCATCTTTAAAAGATATTGATATCGCGCGAGAAAACGATCCTGACTGGATTTTGTCCAACAAACAGGTTGGCGGCGTGTGCTACGTCGATTTGTTCGCAGGCGATCTGCAAGGGTTGAAAGCCAAAATCCCTTATTTCCAAGAATTGGGCCTGACCTATCTACACCTGATGCCCCTGTTTAAATGCCCTGAAGGCAAAAGCGACGGCGGCTATGCGGTCAGCAGCTACCGCGATGTCAATCCAGCACTGGGTACAATAGACGACTTGCGCGATGTCATTGCCGCCTTGCACGAAGCAGGCATTTCCGCCGTTGTCGATTTCATCTTCAACCACACTTCCAACGAACACGAATGGGCAAAACGCTGCGCTGCCGGCGATCCACTCTACGACAACTTCTACTATATTTTCCCTGACCGCTGGATGCCCGACCAATACGACCGCACCCTGCGTGAAATCTTCCCCGACCAACATCCGGGCGGTTTCTCGCAATTGGAAGACGGCCGCTGGGTATGGACAACGTTCAATTCCTTCCAATGGGACTTGAATTACAGTAATCCTTGGGTATTCCGCGCTATGGCAGGCGAAATGATGTTCCTTGCCAATTTGGGCGTTGATATTCTGCGCATGGATGCCGTTGCCTTTATTTGGAAGCAAATGGGCACAAGCTGCGAAAACCTGCCTCAGGCACACGCTCTGATTCGTGCGTTTAACTCCGTAATGCGTATTGCCGCCCCGGCCGTGTTCTTCAAATCCGAAGCCATCGTCCATCCTGACCAAGTTGTCCAATACATCAGCCAAGATGAATGCCAAATCGGCTACAACCCTCTACAAATGGCATTGTTGTGGAACACGCTTGCCACGCGCGAAGTTAACCTACTCCATCAGGCACTGACCTACCACCACAACCTGCCCGACCACACTGCATGGGTTAACTACGTCCGCAGCCATGACGACATCGGCTGGACATTTGCCGATGAGGACGCATGGCAGTTCGGCATCCACGGCTACGACCACCGACAATTCCTCAACCGTTTCTTCGTCAACCATTTTGATGGCAGCTTCGCGCGCGGCGTCCCCTTCCAATACAACCCCAACACTGGCGACTGCCGTGTCAGCGGTACAGCCGCAGCATTGGTCGGTTTGGCTCAAAATGACCCGTATGCCGTTGACCGCATCAAACTTTTGTACAGCATCGCCCTGAGTACCGGCGGTCTGCCGCTGATTTACTTGGGCGACGAAGTCGGTACGCTCAATGATGACGACTGGTCGCAAGACAGTAATAAGAGCGACGACAGCCGCTGGGCACACCGTCCTCGTTATAATGAGGAGTTGTACAACCAACGCCATGACAGCTCGACCACTGCCGGTCAAATCTTCCAAGGTTTGCGCCATATGATTGCCATCCGCCAAAACAATCCGCGCTTTGACGGCGGCAAGTTGGTTACCTTCAATACCAACAACAAACACATCATCGGCTATATGCGCAACAACGCGCTGTTGGCATTCGGCAACTTCAGCGAACATCCGCAAACCATCAGCGCGCATACGCTGCAAGCCATGCCGTTTAAAGCGCACGATTTGATCAGCGGTCAAACCGTTTCCCTGAATCAGGATTTGGTACTGCAACCCTATCAAGTCATGTGGCTTGAAATTGCATAAGCCGAAATTTTGATACACCACTCAAGGCCGTCTGAACAAATCAGCGTTCAGACGGCCTTTTAAGAAACTAAGATGTATTTTGTATTTTGGGCAGTTTCGCTTAGAATGCATGCTTTAATACCAGATGACACACTAAAAATCAGGAGTAAAAATCCATGTTGAAAAAATTCGTACTCGGCACCATCGCTGCAGTAGTTTTGGCTGCCTGTGGCGGCGAAGGCAGCAACTCAGCTTCTTCTGCACCGGCCCAATCCAGCGCGGCCTCCGGCTCACTGATTGAGCGTATCAACAACAAAGGTACCATCACTGTCGGCACAGAGGGCACTTACGCACCCTTCACCTACCACGACAAAGACGGCAAATTGACCGGCTACGATGTCGAAGTTACCCGCGCCGTTGCCGACAAACTGGGCGTAAAAGTCGAATTTAAAGAAACACAATGGGACTCCATGATGGCAGGTTTGAAAGCCGGCCGTTTCGACGTGGTTGCCAACCAAGTCGGCCTGACCAGCCCTGAACGTCAAGCAACTTTTGACAAATCCGAGCCTTACAGCTGGAGCGGTGCTGTTTTAGTCGCGCGTAAAGACAGCAATATCAAATCCATCGACGACATCAAAGGCGTAAAAACCGCACAATCCCTGACCAGCAACTATGGCGAAAAAGCCAAAGCAGCAGGAGCTGAACTCGTACCGGTGGATGGCTTGGCGCAATCTCTGACCCTGATTGAACAAAAACGTGCCGACGCAACCCTGAACGACGAATTGGCGGTATTGGACTACCTGAAGAAAAACCCAAATGCCGGCGTACAAATCGTTTGGTCTGCCCCTGCTGACGAAAAAGTCGGCTCAGGCCTGATTGTCAATAAAGGCAATGATGAAGCATTGGCTAAATTCAGTACTGCCATGACTGAGCTGAAAGCCGACGGCACGCTGAAAAAACTGGGCGAACAATTCTTCGGAAAAGACATCAGTGTTAAATAATTTCCTTGCTTCTCTGCCGTTTATGACGGAAACACGCGCTGATATGCTCATCAGCGCGTTTTGGCCCATGGTTAAAGCCGGCTTCGCAGTGTCTTTGCCTTTGGCGATCGCTTCTTTCGTTATCGGCATGATTATTGCCGTAGCCGTTGCTTTGGTAAGAATCATGCCCTCCGGTGGCATTTTCCAAAAATGCTTGCTGAAGCTGGTGGAATTTTATATTTCCGTCATTCGCGGTACGCCGCTTTTGGTACAGTTGGTCATCGTATTCTACGGTTTACCTTCCGTCGGCATCTATATCGACCCGATTCCTGCCGCCATCATCGGCTTCTCGCTCAATGTTGGCGCATACGCTTCCGAAACCATACGCGCGGCAATTTTGTCCGTACCTAAAGGCCAATGGGAAGCAGGTTTCTCCATCGGCATGACCTATATGCAGACTTTCCGCCGCATTGTCGCGCCACAGGCATTCCGCGTTGCCGTACCGCCTTTAAGCAACGAGTTTATCGGCTTGTTCAAAAACACCTCGCTTGCCGCAGTGGTAACGGTAACCGAGCTTTTCCGTGTTGCCCAAGAGACAGCAAACCGTACTTATGACTTTTTACCCGTTTATATCGAAGCCGCATTGGTTTATTGGTGTTTCTGCAAAGTGCTGTTTCTGATTCAGGCGCGTTTGGAAAAACGTTTCGACCGCTATGTTGCCAAATAAGGAGTTGTCATGATTAAAATCCGCAATATCCATAAGACCTTTGGCGAAAATACCATTTTGCGCGGCATCGATTTGGATGTCGGCAAAGGACAAGTGGTTGTCATCTTAGGCCCTTCCGGCTCAGGCAAAACCACGTTTTTACGCTGTTTAAATGCTTTGGAAATGCCAGAACAAGGTCAGATCGAGTTTGACAATGCGCAGCCGTTAAGCATCGATTTTTCCAAAAAACCAAGCAAACACGATATTTTGGCACTGCGCCGCAAGTCCGGCATGGTGTTCCAACAATACAATCTCTTTCCGCACAAAACTGCGTTGGAAAACGTTATGGAAGGGCCGGTTGCCGTACAAGGCAAGCCTGTCGCCAAAGCGCGTGAAGAGGCTGTCAAATTGCTTAAAAAAGTCGGTTTGGGCGATAAGATTGACCTCTACCCCTACCAGCTTTCCGGCGGTCAACAGCAGCGCGTCGGCATTGCCCGAGCATTGGCAATTCAGCCTGAATTGATGCTGTTTGACGAACCGACTTCCGCGCTTGACCCTGAATTGGTGCAAGATGTTTTGGATACCATGAAGGAGTTGGCACAAGAAGGCTGGACCATGGTTGTCGTTACGCATGAAATCAAATTTGCCTTGGAAGTGGCAACCACCGTCGTCGTGATGGATGGCGGCGTTATTGTCGAACAAGGCAGCCCGCAAGATTTGTTCAATCATCCCAAACATGAGCGGACACAAAAATTCCTGCGCCAAATCCGTGCGGACAATGCCGATCTTCAAATTTAATTGAAACGACAGACAATTTGAAAGCATTTCCGACTGTCATTTCATAAAGGCCGTCTGAATAAGTGAAATAGAAATCGTTGATTTCGTTTTCATACTTGTTCAGACGGCCTTTTATATATCTTTTCAGGTAAAATAACGCCTTTCGTTTTACTTACCCCCTTGCCTGCCATCATGATAGAAATTAAAAAACTCACCTTACAACGCGGTTTGAAAGTCCTGCTCGATAAAGCCGATGCCGTAATCAACCCCGGCCAACGCGTTGGTTTAATCGGTAAAAACGGTACGGGAAAATCCAGCCTGTTTGCGCTGATAAAAGGTGAAATCACGCAAGATGGCGGCGAAATCCTGATTCCCAAAACATGGCGTCTGGCTTCCGTCTCTCAAGAAACGCCCGATTTAGATATTTCCGCTTTAGACTACGTTTTGCAAGGTGATGCCGAATTGCAGGCTTTTCAGACGGCCTTGGCTCAAGCAGAAGCGCAAAACGACGGCATGAAGCAAGCCGAATATCACGCCAAACTTGAAGAAATCGATGCCTATACCGCGCCGGCACGCGCTGCCAAGCTGCTTAACGGCTTAGGTTTTGCGCAAGAAGAACATACGCGCCCCGTCAAATCCTTTTCCGGTGGCTGGCGTATGCGCCTCAACCTCGCCCAAGCGCTGATTTGTCGTGCAGATTTGCTGCTTTTGGACGAACCGACCAACCACTTGGATTTAGAAACCGTATTGTGGCTGGAAAACCATCTCGCTTCCCTACCCTGTACGCAAATCATCATCTCCCATGACCGCGACTTCTTGAATGCCACCACAACGCACACCATCGAGCTGTCGCAACAAAAACTGACCCAATACGGCGGCAATTACGATTTCTACCAAGCCGAACGCGCCCAACGTCTGGCGCAACAACAAGCCGCCTACGTCAAACAGCAGGCACAAATCAAACATCTGCAATCCTTTATCGACCGTTTCAAAGCCAAAGCCACAAAGGCCGTACAAGCCCAAAGCCGCATGAAGGCATTAGCCAAACTCGAGCGCATCGCCCCTGCGCATTTGGATAGCGAATTTTCCTTTGAGTTTGCCAATCCGACCCACCTGCCCAATCCATTATTGAAACTCGACCATGCCGATTTGGGCTATGGCGACAATATCGTTTTGCACGATATCACCTTGTCTCTGGAAAGCGGCGCACGTTACGGCCTGCTGGGCGTTAACGGTAGCGGTAAATCCACATTTATCAAAGCATTGGCAGGAAAAATCGATTTACTTTCCGGCAATATCGTCCGCTCCGAAAAGCTCAATATCGGCTATTTTGCCCAACATCAACTGGATACCTTACGCGCCGACCAAAGTCCGGTTTGGCATATCCAGCAGCTTTCGCCCGAAGTCCGCGAACAGGAAATCCGTAACTTTTTAGGCGGTTTCAACTTTGTCGGCGATATGGCGGTTCAAAAGACCGAGCCGTTCTCCGGTGGGGAAAAAGCGCGGCTCGCCCTTGCCATGATTATCTGGCAAAAACCTAATCTGCTGCTGCTTGACGAACCGACCAACCACCTAGACTTGGATATGCGCCACGCCCTGACACTTGCCCTGCAAAGTTTCCAAGGCGCATTGATTGTCGTTTCGCACGACCGCAGCCTGCTTGAAGCGACTACCGATAGCTTCCTATTGATTGATAAAGGCCGTCTAAACAACTTCGACGGCGATTTGAACGACTACCGTCAATGGCGATTGGCACAAGAAAACGCCGCAGCAGCCCCCGCCGCTTCTGCACAAAGCCAAAGCCGTAAGGATACCAAGCGCATAGAAGCACAAATCCGTCAGGAAAAAGCCAAACGCAGCAAACCGATTCAGCAGAAGATCGACAAAGCCGAAAAAGAAATCGCACAATTGACTGATATTCAGACGGCCTGTGAAGCATTTTTGGCACAAGAATCTGCTTATTCAGAAGAAAATAAACCCAAATTGCAAGAGACACTCGCACAATTAACAGAAACTAAAGTAAAATTAACGCAACTGGAAGAAAACTGGCTGCAATGGCAGGAAGAGCTTGAGCAAATCCAAGTTGATGTCGAAGCCGAGTTTTCCCAATAAAAATAGAGCCATCAGGCCGTCTGAAATAAAACACAATACGGAAAAACATGACTTCAACCATCAAACAAGCCGGATACTTCCTCGTATCCTCTTTCGTCTTGGGCATTTCTCTTCACGCAGCCGCCGCAGTTTATTCCTGCGGCAACGGCAGCTATACTTCCGAACCCAACTCCTCCTGCGCACAGGCACAATTGCCTAAAATCAGCGGCCATCAAGGCAGCGGTTACCACCTCAACATCCGCAGTCTCAATGCCTCTGATGAACGCGCAAGTGCAAAGCCTAAGAAAAAGGCACGCGCGGGAAAATCCGATAAACAAGAGAAAAAAGCCGACAAACCGAGCAAAAACAAAAACGGTACAAAAGCTAAAAAACAGCAGCCCATGCCGTCTGAACAAGAATAAAATGCTCAACTGCAACGAATCAGCCCTACCTGAATCATGAAAAAATATCTGCTTACCCTATCCCTGCTGCCGCTTGCCGTTTTCAACAGCCAAGCCCACGCCGCAAAAATCTACACCTGTGAAGTCAACGGCTCAATTGTCTATACCTCGCGTCCAAGCGGTAACTGCCAGGCCGTCAACGATTTGCCGATTGTCGGCAAATACAGCAGCAGCCGATACGACGCCCCGGTTAGCGATGCGCCTACACTCAACGCACCGACATCACAAACGGCTCCGGCAAAAAGTAAAAATACAGCGGCAAAATCCTACCATAAGGCAACGCCCAAACCTGCCCCTGTCCGTACCGCTTCTGAAACGGCTCCTCCTCCGGTTCCCAAGTCCTCCGGCGTCAACAGCCGCCGCTCTATTTTGGAAACCGAGTTATCCAATGAACGCGCGGCTTTGGCCGATGCCAAAAAGCAACTGAGCCAAGCGCGGACAGCCAAAGGCGGCAGCGTCAATCAACAGGCCATCAGTACGTTGCAAGGTGCGGTTTTGGATAGGGAGAAAAATATTCAAGCCCTCCAACGCGAACTGGGCAGAATGTAAGTCCAAATCAATCAAAACATCAGGCCGTCTGAACAGGTGGAAACGAAATCCAAAATTTTCGTCACGCCAAACAGACGGCCTGAATCCTATAATGATTACGCCCGTTTCAATTTCTTGTGCCTAGTAAATACGGTATAATTTGCCCTTTACGCACATTACCTCCGGTCTTTTCAGACGGCCTTTATCTCATGACTGCAAAATCTTCTAAAACCCAAACAAAAAAACGCGTCTCTACCAAACCGGCAGCCAAACCGACCACACGCAAATCCACCAAAGCACAAACTCAAGCCGACAATAAAGTCTCCCAACGCCTCAAGGCCGCCAAAGAGCTGCAAAGAAACGAAGAAAAAAAAGCGCGCCCCGAGCATGTCGTCAACTTGATTAATGATGCTTTATGGCTGTTTGGCTTGGTTATCACCATTTATCTGGCTATTTCCCTGGCCAGCTTCAGCATGGACGACCCTGCATGGTCGCGCAGCGTTCCCCAAAGCCATGATGTTGCCAACCTCGGCGGCCTTTTTGGTTCCTATCTTTCCGATGTCGGGTATTATTTGTTCGGCCTGTCATTTTGGTGGTGGATCGTCGCCTCTTGCGTTTTCCTCTACAAAAACTTCCGCCCCATGAAAAAGCAGGAAAACCACAAGCCCTACAATCACGGCGTAGCCGCTTTGGCATTATTCCTCCTACTGGTGTGCAGCCCGATTATCGAACACTTCCTGTTTGACAACGCATTAAGCGAATCCCTTCCCGTCGGTGCAGGCGGCTTGGTCGGCTTGTTAGCGGGTTCAGGCTTGGCTTGGTTGTTGGGCAAGTCGGGCAGCCTGTTGATTATGCTGGTGATGTTGCTGTTGTCCATTTCCCTGCTGGCTCAGGTGTCATGGTTGGAAGTCATGGCCAAATCCGGCAGCCATGTGGGCGACCTGTTTGGCAGCTTGATGAAAAAACTGTCTCAATATCAAAATAAAAAAGAAGATGTCAGCGCCGAAGCTTTGGAAACCCAAAATACGCGCCGCATGGTTAAAGAAGCCAAAACCATTACCGCCACTCCGGTTGCTCCGTTGGCAGGCAGCAGCAGCAACCGTAAAACCGTTGCCGTATCCGTTGCGCCGCCCCCTAAAATCCAAACTTCCCTATTTGACGATACTGAACCTAAAAACAATGGCGAGTACCACAAACCCAACATGAACCTGTTGCGTATGCCGTCTGAAGAACCGGTTGCCGTCAATCCGGATGAATTGCAACAGACCGCAGAATTAATCGAAGCCAAGCTGGCTGAATTCGGCATCGGCGTACAGGTTGTTTCCGCTACTTCCGGCCCCGTGATTACCCGCTACGAAATCGAACCGGCACAAGGTGTCAAAGGCAGCCAAATTGTCGCGCTATCCAAAGATTTGGCGCGCTCGATGTCTCTGCAAGCAGTACGTATCGTAGAAACCATTGCCGGTAAAAACACCATGGGCATTGAATTACCCAATGAGAAACGCCAAGACGTCATGTTGAGCGAAATCCTCTCTTCATCCGTGTTTACTGACGCCAAGTCCAAACTGACCGTTGCCTTGGGTAAAGATATTGCAGGTACGCCCGTTGTCGGCGACTTGGCAAAAATGCCGCATCTTTTGGTCGCAGGTATGACCGGTTCGGGTAAATCCGTCGGTGTGAACGGCATGATTATGTCCATGCTCTTCAAAGCCACGCCTGACGAAGTCCGCTTCATTATGATTGACCCGAAAATGCTGGAATTGAGCATTTACGACGGCATTCCGCACCTGCTCTGTCCGGTCGTAACTGATATGCGCGAAGCCGGACAAGCGTTGAACTGGTGTGTTGCCGAAATGGAAAAACGTTATCGCCTGCTTTCCCATGCCGGCGTGCGTAATTTGGACGGTTTCAACCAAAAAGTCGAACAAGCCAAAGCAGCAGGTAAACCATTGCTCAACCCGTTCAGCTTAAATCCTGACGATCCTGAGCCTCTGGAAAAACTGCCGTTGATTGTGGTCGTTATCGATGAGTTAGCAGACTTGATGATGACCGAACGTAAATCCGTTGAGCAGCAAATCGCACGCCTTGCCCAAAAAGCGCGTGCTGCAGGCATTCACATGATTGTCGCCACTCAACGCCCGAGTGTCGATGTGGTTACCGGCCTGATTAAAGCCAACATTCCGACACGAATGGCCTTTACCGTACAAAGCAAAATCGACAGCCGCACCATTCTTGACCAAATGGGTGCGGACGAATTGCTCAAATACGGCGACTCATTATTCCTGCAACCGGGCAGCGCAGAACCGACACGCCTGCAAGGTGCGTTTGTTTCCGATGATGAAGTACATCAAGTCGTCAATTTCGTCAAAGAACAGGCTCCGACCAATTATGTGGAAGGCCTGCTCAGTGGCGAAGCAGCCATCGAAACCACCAATATTGTTAATCCGAACGCAAACAGCGATGAGCTATTCGATCAAGCCGTTGCCTTCGTATTAGAAAGCCGCAAGACTTCCATTTCTGCCCTGCAACGCCAATTACGCATCGGCTACAACCGTGCCGCCAATTTAATAGATGCGCTTGAAAATGCCGGTGTTCTCTCTCCTGCAGACATCAACGGCAGCCGACGGATTCTGGCGCAAAAAGACCAGTTGTAAAAAACAACAATATCGAAACACAAAGGCCGTCTGAAAAGAATTTCCTACTTTTCAGACGGCCTTTTTATGTTATTCGTGAAACATTGTGTTATACTAAGCAGCTAAATTTTGACCTTATGCACGCTTCCGAAATTCTTCGGAATACTGAGCAGAAGGATAACCGTTTAAACACAACAAATTTAAGGGCTTACGATGAGCGTAACTGTTGAAACTTTAGAAAATCTGGAACGCAAAGTAGTATTGTCTCTGCCTTGGTCCAAAATCAACGCAGAAACTGAGAAAAAACTGAAACAAACCCAACGCCGTGCAAAAGTTGACGGCTTCCGTCCGGGTAAAGCACCGTTCAAAATGATTGCTCAAATGTACGGCGCAAGCGCACAAAACGACGTTATCAACGAATTGGTACAACGCGAATTCTACGATGTTGCCGTTGCTCAAGAATTGAAAGTTGCCGGTTACCCACGCTTTGAGGCCGTTGAAGAACAAGACGATCAAGAGTCTTTCAAAGTTGCCGCTATTTTTGAAGTTTTCCCTGAAGTAACTATTGGCGACCTGTCTGCCCAAGAAGTAGAAAAAGTTACTGCGACTGTTGGCGATGCCGAAGTTGACCAAACTGTAGAAATCCTGCGCAAACAACGCACCCGCTTCAACCATGTTGACCGCGAAGCCCAAAACGGCGACCGCGTCATCATCGACTTTGAAGGCAAAATCGACGGCGAGCCTTTCGCCGGCGGCGCGTCTAAAAACTACGCTTTCGTATTGGGCGCAGGTCAAATGTTGCCTGAATTTGAAGCCGGTGTTGTCGGTATGAAAGCCGGTGAAAGCAAAGATGTTACCGTAAACTTCCCTGAAGACTACCACGGTAAAGATGTTGCCGGTAAATCTGCCGTATTCACCATCACTCTGAACAACGTTTCTGAAGCTACTTTGCCTGAAGTTAACGCTGACTTTGCCAAAGCTCTGGGCATTGAAGACGGCGACGTTGCCAAAATGCGTGAAGAAGTGAAGAAAAACGTTGGCCGCGAAGTTGAGCGCCGCATCGGTGAACAAACCAAAGAATCTGTCATGAACGCCCTGCTCAAAGCGACTGACTTGCAAGTTCCTGTTGCTTTGGTCAACGAAGAAGCCGCCCGCCTGGCAAACGAAATGAAACAAAACTTCGTTAACCGAGGTATGGCTGACGCTGCCAACTTGGATCTGCCTTTGGATATGTTCAAAGAACAAGCAGAACGCCGCGTTGCTTTGGGTCTGATTTTGGCTAAATTGGTTGAAGAAAACAAACTTGAGCCAACTGAAGACCAAATCAAAGCCGTTGTTGCCAACTTCGCTGAAAGCTACGAAGATCCTCAAGAAGTTATCGACTGGTACTACGCAGAGCCTTCCCGCCTGCAAGGCCCAACTTCTTTGGCAGTAGAAAGCAACGTTGTTGATTTCGTTCTGAGCAAAGCTAAAGTAACTGAAAAAGCGCTGTCTTTTGACGAAGTAATGGGCGCACAAGCTTAATTGCTCTAAGGCCGTCTGAAACAGACAATCAAAAGCACCGAAGCGCTTTAAATGGCTTTGGTGCTTTTCCATCATTAACAGGAGACAAAAATGTCCTTCGATTTCAATAATTACCTTGTCCCTACCGTTATCGAACAAAGCGGTCGCGGCGAGCGCGCATTCGACATCTACTCACGCCTTTTGAAAGAGCGCATCGTTTTCTTGATCGGCCCGGTGACAGACGAATCTGCCAACTTGGTTGTTGCGCAATTACTGTTCTTGGAAAGTGAAAACCCTGATAAAGATATCTTCTTCTATATCAACTCTCCGGGCGGTTCAGTTACTGCCGGTATGTCGATTTACGATACCATGAACTTCATCAAGCCTCATGTTTCTACCTTATGCTTGGGTCAAGCGGCAAGTATGGGAGCATTCCTGTTATCCGCAGGCGAAAAAGGTAAACGCTTTGCCCTGCCAAACAGCCGCATCATGATTCACCAACCGCTCATCAGCGGCGGCTTGGCCGGTCAGGCTTCCGATATTGAAATTCACGCTAAAGAGCTGCTGAAAATCAAAGAGAAACTGAACCGCTTACTCGCCAAACATTGTGATCGCGATTTGGCCGACTTGGAACGCGATACCGACCGCGACAATTATATGTCTGCCGATGAAGCTAAAGAATATGGTTTGATTGACCAAGTTTTGGAAAACCGCGCCTCTCTGCAAGCCTAATCTTTATAGTTTTTAAATCAAAAGGCCGTCTGAAAAATATATATTCAGACGGCCTTTCTTCAATCTTACTTCGTGTTGTCTTTGTTATTCACTTGAACCGGATACAGCAAAATCAAAGGATTGGCTTTCACTTGACTCCAGAAACTCTTCAGCAGATTACGCATACTGCCCAAACGCGTGCCTCGAGAGCGGAGCGCAACGGCCAAAGCTAAAGAAAAGCTGACCACCAGATTCACCATGCCGATTGCCAATACACTTGCCAAGCCAAGCATAAAAGTGAATATATCTGTATGACCGCTAATCGCAGCATAACCCAAATTTGCCGAAGAAAACGCCACATGGCGAATATCCAGCGGCAAGCCGAAAAGATGGCCAAAATAGCCGGTCATACCTAAAAGCATACCGAAAATAAAATTGCCCATAAGCGAGCCGTAATGCTTATGAATATAAGCGGCCAGAAGGCGGCGTGGCTGCGGACGCATGATTTTTCGTAAAAACGGATTAAACGGCAGGCGCTGACGCAAGTTCAGATAATCGGAACGGTTGTCAAAGAAGCCGGCAATAATCCCCGAGCAAAACAACCACACACCGGCAATAGTGGCATACCACAAGGTCGGTTGGGTAAAAATCTCAATAGATTTAAGCTGGTAGGCTGTAACCGCCTCATTCAATAAAGGCTGTCCATGCGTGTAGGCATAAGCCCAAGCAATCCCTGCCGCCAACAATACCGCAATCGATACATTGCCAAACACGGCGACACTTTGCGAACGGCACACGTCAATCAGCAGTTTAGCCAATTTATTATCCACCGCTTTACTGCCTTCATTCGAGTCCACCTGTTCGGCAAAGCTCGCCGCCGTCATGGCGGGCTGCTTGGTTGCAACGGTACAGTGCAGCATATGAATCAGCATAAAGCCTAAGCCGTAGTTAAGTCCGGCAAGGAATGAAGTCGTAAACTCGCCGAATCCCAAAGACGCAATATGGATTTTATTCAATGCCATCAAAGCAATAATTACGCCGCCGCCAGCTGCGGAATAAAACATTTTGAAATATTCGCTACGGTTGCGCGTAATGTAATGCTCACCATGATGGCTTTTGTTTTCCGTAATACTGCGCGCCAGCATTCGGATACTGCTTTTACGCAAGTGGCTGGTGCTGTATTGCTCTACCGCCGCGTAAATCATCGCATTCATCAGATTGATGGTTAGGCGGGTGCGGCTGCCGGTTTCAATTTGAATATTGGTCAACAGTTTCAGACGGCTGATAGTTTGCTGCAAACGCTCCAGCAAGTGCGCCACTTTCACTGATGAGCCAGACCCTGCTCCTGTACCACGACGACGCAGATACTCAATTTGCTTGTCGCACTGGTCAAACATGACCTCCAAGTGCGCCGTATCGTAAGTTTCTTCGCTATGGCGATAGTGTTCTACCAATTTTGCAATTTCACGTTGCAAAGCGACAAATGCCGAATCTGCCTCCAACAAACGGGGGGCAATCCGTATTAAATCCGGCTCAATCGCTTCGGAAGCAATCCAAATCGACAGCATTTCTACCGCTCGCAAACGGGCATCTGCCAACTGTCGGCTGGCCGTCTGAAGCAAAGCAGGATCCGCCTTACCCTGCAACAATTCATACATACTCAACCATTGGCGCAAACTCAGGGTTTGCAACCATTTATCATCGTTTTTCGAATGAAAAAGATATAAAAATACTTCGCGCAGATTGGAAAAATCTTTATAAGACGGGCTGAAACGTTCATAAATCCGTATGCCCATCTCCCGAGTAAAACTATGACGTGAGAAAATACCCAGCTTAATCAGCGCAGGATAGATGTGAACTTTGGACAGCCAAGTATAAAAGCGCAGGCTGAATTGACGACATAGAGCATCGTCTTGTTTTAAAGTAGATAAAATCAAATCGAAACGTTCGGAAGCCTGTTTTTTGCCTCCTCGGCGCAAAAATTTGATTAATGCATTGAGAATAAGAACAAAGTCGGTATCATTTAAGCGTTCCGACAAAATAATGTGAAGATTTTGATTAGTCAGTTTTTGCATTGTAGTATTATTACATAAGATGAGATATTTAGCAAGAACTTCGGCAAATAGGTCGGATTATATCGCATTCTTTATCAATCCACGGCACAAGATTTTCAATTAATATCCTCTAAAATTCAATGAATAATTAAATTACATAATAAATATATGATATGAATCAATAATTAAGAAAGGCCGTCTGAATTCTTTCAGACGGCCTTTTTACAACAACATACTACATTATTTTAACCTTATGCAAACAAGAGCTTACCACCCTCTTCTTTAACATGGATTGTGCTATCAGGTGCATATTTTCCTTCAAGCAATGCTTTTGCCAGCGTATTTTCGATTTCTGACTGGATGGCACGTTTGAGCGGACGGGCACCATACACAGGATCAAAACCGGCTTTGGCAATCAGATCCAAGGCAGCATCATCGACTTTCAGATGCAGATGTTGCGCTTCCAAACGTTTTTCCAAACCTTTAAGCTGGATTTTCGCAATGCTGCGGATATTGGCCTGATCCAAACCGTGGAACACGACGACTTCGTCAATACGGTTAATCATTTCAGGACGGAAATGTTCTTTCACATCCTCCATCACAACTTCTTTCACCGCTTCGTAGTCCTGAGTACCCATTTGTTGGATATGTTGGCTACCAATATTGGAAGTCATCACGATAACGGTATTTTTGAAGTCTACGGTACGGCCTTGTCCGTCGGTCAAGCGGCCGTCATCCAATACTTGCAGCAAGATGTTGAATACGTCCGGATGGGCTTTTTCCACTTCATCCAAAAGAATCACGCTGTATGGTTTGCGGCGGACTTGCTCAGTCAGGTAACCGCCCTCTTCGTAACCAACATAGCCGGGAGGCGCACCGATTAAGCGGGCAACAGCATGTTTTTCCATGTATTCGGACATATCGATACGAATCAGATGATCTTCGCTGTCAAACAGGAAGCCTGCCAAAGCTTTGCACAACTCGGTTTTACCCACACCGGTCGGACCTAGGAACAGGAAGCTGCCGTAAGGTTTGTTTGGATCGGCCAAACCGGAACGGCTGCGGCGGATGGCGTCAGACACGGCGCGCACGGCTTCGTCTTGACCAACCACGCGGCGGTGCAATACTTCTTCCATCTTCAGCAGCTTGTCGCGTTCGCCTTCCATCATTTTGGACACAGGGATGCCGGTCATACGCGATACGATTTCGGCCACTTCGTCCGCACCAACTTCGGTACGGAAAAGTTTGTTTTGTTTTTTGCCGTCGGGGTTACTTTCCGCAGCTTGCAACTGTGCACCCAATTTCGGCAACTCACCGTATTCGAGTTCAGACGCGCGGGCAAAGTCGCCTTGGCGTTTGGCCTGCTCGATTTTGACTTTGATGTCGTCCATCTGTTTCTTGATGTCGGCAGTGCTGGAAGAGGCGGCTTTCTCGGCTTTCCAGATTTCGTCCAAATCGGCGTATTCTTTTTGCAAGCCGTCGATTTCCTCATCTATCAGTTCCAAACGTTTTTTGCTGGCGTCATCGCTTTCTTTGGCAACGTGCATTTTTTCCATTTTGAGCTGGATGATGCGGCGGTCGAGTTTGTCCATCTGCTCGGGTTTGCTGTCCAGCTCCATTTTGATGCGGCTGGCAGCTTCGTCAATCAAATCAATCGCTTTATCAGGCAGGAAGCGGTCGGTAATGTAACGGTCACTCAACTCCGCTGCAGCAACGATAGCAGGGTCGGTAATATCGATACCGTGGTGGATCTCATAACGCTCTTGCAAACCGCGCAAAATAGCGATGGTATCTTCCACACTTGGCTCGCCAACCAATACTTTTTGGAAGCGGCGTTCGAGTGCCGCGTCTTTCTCAATGTATTGACGGTATTCGTCCAAAGTAGTCGCACCGATACAGTGCAATTCGCCACGCGCTAAAGCCGGTTTCAGCATATTGCCTGCATCCATTGCGCCGTCGGTTTTACCTGCGCCAACCAAAGTATGGATTTCGTCAATGAAAATCAGAGTGTTGCCATCGTCTTTAGCCAAGTCGTTCAACACGCCTTTCAAGCGTTCTTCAAATTCGCCGCGGTATTTCGCGCCGGCAATCAAAGCCGCCAAGTCCAAAACCAAAAGACGTTTGTTACGCAGGGATTCAGGCACTTCGCCGTTAACAATGCGTTGCGCCAAGCCTTCAACAATAGCGGTTTTACCTACACCCGGCTCACCAATCAGCACAGGGTTGTTTTTGGTACGGCGTTGCAATACCTGAATTGCACGGCGGATTTCATCATCACGACCGATAACGGGGTCGAGCTTACCGTCACGGGCGCGTTGAGTCAGGTCGAGTGTGTATTTTTTCAAAGCATCGCGTTGGTCTTCAGCATTCGCATCGTTCACGTTTTGTCCTCCTCGTACCGCATCGATCGCGGCATTGATATTTTGTTCGGTCGCACCGGCTTCTTTCAAAATTTTGCCGGTCGCATCATTCTGCTGAACCAAAGCCAGCAGGAAAAGTTCGCTGGCGATATAGGCATCGCCACGTTTGGTTGCAGCCTTGTCCATCAAGTTCAATACAGCTTGCAGCTCACGGCTAGGCATAATATCGCCGCCTTGACCGGATACTTTTGGCAAGCTGCTCAAATGTTGCTGCAAACGTTGTTTCACTTGAGGCACATTCACACCTGCATGAGCCAGTAACGCAGCAGCACCACTGTTTTGATCGTCAAGCAACGCTTTTAAGATAAAGCCGGCCTCAAGATAGCTGCTGTCCGCAGCTAAAGCCAGACTTTGACCTTCTTGCAGAGCTTGCTGAAATTTGGCAGTTAATTTATCAAATCTCATTTTAAGTTCCTCTTCAAATATATTCTGTTAGAGCCTATATAAGCGCAAATGTGGATAACTCAATAGCTATTTACTCCATTAATTAAAAATTTTTATTATCTTGTTGTTTTATAAAGTTTTATTTTTATAATTTTATGTGTATAACTTTATTATCCAGTTACCCTTTACTCAAAAGGCCGTCTGAAAAATCAAGAATAATCAGGTATAATCGGCACCATATTTATTTTCAGACGGCCTTTGTGCCGAAGGATACTTTCATGAGCAAAAAACGAGTTTTAACAGGTGTTACCACAACAGGTATTCCACACTTGGGCAACTATGTCGGTGCCATCCGCCCGGCCATCCGCGCGGCGCAAGATTCCAATACCGAATCATTCCTCTTTTTGGCCGACTATCACGGCATCATCAAATGTCATGAGCCGGAAATGATTCATCAATCTACTCAAGCTGTTGCCGCCACATGGCTTGCCTGCGGACTCAATCCGGAACAGACCACTTTCTATCGTCAAAGCGATATTCCCGAGGTGATGGAGTTGAACTGGATTCTGACCTGTATCACTGCAAAAGGCCTGATGAACCGCGCTCACGCTTATAAAGCCGCAGTACAGGCAAATACCGAAAACGGTCAGGAAGATCCGGATCACGGCGTGGAAATGGGCCTGTACAGCTATCCTATCCTCATGACTGCCGACATTCTTATGTTCAATGCCCATGAAGTACCAGTCGGTCGCGACCAAATCCAACACGTTGAAATGGCACGTGATATTGCCGGCCGCTTCAACCATCGCTTCCAAGAACTCTTCACCCTGCCTGAAGTAAAAATCGACGAAAATGTCGAACTCTTGGTCGGCTTGGACGGACGTAAAATGTCCAAATCCTACAGCAACACCATTCCACTTTGGGAAAATGACAAGAAAACCCAAAAATCGGTTAACAAAATTATCACCAATATGAAAGAACCCGGCGAGCCGAAACAGCCTGATGAAAGTCCTCTGTTTGAAATCTACAAAGCCTTCTCCACGCCGTCTGAAACTGCCGAGTTCACGCAAATGCTGGCCGAAGGCCTTGCTTGGGGCGAAGCTAAGAAACTCTTGGGTGCAAAAATCAATGCCGAACTCGCAGAACCCCGCGAGCGTTACAATGAGTTGACAGCCAAACCCTCTCAAATTGAAGACATTTTGCAGGCCGGCGCACAAAAAGCGCGTAAAGAAGCACGCGAATTGTTGGATAAAGTACGCGATGCAGTAGGTATTCGTCCGTTGAAATAATAATAGTAAGGCCGTCTGAATATTTCAGACGGCCATAATATCGTTTATCATTTGAAATATAATCGTTTTCTAGGGTTTCTCATATGAAAAAAACCTTCCCCCTTATCTTGCTCAGCCTATCTTTGGCTGCCTGCGGCGGTAAATCTGAAGATACTGTAGCCAATGATGCTGCTTCAGGCAAAGCACCCAAGCCTACCTTCAAAGTTAAATATATCGATGAACAAGCCATAGCCGGTTTGGATTTAGGTACAGCTCAAGAAGGCGAAACGAAAGAAGGTAAAAAACAACGCACTTATCCCATTAATGGTATAGAGGGCGGTGTTATCAATCTGATTGGCAAGCACCCTACCGACTTAGAAGTCATCAGCGGCCAATGCATGGAAAAAAATGAAAAAGGCGTTTTAGCCGGCTGGTCAGCCAACGGCGTCTGCCACACTGTCTTTGCAAAAATGGTAGACAATATTGCCCAAGACGGCAACAAACTGACCGACTATCTGATTTCACACGCTGCTTTACAGCCTTATACCGAGGGCAAAAGCGGTTATGCCGCCGTACAAAACGGCCGCTATATTTTAGAAATTGACAGCGAAGGCATGTTCTATTTCCGTCGCCGCCATTACTAAACCCCTGACCATCCTATTTTCCCCTGACACAAGGACTGAATCATGGCTCAAGTTACTTTCCAAGGCTCACCTATTTCTACAAACAGCAATTTGCCTGCTACCGGCCAAGTTGCACCTGATTTCACATTGGTAGCGGCAGACCTATCTGAGAAATCATTGGCTGACTTTGCAGGCAAACGCAAAGTGCTGAATATTTTCCCTAGTATTGACACCGGCGTATGCGCCCAGTCCGTCCGCACTTTCAACAAACGTGCCTCGTCTTTGGACAATACCGTAGTCTTGTGCATTTCTGCCGATTTACCGTTTGCACAAGCCCGTTTCTGCGGTGCAGAAGGTTTGGAAAATGTAGTGACACTTTCTACATTCCGCAGCAGCTTTTCTAACGATTATGGTGTTACACTGACAGAAAGCCCATTACGCGGCCTTACTGCCCGCGCAGTGGTGGTTTTGAACGAGCAAAACCAAGTTCTCCACGCTGAGTTGGTTTCTGAAATTGCGAACGAGCCTGACTACGAAGCGGCTTTGGCTGTTTTGTAATTAACCAAATAAAATCAGGCCGTCTGAAGCTTTTCAGACGGCCTTTAGCTTATCTTCAAAATAAAAACGGTAGCTTAAAGCTACCGTTTTCTGTTTCAGACCTTATACAGATTTATCTGTTTTGTCTGCTTCTACTGACTCAGTATTCTGAACCTCATTTTGCTCAACAGGTTCAGCAGCTTCAGCAACAGGCGCCTCAGGCTCTTCTACTTTGTCATCACGGACATTGTGGCTGTAATCTTTAGGCGGACTAGGCTGTTTACCGGCCATAATTTCCAAAACTTGATCTCGATCGATGGTTTCCCAATCCATCAGTGCTTTGCACATGGTTTCCATCTTATCGCGATTTTCATCCAAGATTTTGTAAGCCACTTGGTATTGCTCATCCAAAATACGGCGGATTTCCGCATCGATATCTTGTTGAGTTTTCTCGGAAATATTTTGAGAACGGGTTACGCTGCGACCCAAGAATACTTCACCTTCGTTCTCAGCATAAACCATCACACCCATTTTGTCGCTCATACCATAACGCGTTACCATCTCGCGTGCCATTTGAGTTGCACGCTCGAAGTCGTTAGATGCGCCGGTAGAAATACGGCCAATAAAAATATCTTCAGCAATACGGCCACCAAACAAGATTGAGAGCTGGCTCAGCATTTGGTCTTTGTACATACTGATGCGGTCACGCTCAGGCAGTTGCCAAGTCAAACCCAATGCACGGCCACGAGGCATAATCGTTACTTTGTGAACCGGATCGGTAAACGGCAGGCTTTCCGCTACGATTGCATGACCGGCCTCATGATAGGCTGTCGCACGTTTTTCATCTTCGTGCATTACCATACTGCGACGCTCCGGACCCATGTAGATTTTGTCTTTAGCATCTTCAAAGTCGCTTTGATCGACTTTAACTTTATTACGACGACCGGCAAACAAAGCAGCTTCATTGACCAAGTTTGCCAAATCTGCACCTGAAAAACCAGGTGTACCACGAGCCAAAGAAGTCAAATCTACAGATGCATCCAAAGGCACTTTTTTAGCGTGAACTTTCAAGATTTGCTCACGGCCACGAATATCAGGCAATGGAACAACGACTTGACGGTCAAAACGGCCCGGACGCTGCAACGCAGGGTCAAGTACATCAGGGCGGTTGGTTGCTGCAATCACAATAACGGTTTGATTACTTTCAAAACCATCCATTTCAACCAATAATTGGTTTAATGTTTGCTCACGCTCATCATTGCCACCGCCCAAACCGGCACCACGCTGACGGCCGACCGCATCAATTTCATCAATAAAGATGATACATGGAGCGTTTTTCTTGGCCTGCTCGAACATATCGCGGACACGGCTCGCACCGACACCGACAAACATTTCTACGAAGTCAGAACCTGAGATACTGAAGAATGGCACCCCTGCCTCACCAGCAATCGCTTTGGCCAGCAATGTTTTACCCGTACCAGGGCTACCAGCCAACAAAATACCGCGCGGCACACGACCGCCTAAGCTTTGGTAACGATTGGGGGCTTTTAAATAATCTACGATTTCTTGTACTTCTTCTTTTGCCTCATCACAACCGGCAACATCGGCAAAAGTCACTTTATTGGAATCTTTATCCAACAAACGCGCACGGCTTTTACCAAAAGAGAAGGCGCCGCCTTTACCGCCACCGCCGCTTTGCATGCGCATGAAGTAGAACCATGCACCGATCAACAACAAAACAGGCAGCAGGCTGTAAAACAGACTGGCCAGCATGCTTGGTTTTTCTTCCGGAGTCACTTTGACGCGTACTTTGTTATCCAACAGTGTTTTAACCAAGTTGTCATCCAAAGGCGCATTGGTATAGAAGGCAGTTTTATCGGTGCGCTCACCTTTAATCAGATAGCCGCTGACAACAGATCCTTCAATATTGACATTGGATACTTCGCCACTATTAACTTGCTGAATAAATTGAGAATATTCGATTTGCTGTTTATCTTCCTGCTTATCGCTGAGTGCATTGAATGCTGCTAAAAGCATAGCACCACCCACTACCCAGACTAATATGTTTTTAATGGTATTCCCCACTGAACAGGCTCCATGGTTACAAAATAAATAAAATCAAGGGAAAGAATTTTAAAGCACCCACCCTACATTGTCAGCGTTTATTTTTGCCTAATAGGTAAATCTCACTGGAACGATTGCGGGAAGCATCCGGCTTTCTAGTTTGTACACTGGCAAAAATTTCGCGCATTGCCGCCGTATATTCCTGATAGCCCACGCCTTGAAACACCTTCACCAAAAAACTGCCTCCGGGTTTCAAATGCTGCGAGGCAAAATCCAAAGCCAGTTCACACAGGTAAAAACTGCGTGCCTGGTCTGTTACGGCATTGCCTGACATATTGGGTGCCATATCACAGATTACAAGGTCTAACGGGCGATTATCCAACAAAGCTTCAAACTGCTCCAAAACAGCATCTTCCCTAAAATCACCCTGAATAAACAACACACCATCAATCGCATCCATCGGTAAAATATCCAATGCAAACACCGCCCCTGTTTTACCAACCAGCTTGGCTGCCACCTGTGACCAACTTCCCGGCGCACTACCCAAATCCGCTAAGACCGTACCCGGCTTGATCAATTTATCTTTCTGATTGATTTCTAATAATTTATAAGCCGCTCGGGCACGATATCCATCCTTTTGTGCCATATGGACATAATGATCGTTGACATGCTCATGCAGCCATGCTTTTGAAGATTTTGAGCGTACAGCCATATTGGTTTGAAATACTTAAGTTAAAAACCAGTATTGTACGTTATTTCTCCCGTAAATGTTCTAAATCGCGTACAATATAGCCATTATTCTTTTTAATTGGATACTTATCAAAATGAGCGACAACAAACTAAGCACCAAAGAAATTTTGGCCTTGAAAGCCCAAGCACACCACCTTCATCCCGTTGTTATTGTTGGCCAACAAGGTTTGACCGACTCCGTCATTAAAGAAACCGACGCCGCATTGACAGCACACGAATTGATTAAAGTCCGTGTTTTTGGCGATGACCGTGCAGAACGTATTGAAATTTGCAATGCCCTGTGTGAAACACTGGGTGCTCAACTGGTGCAACATATTGGCAAATTACTTGTTTTGTGGCGTAAAAAATCGGACGATAAATAATTTAAAGTGAATAAACAGCAGAAGTATTTTCTCAACCCACTTTATCACATGCCTCTGTTGTATTTATGCAGCATAAAACAAATTATTTCATTATTCTAAGTATAAAAATACAAATACGGTTGCCTGTTTTTGTAAATAACCTCAAAATTACAAAATCATAACGGCCGCACCCTGTCGGCCGATTATTTTATTCTTAATCCTTCACAAAATATAAAAGCAAACCGATGAATGCTCAACAATATGAAGAATCTTTTCTGCTAGCAGAAAAATTAATCACTCAAGACCCACCTGACTTTGCACGAGCCATCCCATTGCTCTGCGAAGCAGCAGAAGCCGGGCATGTTGAGGCTGCATTTCAGCTGGCAGGATGCCTGATCGAACACCACGAAAATGCACAAGATTTAGCAATTGCAGTTGAATATTTAAAGCAAGCTGCAAGAGCTGGTCATCCATACGCCCGCTATAATCTTCTCCAATTACAAGAAAATAATGGAATAGAAGTAGAAAAGCTCATCGCATCCTATCAGGAGCTTGCCGAAGAAGGATTGGCTCCTGCCCAACTGCGCCTGATGCGTTTATATGCAGACAATGGCAATGACCAAGAAGCAGTCAAATGGGCACTGAAAGCTGCCGAACAACAAAATCCTCAGGCACAATACTTCTTAGCCCAGCATTACCAATATTCCAGCTCTCCTGATTTGGAATATTCCCATAAACTTTATCAGCAATCCGCTGCACAGGGATTTATTGCGGCACACTGGCAACTCGGCCTTCAATACAAATTGGGGCAAGGTGTTGCACAAAACCCTGAAAAAGCAATCGAACATTTGCGTATTGCCGCCGATTACGACATTGTTCCAGCGCAAACTTCTCTTGCAGAACTCTTAGCCGTATCAAATCCTGCTGAAGCATTGGAATGGTTTGAAAAAGCGGCCGAACAAGGTGACAGCAATGCGCATGTAGCACTTGCCGAAATCTATCTTCTGGGTAAAAACACCGAACGAGACCCTCAAAAGGCCTATCAGCATGCTAAATTGGCTGCAGATCAAAATGACCCGGAAGGATTGCGTCTTTTAGGCGATATCCATCGCTACGGATTGGGACGAGCAGTTGATACAGACACCGCGCGTCAATATTATCAACGCTCGGCTGATTTAGGTAATCTTGTCGCTTACCAAAAACTTCTGTCTGACAGCGCATTGAATAACCAGCAAAACTATAAGCTGACGAAAGAAATCGCCCTCCAACGTCAGGAAGCTGAACGTCTTTACAAGCTGGCATTTGCAGCGCACTATGGCTTAAAACGCCAACAAAATTATGCTGAAGCACTGGAGCTATACCTTCAGTCTGCAGAACGAGGACACAGTAAATCACAAACCAATCTTGGCATGATGTATTACAGCGGACAAGGCGTACCTGTCGATTATGCCCAAGCGGCGAAATGGTTTGAGGCGGCAGCCAAACAAAGGGATACAATGGCTCAATATAATCTTGCCTGTCTGTATTACCACGGCCTGGGTGTAGAGAAAGACATCAATAATGCATGTTTTTGGCTGCAAGAAGCCATCCAACATGGACATGAACAGCAAGATGTTCTCAAAGAGCTTTTAGCTCAATGGAAGCAATTTGCTCAAAAATCCTCTGCAGTTTAAAGGCCGTCTGAAATTCTCAGACTACTAACAAATGACATGCCCAGCTATTCAACTAGCCTGCGCATGTCATTTTTTAATTTTCCCTTCCTCAATCATCGTCTTCTTAGAATTTCACTCTTTCTTAACCTCTTCCAAAATCTTCAGACGGCCCATTCTCTTGTAAAAAATGACACGGTCTAATTTTCTTTTCCAAACTCAAAGTTTAAATTTAATTTTCGATTTTAGACAAATTTTGAAAATTAATTTTCGTATTCGAATTTATTCATCCAAACAACAGAGATTTTTTACCGTGTCTGTTTAATATTTCAATTTAAAAACCATCATAAGAGCACTCTCAAAAAATCATCAATTCAACCTCTACCCTCCTATTAATATCAACAGCGCGATTTGCCAGTTTGCCCAATTACTGATAGCATTTGCAGGTTAGCCAGTTTGCAAAAAATTTTAATTTTTCAGAATTTTCATTACTTAATATAACGTATTGAAAATATTTAAATAATTAAAATTTTTTCGAATTTGACTCTTGGAATTTTCGTTTATAAGCCGTATTTGTTCACAAACGAAAATATCGGGGTACTACTCCGTCATTGAAAAACACTCAACACAAGGATAGATATTATGTCCACCCAATTACACGATGTTGACCCAATTGAAACCAAAGAATGGTTAGACGCGTTAAGCTCTGTTTTAGAATATGAAGGCCGCGAACGCGCCCAATACCTTCTGGAAAGTTTGGTCAAATACAGCCGTGACAAAGGCATCCGCATGCCTCACGGCACCACTACTCCATATTTGAATACTGTTTCCGTTGAAAACGAAAAAGGCATTCCCGGCGACCAAAACATCGAGCACCGCATTCGTGCTTTCGTACGTTGGAATGCCGCGGCTATCGTATTGCGCGCGGGTAAAAAAGATCTGGAATTGGGTGGACACATTGCATCTTTCCAATCTGCTGCGACCATGTACGAAGTTGGCTTCAACCACTTCTGGAAAGCCAAAGGCGAAGGCGAAGAAGGTGATTTGGTATTCTTCCAAGGTCATGCCGCTCCCGGCATTTATGCACGTGCTTTCGTTGAAGGCCGTCTGACTGAAGACCAATTGAACAACTTCCGTCAAGAAGTTGCCGGTCATGGCCTGCCTTCCTATCCTCACCCTCACCTGTTGCCTGACTTCTGGCAATTCCCAACCGTATCTATGGGTCTTGGCCCATTGATGGCGATTTACCAAGCCCGTTTCCTGAAATACTTGGAATCTCGCGGCCTGGCTAAAACCAAAGGCCGTAAAGTATGGGTATTCTGCGGTGACGGCGAAATGGACGAACCTGAAAGCCAAGGTGCTATTGCTCTGGCTTCACGCGAAGGCTTGGACAACTTGGTATTCGTCATCAACTGTAACCTGCAACGTTTGGACGGCCCAGTACGCGGTAACGGCAAAATCATTCAAGAGCTGGAAGGCAACTTTGCCGGCGCCGGCTGGAATGTTGTGAAAGTCATCTGGGGTCGTCGTTGGGACCGCCTCTTGGCAAAAGACAAAGATGGCATTCTGCGCAAACGCATGGAAGAATGCTTGGACGGTGACTACCAAACTTACAAATCCAAAGACGGCGCATACGTCCGTGAACACTTCTTCAATACCCCTGAACTGAAAGCATTGGTTGCCGATATGACCGATGATGAAATTTGGGCATTGAACCGCGGCGGCCACGACCCTCAAAAAGTGTACAACGCTTACGACCGTGCAGTGAACCACGCTGACGGCAAACCTACTGTCATTTTGGCTAAAACCATTAAAGGTTACGGCATGGGCGCATCCGGCGAAGGCCAAAACGTTGCCCACCAAGCCAAAAAAATGGACAAAGCTTCTCTGAAACAATTCCGTGACCGCTTTGACATTCCTGTTACCGACGAGCAAATCGACAGTGGCGACCTGCCTTACCTGACTTTTGCTCCCGACAGCGAAGAATACAAATACCTGCATGCACGCCGTGAAGCTTTGGGTGGCTACCTGCCTCAACGCAAACCTACCCAAGAAGTTCTGGAAGTGCCTGAACTGTCAGCATTTGAAACTCAACTGAAATCCAGCGGCGACCGTGAATTCTCAACCACCATGGCTTTCGTCCGCATCCTGTCTACTTTGCTGAAAGACAAAAAAATCGGCAAACGCGTGGTGCCTATCGTTCCTGATGAAAGCCGTACGTTCGGTATGGAAGGTATGTTCCGCCAATACGGTATTTGGAACCCTAAAGGCCAACAATACACTCCTCAAGATAAAGACCAACTGATGTTCTATAAAGAATCTGTTGACGGTCAAATCTTGCAAGAAGGTATTAACGAACCAGGTGCCATGGCTGACTGGATTGCTGCTGCGACCAGCTACGCAAACAACGACTTTGCCATGATTCCTTTCTACATCTACTACTCTATGTTCGGTTTCCAACGCGTTGGCGACTTGGCATGGGCAGCAGGCGATATGCATGCACGCGGTTTCCTGTTGGGTGGTACTGCCGGCCGTACAACACTGAATGGCGAAGGTTTGCAACACGAAGACGGCCACAGCCACATTCAAGCAGACTTGATTCCAAACTGTGTAACTTACGATCCGACATTCCAATATGAAGTAGCCGTTATCGTACACGATGGCTTGCGCCGCATGTATGTTAACCACGAAGACGTGTTCTACTACATCACCCTGATGAATGAAAACTACACCCATCCGGACATGCCTGAAGGCGTAGAACAAGACATCCTGAAAGGTATGTACTTGCTGAAAGCCGGCGGCAAAGGCGATAAAAAAGTCCAATTGATGGGTTCCGGTACCATCCTGCAAGAAGTGATTGCCGGTGCCGAATTGCTGAAAGCCGACTTCGGCGTAGAAGCAGACATCTGGTCTTGCCCATCATTCAACCAGTTGCACCGCGATGCCATCGAAGTTGAACGCTTCAATCGTCTGAACCCATTGGAAACTGCAAAAGTACCGTTTGTTACTTCTCAACTGCAAGGTCATGACGGTCCAGTTATTGCCGCTACCGACTACATCCGCAGCTATGCCGACCGTATCCGCGCCTACATCCCTAACGACTACCACGTCTTGGGTACCGATGGCTTTGGTCGCTCCGACAGCCGTGCCAACCTGCGCAGCTTCTTCGAAGTTGACCGCTACAACGTTGCCGTTGCTGCATTGAGCGCCTTGGCCGAACAAGGCAAAGTCAGCAAAGAAACCGTTCAACAAGCCATTGAAAAATATGGCATCAAAGCCGATGCAGCTCCTAGCTGGAAACGCTAATTGATGTTTCAGACGGCCTGTTTGCTTCATGCCGATATTAGGCCGTCTGAAAACCAAATGCTTGAATGGTTTGAACAGACAAACTGTACCGATGCCGTGTGAAATAGTTTTCAGACGGAATCAAACTGAAAATATTAAAGGAACTCAAATGAGTATCGTAGAAATCAAAGTCCCTGATATCGGCGGTCATGAAAACGTCGACATCATCGCTGTAGAAGTTAAAGCAGGCGACACCATTGCCGTTGACGACACCCTAATTACTTTAGAAACCGACAAAGCCACTATGGACGTACCTGCCGATGCAGCAGGTGTAGTAAAAGAAGTGAAAGTTAAAGTCGGTGATAAAATTTCCGAAGGCGGTGTAATTCTGACCGTTGAAACCGGTGCCGCTGCTGCCGATGCAGCCCCGGCTCCTGCAGCTGAAGCTCCTGTGGCTCCGGCTGCCGCTCCTGCCGCAGCCCCTGCAGGCGGTGCAACTGTAAAAGTTGTTGTACCGGATATTGGCGGTCATACAGATGTAGACATTATTGCCGTTGAAATTAAAGTTGGCGACACTGTTGCCGTTGACGACACTCTGATTACTCTGGAAACCGACAAAGCCACTATGGACGTACCATGTACAGAAGCCGGTGTGGTTAAAGCCGTATTTGTAAAAGTTGGCGACAAAGTATCTGAAGGTTCTGCCATTATCGAAGTAGAAACTGCCGGTTCTGCCGCAGCAGCTCCTGCTGCTCCCGCACCAGCCGCTGCGCCTGCTCCGGCTGCACCTGTAGCTGCCAAAATTGACGAAGCTGCATTTGCCAAAGCACATGCCGGTCCTTCCGCACGCAAACTGGCACGCGAATTGGGCGTAGATCTGGGTCAAGTCAAAGGTACCGGTCTGAAAGGCCGTATCATGGGCGAAGACGTTAAAGCCTTCGTTAAATCCGTTATGCAAAGCGGTGCTGGCAAACCTGCCGCTGCCTCTTTGGGCGGTGGTCTGGACTTGTTGCCATGGCCTAAAGTTGACTTCTCTAAATTCGGCAGCGTCGAAGTTAAAGAACTGTCTCGCATTAAGAAAATCTCCGGTCAAAACCTGTCTCGCAACTGGGTTGTGATTCCTCACGTTACCGTACACGAGGAAGCGGATATGACCGAATTGGAAGAATTCCGCAAACAGCTGAACAAAGAATGGGAACGCGAAGGCGTGAAACTGTCTCCATTGGCCTTCATCATTAAAGCCTCTGTTGCTGCACTGAAAGCCTTCCCTGAATTCAACGCCTCTTTGGATGGCGACAACTTGGTGCTGAAAAACTACTTCAACATCGGTTTTGCAGCCGACACGCCAAACGGCTTGGTTGTTCCAGTAATCAAAGACGTGGATCAAAAAGGCTTGAAACAAATCAGCCAAGAGCTGACCGAATTGTCTAAAAAAGCCCGCGAAGGCAAGCTCAAACCACAAGAAATGCAAGGCGCATGCTTTACTATTTCCAGCTTGGGCGGTATCGGCGGCACAGGCTTCACGCCGATCGTGAATGCTCCTGAAGTTGCTATCTTGGGCGTGTGCAAATCCCAAATCAAACCGGTTTGGAACGGCAAAGAATTCGCTCCTCGCCTGATGTGCCCATTGAGCCTGTCCTTCGACCACCGCGTCATCGACGGTGCCGCCGGTATGCGCTTTACCGTATTCCTGGCTAACCTGTTGAAAGACTTCCGCCGCATTACTCTGTAATCCGAGCATTTTCAGACGGCCTTTTTACTCAGGCCGTCTGAAAAAAGAAGTCCGAACATCATTCAGAAAGATTAGACATGAGCTTAGTTGAATTGAAAGTGCCCGACATTGGCGGTCACGAAAATGTAGATATTATTGCGGTTGAAGTAAATGTGGGCGATACCATTGCTGTGGACGATACCCTGATTACTTTGGAAACCGATAAAGCCACTATGGACGTACCTGCCGAAGTTGCAGGTGTCGTTAAAGAAGTTAAAGTTAAAGTCGGCGATAAAATCTCCGAAGGCGGCTTGATTGCAATCGTTGAAGCCGAAGTTGCGACTGCCGCTCCTAAAGCTGAAGCACCAGCTGCTCCTGCACAAGAAGCCCCTAAAGCTGCTGCTCCAGCTCCTCAAGCTGCACAATTTGGCGGTTCTGCCGATGCTGAATACGATGTAGTCGTATTGGGTGGCGGCCCCGGCGGTTATTCCGCTGCATTTGCCGCTGCTGACGAAGGCTTGAAAGTTGCCATCGTTGAACGTTACAAAACTTTGGGCGGCGTTTGCTTGAACGTCGGCTGTATCCCTTCCAAAGCCTTGTTGCACAACGCTGCCGTTATCGATGAAGTACGTCACTTGGCTGCCAACGGTATCAAATACCCAGAGCCTGAACTCGACATCGACATGCTGCGCGGCTACAAAGACGGCGTTGTTTCCCGTCTGACTACCGGTTTGGCCGGTATGGCTAAAGGCCGTAAAGTAGACGTTATCCAAGGCGACGGCCAATTCTTAGATCCGCACCACTTGGAAGTGTCACTGACTACCGGCGACGTGTACGAGCAAGCGACTCTTACCGGCGAGAAAAAAATCGTTGCCTTCAAAAACTGTATCATTGCAGCAGGTAGCCGCGTAACCAAACTGCCTTTCATTCCTGAAGATCCACGCATCATCGATTCCAGCGGTGCACTGGCTCTGAAAGAAGTACCGGGCAAACTGCTGATTATCGGCGGCGGTATTATCGGTCTCGAAATGGGTACGGTTTACAGCACTCTGGGTTCTCGCTTGGATGTTGTTGAAATGATGGACGGCCTGATGCAAGGCGCAGACCGCGACTTGGTTAAAGTATGGCAAAAACAAAACGAATACCGTTTTGACAACATCATGATCAACACCAAAACTGTTGCTGTCGAGCCTAAAGAAGACGGAGTTTACGTTACCTTTGAAGGTGCAAATGCACCTAAAGAGCCACAACGTTACGATGCCGTACTCGTAGCTGCCGGTCGTGCTCCTAACGGCAAACTGATCAGCGCTGAAAAAGCAGGCGTTGCCGTAACCGACCGTGGCTTTATCGAAGTGGACAAACAAATGCGTACCAATGTGCCGCACATCTACGCTATCGGCGACATCGTCGGTCAACCGATGTTGGCACACAAAGCCGTTCACGAAGGCCACGTTGCCGCTGAAAACTGTGCCGGCCACAAAGCCTACTTCGACGCACGCGTTATTCCGGGCGTTGCCTACACTTCTCCTGAGGTGGCATGGGTTGGCGAAACCGAGTTGTCTGCCAAAGCATCCGGCCGCAAAATCACCAAAGCCAACTTCCCATGGGCTGCTTCCGGCCGTGCGATTGCCAACGGTTGCGACAATGGTTTCACTAAGCTGATTTTTGATGCTGAAACCGGCCGCATCATCGGTGGCGGTATCGTTGGTCCTAACGGCGGCGATATGATCGGCGAAGTCTGCTTGGCGATTGAAATGGGCTGTGATGCAGCCGATATCGGTAAAACCATCCACCCACACCCAACCCTGGGCGAATCCATCGGTATGGCTGCGGAAGTGGCATTGGGCGTATGTACCGACCTGCCTGCTCAGAAAAAGAAATAAGTTCACTCAAATAAAATTTGAACGAACTTGATGGAACAAAGGCCGTCTGAATGTTTCAGACGGCCTTTTTGCAAACAAGGAGACTTAATATGAAAAAAATCGAAGCTATTATCAAACCTTTCAAACTCGACGATGTACGCGAAATCCTGACTGAAATCGGTATTACCGGCATGACTGTCAGCGAAGTCAAAGGTTTCGGCCGCCAAAAAGGCCATACGGAAATTTATCGCGGCGCGGAATACGCAGTCGATTTTCTGCCTAAAGTGAAAATCGAATTGGTATTGGCTGACGACAAAGTCGATCAGGCTGTGGATGCCATTTTAGAAACCGCGCATTCCGGCAAAATCGGTGACGGTAAAATCTTTATTTATCCGGTTGAAGAGGCTATCCGTATCCGTACCGGTGAACGCTCAGAAGCAGCGCTTTAATAGAAATCGCAAAACACAGAATACAAATGCCGTCCGAAAAAAGTCATGACTTGTTTTAATCAAGACTTATTTCTCAGACGGCATTATTTTAATAACAACAACCATCCATTTTCTAAAGTCTATCCAAATAAACTGGTTACCGAAAACCTCACGCCATCAAGTATGGAGGAATTCAAGGCAATGCTTCCCTTGATCTTCATGAACGACTTTACCGTATCAAATAACTCTTTCCAAAGTAGTGCTTACCCAATCCCATACTTGCAAAACCTCAATACCCTCCTTTTAAAATCAAATTCCTTGTATTTTTTTCCTATTCTTATTGTTGCCTAACTTTTCAGACGACCCCTTTCTTTATCCAAACTCCGTTATAATGACGGCTTTAAAATTAATTCATTTCCAAGACGGTCTTATCATGAAACACATCCACATTATCGGTATTGGCGGCACATTTATGGGCGGCGTAGCGGCTATTGCCAAAGAAGCAGGTTTTAAAGTCAGCGGTTGCGACGCCAAGATGTATCCGCCAATGAGTACCCAGCTCGAAGCCTTGGGCATTGACGTACACGAAGGCTTTGATGCCGCTCAATTAGACGAATTTAAAGCCGATATTTACGTTATCGGTAATGTTGCCAAACGCGGCATGGATGTGATTGAAGCCATTTTGAACAAAGGCCTGCCTTATACTTCCGGCCCACAATGGCTGGCTGAAAATGTATTGCACCGGCACTGGGTACTCGGCGTAGCCGGCACACACGGCAAAACGACCACAGCCTCCATGCTCGCATGGGTCTTGGAATATGCCGGACTCGCACCTGGCTTCCTGATTGGTGGCGTACCGGAAAACTTCAGTGTTTCTGCCCGCCTGCCGCAAACGCCGCGCCAAGACCCTAATTCAAAATCCCCATTCTTCGTTATCGAAGCCGACGAATACGACACTGCCTTTTTTGACAAACGCTCCAAATTCGTGCACTACCGTCCGCGTACCGCCATTTTGAACAATCTGGAATTTGATCACGCCGACATTTTTGCCGATTTGGGCGCCATTCAAACCCAATTCCATCATTTAGTACGCACCGTGCCGTCTGAAGGCCTCATCGTCTGCAACGGCCAGCAGCAAAGCCTGCAAGATACTTTGGACAAAGGCTGCTGGACGCCCGTAGAAAAATTCGGTACCGAACAAGGCTGGCAGGTTGGTAGCGTCCATGCCGACGGCTCGTTTGACGTATGCCATCACGGCGAAACGGTCGGACACGTCGCGTGGGAACTGATGGGCGAACACAACCGCATGAACGCACTCGCCGTTATCTCTGCCGCGCGTCATGCCGGCGTCGATATTCAGACGGCCTGCGAAGCTTTGAGTGCATTTAAAAACGTCAAACGCCGTATGGAAATCAAAGGCACGGTAAACGGCATCACTGTTTACGACGACTTCGCCCACCACCCGACCGCCATCGAAACCACCATCGAAGGCCTGCGCCAGCGCGTCGGTAACGCACGCATCCTCGCCGTCCTCGAGCCGCGTTCCAATACCATGAAACTTGGCACAATGAAAGCCGCCCTACCTGCAAGCTTAAACGATGCCGACCAAGTGTTCTGCTACGCCGGCGGCGTGGACTGGGACGTCGCCGAAGCTCTTGCACCTTTAGGC
The DNA here is from genome assembly GCF_051963015.1 of Neisseria sp. P0006.S004. Taxonomy (NCBI): domain Bacteria; kingdom Pseudomonadati; phylum Pseudomonadota; class Betaproteobacteria; order Neisseriales; family Neisseriaceae; genus Neisseria; species Neisseria sp. P0006.S004. The sequence continues at coordinate 553,396 of NZ_JBQCUS010000001.1, read as the reverse complement.
GGCAAGCTGCACGTCGGCAAAGACTTCGATGCCTTTGTTGCCGAAATCGTGAAAAATGCCGAAGCAGGCGATCATATTTTGGTCATGAGCAACGGCGGTTTCGGCGGAATACACGGAAAGCTGTTAGAAGCATTGAAATAATGCCTTCTCCAATAACTAAGGCCGTCTGAAAAGCTTTCAGACGGCCTTTTATCATGTGCTAATTAAAATCTATATTTACGAAAAAACGTTTTAGTAATACCCAAATAGCACTCATCCATTATTAGCCCATACATACTTGCTCAAGACCATTTTTTCATTATGGATTGCCAATCCTCCCCAAAATCTGATAATAATGCAGACAACATCTAAGCCGTACATATATCATGAAACACAAAACTGCCTTTAAGTCCATAGTTCTCAGTATTGCGCTTTCTATCCTTCTGATTACAACAGCTGTATTTTTTGCCCGTCATCACAACTCTATCTCAAGTATTAATACCGATTTTCTACAACAAAAGATTACCGAACCCGAAGGACCATCACCGCAAATCGTACAATCTGCGCGAAACCAAATTGGCAAAACCCTTCGTTACGACCCGGCTTACACCAAGCTCAAATATCCAATGGGCGATGTACCGATGGAAAAAGGCGTTTGCACAGACGTGGTCATCCGTGCCTTGCGCGACCAAAATATCGATTTGCAAGAGCTTGTTCATCAAGATATGAGTCGGAATTTTTCCGTTTATCCGAAACGGTGGGGATTAAAACAGCCGGACACTAATATTGACCACCGCCGCGTGCCTAACCTAATGACTTATTTCACGCGTCAAGGCTGGGCCGTTCAAGATGCAAACTATCAAGCTGGCGATATTGTAACTTGGGAACTGAAAGGCAACCGTCCCCATATCGGCATCGTCTCCGATCGAAAAATCGGCGACAGGCCACTGATTATCCATAATATCGGTTCAGGAACCCGTGAAGACGATGTCCTCTACCGCTACACCATTACCGGACATTACAGGCTTCCCGTTCGATAAACCTTAGTGCCAAGTCCTAGGTACCTATTAATCTGAAACGACAAAGAGCAAATATACCTCATCAGTTTACATAGCATTAAATACAAAAAAGGCCGTCTGAAACCATTTCAGACGGCCTTTCATTTTACCTAACCCTCTTTATTTAACCGCAACCGCCACATTTTCCGCAGCCGCTGCTGCAGTCGCGTTTTTTCGGTTTGAACACGAATTTTCGCAAGAGGAAGAATATGCAGGCAAGCATAATCAAGCCAACGATAATATATTGAGTCATGACGATAGTATCCTTGAAGAAATTTGATAAACTACGAATGCGGCAAAATAAGCCATCAGGAACAAATAGCCTGTAATCATAAGCATATTTTTCGTGGATTTGGTTTCGCGTTTAATTACGGCCAAAGTCGCGGCACACATCGGCGCATAAACATACCAAGCCAAGAAGGCAAAGGCAGTCGGCAGGCCCCAGTTGTTGTGTATAATAGGAATCAAAGCGTTTTGTACCGCATCTTCAGACGACGCGCTGACGGCGTAAACGGTACCCAAAGCGGCAACGACCACTTCGCGCGCGGCAATACCCGGAATCATGGCGATACACATTTCCCAAGTAAAGCCTAAAGGTGCAAAAAACGGCTGAATAGCATGACCAAGCGTACCTGCCAAGCTGTAATCGATGGCGGCACCGGTTGCGCCTTCAGGCGGTTGCGGCCAGCTTACCAAGCCCCACAGAACCACGGCCAACGCAAAAATGATGGTACCCGCGCGTTTCAGGAAGGCTTTTACCCTATCCCACAAGCTGGTCATGATGTGTTTGAAGTTAGGCGTACGGAAAGTCGGCAATTCCATCAAAAGTGGGAATTGTTGCACATTGCCTTTCATCCGCGCCAAGCGTTTCATGATATACGCTGCCAATGCGGCCGACAGAATGCCTACGATATAAAGAATAAACAATGTCAGGCCTTGCAGGTTGAAAATCCCACCCACTGTACGGTCAGGAATAACAGCGGCGATAATCAGCGCATACACTGGCAAACGTGCGGAACAAGTCAGCAACGGCGCAACCGCGATGGTAACAAGGCGTTCGCGCGGGTCGTTAATGGTACGCGCCGACATCACGGCAGGAACGGCACAGGCAAAGCTGGACAAAAGGGGAATAAACGAACGGCCGGACAAACCGCTTTTTGCCATGATGTTATCCAGCAGGAAGGCTGCACGCGGCAGATAGCCTGAGTCTTCCAATAGCAGGATAAAGGCAAACAAAATCGTAATCTGAGGCAGGAACACCAACACGCTGCCCAAACCGGCAATGACGCCGTTGACCAGCAAATCGTTGAGGATGCCCGGTTCCATGTTCGCGCCTATCCATTCTCCCAGTGCGGTAAAACCGCCTTCAATAGCATCCATAATCGGTGCCGCCCAAGTGTATACCGCTTGGAACACCATAAACAGGATCACCAGCAGCATAATCATGCCCCAGACGGGGTGCAGCACGATGTCGTCGAGTTTTTTGTGCCATGCGGGCAGCGTCATCTGGGTGCGTACCACTTGTGCCAAAATCGATTCGACTTCTTGATAAAGTTTGTCGCTATCCAGCGCATCGAGCGTGCGTTCGGCAGAGGCGGGGTTTGCGGGGAAAGAGCGTTTGCGCGGCAGCTTCGCCACGGCTTCGCGTACAGCCTGTACGCCCGACGCGCTCACTGCAACTGTTTCCAAAACAGGTGCATCCAACAACTCGCTCAGTTTGGCCGCGTCGATATTCAAGCCCCTTTTGCGGGCCACGTCGCTCAAATTCAGCGACACCACCATAGGCAGTCCCAGCGTTTTCAGTTCCAAAATCATGCGCAGGGTCATACGCAGGTTGGTCGCGTCGGCAACGGCAATAATGGCATCGGGCGGAATGCCCATCTTGCCTACCATTACATCTTTCGCCACCGCTTCGTCGGGGCTGGTCGTGCGTAGGCTGTATGTGCCCGGCAGGTCGATAATGCGGACGGCCTCGTCGTCGAGGAAGGCGCCCTCGCGCTTATCGACAGTTACGCCCGGATAATTGGCAACCTTGGCATGTGAGCCGGTCAAACCGTTGAACAAAACGGTTTTGCCGCAGTTTGGCGCGCCAATCAAGGCAAAATAGCTTAGTTCCATCATTTTTCCTTATTCTTTCAGACGGCCTTAAACGGCCTCAACGATACGACACATAATCTTCCCGGCCTCTTCCAACCGCAGGGAAAATTGGGATTGATTGCCCAAGCGTACTGCAAACGGTCCTCTTCCAAAACCGCCCACGGCAATCACTTGCAACGGCATTCCGCTGGAAAAACCCAAATCCGCAAGACGACGGGTTACCAAGGAATCCAATTCACCAAAAACAGGGTTGGAAATAATAGAATCAATATGTACGACTGCGCCTTTTTTCAGGCGCGACAAAGGAATGGTAGACATAAGCCTCTCTTTTCATTTGTTTTAAAAGTAGATTATTAAAAAACGTGAGAAGAATGACGAATGTGTGGCACATTTGAAAGATTGGTTATGAATGGCTATTTGCCCCTTCTTTCGATAAGTGCGGTTTATTTTAAGTATTGTTATTTTCTTTGCTAATGATAAATCTTATTGATGTAAAAATCAAATGTAACAAGATAAACTAAAAAGGCTGAAATCCTTTTATCATTAGGATTTCAGCCTTTATATACACTTAAACTAAAGGCCGTCTGAAAGGTTTCAGACGGCCTTCAAAATAAAAAACCGAATCAAATCGGTTTTTTATTCCCATTCAGGGAAAGACTCTAAATTACAGAGCGTCTTTCAATGCTTTACCGGCACGGAATTTAGGAGTTTTAGCAGCAGCAATAGTCAAAGGCTCGCCAGTTTTAGGGTTGCGGCCTTGACGTTCGGCGCGTTCGCCGACGTAGAAAGTACCGAAACCGACCAGAGTAACAGTGTCGCCGTTTTTCAACGCGTTGGTTACGGCATTAGTAGTAGCATCCAAAGCTTTTTGCGCAGCAGATTTGGAAATGCCGGCTTCTTGAGCAATTGCTTCGATCAATTCAGACTTGTTCACAATTAGTCCCTTCCTATCGTAAAAAATGATGAAATGCCCGAATACTCGGGGCTTAAGCACTTTTAAAGCACATACGCACTTTATAGCAATTCTGAAATTATCATGTCAAGTAAAAGATGTGGAATTGCCCTATTTTTGTGGCATTCAGGGCAAAACCACATTTTTTGCAACATCAGACGGCCAACTTAATGCTTGGTTGCTTTTGTTCTTGACTTCGCCTTAGAAGTTTGCGGGGTATCGGCAACCGCCAATTCAGCCGCCCATTGCTCAGGCTGAGTTTCCAAGCCCAAAGCCAACACTTCATCAATCCATTTGACCGGATGAATGGTCAGACCGGTTTTGACATTTTCAGGGATTTCTTCCAAATCTTTGACGTTGTCTTTTGGAATCAATACATGCTTGATCCCGCCACGCAAAGCAGCCAGCAGTTTTTCCTTCAAACCGCCGATCGGCAAGACTTCGCCACGCAAAGTGATTTCGCCGGTCATCGCCACGTCCGCACGCACCGGAATTTTGGTGAAGGCAGAAACCATCGCCAAAGTCATGGCGATACCTGCGCTCGGACCGTCTTTGGGCGTCGCACCTTCAGGCACATGGACGTGAATGTCTTTCTTCTCGTAAAAATCAGGAGCCAAACCCACTGATTCAGCACGGGAACGGACAACCGACCATGCGGCCGATACCGATTCTTTCATGACATCGCCCAGTTGGCCGGTACATTGAATCGTACCTTTGCCCGGCAAGGCAACTGCCTCTACGGTCAATAACTCGCCACCGACTTCGGTCCAAGCCAAACCGGTTACCTGACCGATGCGGTTTTCGCTTTCGGCCACACCATAGTCGAAACGGCGCACGCCTAAATAGTCATGCAGATTTTTCTCAGTAACTTTAATCGCTTTAGGCTTGGCCTTGCTTACTGTTTTGGATTTGGACGCTTTTTTCTTGTCCTCATTCAAAGTAACCTGCATCACCACTTTACGGCAGATTTTGGCAATTTCGCGATCCAACGAACGGACACCGGCCTCGCGGGTGTAGTAACGGATAATATCGCGCACCGCACTTTCATCAACCACCAACTCGCCCTCTTTCACACCATTGCGCTTCATTTGTTTCGGCACAAGGTATTGCATGGCGATATTGATTTTTTCATCTTCCGTATAACCGGACAGACGGATAATTTCCATACGGTCAAGCAACGGAGTCGGGATATTCAAGCTGTTTGAAGTGGCAATAAACATCACATCGCTCAAATCATAATCGACTTCGGCATAGTGGTCGGCAAACTTGTTGTTTTGCTCAGGATCCAGCACCTCAAGCAATGCACTGGCCGGATCGCCGCGGAAATCGCTGCCCATCTTGTCGATTTCATCAAGCAGGAACAATGGATTTTTCACACCTGCTTTCGCCATGTTTTGCAGGATTTTGCCCGGCATAGAGCCGATATAGGTACGGCGGTGGCCGCGGATTTCGCTTTCATCACGCACGCCGCCCAACGCCATACGCACATATTGGCGACCTGTGGCTTTGGCAATCGACTCACCCAAGGAAGTTTTACCTACCCCCGGAGGACCAACCAAACACAAAATCGGGCCTTTGAGCTTGTCCATACGTTTTTGAACAGCCAAATATTCCAAAATACGTTCTTTGACTTTTTCCAAACCATAGTGGTCGGCATTCAAAATCAAATCAGCTTTGGCAATATCTTTGCTGACACGGGATTTTTTCTTCCACGGCAGCTCAAGCAAAGTATCGATATAGTTGCGCACGACAGTAGATTCCGCAGACATCGGCGGCATCATTTTCAGTTTTTTCAATTCAGACAGACATTTTTCTTCAGCCTCTTTGCTCATGCCTGCTTCTTTGATTTTTGCTTCCAATGCATCCAGTTCGCCGCGTTCGTCTTCTTCGCCCAACTCTTTCTGAATCGCTTTTACTTGCTCATTCAAGTAATACTCACGTTGGGATTTTTCCATTTGACGTTTTACACGGCCACGGATGCGTTTCTCGACCTGCATGATGTCGAGTTCGGCTTCCAACTGAGCCAGCAGAAATTCCAAACGCTCAACAATGCCGGCAGTCTCCAGCACATATTGACGCTGCTCCAATTTCAGCTGCAAATGCGCGGCAATCGTATCGGCAAGACGGCTGTTGTCATCGATGCTGCTGATGGTACTGATGACTTCGGCAGGGATTTTTTTGTTCAACTTCGCATATTGCTCAAATTGAGTCAGCAGAGTACGGCGCAAAGCCTCAATTTCGGGATTGTCCTTGTCGCTATTCTCATCAATCGCCTCAACATGAGACAAAAACAATCCGCCTGTTTCATCAACCGTCAACGCACGCGCACGACGGATACCTTCTACCAACACTTTAACGGTGCCGTCAGGCAGCTTCAAAACCTGCAAAACTTGGGCAACCGTACCAGTTTGATGCAAATCTTCGGCTCTAGGGTCTTCTGTATTAGGGTCAAGCTGGGCCAACAGGAAAACCGGATCATCATTAGCCATTGCCGCCTCAAGGGCCGCAATCGATTTAGGACGACCGACGAACAGCGGCAATACCATATGCGGATACACCACGACATCACGCAAAGGCAAGGTAGCCAGCGCACTGTATTCCTCAAAATATTTGTCTTTTGTCGGCATAGTTAATAATCTCAATCATTGTTAAATCAGAATGTAGCTCAAAATTGGGCTGAAGCGCTCCATTTCAAGACTTGAAAACAGCTTATCCGTACCTATTTTCGAAAACATCATTTTTAATAGCCCGATATGGACGTTTACGATAAAATATATCGGATTTCGGGCCGTCTGAAAACTTTTCAGACGGCCCTGGCTAACCAAACAAGGTAGTAAACCATGACAGACTCAACCGAAAAAAAATCACTGATTGAATTCCCTTGCACCTTTCCTGTAAAAGTCATGGGCGCAGTTCATCCCGAATTTGAATCCGCCATCTTGGAAACCGTGCGTAAACACGCTCCCGACACCGAGCCGCACCACATTACTACGCGCCCAAGCAGCAAAGGCAACTACACCAGCGCAACCGTCAAAGTAAATGTCGATAACCAAGAGCAGCTCGACAATATCTACCGCGACCTGACTTCACACGAATTGGTTAAAGTGGTGCTGTAATGAAAATCGTGCACAAAGGCTTGGTCGATTACCTGCCGACTTTCGAAGCCATGAAGGCATTTAATGCCTCGCGTGACGAAAACACCGAAGACGAATTATGGGTGGTCGAACATCCGCCCGTATTTACCCAAGGCTTGGCCGGAAAACCCGAACACCTCCTCATCCGCGACGATATTCCCGTTGTCCAAATTGACAGAGGAGGTCAAATTACCTATCACGGCCCAGGTCAATTGGTCGTCTATACGATGATCAATTTCAAACGCCGTAAAACCAGCGTCCGCCATATCGTTTCCGCACTTGAAAACAGCATTATCGCCACCTTGGCAGAATACGGCATCGAAGCAGCAGCCGATCCCAAACGCCCCGGCGTTTATGTCGGCGAGCGTAAAATCGCTTCCCTGGGCCTGCGTATCAAAGACGGCTCCGTTTACCACGGCTTGGCTCTCAATGTAAACATGGATTTAAGTCCGTTTACCCATATCAACCCCTGCGGTTATGCCGGTATGGAAATGACCCAAATTGCCGACTATGTCTCTCCGGCACCTAGTTTGGTAGAAGTTTCAGACAAACTGACCGAGCATTTACAAAAAGAGCTAGCATAAGGCCGTCTGAAAATATTCGACCCCAACGCCATCTTTTAACTGCCCCTCTGAACCCACAAGCCCTTAGGCCATAAAGGCCGCAATCAGCTTTTCAGACGGCCTTTATAACGACAGAAAGAACACATCACCATGAGTGAAGAAGTAAAAAACGACCCCAAACGCGGCATCAAACTGAAAGGCGCAGACAAAACTGCACGCATTCCGATTAAAGTTGTTCCATTGGAACAAAAATTGAAAAAGCCCGAATGGATCCGCGCCAAATTACCGGGCAAGAAATTTTTTGAAATCAAAAATATTCTTCGCGAACAAAAAATGCATACCGTGTGCGAAGAAGCATCTTGTCCAAATATCAGCGAATGCTTTACCAAGGGTACGGCCACATTCATGATCATGGGCGATATTTGTACCCGCCGCTGCCCGTTCTGCGACGTTGGCCATGGCCGCCCCAATATGTTGGATCCTGACGAGCCTAAACACTTGGCCGAATCCGTCAAATCCATGAACCTGCGCTATGTCGTAATCACTTCCGTCGACCGTGACGACCTGCGTGATGGCGGCGCCCAACACTTCGCCGACTGCATCAAAGCCATCCGCGAAACCAGCCCGAATACCAAAATCGAAATTCTTGTTCCCGATTTCCGCGGACGTCTGGACATCGCACTGGAAATTTTGGCAGAAACACCGCCTGACGTAATGAACCACAACTTGGAAACCCATCCAAGCCTGTATAAAAAAGCCCGTCCGGGTGCCAACTACCAACACTCCCTCGAGCTTCTACGCCGCTACAAAGAAATGATGCCCCATATCCCGACCAAATCCGGCATCATGGTCGGCTTGGGCGAAACAGACGAGGACGTGCGCGAAATCATGCGCGATATGCGTGCCAACAATATCGAGATGATTACCATCGGCCAATATCTGCAACCTTCAGACGGCCACCTGCCCGTCTTGCGCTATGTAACGCCTGACCAATTCAAAATTTTTGAAAAAGAAGCATACGAATTGGGCTTTACCAATGCCGCCATCGGCGCAATGGTTCGCTCCAGCTACCATGCAGACGAACAAGCAGCCGAAGCATTACGTGAAACCCACGGCGGTTGCAGCCACCACTAAGGTTTAAATCATATAAGGTCTTCTGAAAAATCAGAAAACTGTTTTTTTCAGACGGCCTTTATTTGGTCATAACTTACTATACAAAATTTTTAGATTTTCAAAAAATAAACCTTAGCTAGGCTCTATTGAACCAATCTTAAGTAATACAAAAAAGCGGCAAAACAGGATAAACACTGTTTGCCGCTTTTTAATTTATTTCTTTATTTTACTTCTTCAATAATTTTGCCGCTTCAATCGCATAGTAAGTCAAAATGCCATCGGCACCAGCGCGTTTGAATGCCAACAAGCTTTCCAAAATGGTTTTTTCGCCATCCAGCCAACCGTTTTGAATGGCTGCCTGAAGCATGGCATATTCGCCGGAAACTTGGTAAGCATAAGTCGGTACGCCGAACTCGTCTTTGACTCGGCGGACGACATCCAGATACGGCAGACCCGGTTTTACCATTACCATATCTGCACCCTCTTGAATATCCAATGCTACTTCGTGCAAGGCTTCGTTAGTGTTTGCAGGATCCATTTGATAGGTTTTCTTGTCTGCCTTACCCAAATTGCCGGAGCTACCGACGGCGTCGCGGAACGGGCCGTAGAACGCTGAAGCATATTTTGCCGAATACGCCATGATGCGCGTATGGATATGTCCGGCATCTTCCAAAGCTTCGCGGATGGCAAGGATACGTCCGTCCATCATGTCTGACGGGGCAATGACTTGTGCGCCTGCATCGGCATGGCACAAAGCCTGTTTTACCAAAACTTCAATGGTTTCATCGTTCAGGACATAGCCATTTTCATCGGTTAAACCGTCTTGGCCGTGAATGGTGTAGGGATCCAAGGCAACGTCGGTCATGATACCCAGCTCTGGGAATTTCTCGCGCAAGGTTCGTACTACTGTCGGCACCAAGCCTTCAGGATTATAAGCTTCCTCCGCAAACTCGGTTTTGTTTTGCGTTACTACGGGAAACAAAGCCAGCATAGGAATGCCGAGCTTCAGTGCTTCTTCAGCCGTAAACAACAATTTGTCCAAACTTTGGCGTTTGACGCCCGGCATGGATGGGACTGCCTCTTCCTGACTCTGGCCTTCCAATACAAAAACCGGATAGATTAAATCATTTGCCGTCAAAGTATGCTCGCGCATCAGACGACGTGAAAAATCGTCTTTACGCATACGGCGCATACGGGTGTTTGAGACATAACGCGGAGGGAAATTCATAACAATTGCCTTTCAATAATGAAGTCTTAAAATCAGTCTTCGACTTGACGTATGGCTTTGACCGAACGTTTGATTTCGCTGAGCGTACCGGTTTTATAACTATTACGTTCCTGTTCGGTCATGCCGTTTTGATCCAATTTGGCGATATTTTTCAATGCCTCGGCATACTGGCCGTCTGAAAGTTTTTCCTGTTTGATGCGCCAACGGTTGTTCACTTCGGAAGCCGTCCATAAGCCTACTTTGTTGTAGTAGAATAAAATGCTTGCCGCCAGCGTCTTCATATCGCTATCGGGTTTGGCACTGCCGATACTGCGGCCGATACGGTTGTTACGTTGATCGACTGCCTGGTCGGCAAGGTAGCGGCTGAAGTAGTCGTCTTTACCTTCTCGCAACTCCATATCCGTCAGACGCGCATTACCTGCTTTTTCGGCAATAATGCTGTCGAATTTAGAAGCAATCGCTGCCTGCCATAATGCTTGGCGTACGGCATTGACCTGTGTTCCCCTGCTGTCGCCGTTTGCTTTGTCGTCCAAACCTGTACGCTCGGCAAAGCGTGTGGCATTACTGGTCATATTGATTAAGCCTTCGTCTTCCATCCCGATAACTTGGGCGGCCACGGGATGGTTAAGCGCGAATTGAGCCATTTTACTGCGGCGGCTTTGATCTTCCTGATACGATTGACAGCCGGACAATACCAGCATGCCAAGAACGGCGCATTGAATGTGTTTTTGAATATGTTTCATGATGTAACTATCGATATTATTGTGTGAGTTCAACTTATTGTTTAACATAGAAACGCCCGTAAGCGCAAAATAATTCCCATACGGCCAAATCGGCGCATGAATGGCTATTTTATAATAAAAATAAGGCCGTCTGAAAATTTTCAGACGGCATAAGTATTTTTTAACCTACCAAGCTGCGAATCTGCGGCCAGTAAAACAGACAGGCTATCGAGCAAATAGCAATGCTGATACCGGCTGCATTAATGCTGCTGATTTTTTCCTTAAATATTGCTGCACCAATCAGCGTACCCAAAACAATCACGCCAATATTCATACCGGCAAAGACCAAGGTCGGATTATCCTTCATGATTTGGTGTGCAGAAATGTAGGTAACAATATTCAAAAAGTTCAGACAGCCCAAAATCATACCGCCCACTATGCCCTCTTTGGTCCATTTGCTTCCTTTGGCAAACAGGTAGCCAAACATTAAGATACCGGCTAAACAAAATGCCACCAGCAAATTACCGGCAAACGCGGTACCGCTTTTCGCCACTTGTTTGAACAAAATATCAATGACGCCGTAGCCGCACCAAACGCCCAAAAGCAGCATTACTTGCGTGCTGAAGCCGCCGGATTTCTTGCCACCATCGCTTTTCCAAAGCAAGAAAAACAGTGCCGTAAATGCCAATACCAAACCAATCAGACGGCCTTCGGTCAACTGCTCATGAAAAAGCGTGAATGAAGCGACAATCGGCAGAAACAGCGATAAGCGTTGCGCCGCATCCGATTTGACGATACCTGCCGCATCTACGGACTTGCCCATAATGACAAACACGGTTGGCAGCAAGATGCCCAAGGCCGCAAAAAGCCACCAAGTCGGCAAAAATACCTGCGGATTGCTCAAATCGGGTTTTAACACCAGCATGGTCAAAGTGACGGCAACGATGTAATTCACCGCCACCGCCTGCTCGATATTGATTTTTTGCTTGCGCGCCACTTTCAGCAATACAGACACCAACACGCTGCAAACGATACTTGCCAATAAATATGCCATGCTTTAGAACCATCCTTGAGTGGAGACGGGCTTATCTTCATTCAGTTTAATCAGTCCGATGACTACACGGTAAATAAACCAAATGGCAGTTACCAACAGAATCAACCAACCAATTAAGATAAGTGTAGTAAAAGTTCCCAAAACCGTACCCACTAAAGATACCCAAAATGTCTTAATCAAATAATCTATATGGCTGGCGTAAATGCTACCTTGAGCCTCATCGCGTTTAACATACGCCATAATCACACCGACAACGGGGGTAAACAAAATCAATAAGCCCACAGCGTATGTAACATAAGCGATAAAAACATAGTTTTTCACGTCAGAGTTGGGCGTATTGACCACATTTGTCGCCATATTAGTGAAGTTGTCGGTATTGGCTTCCTGACGCTCGTACTGCATAGCCGCATCATAAGCCAAACGTTTTTCCGGATGAGACAATACTTCAAACGCCTGTCCGATGACTTTAAACCGCTCCGCATCTTTCTGAATATCCGGATTGGCCACCAATTTGCCATAAGCCTCGCGGATAACGTTAATATCTGCATCCTGAGACACGCCCAAAACTTCGTATAAATTTACTTGTTCCATCTGTTTTCCAGTCCTTTATGAATCTACTGCAACATGAACATCTTGCGGATTGAGCGTCCGCAGGTTTTCAGGCTTTATACCCACGATAAACCCACGTTTTCCGCCATTGATAAAAATCTCGTCCAAAGCCCAAATGCTTTCTTCCACATAAACCGGCAACGCAGTTTTCATACCGAATGGCGATGTACCGCCGACCAAATAGCCCGTCCATTTCGACGCCTGTTCCGCCGTTGCCGGCTCGATGTGTTTCAAGCCCAGTTCACGCGCCAGATTACGGGTGGAAATATGTTTGTCGCCATGCATTAAAACAACCAAGCCTTTTTTATGCTCATCCTGCAAAACAATCGTTTTGATGACCTGATGCTCGGGCTTGCCCGTGCACTCGGCAAAACGCGCCGTACCGCCATGTTCTTCATACGCATAAACATAGGGGACAAAATCAATTTTCTTACTGCGTAAAAAGCGCACTGCCTGCGTAACCGGATATTCTGCTTTACTCATGGTTGTTTTCCGCCACCTTTTTCAGACGGCCCCTCTTAAATATGGAACGTAAACAGTCGCAATGTTACCATACCTTCTTTTTGAAATCAGGAGACAACATGGACATCCGCTATCTTGGTGCAAGCAAACGCTATTCGGAAGCCGTCGTAGCCAACGGCTTGGTTTTCCTCTCCGGCATGGTTCCCGAAAATCCTGAAGCCGATGCCAAAGCGCAAACTGAAAATGTTTTGGCGCAAATCGATTCATGGCTCGCACAATGCCAATCCGACAAAGCCCATATTTTGGAGGCTACCATCTATCTGCCCGATATGAACGACTACGCCGCCATGAACGAAGCCTGGGACGCATGGACAGCCCCCGAGCGCGCTCCGGCCCGCGCCTGCGTGGAGGCGAAACTGGCTTCGCCCGACTGGAAGGTTGAAATCAAAATTACCGCCCTTCAAATCAAATAAAGCACAAATATCAGGCCGTCTGAAAATGCAGCTTCAACCAAGTAAGCGCAGTTTTTCAGACGGCCTTTATTCTTTTGCGGTACAATACCGCCCTTAAATTTTTCTATTATTTCAAAGCACAAACAGCCATGTCCAAAAAAACCAAGCAAGAATTAGAAAACAACAAACTCAGCAAACGCCTGCGCCACGCCGTCGGCGATGCCATTAACGATTTCAACATGATCGAGCCGGGCGACAAAATCATGGTCTGCCTCTCCGGCGGCAAAGACAGCTACGCCCTCCTAGACATTCTGCGCCAGCTTCAAGCCAGCGCGCCGATTGATTTCGAACTGGTCGCCGTCAATCTCGACCAAAAGCAGCCGGGTTTCCCTGAAGAGGTATTGCCGACCTATCTCGAAAGCATCGGCGTTCCCTACAAAATCGTTGAAGAAGACACCTACTCCACCGTCAAACGCGTGTTGGACGAAGGCAAAACGACTTGTTCGCTGTGCAGCCGCCTGCGCCGCGGCATCCTCTACCGCACCGCAAAAGAATTGGGCTGCACCAAAATCGCCTTGGGACACCACCGCGACGACATCCTTGCCACCATGTTCCTGAATATGTTCTACGGCGGCAAACTCAAAGCCATGCCGCCCAAACTGGTAAGCGACAACGGCGAACACATCGTCATCCGTCCTCTGGCGTATGTCAAAGAGAAGGACTTGATCAAATACGCCGAACTGAAGCAATTCCCGATTATTCCATGCAACCTCTGCGGCTCTCAGCCCAACCTGCAACGCCAAGTCATCGGCGATATGTTGCGCGATTGGGACAAACGCTTTCCCGGCCGTATCGAGTCTATGTTCTCCGCGCTGCAAAACGTCGTTCCATCACATTTGGCCGATACCGAGCTTTTCGACTTTGTTGGCTTAGAACGCGGTCAAAGCCTGAAACACGGCGGCGACTTGGCGTTTGATAGCGAAAAAATGCCGGAACGTTTCTCCGACGGCAGCGAAGAAGACGAAAGCGAAATCAAAATCGAGCCGCAAAAAGCCGAACGCAAAGTCATCAATATTCTGGCAAACAAACCTAAAACCTGCGGTTTATAATTCCATTTAAGTTTCAGACGGCCTTTCGGTAGCTATTTACCGAAAGGCCGTCTGAATATTCATATTTAAAATTTTTCTATTCTTTTTTATCTATTCTTTCCCTGACAAACCGTGCAGCAGCAATCCTAATACGTCTTGCGGCAACTTTTGCGGCGCGGCGTCATAAAGCGCGGTCAGTTGCGGATGGCGCATCAATATATCCGCCTGACGGATGAACAGATCGATGAGTTCCACCGGCAAATCGGGCTGAATCAGGCGGCGTTGTTGTAGGGTGTGGAAGAAGCCGCGCATAAAGGCGTATTTTTCTTCGTTCAATTCGTGGAAAAACCGCTCCAGCTCCAAATCGGTGTTTTCTTCGATGTCACGCAGGAAGGCGGCGGAATAGAGTTCTTCAAACGATTGCTTTTGTAGGGCAAACACGGCTTCGGCGGCTTCGCGCAGGTTGCATTGCCGTGCAAGCAGCGCCTCAAATTCGGCACGGACGCGGTTTTTCTGTTCGGTAACGATTTCCTGCAAGAGCGCGTTTTTGCCGCTGTAATATTTGTAAAAAGTAACACGGCTGACGGCGGCCTCGGCGCAGATGCTACCTACGGATACGGCGGAAAAGCCATGTTCGCGGAATAAGCGGCGGGCGGTGTCGGCGATGGTTTGTTGTTTGCTGGCGGTCATGACGGTAAGAAGATTTTGATTTTGTTCATAAAGGGTTTTCACTAAAGTTATCCGCAAGTCGGATACTCATCATATTTCCCCACGGCGGCAATGGCAATACGGCGGCGTTTCAGACGGCCTCTTTCCTTGTCCCTCCGCTCCGCCCTGCGGACAGGGGGCTGTCGGATGCTTAGCAGGCCAAATTCATAAAGGTTACAGAATCTGCCTCCTCCAACCTTCTCCCAAAAATAGGAGAGGAATTTTTTTGGACAATTCACGATAAGAGGGGAAACAAAGTGAATGATAAACACTTGCATTCCTGTTTTTTGTTTCTTATACTTTACATTAATAGTTTGTTTTATGTAAATGTGTAAACAACAAATATTTGCATACTGATGGAGCGGTTGGATTACCTGATGTTCAATCCACCCCGACGTATGCCGTCTGAAAGGATAAGGAAATGCAGCAACACACCCTCCGCCGCCTCCCCCTATTGATTGCCGCCGCTTTCGCCTCCGAATGGATTTATGCCGCCGATGCGGAACAAGTGCAGTTGGAAGAAGTCGTCGTCACCGGCGAACGCACCAACCGCAGCGGCTTTGAAACCGCCACGTCCAACCGCGTTTTCTCCACGCCGAACATCGACCGCAGCGGCCACAATCTTTCCGCAACCGACCTGCTCAAACAGACTGTGAACACGGTGGACTTGGGCAGCGGCAACGATTTACCGACCGTGCGCGGCGTGGATGGCTCTGGTCCTGCCGTCGGTGCGGTGGCGTTTTTTGCGGGCACGCGGCCGCGCCTGAACCTGTCCATAGACGGCCGCTCCGCCACTTACAATGAATTCGCCTTCGGCACGCAGTCGCTGTGGGATATGCAGCAGGTGGAAGTCTTGCGCGGGCCGCAAAGCCATGTGCGCGGGCAGAACGCAGTGGTGGGCGCAGTGGTGATGCGCTCCAAAGACCCGACCAACGAATGGGAGGGCGCGCTGCGCTTGGGTTTGGGCAACCAGAAAACGCGCAACATCGCCGGCGTAGTGTCTGGTCCGATTGTGAAAAACAACCTTGCCTTCCGCTTGAGCGCGGAACGGCAGCAGCGCGAAAGCTACGAGCCGTTCGTGTCCTATGAGCCGACCGGCAACCCGCGCCGCGTGGAAAATACCAACGTGCGCTTCAAACTCCTGCTCACGCCCGAAAACCATCCCGATTTTTACAGCCGCCTGACGCTGAACCATATCCGTTCGCGCGCGCCGCAAAACGAAATCATGGGCAACACCGCCAGCGGCCGTTTTTTAAAAGAAAAGCCCGTGTTCGTAACCGGCTCAACATCGGGCATCTGGGACGTATCGTGGCAGCTTAACGACTATCTGAAACTGGAAAACAAACTGGTTTACGGCCGCTACCACAACGAGCGGCTGCACCTGCCGATGACCGTCAGCCCGCAAGGCGTGCCCGCCGAACTAAAAGGCCGCGAACTGCAATGGGAGCCAGTATTGCATTTTTCAAACAAAGGCCGTCTGAAAGGCCTTGCCGGGCTGCACTACTTCCGCAGCAAACAAGACGAATGGGTAGATATCCGTAGCATCGGCGGCCGCAACACCTTTGACGACCGCAACAGCGTGCACGCCCTGTTTGCCGAAACCACATACAGCCCCAGCGAAAAATGGAACATCACGGCCGCCGCCCGCATTGAAAAAGAAACGCACAAACGAAGCGGCGGCAGCGGCGCACTGCACCTTGATTTAGACAAAGGCCAGACCGTGTTCCTGCCCAAAATCGATATCGCCTTCAAACCCACCGACCAATGGGTCAGCGGCATCAAAGCCGCACGCGGCTACAACCCCGGCGGTGCGGGCATCACCTTCGGCCGCCCTGTCGTAACCTACACTTATGAACCCGAATATGTGAACAACTACGAGTGGTACACTCGCTGGCGCAGCGCAGACCGCCGCCTGCAACTCTCCGGCAACCTGTTCCTGAACCACTACCGCGACATGCAGCTCCCCTTCTATCTCGGCACCAACTCCGTCGTCATCCGCAACGCCAAAAAAGTCCATACCTACGGCGCGGAACTCGCCGCCGACTGGCAGGCGACCGACAGCCTGAAACTCACCACCGGACTTGGGCTGCTCAACACCAAAATCAAAAGCTATCCCGACAGCGGCATCGAAGGCAACAAACTCGGCCGCGCGCCCAAATACACCGCCAACATCGGCGTGAAATACCTGAACGACAAAGGCTGGGAAGCCGGCGGCGACGTGCGCTTCTACGGCGGCTACTACTCCGCTGCCGACAATGCCGAATCAGGCAAAATCAGCGCATACAACCAAGTCAACCTCTACACCGCCTACAACTTCAAACAAGGCCGCGTCTCGCTCTACGCCGACAACGTGTTCAACCGCCGCCAACCCATATTCATTTCCAGCGCCGACCGCCAAGACGCGCTCTACCAACGCCCCAGAAGCGTAGGCGTGAGCGCAGAATGGAAGTTTTAAATGAAGCTGAAATGATGGAGGCCGTCTGAAAAAACATAGGTCGGACATTTATGCCCGACCTACCGTTTATTCCTCCAAAACACCCAAAGGAATCCCATGCACTACTTCACCCCCGCCAAAACCCTGCCCGAAGGCACCATCTACCTGACCGACCTGACCCACGTCGCCGACTTCGCCGACTGGCTGGCCGAATTCGAAACCCTGTTAAACCAAAACCCCCGCTTCGCCACCGTCTGCACCCCGATGCGGCGGCAGGTGAGCGATGAACAGCGCATTGCCGACCGCAAAACTTACATCGAATGGATAAAGGCACATCGGCCGCAACTGTCCGAACGCTGCGCCGCCATGCTCCTTATCGAACCCGACGCAGCGCAACTGGCGTTCTTCCGCGAACAATCGTCCAAACTCGGCCCCGCGCTGGGCGTGAACTACATCGTCGAAGCAGATGAAACAACCGCCCTGCTTCGCGCAGAAGAAGCGTTGAAGGCCGTCTGAAAAGATACTAAACCTATTTAAATACAAATCAAGTATTGCCACCCAATATGTTCAGACGACCTTGTCCCTTTATTTGCCTCATCTTCAAAAGAATCATGTGATGTCCGACAATCAGACTCCCCAAAACTCACGCGACTGGCTGCTGCTTATCGGCGGCTGCACTTACAAATTTACGCTAAACGGTTTTTATCTGGTCGCGCTGATCGCTATTTTGAAAAATCACGGTTACAGCCTGAACCAACTGAGCTGGATACATTTAATCGGCGGTATCGAAGCGGCGAAGGTATTGTTTGCCGCACTGATGGAGCGGCGGCCGGCGGGGCGGTTCGGGCGGTTTCGCGGCTGGCTGCTGGCGGCGACGCTGGGGCTTTCAGCAGTGTTCGGGTTGATGGCCTGTACCGACATAACGCAGAACTTCGCGCTGCTTTTGACCTGCTGCATACTGCTCTCGGCGATGTCGGCGGTGTACGGCTGCGCGATGCTGGGTTTGTCGTGCATCGTCCTGCCGCACCGCGAACGCGGTTTCGGCGGCGTGATTCAGACGATGGCGGCGCGCGGCGGCAAGATGATCGGCGGCGCACTGGTATTGTGGCTGTATCAGGAATACGGACAGACGGCGGCATCCGGCTTGATGCTGGCGTTCAGCCTGCTGATGCTGCTGCAACTCTTGTACTACCGCGAGCCGGAAAGTCCGACTGCGCAAGGCAGTTGGACGGCGTTGGCAGCACGGCTAGTTTCTTTTTGGCAGCAACCTGAAACAGGCTGGCGGTGGCTGGTTTTGCTGTTTGCCGTTGCCGCACCTTATGCGTTTATGGCGGCAACTTTTGTACCCAAACTGGCGGATTTGGGCTTCACTCCGAAACAGACGGGCGGAATTCTGGCGGTGGGCATTCCTGTTGCCTGCCTGATCGTTACACCGCTGTCGGGCTGGTTTTCGCGCAATTATCCGCGCCACAAACTCGTTTTCCTGCTCTACGCGCTGCAACTGCCGCTTTTGGCGTCCATGACCGCCATCGATACGCTCGCACGTGTCCATCCTTGGCTGCCGCCCGCGCAAATCATCGCCCTGAGCCTGAGCTACACGCTGCTGCTGCCGGTGATACTGGCGTTGGTGATGGACAAATCCAACCGTGCCACCGCCGCACTCGACAGCAGCCTGCAATTTTCCGTGGTTCTGCTCGGCAGTTACGCGGCCGGTTTCGCCGCCCTGCAGCTGGCAAAGGCTATTGGTTATACTAATGCGTATTGGGTTGCAGTGTACTTGGCCGTATTGGTAGGCCTGCTTTTATATTTGAATAGAAATTTATTCAATCATTCAGAGCATGATTCACAATAATTCGTTCAGATATTTATCCATCGATTTTAATTGGGCGCTCCTCCGGATAATTTTTCATTTTATTGCACAATCTCTCATGAAAATATAACAAAACGTGCCCATAATACTGCCGTTATTACACTCTTAAATTCAAAAGGAACCTCATGGCTGCTGTTCTCATCGTTCTCGGCTTGATCGCCATTGTTGTCGGCATTTTAGGCACTATTTACCCTGCCTTACCCGGATTGGGTTTGATGTTTGGTGGGGCATGGCTGTTGGGTTATGCCGGCGATTATCAAGTGTTTGGCTCGGGTACGCTGACATTTTTGGCCATCGTTGCCGTATTCGGTACTGCGATGGACTATGTGGCGGGCGCATTGGGTGCAAAATATACCGGCGCAAGCAAAACCGCAGTTTGGGGTGCATTTATCGGCGGTATCGTCGGTGCATTCTTCTCTATTCCCGGCTTGTTGCTCGGCCCGTTGACCGGAGCGGCCATCGGCGAATTTATCGCACGCAAAGACACTTGGCAGGCAGGCAAAGTCGGTATCGGTACGTTTATCGGCTTTATCATCGGCACCGTGGCCAAAATCGGCTGCGCCTTGACCATTGCAATGACCATCCTGTTTGTTTGGTTGGCCTCGTTGTTCTAAGACAAAACATTAAAGGCCGTCTGAATTTCAAGCATTCAGACGGCCTTTTCATTTCACTATTTATTTTTCTTATTTGCCGCAGCAGGCTTTGTATTTTTTACCGCTGCCACACAGGCAAGGATCGTTGCGCCCCACTTTTTCGCCTTCGCGGCGGACGGTTTGTGGCTTATTGATGATGGCCTGCCAGTACCAGTAAATATCAAGCAGGACATGCGGCAAATCAGATTCCAGCTGGGTCAGCTCTTTTTCATTGAGATGCAAGATGACTTCGCCGTTTTCCTCATCATCATAGATGCCGCCCAAAGCCATAATCGGATAGAACAAATCCTCAAACTCTTCCTGATCGACTGCTTCAAACCAATCGGTAGGCACAATATCCAGTGCATAAAGATAGGCGTTACACCAAGTGTAAAAATCCGGATTGCCGGCTTCATCTTCATAAAACCACAAATCAGGCAGGATTTTCTCGTTGAGCTTCATGCGCATATCGGCGGCCATTGCCATGACCAAACGCTCGATTTCGGTGCGCTCTTTGGCATCAAACAAAGATTCTTCACCCAAAATCTCAGGCAGCCAATTGGTCGGATTCAAAGCGTCCGGACCGCTCAATAAAGCCATCATGAAACCCTGCACTTCATCACAACGCATGGTGTTGTGGGCTTCGGATTTGGCATCCAACAATTCCATCAATCGGCTGCGTGCCGCTTCATCAAAAGTCAGTATTTGCATTTTTGTTCCTTAAAATAAAATCGTATTATTGTTTTCAGACGGCCTGGGCATGGATACGCTGCCGCATTTGTTCAAACAGACAAACCGTCGCCGCCATCGCGACATTCAAGGATTCGGTTTGCCCCAACATGGGAATTTTGACACAAGCATCAGCCTTCTCTTTTGTCGGTTCGCTCACGCCGCTACCTTCGTTGCCAAACACCCAAGCGCAAGGTTGACTGAGGTCCATCTCATACAAACCGATATTGCGACCACCCAAGGCAGTTGCCCAAATTTGATGCTGATACGTTTCCATCCAAGCGGATAATTCCACTCGGCTGAAAATAGACAGCAGAAAATGTGCACCCATCCCCGCTCGCAACACTTTGGGCGACCAGATATCCACGGAATCATTGCTACACACAATTTGCCTGACTCCGGCTGCCGCCGCGCTACGCAAAATCGTCCCTGCATTGCCGGGGTCTTGTACCCGCTCCAATACCACGCAATCGCCGTCTGAAGGTAAACCTGCCTGCTGCGGAATATCAATCCAAGTCATCACATCATCGGCATCGGTCAGACTGGTGATTTTAGACAGTGCTTCGTTACCGACCCAAGTAATCAATCCCTCATCCAACTGCGCCGTAATTTCTTGAATTTCTGGATGCTGCTGTTTCTTTTCAGGCAGGTAAACCTGTTTGGGCGTACCGCCGCTTTGCAAATAAGTTTGCAGCAGATGTACGCCTTCTAATACGGTTTCACCGCTTTCGCGCCTTGCTTTGGCCTGCGTCAGCAGACGGAATAAATGTTTGAGCTGTTCGTTTTGAGCAGAGGTAATCAGTTTCATGGAGTGCATTATAACTGTTTTGACTTCGTTGAAGCTATGCTTTCAGACGGCCTGACGGTTTTGCTTCGGAAATAAAAAACCCTTGCAATAAAGCAAGGGTTTTACATGATTTCATTTTTTACTGCACAACAGTCTGCTGCTCATTTTTTTGCTCGGTGCGGACAGTAGGACGGTTTTCAAGTTTGCCGTCTTTCGCCGCATTCGGCACAACAGTCTCACCAGGCTCGGAAGCTGCTTTATCAACAGGCGTACCGCTTACCGGAATGATATTTTGTGCAGGCTGAACATTAGACTTCTCTGCAACTGGCATAGCGTCACGAGAAGTTTGCGGTGTAAATTGCCATACTGCAACAGCAATCGCATATACGCTTGCAGCGGCTGCAAAGAATTTGAAGAAGCCGCTATTGGCCGCTTCACGCTGAGCATATTTTTCCTGTTTGCCTTCAGCTTCGGCTTGAGGCACTGTAAATGCTTTGCTTTGCATGCTTTCATCAGCCACCTTCACCGCCGCGCCCTGACGGATACAGTCGCCGATAATGTGGTACTCATGCCAAGCGCGCATAGCTTCCTCGTCTGCCAATACGGCATCCAGCATCTCATCAGTCAATGCTTCACCGTCCATCAATGCAGACACATACTCCAATGCTTTATTTGTTTTTTCGTTCATTTTTATTACCACCTTTGATCTTCAGAAGTATCCAACAGCGGCCGCAAATCTTTTGCAATCAGTTCACGCGCTCTGAAAATACGCGAACGTACAGTACCTATCGGACAATCCACTACCCGAGCTATTTCTTCGTAAGACAAGCCGTCCATTTCCCTAAGCGTAATGGCTTGACGCATATCGTCTGGCAGTTGCGCAATGCTTGCTTCGACGGTCTGCAAGATTTCCCGATTCATCATTTCAGCTTCCGGCGTATGGTAATCCGCAATCTGATCGGTTAAATCAAGAACATCTCCTTCCTCATTGGCTGCTTCCGAGCTGACAAAAAACTGACGACCCGAAGTGGTCAGGAAATTCTTTGCCGTATTGATACCGATACGGTACAGCCATGTATAAAATGCACTCTCACCTCGAAAATTAACCAGCGCACGATAAGCCCTAATCATTGCCTCTTGGGTTACATCGTGCACTTCATGCTCATCCTGAATAAAACGGGAAATCAGTCTGTTTAGCCGACGCTGATACTTGGACATCAGCATCTCGAATGCCTTATGGTCACCTTTCTGCGCGCGCTCCACCAAAACTTGATCTATTTGGCGATCGTTCATACCCAACCTTTAATCGTTTTACTGCTTTAAACCAAAAAATAGTAAAGCGTGCTGTGCACAATAAAGACAGCATCGCTTTGAAATAGTTCCACAAGATTACATTTAATCGCAAAAGTTTATTCGTGCAGATGCTCTAACATAAGCTGTATTGCTTATTATATATACACTTAGCACAATGTAGTTAAATTACTAATACTTACTAAATTTACAGTTAGTCTCTTTGCTTTTCTGCTATATATTTGACCAACTTTTCATGAACAGGCAGATAGCCTTCCCCTATTTGAACATCGCTTCCCACCCGAAGATTAACAACAGCAAGGCACTTGTTGCCCATACTTAGGATAATCGGCCAATATTTACGGACGAGTGGCACAATATGACACTCTTGCAATAGTTTTTCGACTGATTTTTCCCTCTGTCCCGACTGAATCACATCACTTTTGGCCACACTTCTAAGTACCGCTGGCTTCTCCAACTCCTCTGCCGACAAACCTCCCTTAAACGGTAATAAAACAAAACCATTTTCGAGCAAAATATCTTTCAGACGGCCTTGAACTTCCCTGCCATTACACCAAGGCAGTTTTTGAAACTCACTTTCCTGACAAACAAACAGCTTGTCCCGATATGCGACCAGTTTTCCGTCTGGCAAATTCAACTTCGCCTGATCAGCAGTTTCCAACACCCGGGCAAAATCGGCAATACTGTGATAAGAAGGCAATGATTCCGTTTGCTTTCGCAAAAAATACCAAAGCAGTCGACGACGCAAAAGCGGCGTACATTGCCTCCACAGGCTGATGCTGAATATTCCGTTTGGACTGATGCGCTGGTATTCAGACTCAATCAATTCATCTAAAAGCTGCAAATCTTCCTGCAATAATCGAACATTGGCACAAATTTGCTGCTCAAAATTCGGAATACGCTGCTGCCATTGCGGCAAAGCCTGATTTCTCATCCAATTGCGTAAATAGCCGGAGTCTTCATTACTTTCGTCTTCAACAAAAGATAATCCCCATTGTTGCGCATACTCAGCCAGTTCCTGACGGGAAAATGCCAAAAGCGGTCGCCAGATTTGAATCTCCTCATTTAAATCACGCCATACCGGCATGGCCGCCATACCGCGCAATCCACCCCCGCGTACAGCCGACAGCATAAATGTTTCGATTTGATCATTGTGATGATGGGCCAAAACAATAATTTTCTTCAGGCCGTCTGAAAATGCCTGATATCGTGCAGCCCTAGCCGCCGCTTCCAAACCTTTTCCTTGTTTTTCCACATTGACACGGCACACCCGCAAGGCAACATTCAGACGCTGACAATAATCCTGACAAAATTTAGCCCAACTGTCGGCATTGGTACTTAAACCATGATGAACATGGACGGCACGCAAATCAAAATAGCGAAATTCGCGCATCCGATGCAAAAGATGCAGCAGGACGACAGAATCCAATCCGCCACTCAAGCCAACTTCAAAAACAGTGTGGCTCGGCAAATCAGGAAAAGCTGCTTGAAAACTTTTAAATAGGGAATCAGGGGATACTGGCGACATTTCAGACGGCCTGAAATTGTGAATTACTCAAAAATAGAACACAAAAAAAGCAAGCAGCGACGGCATCTGCTTGCTTCTTCAACAGTCAAACTTATTTATCGGTAAATTTACCGTAAGCCATGATGCGGTCGAAACGGCGAGAAAGCAAGTCAGGCATAGTCATGCTTTGCGCTTCGCTTAATTGCTGTTCCAAAACGGTTTTGACGTTTTTCATCGTAGTTTCAAAATCACGGTGTGCGCCACCTAAAGGCTCATCAATTACTTTATCGATGACATCCAACTCTTGCAAGCGTTTGGCGGTAATACCCAATGCTTGCGCGGCATCTGCTGCTTTTTCAGCAGTTTTCCAAAGAATAGAGGCGCAACCTTCGGGAGAAATCACCGAATAAGTCGAGTATTGCAGCATATTGACGTAGTCGCCGACAGCCACTGCCAAAGCGCCACCCGAGCCGCCTTCGCCAATGATGGTGCACAATACCGGCACATGCAGGCGGGTCAGTTCGTACAAATTACGGCCGATGGCTTCAGACTGGCCGCGTTCTTCCGCACCAATGCCCGGATACGCGCCCGGGGTATCGACAAAGGTCATGACCGGAATATTGAATTTTTCGGCAGTCTGCATCAAGCGCAGTGCTTTACGGTAACCCTCAGGACGCGGCATACCGAAATTGCGGCGGATTTTTTCTTTGGTATCGCGGCCTTTTTGATGACCAATAACCATCACGCTTTGGCCGTTGAAACGCGCCAAACCGCCGACAATGGCATGATCGTCAGAATAATGGCGGTCGCCGTGCAATTCTTCAAAATCGGTAAAAATACCGTTGATATAGTCCAAAGTATAAGGACGTTGCGGATGGCGGGACACTTGTGAAATTTGAGCCGGAGTCAGCTTGCTGAAAATCGACTTGGTCAACTCACTGCTTTTCTTTTGCAGTCTGGCAATCTCGTCGGAAATATCAACGGCAGATTCGTCTTGTACGAATCGCAACTCGTCGATTTTATTGGTTAATTCGGCGATGGGTTGTTCGAAGTCCAAAAAAACGGGTTTCATAAAACAAAGCTCTCGGTAACGGTTGCTGACATGATACGCTAATCAGGCGTATTTGACAGCATTTCTCAAAGGGAAACTGCCATCTTTTGCAATAAAAAATCTTTCAGACGGCCTTTAACAAAGAAATAGTATATCTGCACTAAACGAATGAAGTGCCGTATCTTATGATAAACTTCAATTCAGTTCAATCATTTCAAACAGGCTATGAAAAACGATCATGACAATTCGTCCATGCGCTTGGACAAATGGCTGTGGGCCGCGCGCTTTTTCAAGACCCGCGCGCTGGCACAAAAACATATTGAGCTGGGCAGGGTTTTGGTAAACGGCTCAAAGGTGAAAAACAGCAAAAATATTTCTGCCGGCGACACCATCGACATGACTTTGAACTCCCTGCCCTATAAATTCAAAGTTGCCGCGCTCAATCATCAACGCCGACCGGCACCGGAAGCGCGTTTACTCTACGAAGAAGACATGAAAACGGCTGCCGAACGCGAAGCTCAAAAACAGCTCGACCAAGCCAGCCGCATCAGTGCTGCTTATCCGGACGGACGCCCGACCAAACGCGACCGCCGTCAGCTTGACCGTATGAAGCGCGATAGCTGGTAAGCGTTGAATCCATTATTTCAGACGGCCCTATATCCATGCCGTCTGAAAACCAAAAACAGGCAGGACATCCTGCCTGTTTTTTTATTTGTGATGATTAAAATTTATATTCTAACTGACCACGAATAACGTTTACGTCCTGCTTATCCGTGCCAACAGTAGGCGTAACCTGTTTGCCGGCTAAATAGAAGCCTTTGAGTTTCCAGTTTTTCCAAGGAATATAGGTCGCACCGATTTGCACGCCTTGGACGTTTTTGCTGTAATCCTCAACGGAAGAGACACCGGACAACGAACCGACACGGCGGTAGTTCAAGAATACGTCGTAAGAATTGCGGACGTTCCAGTCGGCTGATTTATAGCGCACTTCAGTGAACACGCCATCATTTTTGATTTTTTGGCCGGCATCATTATAGGCTTTGATATTGGACTTGCTGACTGCAGCCATCCAATGCCAATCGTCATTAAACTTGATGTCCGTACCGATTTCTCCGAAGACTGCATTTTTCTTCGCACCGCGTACATCGATGTCTTTCATGTAGCTGACGGTTGCGCCGACGTTGATATTCTCATTTACAGGCAACACGCTTTGAACTGCGGCAAAATGTCTGCGACGGCCACCAATGCCCCATGTGTTGTCGTTCAGATTGCCAGTACGGCGGCCCGCATAGATTTTGGTAGGCAGGGTTTTATTGTCAAAGAAGATTTCGCCGCCGGTAACTTCGGTATCCCATACGCGGCCGTATGAAGAGAACGCGCCAAATTTACCGACACGCGCTTTAATGTTGTTGTACAAAGTACCTTCGGCATACAGTTTATTCACCGGCACATCATGATCGCCGTTGAACTTACCAGTTTCCAAATCAATATTCGGCTCGATTTGGGCAACCAACTTCCAATCTTTGTACAGTTTCGTGCGTAACCAAAACTCCGCATTGAAGTTGGCATTGGTGTCTTCAGGCGTCGGATTGATACCGCTGTTGTTGGCATTGATGTCTTTGGTATCCGCACGTACGCGCAAGCCACCATTTACAGTCAACAAATCATTGAAAATGCTGATTTTATCGTCATCTTTGCGAATGATGCTGCCGGAATTGACATAATCGTTGGTGGTGGCCAAAGCCGCCGCATCACGTCCGCCATCAGCATTTTCTGCCAATGAATAAGATGATGAAGCCAATAAAATACAGGTTGCAATCAGTTTGGTTTGAAATTTCATGCCGACTCTCCAAAAGAAGGTATTGAAAGTGAAGTATTCGATAAAGCGTACAAAATTATGAATTTCGTATAAATTATTCATTTTATTTACTAATTATTTTTATCGTATGTAAATTAGTGTAATCAGTCAAGCAGATTTAAACGCTTTATTCCCTTTCAAACGGCCTCTTGATTCAGGTCAAACAGAAGCCTGCTCATCAGGCTGTTCAAACTGCCATTTCAAGGCATCGGCCAATGCTGTCCTGCGTTTTTGATGGCATCCCACAGCCTGACACAATTCCTCCGCATTTCCCCAAAACACAAAACGTTCACGCGCACGGGTAATGGCCGTGTAAAGCAAAGCCTTATCCAAACCTCGGGCTTCCTCTTCACTTTCCGTCGTTGCAGGCACTGACGGGGGCAACAGCCATACTTCCCGATATTCCGAACCTTGGCTCTTATGCACCGTCATGGCAAAAGCCGATTCAAAATCAGGCAAACGGCTGATGGCAATTTTTTTGAATCCATCTTTCTCAGGAAAATAGGCAGACAAGCCATTCAACGATTCTTCATCTTTCATAATCAGCCCGATGTCGCCGTTAAACACTTCCAGCATGTAATCATTGTGCGTAATCATGATGATTTGTCCGGCAAACCAAGGCGTTTCGCCCGAAACCTTGCCTTGTCGTTGCAAGTATTCTTGATAAGCCTGATTCAAATCATCCGCATCCTGCCGCCAAGCTGCCAATACCACCACATCGGCCGCATGACCATAAGCGAGTGCAACATTATTCTCTGCCACGGCCTGCCAATAATCCTGTTGCTTTTGATACAGCAAAGCGACCTGCTCTTTCAGACGGCCTGTTTTCATTTCCAATTCTTTGGGGAACTTGTCAAACTGTTCGACCGCAGTTTGCTTTTCCCCGGACACCACCGCCCTTGCCAAACAACCAATACCGCTGTCTGCACCGAAACGGTGGCTGAATGTCAATTTGGCATTGTTTTGCGATAAAGCCTGTGGCTGCCCTTTAATTTCAAAGCCATGATTGGGCAGGTACACTTCCAGCTTTTCAGCGGTTTCTTTATCCAAAGCCGTCGGACGCGACAATGCCGCCAATACGGCACCCAAGCCAACCGACGGTAACTGGTTTTCATCGCCAAGCAACACCAGACGACAGCCGGTCGGCACGGCGCGCAACAAATCCAACACCAGCGGCAAATCCAACATTGAGGCCTCATCCACCACCAAAACATCCAATGCAAGCGGATATTCATGATTGAACGCAGGGCGCATTTGCGGCGGACGCAGTTTCAACAAACGATGAACAGTCTGCCCTTCCAAGTTTTCCAAATGCGCTTTGACGCTCGGAGACAAATCAAAACCGTCCAAAGCACGCTGCAAAGCCCGTGCCATATGCGCAGCCGCTTTGCCCGTCGGCGCAGCCAACGCAATACGGGGCAGCTTCGTACTGTTATTGCAAATCAGACCCAAAAGCTTTGCTACGGTCGTCGTCTTCCCCGTACCCGGCCCGCCGGTAATCAGCATAAAGTTTTGCAGCAAGGCCAAAGCCGCAGCACCCCTTTGCTCTTTGCTGTCTTTAGTATCAAACCAGTCGCTCAGGCTTTTTGAAGCCGCCATGAAATTCACTTCTTCCGCCTCGGCACTTGCCAGCCGTTTGATTTCAACAGCCAAATCATGCTCCAACTGCCACATCCGCCCTAAAAACAATTTCCGGCCTTGCAGGATAAGCGGTTTATCCGCATTGCCGACCAAATTCGGCAAGTTGCTTAAGGCATCGACATCCGCTTTATCCAAGTAAATAAACGAATGCCCGTTTTGCAAGGCTGCAAACAGTCGAACCACATAAGGCTCAATAACGGATGCGCCCTGTACTTCGTGGCGGCGGAAAAAAGCTATGGCCGCATCTGCGGCAGAGGAAAGGATGGAGTCGGTCGGATTCATGGCTCAAGCTTGATTGATACGGAAAAAGAAAGGCCGTCTGAAAAACAGTGTTTCCATAAATGAAAACCTATTTTTCAGACGGACTCTATTATACCGTTCAAAGCATAAAATATTTGCCTGAAATAATAACCTTATTGCAGCACTTGCAGGCTGCCGTCTTTCATGGTCATTACCCGGTCGAAACGCTCAGCCAGCTCGTCATCATGGGTCACCACAATCAGGCTGGTGTTCAATTCACGTTTCAAATCCAGCATCATGTCCAGCACATTTTGCGCATTTTTACGGTCAAGGTTCCCCGTCGGCTCATCCGCCAACAGGCATTTCGGCTCATTGACCAAAGCACGGGCAATCGCCGCACGCTGACGCTCGCCGCCGGAAAGTTCGCTCGGACGGTGCAGCATACGCTTATCCAAGCCAACCTTTTCCAGCATCTTGACAGCCTTCTCCTCAGCCATCGCCTTGGGCATTTTGCCGATTAAAAGCGGCATCATGACATTTTCCAAAGCAGAAAACTCAGGCAATAGATGGTGGAATTGATACACAAAGCCCAAATAACGGTTGCGCAATTCGCCCAACTGTTTTTGGCTCAAACCGCCCAAATCCTGATCCATCAGTATTACCTTGCCTTCAGACGGCATATCCAAGCCACCAAGAAGGTGCAGCAATGTGGATTTACCGCTGCCTGATGAACCAATAATACTCACGCTTTCCGCTTCGGCAACTTCAAAATCTAAATAATTCAACACTTGTACATTCAATGCGCCATCATTATAGCTTTTGCCAACGCCGATACATTTCAAAATTATCTTACTCATAGCGCAAAGCCTCCGCAGGTTGGGTTTTTGCTGCACGCCAGCTCGGATACAGTGTGGCAATAAATGCCAAACCAAGCGAAATGCAGGCAATAACGGCGACGTCCTTTAAATTCACATCGCTAGGCAGGTAATCGATGAAATAAACCTGTGAGTTAATCAAATGCACGCCAAACAGGTCTTCAAAAAACGTGACAATCTTGCCGACATTCCAACCCAGCAATACACCGCATACGACACCAACAAGCGTACCAAAGAACCCCGCAAAAGCGCCCTGTACCAAGAAAATCTTCATGACGCCGCCCGGGGACAAACCCAAAGTGCGCAAAATCGCAATATCGGCTTGTTTTTCCGTTACCGCCATTACCAAAGAAGAGACGAGGTTAAACGCAGCAACCGCGATAATCAATGTCAAAATGATAAACATCATGCGTTTTTCCAACTCAACAGCTTCAAAATAGCTGCGGTTGTTAAACGTCCAGTCGCGCACCCACACCTCATCTTTTTTAGCATCAGGAATCAACTTAGCTATGAAAGATGGTGCATTCTGAGGATCAGCCAACCGCAAACGCAGCCCACCGACATTTTCACCCAGTCGATACAAGACTTGCGCATCCTTGATATGCGTCATGGCCAAGGTATTATCAACCTCATAAACACCTGTTTTTACCACACCGACTACATTAAACTGCTTCAAGCGTGGCACTACGCCGGCAGGAGTAACATTACCCTCTGGCGTAATCACTGTAACCTTGCCGCCAATCTCCGTGCCCAATGCCTCAGCAAGCCCTTGACCCAAAATAATATCAAATTCGCCCGGCTTCAAATCGTCGAAACTGCCGGCCGGCATATCCTTGCCGTAATCAACGACATTTTTTTCTTCAGACGGCAAAATACCGCGTATTTGTACACCGCGCACTTCCCCGGCATTAGCAAGCAAAGCCTGATCGGAAACATAAGGCGCGCTGGCCAATACTTCCTTTTTGCCTTTTACAAATTCGCGCAAATTCTGCCAACCCGGCGCACTGCCGACATCGTAATAGCCGATTTCCGCATGAGGTGCGACGTTCAACAATTGGCCGCGTATCTCTTTCTGAAATCCGTTCATCACTGATAGCACCACAATCAGTGCCGTTACGCCCAAGGCGATACCGGCGATTGAAATCATGGTAATAAATGACATAAAGCCATTGCGTTTTTTCGCACGCAAATAGCGCAGGCCTATCCAAGTTTCTAAAGAAGCCATTCAAAAATGCCTCATTCGTTTGTCAAAAAAGGCTTATTGTACCGTAAAACCGACAGGTCGTCCGATTGCCCGACTGATGTAGCATTCAGGGATAAAGTGTATGTAAAACCATGTATCTTCCCGTAAATTCCGCCGAAAAACTTGCACAATCGGCCAATCGCCCTTATTCTGAAGCTGTGACACACTTTGTCACCATCAAAAAGGAAATACACTAATGAACAGCAAAAAATTCTTGGCCCTCGTATCCGTAGCTGTAGGTTTGTCATTCAGCTTCAATGCATATGCCGCCAAAGAAATCAAAATCAGTTCAAACAATACCGCTTACTCCGACGCCGATGTTCAAAAACTGGCAGCCACTGCTGTCGGCATGGGCGTAAAAGAACCTGTCAGCCTCAACAGCGGAAACGGTGTTGTTACCGTATCCGGCAGCAGCGCAACCAAATGCGCATTCAAAGTCGGCAACGGCGATACGCCTCAAATTCAAGGCGTGAGCTGCAAATAATCTGATTTCATCAATGAAAAGGCCGTCTGAAAAACATTCAGACGGCCTTTTTATATTGGCATTTAAGATTGGATATTTCTTCTATCGTAAACAGCCTGTGCCAAAGTACCGGCATCCACATATTCCATCTCGCCGCCCAAAGGAATTCCCCTTGCCAATCGGCTGACTTTATAAGGAAGATTTTTAAACAATTCCGCCAATACATACGCTGTTGCATCGCCTTCTGCTGTGAAGTTGGTGGCAATGATGATTTCCTCAATATCACTCGCCTGCAAACGGGCAACCAGCTTATCTAATGCCACTGCCGAAATATCCATCCCCTGCGCCGGGCTGACTTGCCCCATCAAAACAAAATACAGGCCATCATGGCAATTGGCCGCCTCCATGCTGGAGACATCCGCCGGCATATGCACAATCATCAAACGGCTTTTATCACGTTTTTCGTCTGCGCAAATTTCACACAAATCGCCTTCGCAAAATGTGTTACATAGCCGACAATGCTGCACCTGCCTCAAAGCAAATTGCAAAGCGTCCACTAATTCCTGAGCCTCTTCGCGTTTGTACTGTAAAAGCTGGTAAGCCATACGTTGTGCGGATTTCGGGCCGACATTGGGCAGAATTTTTAATGCATTAATCAAGCGGACAAAGGCATCAGGATTTTTACTCATGATTTCAGACGGCCTTTTAAAAGATAGCTAAAAATAAGAAAACAGCCGGAATTCATCCGGCTGCCCTACTCTAATATTCTGCTTATTCGGCAGCATTATTAACTTGTTGTGCACCTTGCGTACGATCGATTTTCTTACCCAAATACTGGAGCAAGGCATCGAAAACATTGGCAGAAAGCTGCTGAACCAAAGCCTGTTTAGCAGCCGGAATCTGTGAATCGGCATTTTCAGGAGCAGAAACACTCTGAACTTCCATAATTACCGGCGCAGGCATACCTTCCAACAATGTATACGCAGGTTTGCCGCCGACAGGACGCGCTTTCAGCAAAGCCGCATAAGCCTCCGGAGACATGGTTTTACGTGCATCTTGCGCGCTCAATTGAGAAACAGGTGACCATTGAACATCGGCAGCTTTACCGGCTTTCAATGCGGCCAAAGTTTCCTGGGCTTTTTTCTCTGCCAGTTTGGCGGCTTCAGAGCGCTGATATGCTGCACGGACATTGTCTTTGACTTCCGCAAATGGTGCGATTTTCTCTTCGCGCACTTCTTTCGCACGAATGACCCAAACAGTATCGTTGTTGATGGCGATCACTTCAGAATTGTGTTTTTTCTTCAGTACATCATCACTAAACGCGGCATTAATCAATGCTTCAGGCAAGCCGGCTTCCTTCGCACCCGCTTTGGTCACCCATTCATCCAGGCTTTCTACTTTCAAACCTGAATTGGCGGCTGCTTTTGCCAGAGAAGACGGATCATTGAAGGTATCTTCACCCAGTTTTTCTTTAGCGGCATTAAAGGCAGAAGCCGCTTTTTTCAGTTTCAAGGCTGCTTCGATACGCGCTTTGGCTTGTTCCAAAGTCGGCTCAGCTTCGACATTCAAAACTTTAATGACGTGATAACCCAAAGACGATTTAACGGTATCGCTGACTTCGCCTTTGCCCAATGCAAATGCCGCTTTATCAAATTCCGGCCCGAAGCCGCTGCCGCCGCTTTTGCTCAGATAGCCCAAGTTGCCGCCTTTATTGCTGCTGGACAAGTCTTTGGAATACTTGGCCGCCAGCTCGGCAAACGAATCCGGATGTGCTTTAAGCTCCGCAGCCATTTTGTCCACTTCGGCTTTAATTTCCGCATTGCTTGCTTCATCTCCGTTAGGCATGACCGGAATAAAAATATGCGCAATTTCGGCTCTTGGCGACAAATCTACGCTTTTGCTGTCGTAAGCTTTTTGGACTTCTTCCGCACTGACGGTTTGCTTGTCAGCCAAATCTTTGATGCTCAAAGCCACATATTCCAGCTTAACGGCTTGAGGAATCAAGTAATCTTTCTTATGCGCTTCATAATATTTTTGCAAAGCCGCATCATCTACTTTGACTTGTGCCGCAAATGCTTCAGGGCTGAACGTAAATGAACGGATGGTACGCGTTGCTTGAGTCAGGTTAATCAATTGACGCGCTTGCGCATCGCTGACCAAAGCGCCGTTTTGCACCAAATTCAACAGATTTTGCAACTGGAACTGTTCGCGGATATCTTCAACGAACTGATCCTCGGTCATCCTGCGTTGATCCAAATATTTCTTGAGCAAATCCTGGCTGAATTTACCGGAAGCATCATGGAAATTCGGATCATCCACAATAACTTGCTTGATTTGTTCCTGAGACACAGCGATGCCCATCAGCTTGGCACCCTGCTTCAGATAAGCACGTTGCAATAACGATTGGAATACCGCATCACGCGAAGGCGCATTATTGCCGGCAGCCTGCTCGTTTTGTATCGCAATCTGTAAAGCGTGTTCGCTGACTTTCTCATCCCCGACTTTGACAATGTAATCAGAACCCGGCGAAGACAAATTATTGGCACCGAATCCGATAAAGGTCAGACCGATGATACCTAAAACAATCTGGGCGGGTGTTTTATATTTTTCAACAATATGGAACATATTTATCCGAAAGAAAAGTTTGGCGCGGCAGCCGCAAAATGCTGCCGCAAAAATCTTAAAATCCTGAAAACAGGCTCAAAGCGCGTATTGTAACGTATTTTTTCAAGGCTTGCTTTTTCAGACGGCCTAAAAACCTAAAAATGCCTTATCCAAAAATTTCCTGATACGCTTCTACTGAAAATCCGACATGAACCTGCCCTTCTTTGACCAACACAGGCCGCTTGATGATGCTGGGATTCTCCACCATCAAAGCAATCGCACCTTCTTTTGTGGCGGCAGATTCCTGTGCATCTTTATCCAGCTTGCGCCAAGTCGTGCCTCTTTTATTGAGCAAAATTTCCAAAGCCGCCTGATTCAGCCAGCCATCAATCAAATCAGCAGTCGGGGCGTTTTTCTTAAAATCTACAAATTCAAACTCGATGCCATTTTCCGCCAACCAGTTACGCGCTTTTTTAACCGTATCGCAATTGGGAATACCGTATAGTTTTATCATCTTATTTATCCTTAGTTTTATTCATAAAATCACGAATTCAGGCCGTCTGAAACTTTTCAGACGGCCTGAATTGAATGCTACTTATTTCTTAGCAGCTTTCTTCACTTTAATCTTCACGCTTTTACCTTGAGCATTATTTTTATGCCCAGCTTTGACAGAAACTGTTTTCGTTTGCGCTTTTTTCTTGCTTGCGGCTTTAGGTTTGCTTGACTTAGCAGGCTTGGAGGCAGGTTTACTTTTCACCTTGCTCTTCTTTGCCTTCACGGGAGTAGCCAACGCTTCATCAATTTCTTTAGCCGAAAGTTTACGCTTACGCTTTTCGACAGGTTTGTCAGCAGCTGTCGGCTTACTCACAGGTTTTGCTTTTCTAGCGCCACGTTTCTTACCGACTGAACCACCGCTGATTAAGGTCAAATCAATCTTGCTGGTATCCAAATCGGCACGCGCAACTTTTACAGTGACCGTATCGCCCATATTGAAACGGACACCGCTGCGTTCGCCCTCAATCGCCATAATTTCAGGACGGAAGTTGAAATAATCCTCTCCCAAATCGCTGATATGTACCAAGCCGTCGATATGAATATCATCCAAGGTTACAAAAATACCGAAGCTGGTCATGCCCGAAATCTTGCCGCTGAAGACTTCGCCGACTTTGTCGCGCATATAATAAGTTTTCAGCCAGTTTTCCACATCGCGGCTGGCATCATCGGCTCGGCGCTCGCAGAAAGAAGTATACACGCCCAAAGCCTGCCAGGTTTTATTGGGCTGGTAAGTTTGTCCGTTCAATACAGCCTTAATGGCACGATGGACCGTCAAATCCGGATAACGGCGGATAGGCGAAGTAAAGTGTGCATATGCGCTATAAGCCAGACCAAAGTGACCGTCGCAATGCGGCTCATAAACCGCCTGCTGCATAGAACGCAGCATCATCACTTGCAACAATTCCGCGTCCGGACGGTTTTTAAATTGCTCAGCAAGCGCAGCATAGTCTTTCGGCGTCGGATTATCACCGCCACCCAGACTCAGCCCCAGCAAACCAAGCTGCTCGCGTAAAGTAGCCAGTTTTTCAGGAGTCGGGCCCAAGTGATTGCGGAATAAAGCCGTATGTTTGTTTTTCAGCAAAAATTCTGCCGCGCAAACATTCGCCGCCAACATACATTCTTCAATTAGCTTATGCGCATCATTGCGGAAAACGGGAACAATCTTGTCGATTTTACCGTTGTCGTCAAAAACCATCTGAGTCTCAACGCTCTCAAACTCAACCGCGCCACGCTCAAAACGTTTTTTCTGCAAGATTTTAAATAACTTATACAGAGTATCAATTTGCGGTTTAAACGGATGATCCCGGCCGTCTGAAATCCAATCCCAAACTTGATTGTAAGTCAGTCGCGCATGAGAACGCATTACTGCCGGATAGAAACGGTATTCCTTGATATTGCCGGCATAGGTAATCACCATATCGCACACCATACACAGGCGTTCAACATCAGGATTGAGCGAGCAGATGCCGTTGGACAACTTCTCCGGCAGCATCGGAATCACGCGGCGTGGAAAATACACGCTGGTACTGCGTTCCTGAGCATCTACATCAATTCCGTCATCAGGACGGACATAATGGCTGACATCGGCAATCGCCACCACCAAATGGTAATTGCGACCGACTTTTTCAGCAAAAACCGCATCGTCAAAGTCCCGTGCAGTTTCACCGTCAATGGTTACCAAAGGCAAATCGCGTAAGTCCACGCGCCCTTTCAAGTCGGTTTTACGCACATGATCAGGAATTTTCTTCGCAGCTTTGACACATGCTTCGCTGAATTGATGAGGCAAATGGTGCTTGCGTACAGCAATTTCGATTTCCATACCGCTGTCGGCATAATCGCCTAATACTTCAATCAGCTTAGCCACAGCAGGACGATGCGCTTCAGGATACGTCTCAATTTCAGCCACAATCACCTGACCGGATTGCGGTTTAAAGTGCGCCACGCTTTCAGGTTCCAGCACGATACTTTGGCTCAAACGCTTGTCTTCTGCCTCCAAAATAGCCACGCCGCGATCCATATAAAAACGGCCGACCACTTTAGACTGCGCACGCTCCACCACATCTAAAACCGTACCTTCACGACGGCCTCTGCGGTCGATACCGGCAGGACGAACGGTAACAATATCCCCGTGCATTACGCCGCGCATCTGACGCTCATACAAAACGAAATCGCCTTCGCCCGTCGGGGTTAGCGGCACGGCAAAACCAAAGCCGTCTTTATGCGCTTCGACACGGCATTTAACCAATGCCAATTTTTCTGCCGCGCACACCGCACCACGTCGGTTGATCAACACCTGACCATCACGCGCCATTGCTTTCAGACGGCGCTCGAAGAATTCATATTCATCTTCTGCAATCGACAATTCATGTGCCAACGCTTCGATTTTGGTCGGCACACCTTTTTGTTCCAATAATTCAATGACCCATTCGCGGCTGGGCAACGGATGAGCGTAACGTTGTTTCTCCCGCTCCAAATACGGGTCTTTTTCTCGCAAATTTAAAGATTTAGTATTTTTGTTCATTTTGATAGTTGACATTCTTTTTTTAAAATATATAATAGCTGCTTCTTCGCAGTTCAGAGTAGTCAACTCTACCTTAAATTGAAGAATAAAGCAAAGCCCAGGTGGCGGAATTGGTAGACGCGCTAGCTTCAGGTGCTAGTGTCCTCACGGGCGTGGAAGTTCGAGTCTTCTCCTGGGCACCAAATAATTTGGTGCTTCTTTGCTTAAGAAAATTTAAATTGCCCAGGTGGCGGAATTGGTAGACGCGCTAGCTTCAGGTGCTAGTATCCTCACGGGTGTGGAAGTTCGAGTCTTCTCCTGGGCACCACTGATAAATCAATCAGTTAAGTTTTCACATTATTCTGAAATAAGAAGTCAGGATAATAGTCCACAGAGAGGTGGATGAGTGGTTTAAGTCGCACGCCTGGAAAGCGTGTATACGTGAATAGCGTATCGAGGGTTCGAATCCCTTCCTCTCTGCCAGATACTAAAGACACCAGCTAACGGTGTCTTTTTTCATATCTGCCTTCTTAAAAATATTACACCACACTTTTATTTCTATTACCCTCTAATCAGAAACCTGCCACTCATTCTTATCTTATTACTAAACCTTAATGATTAAAGGCCGTCTGAAAGTTTTCAGACGGCCTCTTTCTTAAAACCTACCAAATCCCAAACCATTGTTTATCAGACTGCTTTTTATTGTCGTTCTGCTGCTCGTGGTTTTGACGGCGAAATTGCCAAGGTGCTTGCGGATTGTCTCTTTTCCATAAACCTTTACGTTTTTCCTTGGCTTGTTTTTGTGCGGCCGAATAGTCAGTGTAAGCGGTTTTACTTTGTTGTTTTTTGGCATAACTTTCATAATGCCATGCGGCACCATCCCGTATCTGCATCAAATTCAAGTCAATCGTGCCGACTGATACTTGGGCAACTTCGCGCTGGTAGCGGTCGGCTTCAAATACGCGCACTTTGGCTTTTTTATTCAATGCTGCATCAATCAGATTGTCTCGTGATTGCGTACCATAGGCCTGATTGATTTCTGGGGCATCGATATAGGCCATGCGGATTTTGTGTTTCCTGCCGTCGCTATCGATAATGTGCATGGTATCGCCATCATGGATTTTGATGATTTTTCCGTTGTATGTGTAGGATTGCCTCGATGACTTTTGTTTCTGTTCCGGTTTGGGTTTAGCTTCGGCTTTGGTGTCAGATGTGGCTTTGACGACATTTTCTCCCAGCCATTCATTGACCTTTTCCAAACCGATATTGTCGCCTTGTGCCAATGTTGCGGCAACACTTACCCCTGTACGAATCAACTCGGTATCGCGTGAGCTATAACCAAGTGCGCCCAAAACAGATAAAACAACGGGCAACCATTTTATAATTTTACTGATTTGCATATTTTGCCAAATTGAAGGCCGTCTGAAAGACCTGATGCACTTTCAGACGGCCTTTAAGATTGATTAATCTCCATTAATCCTGACAAGGCAGGATGACTTTTGCTCCTTCTGCCGTACCCAAAACCAACACATCGGCGGCATCGCGAGCAAAAATACCGTTTTCGAGTACGCCGGTGATTTTGTTGATTTCGTCTTCCATTTTCAGGGCTTGGTCGATATTGAGGCCGTGAACATCGACGATTTGATTGCCATAGAAAGTGGTATAACCGACACGCAACTCAGGCTGTCCGCCCATGGCAAGCAGTTTGCGCGACACTAGCGAACGGGCATTTTCAACCACTTCTACCGGCAATGGGAATTTACCCAAACGGGAAACATATTTACTTTCATCGGCGATACAGACAAATTTATCAGATGCGCTGGCCACGAT
The DNA here is from genome assembly GCF_051963015.1 of Neisseria sp. P0006.S004. Lineage (NCBI taxonomy): Bacteria > Pseudomonadati > Pseudomonadota > Betaproteobacteria > Neisseriales > Neisseriaceae > Neisseria > Neisseria sp. P0006.S004. Next base: position 514,047 of record NZ_JBQCUS010000001.1, on the reverse strand, counting down.
TTTTTCGTTCAAATGCGCACCGCCGCCGCCTTTAATCATTTGCAGCGCGTGGTTGACTTCATCTGCGCCGTCAACATAAACCGCCAAACCCATCACTTCATTCAGTGAAACTTCTGGAATCTCGTATTTTGCCAAAAGCTCGCTGGATTTTTTAGAAGTAGACACGGCACCCTTAATTTTCTTACCGCTTTTACCCAAAGCTTCGATAAAGAAGTTGATGGTAGAGCCGGTACCGATACCGATGTATTCGTTTTCAGGAACAAATTCCACCGCTTTTTCGGCGGCAATACGTTTGAGTTCGTCTTGAGTTGCCATGTTGTCAGTCTTTCAGTTTGAATAATAAAGTAATTTTAAGCTCTCAGGCTTTAATCAGCAATACTGCCGCTTGCGCTTCAATGGCTTCCATACGCCCCAGATAGCCAAGTTTTTCGTTGGTTTTACCTTTGATGTTCACGCAGTTTTCAGGTAAACCCAAATCTGCGGCAATATTGGCGCGCATTGCCGGAATATGTGGCGCAAGTTTTGGCTTTTGCGCAATCACGGTCGTATCGACATTAACCACCTTCCAACCCAACTCCTGCACGCTTTGATAAGCCTCGCGCAATAGCACACGGCTGTCGGCATCTTTGAATTCGGCAGCGGTATCAGGAAAATGGCTGCCGATATCGCCCAAACCGGCCGCACCCAACAGGGCATCGGTAATCGCATGCAAAAGCGCATCGGCATCTGAATGACCCAGCAATCCTTTTTCAAACGGAATGTTGACGCCGCCGAGTATCAAATCTCGACCTTCGACCAACTGATGGACATCGTAGCCCTGTCCGACACGGATATTCATGTTTGTTTCCTTAAATAATGGGTTTTGATTGTTCAGACGGCCTTGAGCAACAATCTGACAATGTATTCGTCTTGCGGCAGTGTCAATTTCAAATTGCGCGTATCGCCCTGCACCAAGCGCGGCCGGATACCCAGTTTTTCAACTGCTGATGCTTCATCCGTAATTTCACTTAAATCATCAACCGATAAAGCACGGTGTAACAAGGCCGTCTGAAAAAGCTGCGGCGTTTGCGCCTGCCATAATCCTGCGCGCGCAACGGTTTCATCAATATGATGACTGCCGTCTGAGCGCTTGAGCGTATCAGCCACCGGTATGGCCAAAATACCGCCTTCATCATTCTCACTCGCCTCATCAAGCAAACGTGTTAACGCTTCAGCAGGCAGGCAACAGCGCGCGGCATCATGAACCAAAATGTTATCTTGCGCCTCGACCAAACCTTGCTCCAATAAAACGGACACGCCATTGCGTACCGTTTCGGCACGACTTGCTCCGCCCACTCGAAAGACGCGTACTTTCTCAGACAGGGCCGTCTGAAAAACCAAATCTTCCGGCGAAAGAATAACAGCAATTAAATCTATGCGGGGGTGTTGCTCAAAAATTTCTATGGTATGTTGCAATACGGTTTTACCATTGATTTCAACATATTGTTTAGGTTTTCCTGCACCAAATCGCGCACCGATACCGGCAGCAGGAATCAAAGCGATATTGCGGCGCATCATGCTGACGCTCCGGCATTGACCTCATCAGGCGTTTCGGCCTTGCGCCATACACACGCTTCGCCCAAATCGTCCAAATATTTTTCATGTGTCGCCAACTCGTCCGCATTGGCTTTGATGACTTTCAACTGCGACGTATGTTTGGTTTCCGCAATAACGGTTTGTTTGACTTCGCCCTCTTCTTCCGCCTCGCCGCCCATCAGGTCGAACTGCTGACGCGTCATGGCAAGATAGACTTCACCCAAAAGTTCGCAGTCGATTAGCGCGCCGTGCAAGACCCGTTTGCTGCGGTCAACGGAAAAGCGGTTACACAACGCATCCAAACTCGCCTTTTGCCCCGGAAACATTTCACGCGCCATAGCCAGCGTGTCGGTGACTTTGCAACCCAGTTTCTCGATAGAAGGCAAACCCATGCGGCGGAATTCCATATTCAGGAAGCCGACGTCAAACTTGGCATTATGGATAATCAGCTCTGCGCCACGTATAAAGTCGGCAATCTGTTCGCCCACTTGGGCAAACGGCGGCGCATTCTTCGCTTCCAATACTTCAATCGTCAAACCATGCACCTTCGCCGCTTCCTCCGGCATATCGCGTTCCGGGTGGACATATAAATGAAGGTTGGAGTCGGTCATTTGGCGGTTGATCATTTCCAAGCCGGCAAATTCGACCAGACGGTCGCCGTTTTCAGGATAAAGACCCGTGGTCTCTGTATCGAGGATAATCTGACGTTGGCTCATGGTTGGTGGTTTCTGCAATTATCAAAACGCCTTGAATCATACTGAAGGCCGTCTGAAATGTATAGTCAGCAAAACTTTAGCTGCTTTTTAAATGCCTTTTTACGACTGGATTTTTTCAGACGGCCTTTATTCTTTTTTATTTAATAGCCATCTATTACGACATTTTTGAGTAGAAACCTAATTTCTAAAAAATTTTTTAAATTTAATTTCTTTAATAATCAATATTTTACTTATAAATTAAATAATAGGAACAATTATCATTTGCAAATTTAAAAAATCGCCGTATAATACAACCCATCGAGACAAAACAACCGCACAACAGAATGAAAGGAGAAGAAAATGCCCGAAAGTATTTTTAAGCAAGTCTCCCTTGACATTCTGAGACTGCACCAACAAGCCATCCGCTCTTTAATCGCCACCAAGTGTTGCGACGAATGCGAAGTACATGACGCAGTATTCATTACTTTAGATGGCCGATATTATGTTTGGCTCCCTTGCATGGGTAAATCGCCCCAATCAGAAACTGGCATCCTGCTGATTGAAGATGAAGACGGCAATACACGCTTGAGCTGGGTTGCTGGCACACGCGAAGTCAAACAAAAAGACAGTCTGTACAACCGCGTTGTTTCCGCCCTGCAAAGAAAAATGCAGCGCACGAAAAACAAGTTTATCCAGTCTGCAAACGTCCGATTGCTTGAGCTGACGCCTCAGCAAGGCCGTCTGACGACAAACAGCAAAGATTTCTCGCTTTCACCGCATGACCTGATGAAAGCACTTTATCCGGCAACACATCAAATAGGAGAATTTGCCCTGTAACAGTTTTTGGTAGTGGTTTGTGTTCCTTTTGCGCCCCTTAAAATTTTAAAGGGGCGATTTTTTTTGCCCCTACTTTTCAGACGGCCTAAACACCGGTTTTCCAGTACAATAAAGGCCGTCTGAACATTTCCTACTTTTTAACCATGCAACTGCTCAAATACATCCAATCACAAGGCCTCGGCAGCCGCAAGCAATGCCAATGGCTGATAGACAATGACTGCATTGCCATCAACGGCGAAATCCATAATTGTGCCAAAGACGATATCGACCCGTCTCAAGTGCACGCCCTGTCTGTTGACGGCGAAGAAATTGCCGCCGTACCCATGCCCTATTTCTACATTCTGCTTCATAAGCCTGCAGATTACGAAACTTCGCACAAACCTCAGCAATACCCAAGCATCTTCAGCCTTTTTCCCGACCACATGCGCAATATCGATATGCAGGCAGTCGGCCGCTTGGATGCAGACACAACCGGTATTATTCTGATTACCAACGACGGGCAGTTTAACCACCGCGTTACCTCGCCCAAACACAAAGTTCCGAAGCTCTACCGCGTCACTTTGAAACATCCTGCCGACGATACCCTTTGCACTACGCTGAAAAACGGCGTCCTCCTACATGACGATAATGAAACCGTCGCCGCGGCCGAAGCAGTATTGGCCGACCCAACCACATTGATAATGACCATTACCGAGGGTAAATACCATCAGGTCAAACGCATGATTGCAGCCGCAGGCAACCGTGTCGAGCAGCTCCATCGTGAGAAATTCGGCGACTGGAATGTCGATGATTTGGCCGCAGGAGAATGGAAATTTATCCAAATCTAAAAAAATTCCAAATTTTTTCGATAAATTTTTAAACAATATAGATTTTTTATATATTTAAAATCAAACATCTAAACCTTATTATTTTTATTTAACAGAATTTAACACTGTAAAGACTGAACTATTGTATAATTCGCCTGTCTGAGTAACACTTGCTTCGAAAGAAGTGAGTAAGTGAGTAAGACGTTTTCCCCGTAATGTGTTTGGCCATCTATACTTTCCCCTTAGTATAGATGGTTTTTTTTATCTAAAATTTGGTAACCAAACGAATGTACTTTCAGACGGCCTTTCTCATCTAAAGAAGCCATCATTACTCAACCTCATCTCCCACTCATTACCTTGCCATTCCTCCTTTTCTCTTTCTCGTCTCTTCCGCATCAATCTGTACCGTTCCAATTTCAGACAAATCGTTTTATAGAAAGAAAAACCATCGGCGACTATCCAAGCTAAGGTTACAGGATGTTATTAGACAACCTCAGAGAAATACCATCTTTGTTGCCGACATATTTGAAAGCACACCTTAGTGCTATCCAATCTCCTCACAACAACCCTTTCCCATATCCCACCTTTCAGACGGCCTTTATCGTTAGGGCTCTTTCAATCATTCGTATCGCTTCAGACAAATTCTCTGTTTGCAGGTTTCAATACCAAGCAAACCAGAGAAACCCACTAAAAATTCTTCATTACATGGTTTTTTTAACTAATTTTCTTTTCAGACTTTAGTCAAGATTCGTTAAATCTTTACGGTAAAATGTTGTCTTTATTTTTATGCATCTGAGTATTTATGTCTTCCAATCAACCCCGTCAAACCTGGTCCAACCGTTTGACTTACATCCTTACCGTTGCCGGCGCGACTGTCGGCTTTGGTGCAACTTGGCGTTTCCCGTATTTGGTCGGTGAAAACGGCGGCGGTGCATATGTGTTTCTGTTCTGTATCGCCATGCTGGTCATCGGTATTCCGATGATTTTGGTGGAAAACGTCATCGGCCGCCGTAAAGGCGTGAACGCGCTGGATGCGTTTGGCGGCACAATGAATGGCAAACCCGTTGCCAAAGTTTGGAAATTGGTCGGCTGGATGGGCCTGCTCGGCGCATTCGGCATCATGGCCTATTACATGGTGCTCGGCGGCTGGGTTATCAGCTACATCATCAATATCATTGGCGGTAATTTGGACATTTCCAGCCCGGTTTCCGGTGAAGTTACCAAAAGCTTCTTTACCGAACACATTGAAAACAGCCCCTGGGAAATTGCGTTCTACACTTTCTTGTTTGTGGTCGTAAACCAATGGATTTTGGTCAAAGGCGTCATCGGCGGCATTGAAAAAGCGGCAAAATACCTGATGCCTTTGCTGTTTTTGTTCCTGATTGCCATGGTCGTGCGCAACGTTACCCTGCCGGGCGCAATGGAAGGGATTACTTTCTATCTGAAGCCTGATTTCAGCAAAATTACGGCTGAACTGTTCGTCTTCGTTTTAGGTCAAGTATTCTTCGCCTTAAGCTTGGGTTTCGGCGTGATGATTACCTTGTCCAGCTATCTAGATAAAAACGAAAATTTGGTTCAGACGGCCGTGATTACCGCGATTACCAATACTTTGATTGCCGTATTGGCCGGCTTTATGATTTTCCCATCCCTCTTCAGCTTTGGCGTTGCCCCTAACTCCGGCCCGACGCTGGTGTTCCAAAGCCTGCCGATCGTGTTTTCCAATATGTGGGCAGGCCCAGTGTTTGCAGTGATTTTCTTCTCACTGCTTCTGATTGCCGCGCTGACTACTTCTCTGACCATTTATGAAGTGTTGATTACGACCATTCAGGAGAAAACCAAAATCCGCCGCGCAGCCGCGATTACCATCGTACTAGCAGGTATTTTTATCTTCGGCAATATCCCGTCCATCTTGAGCTACGGCCCTTGGAAAGATATTTCCGTATTTGGTAAAAACATTTTCGATGCCTTTGACTATATCAGCGGCAACATCCTGTTTATGCTGACCGCGCTTGGCTCTGCCTTGTTTGTCGGCTTCGTGATGAAAGATGAAGCGAAGGACGAATTACTCTACAAAGGCAACCATACCACAGTCAATATCTGGTTTGCCTATGTGAAATACCTCGTGCCGTTGGTCATCCTGCTGATTTTCATCAGCAACCTGTTCTGATAAGCAAGCATATAAAAAGGCCGTCTGAAAAATTCAGACGGCTTTTGTTTAACTATGCTTTATTCAGCCCAGTTTTTCTTCTTACTGGTTTTACCGATACCGGGGTTGAAGCTGTTGGTCGGGTCAAGTTTTTTATAGAACTGTTTCAGCTCGGGCTTGGCTTCATACAGATGACCGACATTATGCTCGGCAGGATATTGCGCACCGCGTTGGTCAAGCAGATGGAGCATTTCATGTTCCAAAGCCATACAGTCGTTGCCTTTTTTAATGATGTAGTCCTGATGGAACACATGACACATAAAATGTCCGTAATACAATTTATGGATGATTTTATTGTCGATTTCAGGCGGCAGTGTTTCAAACCAATCACGATCATCACGGCGCAAGGCGATATCGAGTGCAACCAAATCCTCTACTTCATCATCATGTACAGAACGATAACGGATCGCGGCAGAAGCCACAGCAAAGCGATGCAGCATGGCCGCCTGCGTTTCTTCGGCATTACATTCGAAGAATGCGCCGCCATGGGTTGCAAAATATTCCTTCAAGAAAGCACGCGCTTCTTCTACGCCCTCGCCACCCATTTTTAAAATTAGGTGATGTTCATATTTATCCCGATAGTTGCGCATAGATTTCGGCAAGTGATCAGGCAAAATTTTACTGATCAGTTGCATGAATTTATCAGAGAAGTGTTTTGGTAAGAAACTTATCTTTTTGCTGAATCTATCCACACGGGCTTTCAGATCAAACAGTTTCGGAAGTTGGTGGGTACCGAACGTCTTAATGATATAAAACGTATCTTTACCATAAACGGCAGCAATATCAAAAGCATGACGATGGATATACTCACCGGAAATAGGCAGGTTTTTAAACTCACTCAAAGCAGCACGACGAATATCGGTCAGCTCATTAATATCATTGGTGCCGATATAGAACACGGCAGTCTGTTTTTCTTGCGGGAAAGTATCCAGACGCACGGCAAACACCATCAGCTTGCCCGCGCAGCCTGATGCTTCATAGTGACGCGCAGGGTCGGCATTAAAACGTGCGGCAGTCGGTTCATTCACTTGGCGAACATGATCGCAGTACGCATGGTCATGCCCTTTGCCGGCATCTTGCGTAATGTCTTTTCGCTGATAATGGAAACCTTGCAAGTTGGTCAAAATTTCTTCAGGGGTTTCACCCAAATCAATACCCAAATGGTTGACCAGCTCCAGCTTGCCTTCTTCGTTGATTTGTGCAAACAGCGCCATTTCCGTATAAGCCGGGCCACGCTGCACCAGTGCGCCACCCGAGTTATTACATACGCCACCCAATACAGATGCGCCGATACAGGACGAACCGATCACTGAGTGCGGCTCACGGCCTAAAGGTTTCAGCAGCAGTTCCAATTGATTCAGGGTAGAACCGGGCAGGCAGACAACTTGTTCGTTATTATTAATTGGCTGAATGATGTTCAGACGCATGGTATTTACAATCACGATATCGCGGTCGTAATCATTGCCGTCAGGAGTCGAGCCGCCGGTCAGGCCGGTATTGGCGGCCTGCGTAATCACGATAACATCAGCCTCAACACACGCCTGCAAGATTTGCCACATTTCCAAAACCGTACCCGGACGGACAACTGCCAGCGCCTTGCCTTCGCCAAAACGGTAGCCTTGACGGTATTGTTCGGTTTTTGCCGGGTCTGTGATGATGTATTTTTCACCGACGGTTTGCGTCAGCCGGCTGATTAATTGTGTAGCATTCATTGCATACTCCTTGAGAAATGAATATATTTATTAAATTACAAACATTGTAGTAATCCCTTTTATCAAAGTAAAGGCAAACTCATTTTTAAATTCATCATTCAAATAAACAAAAGGCCGTCTGAAATTTTCAGACGGCCTTTTGTTTCAAGTTTGAATAATCAGATTATTCGGCTGCTTTCTCTTCGCGAGCAGGAGCTTCCAGCAAAGCTTTGATAGACAGGCGTACGCGACCACGATCGTCTACTTCCAATGCTTTCACATTCACAACCTGACCTACTTGCAGATAGTCGCTGACATTGCGTACGCGCTCGTGGGCGATTTGGCTGATGTGTACCAAACCGTCTTTGCCCGGCATCACGCTGACAATCGCGCCAACGTTGTTGTCGAGGATTTTAACCACAGTACCTTCGTACACTTTGCCCACTTCCACTTCGGCAGTGATTTCTTCGATACGTTTTTTCGCTGCATCGCCTGCTTCTTGAGTAGTCGCAGCGATAGTGATGGTACCATCTTCAGCGATGTTGATTTCAGTACCGGTTTCAGCAGTAATCGAACGAATGGTTTCGCCGCCTTTACCAATCACATCACGGATTTTGTCTTGGTTGATTTTCATGGTGAACAAGCGTGGCGCGTGTGCAGACAGCTCTTGTGGGCCTGCAACGGCGGCTTTCATCTGATCCAAGATGTGCAAACGTGCTTCTTTGGCTTGAGCCAAAGCAATTTGCATGATTTCTTTGGTAATACCTTGGATTTTGATGTCCATTTGCAGCGCGGTCACACCTTCGGTTGTACCAGCTACTTTAAAGTCCATATCGCCCAAGTGGTCTTCGTCGCCCAAGATGTCGGTCAGGACGGCAAATTTGTTGTTGTCCAAAATCAGACCCATGGCGATACCGGCAACGTGTGCTTTCAAAGGCACACCGGCAGACAACAGGCTCAAGCAGCCGCCGCAGACGGAAGCCATAGAGGAAGAGCCGTTGGATTCGGTAATTTCAGAAACCACGCGCATGGTGTAGCTGAAATCTTCAGGTTCTGGCAATACGGCCAACAACGCACGTTTAGCCAAGCGGCCGTGACCGATTTCACGACGCTTTGGCGCGCCTACGCGACCCACTTCGCCGGTAGAGTATGGAGGGAAGTTGTAGTGCAGCATGAAGCGATCAGTATATTCGCCGGACAGCGCATCAATGATTTGTTCGTCGCGTGAAGTACCCAAAGTTGCAACCGCCAAAGCTTGGGTTTCACCACGGGTAAACAATGCAGAACCGTGCGTACGCGGCAATACGCCGGTCTGAATGTTCAGCGGACGAACAGTGCGGGTGTCGCGACCGTCGATACGTGGTTGGCCGTCCAAAATTTGGCTGCGGACAACATCGGCTTCCAAGTGTTTGAAAATGCCTTTGATTTCGTTGGCTGCCAAAGTGTCGGTTTCTTCGGTAATCAACGCTTCTTTCACGGCATTCCAAGCTTCGTCCAATTTGGCAGAACGCGCTTGTTTTTGACGGATTTTAAACGCTTCTTTAATGGTTTCGCCGGCAATTTCGCGTACTTTGGCAACCAATTCTTCATTGGTTTCAGGTGCTTTCCAATCCCAAACTTCCGGATTAACTTCGTCGGCAAACTCATTGATGGCATTAATGGCCACTTGCATTTGATCGTGACCGTAAACAACCGCACCCAGCATCACTTCTTCAGACAAGATGTCGGCTTCGGATTCCACCATCAACACGGCTTTAGAAGTACCGGCAACAACCAAGTCCAATTGTGATTTAGCCAATTCGGCTTTAGTCGGGTTCAAAACGTACACGCCGTTTACATAACCCACGCGTGCCGCGCCAATCGGACCGGCAAACGGTACACCGCTCAACACCAGCGCGGCAGACGCGCCGAGCATGGCAGGAATGTCAGAATCAATTTCAGGGTCAACAGACACCACCATCGCTACGATTTGGATGTCATGATAGAAACCTTCAGGGAACAAAGGACGAATCGGACGGTCGATCAAACGGCTGGTCAGGATTTCTTTTTCGCTTTGTTTGCCTTCGCGTTTGAAGAAACCGCCGGGGATTTTACCTGCTGCGTAAGTACGCTCGAGGTAATCGACAGTCAGAGGGAAGAAGTCTTGGCCTTCTTTCACTTCTTTGTTGGTAGTAACGGCAACCAAAACAACAGTGTCGCCCATAGATACTTTAACGGCTGCAGCGGCTTGGCGAGCGATTTCGCCGGTTTCCAAAGTAACGGTTTGATTACCGTATTGGAAGGTCTTAACGTGTTTATTGAACATCATTGTTCCTTTCAAAATACCGCACTGCTAAAACACTAATAATGCACACTAAAATCCGAATGTGCATAGTTAGGGTTTCAGACCGTGCGGCAGGTTATAAATAAGCTTTCAGACGGCCTTTCAGTCGCTGAAAACAACTCTCGATTATAAAGGCAACTATCCTTAAAATCCAGTATTTATACAATAAAAAGGCCGTCTGAAACATATCTCTTTCAGACGGCCTTCAAACTTAAAAATTAACCCTGAGTCAGCAAAGTCAATGCTTCCTGATATTTTTCGACTGTTTTTTGAATCACATCGGCAGGCACTTTAGGCGCAGGCGCTTTTTTATTCCAACCGCTTTGCTCCAGCCAGTCGCGGACAAATTGTTTGTCAAAAGACGGTGGATTGGTGCCGACTTTGTATTGGTCGGCAGGCCAAAAACGACTGGAGTCAGGCGTCAACACTTCGTCCATCAAAGTCAGCGTACCTTCCTCATCCAAACCAAATTCAAATTTAGTGTCGCAAATAATAATACCGCGAGATTTGGCATATTCGGCCGCTTCCGTGTAAAGCTGAATCGCCTTAGCGCGCACTTCCGCAGCCAATTCTTTTCCGATAATGCGTTCGCATTCTTCAAAGCTGATGTTTTCATCATGATCGCCAACTGCGGCTTTGGTCGATGGCGTAAAAATCACTTCAGGCAACTGCTGCGCTTCCTGCATACCTTCAGGCAGTTGAATACCGCAAACAGAGCCTGTCTTTTGATAATCTTTCCAACCGCTACCTGCCAGATAACCGCGCACAATAGCCTCCACTTTCACCGGAGTGAGCTTTTTAGCCACGACGGCGCGTTTCTCCAAAGCTTTAGCTTCATTTTCAGGCAAAACATCGTAAACTGTCTGACCGGTAAAATGGTTAGGCATGATATGAGCCAGTTTTTTAAACCAAAAATTGGAAATCTGCGTCAGAATCTCTCCTTTACCCGGAATCGGATCATCTAAAATCACATCGAATGCAGACAGACGGTCGGAAGCAACCATCAACATACGTTTATCGTCAATTTCGTACAAATCGCGGACTTTGCCGGAGTAGATTTTTTTCAAGCTGATTTCAGACATTTCGGGTATCTCTTTGGTAAACAGAAGAATTTGGTATTTTAGCCCAATTTGGCATCTTTCGTCAGATTGTTTACAAAATAAAGGCCGTCTGAAACCTTATAGCTCGGTTTCAGACGGCCTTAGACTTTGATTTTAGGGACAAACCCTAAAAACCATCATCCTATCAGATGGCAGGAGCCTGAGTCTGATCTTGGATTTGGTTCACAGCAGACAGAGAGTAGTAGTCGCCGTGGCCGGTTACTTGGTAAGTGCTACCGTCAGCAAACTTGAAGTTTTCAACTTTGTGATCGTTACCGGTGAACCAGTCGTCGATGGTGATGCTGTCGTTAGTACCGACAGAAACAGTCAGGTTAGCACCAGATTTGCTCAGCAATACGTCGGAAGCTGCAACGCCTTTACCGAACAACAGGGTGTCATTACCACTTTCTTCACGGATAGTGTCGTGACCGTAACCTTTGTCGAAGAAGTAAGTGTCGTTACCGGTACCGCCGATCAGGATGTCGTTGCCGACACCGCCGTCGAGGTAGTCGTTACCGTCTTTACCAACCAGACAGTCGTCGCCGGCCAAACCGTACAGATGGTTGTTGCCGCCGTTACCTTCGATGTTGTTGTTCAAAGAGTTACCGGTACCGTTCAGGTTTTGCATACCTTGCAAAATCAGGTTTTCAACGTGATCGGTCAGGGTGTAGTCGATAACGGTACGAACAGTATCGATACCGGCATGTGCATTGCCGTACTCGATAACTTGGTCGTTGGCATTGTCAACGAAGTAAACGTCGTTACCGTCGCCACCGCGCATGATGTCAGCACCGGAACCACCGTTCAGGTAGTCGTTACCGGCACCACCTTGCAGGTAGTCTTTACCTTCTTCACCGTACAGAGAGTCACCGTCGGCATCACCGTAAATGGTGTCGTTACCAGCACCGGCGTAGATTACGTCTGTGCCGTTGCCACCGTAGATGATGTCTTCGCAAGCAGTACCATAAATGGTATCTTTAGCATCGGTACCACGGATAACGTTGCCGTCTTTGCAGTCTTCAGCTCGGATGACATTACCTGGGTTTTTGTCTTCGTGACCGTATGAGTTGTTTTGGTTATGGTCGTCAACACAGTCTTTGCAGTCTGGCTCAGGTTTCGGTTCTGGTTTAGGCTCAGGTTTTGGCTCTGGCTTAGGCTCAGGTTTTGGTTCTGGTTTAGGCTCAGGTTTCGGTTCTGGCTTAGGCTCAGGTTTTGGTTGTGGTTTTGGTTCTGGTTGCGGTTCTGGCTGTGGCTCAGGTTTAGGCTCAGGTTTTGGTTGAGGCTTAGGCTGAGGTTTAGGTTGTGGTTTTGGACATGGGATCGGTTTGATTGGATCGCAGTTGTAAGGTGGGCAAACCGGAACACATTTGTAGTTAGGCGTTTTTGCCGGTGGGCAGAAAGCCGCAATAGCAGAAACCAAACCGGTTACCGCGTTAACTACTGACACGCCGACGCTGGCAATGCTAGCGATGCTGCCGATAGAAACAGAAGATTTTGCTGCAGGAGCGCAGTAGTAAGAAGAGTAGGAAGCCTTAGGCGCAGGAGCGCAGTAAGAACTAACCAGGGGTCTAGTGTAATACCCCCCGTAACAGTATGCCATAATAATTACTCCCAAAAGTTAATAAAATATTGGGTTGACGGAACGAGCAAATCCGCCCTTGCCCAATTATTATTTTAGTAATATTTTGCAAAATATTTACTCAAAAATATCAAACGGTAGAATTTGCCGATAAAAGGACAGAGTTTCGCCTGTTTTTAAATTCCATTATCCTAGTAACAATAAAAACATTAACATTGATTCACACTCTCTCAAACAGCATAGATCCTTTATCTATCTTGTTAAAAGCTGAATTTTAACTCTAGTTATAGTAAACAAACATAATACCAATAAGTGGTTATTATTCTGAATAGATAATATCGACAATTTACCCAAATACAGCCGCCTCTGCATTTTGTTCTACGCCAATAATGTGAATTTGTCGTATTTACACTATAATGACACGAACACCTATTTAACAGCTATTAGAGGAGATACTCAACCATGCGTACTTTATTGACCGGAGCCAAAGGCCAGCTTGCCCGTTGTCTGCGCGACCGCCTGCCCGAAGATTGGGAACTGATTGCTACCGACTCTACTTCGCTGGACATTACCGATACCGAAGCCGTGCATCACATGATCAAAAATTTCCAACCAGATGCCATCGTTAATGCCGCAGCTTACACTGCCGTCGATAAAGCAGAAGAAAACGCTGAAGCCGCTTTTGCCGTCAATGCAAGCGCTGTTCACAACCTGGCCGCAGCTGCCCGCGCCGCACACGCTCGCTTTATTCATATTTCCACTGATTATGTATTCGACGGCGAAGGCAAACGCCCTTACCGCGAAACCGACTACACCAATCCGCGCAGCACTTACGGTCAATCCAAAGTAGCAGGCGAGCTTTTGGCTTTAGCCGCACATCCTGAAAGTACAATCGTCCGTACTTCATGGCTGTTTAGCGAATACGGCAGCAATTTCGTCAAAACCATGCTGCGCCTTGCCAAAGAACGCGATTCCCTCTCCATTGTTCACGACCAAACCGGCTGTCCGACTTATGCAGGCGACTTGGCTCACGCCATCATCAGTTTACTGCAACAGCCTACCTCCCCACGCGGCATCTTCCATTACTGTGGCAATAAATCGGCAACATGGTACGAATTTACCAAAGCCATCTTTCAGACGGCCCACCAATTAGACGACAGCTTCCGCATTCCGGAACTGAACGCAATTACCACTGATCAATACCCCCTGCCCGCTCCGCGTCCGGCATACAGCATCATGGATTGCTCACGCCTAGAGACCGAATTCGGTATCAAACCGTCCGACTGGCAAAAAGCCCTACGCGAAATTCTCCGCAAAATCGACTAATAAGCTGATCCATCTATATCAAAGGCCGTCTGAAAACATATTTTCAGACGGCCTCTTTGTTTCTTTTATATCAAATGCTTTATCTATCCAGTCTGTCATTTGAAAAGTGCTACAATAGCCGTTTATTTTATTTTTCAGACGGCCTGACAATATGTGCAACCATCATCCCAAACATTCACACGATAATGACACCATCCGCATCCGTGGCGCGCGTACACATAATTTGAAAAATGTCGATTTAGATATTCCGCGCCACAAGCTCGTGGTGGTAACAGGATTGTCAGGCAGCGGCAAATCGTCGCTGGCGTTTGATACGCTGTATGCCGAAGGCCAACGCCGTTATGTCGAAAGCCTTTCCGCCTATGCCCGTCAATTTTTGCAGATGATGGACAAACCCGATGTCGATTTGATCGAAGGCCTCTCGCCCGCAATTTCCATCGAGCAAAAATCCACCAGCCACAACCCGCGTTCCACCGTTGGCACGGTTACGGAAATCCACGACTACCTGCGCCTTTTGTACGCCCGCGTCGGCACGCCGTATTGCCCCGAACACAATCTGCCGCTATCCAGCCAGACCGTGTCGCAGATGGTCGATGCCGTCTTGAAGCTGCCGGAAGACACGCGCGTGATGATTCTTGCGCCGGCAGTGCGCGAGCGTAAAGGCGAATTTGTCGATTTCTTTGCCGACTTGCAGGCGCAGGGGTTTGCACGGGTGCGCGTGGACGGCGAAGTCTATCAGTTGGACGAAGTACCGAAGCTGGAAAAAAACATCAAACACAACATCGACGTCGTCATCGACCGCGTGAAAGTAAAAGCTGACATCAAGCAGCGGCTGGCAGAAAGTTTTGAAACCGCATTGCGCCACGGCAACGAGCGCGCACTGGCGATGGAAATGGACAGCGGCGAAGAACATTGGTTCTCCGCGCGTTTCGCCTGTCCCGTATGTTCGTACAGTCTGCCCGAATTAGAGCCGCGTCTGTTTTCCTTCAACAACCCGATGGGTTCTTGCCCGACTTGCGACGGCTTGGGTAATACTAACTTCTTCGATCCCGAAAAAGTGGTCGCCCATCCCGAACTATCCTTAGCCGCAGGCGCGATTGACGGCTGGGATAAGCGCAACCAATTCTATTTCCAAATGATTCAATCGTTAGCACGCCATTATGAGTTTGATGCGGATGCAGCATGGGAAACACTGCCTGAAAAAGTCAGAAAAGTTGTCTTGCACGGCTCAGGCAAAGAAGTCATTGATTTCACTTACCTGTCTGAACGCGGCACTACCTTCAACCGCAGCCATGCCTTTGAGGGCATCATCCCCAATCTCGAACGTCGCTACCGAGAAACCGACAGCGAAACCGTGCGCGAAAAACTGCGCGAATACCAAAACCACCGCGCCTGCCCGAGCTGCGGCGGCGCACGTTTGCGCAAAGAAGCGCGCTACGTTTACGTCGGCGGCGAACCTTTACACGAAGTCTCCGCCTGGCCGCTGACCAAAACCCACCAATTCTTTGAAACGCTGGATTTGGACGGCAACAAAAAACAAATCGCCGAAAAAATCCTCAAAGAAATCATTGAGCGACTCGGCTTCTTGATTAACGTCGGGCTGGATTACCTGAATTTAAGCCGCTCCGCCGAAACCCTCTCCGGCGGCGAAGCCCAACGCATCCGCCTTGCCAGCCAAATCGGCAGCGGCCTGACCGGCGTGATGTACGTTTTGGACGAACCCTCCATCGGCCTGCACCAGCGCGACAACGACCGCCTGCTCGCCACCCTCAAACGCCTGCGCGACTTGGGCAACAGCGTGATTGTGGTCGAACACGACGAAGACGCCATCCGCGAAGCAGATTTCGTCGTCGATATGGGCCCCGGCGCAGGCGAACACGGCGGCAACGTACTGATTGCCGACACACCCGAAAACGTCGCCAAATGCGAAAAATCTGTTACCGGACAATACCTCAGCGGCAAAAAATCCATTGCCGTGCCGTCTGAACGCACACCCGTCAATCCCGACCGAATGCTCATCCTCAAAGGCGCGCGCGGCAACAACCTCAAAAACGTCACCCTCAAACTGCCGCTCGGTTTGATTACCTGCATCACCGGCGTATCCGGCAGCGGCAAGTCCACCCTGATTAACGACACCCTCGCCAAAATTACCGCCCGCGAACTCAACCGCGCCCAAGAAGAACCCGCCCCATACGACGACATCCACGGCCTCGAACACCTCGACAAAGTCATCAACGTCGACCAATCCCCTATCGGCCGCACCCCGCGCTCCAACCCTGCCACCTACACCGGCCTGTTCACCCCCATCCGCGAACTCTTCGCCGGCGTGCCCCTCTCGCGTGAACGCGGCTACAACGTCGGCAGATTCTCCTTCAACGTCAAAGGCGGCCGCTGCGAAGCCTGCCAAGGCGACGGCGTGATTAAAGTCGAAATGCACTTCCTGCCCGACGTGTACGTCCCTTGCGAAGTCTGCCACGGCAAACGCTACAACCGCGAAACCCTCGAAATCCAATACAAAGGCAAAAACATCAGCCAAGTCCTCGACATGACCGTCGAAGAAGCCCGCGAATTCTTCGACGCCGTCCCCACCGTATCGCGCAAACTGCAAACCCTGATGGACGTAGGCCTCGGCTACATCCGCCTCGGCCAGTCCGCCACCACCCTCTCCGGCGGCGAAGCCCAACGCGTCAAACTCGCCTTGGAACTCTCCAAACGCGACACCGGCAGAACGCTCTATATCCTCGACGAACCCACCACCGGCCTGCACTTCGCCGACATCGCCCTGCTGCTGGAAGTCATAGGCCGTCTGAAAGGCAAAGGCAACTCGATAGTGATTATCGAGCATAATCTGGACGTGATTAAAACCGCGGATTGGATTGTGGACTTGGGGCCGGAAGGCGGCGATGGTGGGGGGAGGATTATTGCCCAAGGTAGTCCGGAGCAGGTGGCGAAGGTTAAGGGGAGTTATACTGGGAAGTATTTGAAAGAGATTATCAACATTCAAGAATAATTGATATTATTTAAATAATTTTTTATTTTTTGGAGAAAATATATCATGAGTAAATATACCAAGAATTCTATTGAGAAACTATATGGATCTGATGATGATTTTATTTTAATTGGAGTTACAGGCAGAACAGGAAGTGGTTGTTCTACTGTTGCTAATATATTAAATTCTGAAGAAAAAGATTTAAAACATTCTCTTTTTCAGGGTAGCCATCCTGAAAATAATGAACATCGTGTAGAAAAAATTATTTTTAATAGATTTAAAGGAAGTTGGAAACCATTTTTGCTAATACAAGTTAGATCCATAATTACATTAATGCTTGCTGAATCAAAAAATGAAACGGCAATCGAATATGCAGAATTTATTCAAAAACACATATCAGAACCGGGAAAAATTGAAATTTTAAATTCAATTCTGGAAAACATTAATAGGGAATTTGAAAATCTAGAATCTACTAGTGAAGGTATAATAAATTTCTACGATAACTATTTACCAAATGAAAGTAAAGATTTAAAAGATTTGCTTGGAATTGAATTTACTGCATTATTTCAAGAAATTGGGGATAATATCCGTAAATCAGGGAATCCTGTTAAAAGCACGATGGAAGAAGGTAATTTTTTTAAACTAGCAGAAAGAATTAATTCAATTATAAAAGATATAAGGGAGTACCATAAAAATAAACAACAACCTACATTCATTGTAATTGATGCTATTAGAAATCCATTGGAAGCCTTCTTTTTTCAAGAAAGGTACGCTTCTTTTTATTTATTAGCAATAACCTGTAATGATGAAGAGCGTAAACAAAGGCTTAGAAACTTAGGTATAAATGATAAAGAAATAGAAACTATCGATAAAAAAGAATATAGCTCACATGACTTAGATCATGATGAAACGTACACCACGCAAGATATTCAAGCATGTTTACAAAGAGCTGATCTATATATAAACAATAAAAATGCATCGGACGAAGTTACTAAATTTATTGCTTTATCAAATCAATTAATTAAATTCACTACCCTAATGAGATATCCAGGCATTATAAATCCAACATCAATTGAAAGATGTATGCAAATAGCTTACACAGCAAAATTAAATTCTGGGTGTTTATCAAGACAAGTTGGTGCTGCAATAACGGACTCAAATTTTTCAATTAAAGCTATTGGTTGGAATGATGTTCCTGAAGGACAAGTTTCTTGTAATTTAAGAAATAGATTTGATTTGGTTGATGGCAATGATAGTAAAGCATTTACATATTTTGAACGAAATGATGAAAATTTCATTAACCATATAAAAGAAGGAAATAAACAATATATTGCAATAAAACAGTATAGAAATACTTCATTTTGTTTTAAATCCGAATATAATAAAATAAAAAAAGATAAGAACCAAGTTCATACAAGAGCATTACATGCAGAAGAAAATGCTTTCTTACAATTGTCAAAATACGGTGGAAATGGGATTCAAAATGGCTTTTTATTTACAACAGCTAGTCCTTGTGAATTATGTGCAAAGAAGGCATATCAATTAGGTATAAAACGTATTTACTATATAGATCCCTATCCAGGAATTTCTGCAGTACATATTTTGCAAAGTGGTAGTAACGACCCCGAGTTAGTTTTATTTACGGGTGCGATTGGACGTGCATTTCATAAACTATATTCGCCATTAATACCTTATAAAGATGAACTAAATGCATTAATTGAATCTTAAGTTATTACTGAAGAGACTGTCTGAGCAAGCTGTAGCCTGCATACTCAACCTCCGCGTGCGTGGCTACGCCACACACGCGGTTAGTTTGATTAACTGTTTGCTGTTGTAAATTTCAACTTAGTTGAAACTAACACTTTCAGACGGCATGAGAAATGGCCGTCTGAAAACTGAAAATGCTTTATCCCAAACACTCTAGTTCACACAACAAAAAACGGATTCCAAATTATTGGAATCCGTTTTTCTCTAAAGCTAACCGAATTATTTAGCTTCTTCTTTAGCGTCTTCAGCAGCTTCTTTAGCATCTTCCGCTGCGTCTTTTGCGTCTTCTTTAGCCTCTTCAGCGGCATCTTTGGCTTCTTCGGCTTTCTCTTCAGGAGTTTCTGCAGCAGGAACGCCTTTCAAAGCGTCCAAAGAAGTTTTACAAGTTGCATCGCGTTGGTCTGCAGGCAGGTTTTTCAACGCTTCTTTGGTTTGTTCAAAAGATTTTTGCATCATGTCTTTGGTTGCGGCATCTACGTCTTTAGTTGCTTCGGCAAATGCTTTTTCGTACTCGTCACAAACGGCAGAAGAAGATGAGCCTGAACCGCCGCATGCTGACAGGGACAGGGCTGCCAACAAAGCCGCCAATAAAGCTGATGTTTTCATGTGTCTCTCACTTTTTTAAATTTAGGTTAAAGGATGTTATATGTTAATTCATTATATGAAAGTGTCAAGAGTTTTTGTTTAATTTAATCAAAACTATATCATTGAAAGAGACAGCCTATCTCAATATAATCAAGGCCGTCTGAAGTTTCAGACGGCCTTAGGTTTGCAAGCAATCTTTTTCAACGATTACGCCGCTTTACGGTGATAATGTCTGAGCGCATGCTCTTTGCGACGACCGCTGGAGAAGGCGGATACGCGTTTCAGGTAGCCGATGACGCGGGTGCCGTAGTCAATGTCGTGGCTGCCGCAAGCAGAACAGGCATGCAGGGTGCGTTTGTCGATATGGCCGCATTCGTTGCAAATAGTGATGCGCACGTTCACGCAGAAGTAGTTGCAGCCGGTTTGCGCGGCGATGTCCAAGAGCGAGCGGTAGCCAGATTCGGGCAAGGCTTCGTCAAGGTTCAGGTGCAGCGCGGAGCCGCCGTCGAGCCAGTCCACCAATTCTTTGCCGTGCAGCAGGAATTTGTCGAGCGCGTTGATTTCTTCGTCTTCGACGACGTAGAAATAGGAGTTGTAGCATTCGCGGCTGACTTTGTAGCCATCGGCTTTGTCCCATTTGGCGTTTTTCACGCCGAGGTTTTCGGCGGGGACAAACTCGGTGTTGAACTTCACGCCGTAGTGCTTGCTGGCGGCTTGATTGGCTTCGAATATGGTTTTCAGACGGCCTTGGACGAAGTTGATGTAGTCGTCGTTGTAGCCGACTTTGATGCCTTGCGATTCGGCGGCTTCCGCCATGCCGTTGATGCCGATGGTGAGGAACTGTTTGTCCAGCGTGATGAAGCCTGCATCGTAAACGGGCAGCATTCCGGCGGCTTGGTATTCTTCCATCAGTTTGCGGTAGGCGTATTGGTATTTGTGGATTTTGGCCACTTCGGCGGCAAGGTCGCGTCCGTCTTGTTCCAGCCGGTTCATATTGATGGTGATGACGTTGATGGAACCGGTCGCCACACCGCCCGCACCGAGTGTGTAGCTAAAAGTGCGGTCTTCGATGGCGTTACGCAGACGGCAGCAGGAAGCCAACGAGTCGGGATTATCGGAAAGATAAACGAAGAAGGAATTACCTTCCGCCAATTCTTTCGCCATTTCGTCGGCGAACACAGTGTCTTTGCATTTGCCGCCATCGGTCAGCATCGCAGCGGTCACGACAGGGAATGTTAAAACGGCTTTGGTGCGCTCTTGGTTAAACCATTTAAGGAAGAAGTTTTGCAGCTTTGCCACGCTCGCCCAAACCGGTTTGCTGAAATCGGGGAAGACGAAATCGCCGAACATCGCATCGAAATAATATTGATCGTAAACGGAAATATTCCAGAATACGCTCTGATAGCCGCGCGCGGCGGCGGGCTGGTTGATGCTGTACACCACCTGCTGCATATGGTTGGCGATTTCTTTGCCATGGGTTTCCAAATAATCGTCGCCGTAGTCTTTGCGGGCGAAGTAGTCGAAATAGGTCAGAAATTCCACTGTGGCCACCGCGCCGGCAAACTGCGCGCTGATGGCAAACACAAGGTTGATAAACGAGCCGCAAAACGAAGCCAGATGTTGCGGCGCTTTGGATTCGCCGCCGAGTTTGCTTAACCCGTCGAGCAGGAAGGGATACAGCGTAACCGACACACAATAAGGCTTGAGGCTGGTTTCGTCGTGCACATAAATCTCATGCGCCTCAATCTGGCGGATGTATTCGTCTGCGACGGATTGGTCGAAAATTTCGGCGATTTTGCGCGACACTTGGGCGCGGTTAATCTGCACGAAAAAGTCTTTCATGATTTCCGCTTCCATCGTGGCGATGTTTTTTTGCGTAACGTTGGCGTTGGCATCCATTTTCGAGCCGTCCGCCGCGTTTTGCGCGCTGATGTAGTCGCGCATGAATTGTAGTTTTCCGTTTAACTGTTCGGGATGCAGCCGAATCATGTTAATTCTCCTGTATGGTTTGGATGATTTATTAAACAATGACGGTTGGGCCGTCTGAAACATCGCTGTCAGTGAATACAATAAATTCAATTTAAATCAGTGCAATACAGCATTGAGCTAAATTGAAGCCACTGGAAAAACTTTAGGCTTAGGTTTGTCTTTGATAAACAAGCGGTTCAACACTTCGTCCGTACGCAAATCAATAAACTTCTGATTGGTGGTCGGGCTGTCCAAGCCGCCCAGTTCCATCTGCCAGCGGCCGGTTTTCAGATACGTCAGATAAGGCAGGATGCCGTCTGAAACCGCCTCCAACTCCTCACGCTCCAAACCGGTGTACAAGCAGGCTTTCAAACCCGCCTGCGTAACAATAGCCAGCATTTTCTGCAAGGCTTCCGGCTGCCATTCCCCGCCCATAAACAACACGCATGTAATCAATCCGTGATAGCGTTTCAGACGGCCTTTTAAATAATCCTCGGTCAATTCCGTGCCGATGCCCTCTTTCCATGTATCGGCACTATGGCAACCTTTGCAACGCAGCGGGCAGCCTGAAAACAGAAATGCCAGCGACACTTCGCCCGGCACTTCCTGCCAGACAATTTGCTCAACTGTAAATTTCAAACCACTCATTGCAATACCACAAAACACAAGATATGGTGTGCATTAAAACACAAGACTACTAGATATGGTATTTTTATTTAACAATTTATTTTTCCTGTTTAATAGATTTTTATAATTTATCTGATTGCCTATTACTATAAATAGCAGTTTTAAACCAATAAAAAGGCCGTCTGAACACGATTCAGACGGCCTGTAATTAAAAAAAGAAAAGCAAACTCCGTTATAGTAAAGTCTATTTAAATAAAACAAAAAAGGCCGTCTGAAATCATCTTTCAGACGGCCTCTATCTCAGGTTTTAGCCCCGATTCGAGCCTTTAACCATATCCATCAAAAACAATCGGCAATCCAAGTTACCATTAAACAGCGGAATCTTACGCTTCGGAGAAAGGCGCATAAATTTCGGCATATCACGATCGCCGGTAAACATCCCAACCAACCAGCCTGCGTAATGCTGTTTCAACCATGTACCCAGTTGCGGATAAAGCGCCTGTAAAGCCTGAATTTCGGCAAGGCGCACGCCATAAGGCGGATTGGAAATCATAATGCCGTGTTCGCCGTTTGGCCGTACGGCTTGCGCATCTTGCACGTCAAAGCGAATGAAATTATCCACTTCGGCGGTTTGGGCATTGGCTAATGCGGCACGGATCATATAACGGTCGTTGTCTCTGCCGGAAATTGGCGCAGCTGCCGGTTTGATTTGTTTTTCAGCCTCACGGCGCAGCGCTTGCCATTTTTCTTTGTCGAAGTTTTGCAGTTTTTCAAAACCGAAACGGCGCATCAAGCCCGGCGCACGGTGTGTCGCAATCCATGCAGCCTCAATAGCAATCGTGCCGCTGCCGCAAAACGGGTCTTGGAAAGGTTGCGTACCGTCATAGCCTGCCAAAAGCAGCAAACCTGCCGCCAAATTCTCTCTCAATGGTGCTTCGCCGGTATCCTGACGATAGCCGCGTTTGAAGAGTGCTTCGCCGGAAGTATCGATAAAGATTTCCACGTTGCGCTCATCGATAAAGGCATGAATGCGGATATCGGGGTTGATTTTGCCCACGCTCGGACGCGCATCATAAATATCGCGGAAGGCATCGCAGACGGCATCTTTGATTTTCAAACCGACAAAATCCAAGCTTTTCACATTGGCGCGCTTGCCTTCGACTTTGACTTTGAAGGTCTGCTCCAGCTTAAACCAACCTGTCCAATGCAAATTTCGTGCCAGTTTGTAGATATCGTGTTCATTACGATAACCGCCTTTAGTCAAGCGCAGCAAAACACGGCTGGCAACGCGCGAATGCAGGTTGATGCGATACACCTGCTCCATCGTGCCTTTACATGCCACACCGCCGTCAACAGCGCGGATATCCTGACATGCCATGCTTTCGAGTTCCTGCGTCAAAGGCGCTTCCAAACCGCGAGGACAAGTGATAAAAAGTGAATAAACCGTCATATAAAACCTTTCCGGGTAGGGCTATCCGAACCACTCGGATAACAAATAAAAACAATATTATAGCCGAAAAACCAAAGGCCGTCTGAAACTTCAGACGGCCTTTGAATAAAGCTTGCTTAGTGATCCAAACTATCGGTTTCAACCTTAACCGCTTTATCGGTTTTATCCTCTGGCAAAACCAAGTTCAACAATACCGCCATAATACCGCCGGCAGAAATTGAGTTTTGGAACAATACAGGCAGGTTTTTGAACACTTCCGGCTCAAACGCCACGCCCAAACCCAAACCGACAGAAGTCGCCGCGATAACCGCTTCACGACGGCGAATACCGTGGCTGACCAAAATCCGCACACCGGCAATCGCAATCAGGCCAAACATCAATACCATCGCGCCACCTAAAACCGGACTCGGAATCGTGGTAAACGCACGGCCGATAACGGGGAACAAGCCCAACAATACCAAAATCGCCGCAATATATTTGCCCACATGACGCGAAGCCACGCCGGTCATTTGAATCACGCCGTTATTTTGCGCAAAAGTAGTCAAAGGCAAAGAGCCTAACGCCGTCGCAATTACAGACACCAAACCATCTGCCAATACGCCGCCGCGCAGGCGTTTGGTGTATTCCTCACCCTCAATCGGCTGCTCGGAGACCATCGCAGTCGCCGTCAAATCACCCACTGCTTCAAATACGCTCAACAAGAAAATTGCACCGGCAACGATAAACGCGTGCCAATCAAATGCAAAGCCATATTTAAACGGAACAGGCAGGGTAATCAGCGGCAGGTTTTGCAGGGCGGAAAAATCTACTTTACCCAAAAACAGCGCAACAATATAACCGACAATCAAACCCACCGCGATGCCGCTCATGCGCAGCAATGGATTTTTCAAACAGTTGAAAACCAATACAATCAGCAACACCAGCGATGCCAAACCCAAGTTTTCCATCGAGCCGAACGTGCCGTCTGCTTTCGCACCGAAGCCGCCGCCGAAATCGGTAATGCCGACATGAACCAAGCTCAAGCCGATCAACATGACGACCACGCCGCTTACAGTCGGCGTAATCACTTTTTTCAAATAAGGCAAAAGCCAAGCGGAGAAGCACACCAAAAACGCGCCGACAAAGGACACGCCCAAAAGCGTTGAAATCATCACATCTTCAGTCAATCCGCCCTCTTTCATGCCGGTACCTAGTGCAATCATCACGGTAACAAAAGAGAAGTTGACCGACTGAATCGACAACATACCCGAACCAACCGGCCCAAAACGGTTGACCTGCAAATAAGTGCCGACGCCGGAAGCCACCATCGCCATCGACACCAAATAAGCCGTCATTTCAACCGGCAGCTCCAACGCCCCGCCGACAATCAATGCCGGAGTAATCATCGGAACAAAAATCGCCAGAAGGTGCGTAACCGCACTCAACAACGCATTCCCAAACGGCGGCTTGTCTTCCAAACCATAAACCAAATCAAGCGATTCCGCCTGTTTTTCAGTCATTCCGGCCATGTTGAACCTTCTCTCAAGAATCGTTAAAAAATATTAAGATGCGTATTTTAACCAATTTGAAATGTATCAGCAAATTCAAAACCATCAGGCCGTCTGAAAGTTCCGCCCAACTGTTTTCAGACGGCCTCAAACCGCCTTAACACATTTTAATTCTTGACATCATTTTTCCATCTCAAAACAAACAAACCAATGATTTAAAAATGTATTATTCATTAAGATAATGACAAGTCACCATTAAACGGCAAAGCCTCATAGCGGATATGTTTCACACAAACAACAAAGTAAGCTACAATCCACTGCATAATTCACCCACACCATAAAATTAAAGGTTTCCGTATGTTAAAAGGCAGTCTGGTTGCCCTGATTACTCCGATGAATCAAGACGGCAGCATCAACTACGAACAACTTCATGACTTAATCGACTGGCACATTGAAAATGGCACCGACGGCATCGTCGCAGTCGGCACTACCGGCGAGTCAGCCACCCTGCCTGTCGAAGAACATTTGGCCGTTATTGAAGCCACTGTCAAACACGTCAACAAGCGCATTCCCGTTATCGCCGGCACAGGCGCCAACAATACTGTCGAAGCCATCGCCCTTTCCAAAGCCGCCGAGCAAGCCGGTGCGGACTACACCTTATCTGTTGTTCCCTACTACAACAAACCTTCGCAAGAAGGCATTTACCAACATTTCAAAGCCATCGCCGAAGCCACTTCGATTCCGATGATTATTTATAATGTTCCCGGCCGCACCGTCGTCAGCATGAGCAACGACACTATTTTGCGCTTGGCCGAAATTCCGAATATTGTCGGCGTGAAAGAAGCCAGCGGCAATATCGGCAACAACATTGAATTAATCAACAGCGTTCCTGAAGGTTTTGCCGTTTTATCCGGCGACGACCCTACCGGTCTGCCTTTCATGCTGTGTGGCGGTCATGGCGTGGTAACCGTCGCAGCCAACGTTGCACCGAAACTCTTTGCCGATATGTGCCGAGCCGCCCTTGAGGGCGATATTGCGACCGCCCGTCGTCTAAACGAGCAACTTATCCCAATTTATAACACCATGTTCTGCGAGCCCAGTCCGGCCGCGCCTAAATGGGGCCTGAGCTTATTGGGCAAATGCGAACCCCATGTTCGTCTGCCTTTGGTAGCACTGACCGAAGCCGGTCAAGCCAAAGTCCGAGCCGCTCTGGAAAAATCAGGACAAATCTGATCCGGAAATAAGGCCGTCTGAATCCCAAACACCCTTTTCAGACGGCCTCCCTGTTAAGAACTTCATCCACAGGAAAACAAGATGACCTATATCAAACCCATCGTAGTAGCCCTCGCCCTGATTAGCATGACTGCCTGTTCCGGCAGCAAAAAAGAACAACCCAAACTCGACTATCAAAGTCAATCTCACCGCTTGGTCAAACTGGAAGTACCACCTGATTTGAACAACCCAGACCAAGGCAACCTCTATCAATTACCGGCAGGCAGCGGCGCCGTCCGTGCCAGCGACTTCAACAAACGCCGCACTCAGGCCGTACAACAACCTGCCAATGCAGAAGTTTTGAAATCCGTTAAAGGCGTACGCCTTGAGCGTGACGGCAATCAACGCTGGTTGGTTGTCGATGGTAAATCGCCTCGCGAAATTTGGCCTTTGCTGAAAGTGTTCTGGCAAGAAAACGGTTTCGACATCAAATCTGAAGAACCGGCCATCGGCCAAATGGAGACCGAGTGGGCTGAAAACCGAGCCAAAATCCCTCAAGACAGCCTGCGCCGTCTGTTGGATAAAGTCGGCTTGGGCGGTATCTACTCTACCAGCGAACGCGACAAATTCATCATCCGCATCGAACAAGGTAAAAACGGTTCGACCGACATCTTCTTCGCCCACAAAGGCATGAAAGAAGTTTATGCCGACCGTAAAAAAGACACCACCATGTGGCAGCCAAGCGAGAGCGACCCTAACCTCGAAGCCGCATTCCTCGCCCGCTTTATGCAATACTTGGGCGTTGACAGTCAGCAAGCCGAACAAGCTCTGACCCAAAGCGTTGCCGCCCGTAGCAATGCTTCTGAATTGGCGCGTGTGGACAACGGCACTCTATTGCTGGCAGGCGATTACGGCCGTAACTGGCGCCGTACCGCTCTTGCGCTCGACCGCATCGGCCTGACTGTCATCGGTCAAAATGCCGAACGCCGCGCTTTCTTGGTTCAACAAGCGCCAACTGAAGGCGAAGCAGTTGCCAATAAAAAACCGGGTCTGTTCAAACGCGTATTTGGCAAAGGCAAAGCAGAAGCGCCAAAAACGTACCCTGAAATCATCGTCTATGTTGAGCCTATCAACAATGGCGCACGCCTCCATCTGTTGAATAAAGACGGCAGCCCATACAAAGGCAGCGATGCCTCCACATTGTTGAGCCGCCTGCACACAGAATTGCGTTAATCCGTTATTCGACTTAAGGCCGTCTGAAATATTCAGACGGCCTTTTTAACGAATGCGGCATGGTTTCAAATTCTCAATCTGACGTTATAATCAGAACATTTTTCCCCCTCCCCCAAGCTGCCATGACCCGACAAAAAGCCTATCTGCTCCTGACCGCCCTGTTTACCCTGATGTTTATCGTACTGATTCTGTTGGGCGCTTATCTTCTGAGCATTCACAGCAAACAATTTGCCGTTGCCGCCTTTCTGTTTGCCTTTGCCGCCGTTTTTGCCCAAATCGGCAGCCTTGCCCTTTACATCCGCCACAAAGCACGCGCACAAATGGCTCGTATGCAGCAAACCGAAACCCATTAAGGAAAAACCATGTTTGAAAAAATCGTCCTTGCCAGTGGCAACACAGGCAAACTCAACGAATTTTCCCGCCTCTTTGCCGACTTAAACATCGAAGTCCTGCCACAATCGCAGTTCAATACGCCCGAATGTCCCGAGCCGTACCATACCTTTGTTGAAAATGCCCTGGCTAAAGCACGTCATGCCGCCAAATACAGCGGCTTACCGGCACTTGCCGACGATTCCGGCATCTGCACCAACGCCTTAAACGGCGCACCCGGCATTTTCTCCGCACGTTATGCAGGTGAAAACCCCAAATCCGATGCCGCAAACAACGCCAAACTGTCTGCCGATCTGGCCGATAAAGACGATAAAAGCTGTTACTACGTCTGCGTCCTCGTCCTTGTCCGTCATGAAAACGACCCGCAACCCATCATCGCCGAAGGCATCTGGCGCGGACAATGGCAGGCAGAAGCAGCCGGTACAAACGGCTTCGGCTACGACCCGCATTTCTATCTGGCCGAACATGGTTGCACCGCCGCCGAGCTTGACCCTGAAATCAAAAATGCCGAAAGCCACCGTGCCCAAGCATTGCGCGAACTATTAAGAAAAATCAAGTCCTTATAAATTGGTAACAGGCCGTCTGAAGCCTTCAGACGGCCTACCTCACATTTATTCCCATGCCCAAACCTACTCCTGAAGAATTGGCAGCCTTTGCAAAACACGTCGCTGCCTTCATCCCAACCACACCTGACGAACTTCTTCAACTTATTGACAGTCAAGAAACTGCTACCGTCTTTTTAGGCAAACCAAGCTGTTCATACTGTCGCCGTTTTGTTGCAAAACTGTCTACCGTTTCCTTAAACAAGCAGCTTACCATCCGCTTTACAGACAGCAGCAACAAAGCAGCTTTAAAAACTTTTCGTGAACAACACGGCATCAAAACTGTTCCCGCATTACTCAACATCTCACAAGGCAAAATAAAATTTGTCTGCAATTCCAAATTATCAGAAGAAGAAATTGAAGCTTTTTTGAGCGCTTAGACTTCGCATATTTCCTACTGATTACTTTCCCCGCCGACATTTCAGTTAAAATAACAGCCTAAAAATTTCAGACGGCCTTGAGCCTCAATACATACCATGACCCAAATTACTTTCCAACGCCCCGGCCAGCTAACCGCCCTGCCTCCTTTATCACTCTATATCCACATCCCGTGGTGCATCAAAAAATGCCCATATTGCGACTTTAATTCCCACAGCCTGAAAAACGGCCTTCCGGAAGAAGCCTATATCGATGCCCTACTAACCGACTTGCAGTTTGAATTGCCCAATATTTGGGGCAGAGCGGTAGAAACCATATTCTTCGGCGGCGGTACACCCAGCCTGTTTCAAGCGGAATCGATTGACCGCTTGTTAAGCGGCGTGCGTTCGCTGTTGCGCTTGCAACCCGAAGCGGAAATTACTTTGGAAGCAAACCCGGGTACATTTGAAATTGAGAAGTTTCAAGGATTTAAAGACGCAGGTATTACGCGCCTGTCTATCGGCGTACAAAGTTTTAATGACGATATGCTTGCTCGATTGGGACGCGTTCACAACAGCAAAGAAGCCCTGATAGCCATTGATACTGCATTGAAATTATTTGACAAAGTTAATATTGATTTGATGTATGCCCTGCCAAACCAAACCGTTCAGACGGCCTTAAACGATGTGCAAACCGCTATCGCAACAGGCGTATCGCATATCAGCGCATATCATCTGACAATGGAACCGAACACGCCTTTCGGTCATACACCGCCCAAAGGATTGCCGCAAGATGAAGCGGCGTTGGATATTGAAGATGCCGTACACGGAG
The DNA here is from genome assembly GCF_051963015.1 of Neisseria sp. P0006.S004. Classification (NCBI taxonomy): domain Bacteria; kingdom Pseudomonadati; phylum Pseudomonadota; class Betaproteobacteria; order Neisseriales; family Neisseriaceae; genus Neisseria; species Neisseria sp. P0006.S004. The sequence continues at coordinate 484,411 of NZ_JBQCUS010000001.1, read as the reverse complement.
AATTGGAAGGCGCAGGCTTTATTCACTACGAAACATCGGCTTTTGCAAAACCTGGTATGCAGTGCCGCCATAATTTGAACTATTGGCAGTTCGGCGATTACTTGGGTATAGGTGCGGGCGCACACGGCAAAATCTCCTATCCCGACCATATCGAGCGAACTGTCCGCCGCCGTCATCCCAACGACTATCTTGCGGCTATGCAGAGTAATCCGCATGAAGCAGTTGAGCGCAAAATCGTTGCTGCCGAAGACCTTCCATTCGAATTCATGATGAACGCCCTACGCCTGACCGACGGCGTACCTGCCGCAATGTTGCAGGAACGTACCGGCGTACCCACTGCAAAAATCATGGCTCAAATCGAAACCGCCAGACAAAAAGGCCTGCTTGAATCAAACCCGACCGTATTCCGCCCGACCGAACAAGGCCGTTTGTTCTTAAACGACTTGTTACAGTGTTTTTTATAAGTGCTTTTTTACAACAGTTGAAACATTTTTAGATTTGCTTAATTTACGACAAGAAAATACAATCAGAATAATTGTTGGGAACGACCAACCCCAGCGATTATCCACTACTCCTAATCCTACATTAAGGACAAAACAATGAAAAAAGTTCTGGTAACACTGATTGCTCTTTCCCTGCCTACATTTGCATTGGCTGATGCAACCAAAGGTTTTTATGTTCAAGCTGATGCTGGTCATGCTACTGTAAAGGGAGACGCATCAGTTAAAGGCTTTAGCCCACGCATCACTGCCGGTTACGATTTCGGCGATTTCCGTGTTGCTGCTGATTACACACATTATAAATCTAAAAAAATCAACACCTCCTTGGTTGATTCGGAAGCCAAGTACCACAGTGCCGGCGTTTCTGCTATTTATGACTTTGATCTGCAAGCTCCTGTAAAACCTTATGTAGGTGTTCGTGTGGCTGTTAATCACGCTTCAACAAAAGTTGAGACAGCTAATTCATATTATGAACGTAAAGAAACTAAAACCGGTATTGGTGCAATGGCTGGCGTAAGCTACGAAGTAACTCCTAACGTTGCTTTGGACGCTGGCTACCGCTACAACTACTGGGGCAAATTTGATGAGACAAAAATTCATACTCACGAAGTATCTGCCGGTGTACGCGTAACGTTCTAATATTTGAATGCTTGTCATGAAGCAATAATTGCCTCAAATACAAGCAAAAAAAAGGCCGTCTGAAACCTGTTCCTCAGGATTTCAGACGGCCTTTTAACTTCTTTAAATATATCTAACTTTTTGCTGCTTTTACTTTTTCTGCAAACCACAGTGCCGCAGCCGTACCTGCCATATCGGCAATGCCGTCCGCGATCGAACCTTGGCGCGTAGCAGTCAGAAATGCCTGAGCCAGCTCGCTTCCTATGGCAAACAATAAAGCGGCAAACAGAATGCCTTTATAGGGAATAGTCCTATTGTCTTGAATAAATATTTTTGCGCACAGCCATGCCTGACCGAAAAACAGCCCGAAATGGCCGACTTTATCAAAATGGGGAAATGGTGGAGCACTATTGCCGCCCTCTTTGAAAAGTAAGGCATAAATGGCGGCGGCAAACCAGATAAAGGCAGCGGCAGTAAATTTGTTTAACGGCAAGGCTTTCATTTGTCGGCCTCTTCATCCAACCATATTTGGCAGATATCTGCCAAGCGGACAAATTTTCCACCCCGTGCCTTCAAAATATCACGCCATTGTGCCACTTCTTCGGCATCCGGGGCATCTTCAATACTGCATTCGTAAAGGCAGAAGTCTAATGTTTCGCCAACAATGCCTGGGGCCTCGGTCTGCATAAGGTTGGTCAGTTCATTCATATTTACTGTTTCTTTAATTGATTTATCGCTAGTCAGATCGCACTGCTTGTTTTCAGGCCGTCTGAACATGATGTGCAAGGCTGCCCGTTTGGTTTTGGTACGCTACTTACTGTGTAAAAAACGCATTGCCTCTTCCCATTCGCCATTCAACACGGCCGGCAATCCTTGCAGGGATTTAGCGATGGCGTCATCAATTTGCTGTCTGTGTTCCGCCGAGGGTTTATTCAACACATAACCGACAACCAGATTACGGTCACCAGGATGATCAATACCCAAGCGCAGGCGGTAGAAATTGGGCGTACCCAAGCGAGCCTGAATGTCTTTGAGGCCATTGTGTCCGCCGTTACCGCCGCCAAGTTTGAATTTGATACGGCCGCATGGAATATCCAGCTCGTCATGAACCACCAAGATTTCCTCCGGCTTGATTTTGTAAAACTGAGCCAAAGCGGCAACGGCCTGACCGGATCGGTTCATAAAGATCATGGGTTTGAGCAGCCAAACATCGCCATCAGGCGTAGTGGCGCGCGCTACTTCGCCGTAAAATTTCTTTTCGTCTTTAAAATTGACTTTCCATTTCCACGCCAGTTCGTCCAACAGCCAAAAGCCGACATTGTGGCGCGTTTGTTCGTATTCTTGGCCTGGATTACCCAAACCGACGATTAATTTAATTTTCAAGCTCATTACTGTTCTTTCAGTTTGACAGGCCGTCTGAAAAAGTTTCAGACGGCCTTTGATTTATTCTTGCCCGGCGCGTTTACGTCGCGCTTCTTTCGGATCAATCAATAATGGACGATAAACCTCAATCCGATCGCCATCGCGCAACACCGTCTCGTCTTTCACGGCCTTGCCGAAAATACCCAAAGGCGCTTGCTGTAAATCCAACTCTGGGAACTCCACCTCCAAACCGCTTTGCAGGGCAGCTTCGCGCACGGTTGTACCTTCGGCAACAGTCATGTTCCTCAACACTTGCCTATCGGCCAGTCCGTAAACAATTTCAATCTCAAGCATAGCGGCGGTCGGCCTCTTTAATAAAAGCATCTACCAGTGTACCGGCCAGATGGCCGAACACTGGGGAAATCATGGCAGAGAGTACGGCATTGGAGAAATCGTATTCTAATCTGAATTCGACTTTGCACATATCATCGCCCAAGTCGATAAATTTCCAAGTGCCGCTCAGGGTTTTAAACGGCCCTTCGAGCAAATCCATGCGGATTTCCTGCCCTGGGATATTGTGGTTGTGCGTCGCAAACGACTGCTTGACGCGCATATAGTCCATAAACAGGCGCGCTTTTAGTTCGTTGCCTTTGCGTTCGATGACTTCGGTCTTGCTGTACCACGGCAAAAATTTTGGATAGTCCTCAACTTTGTCCACCAGCTCAAACATTTCCTTAGCGCTATGCAGCACCAATACGTTTTTCTCGACTTTTTTCATGTTGGTTGTAGACCTTGTTTTTGAATATTCGGGGTTCAGACAGCATGATTTAGAAAAATATCTGCCCTACTTTGGGACAAAATTCCTAATTTAAACCGCTTCTCCATTTTGTTTCGCTTCCAGCCATTCCCAGCGTTCCAGCTTTTCCAAAAGCGACATCTCGATTTCTTCAGCCCTGCTTTGCAATGCGCCTGCTTTTTCGTAATCTTTGAAAATTTCAGGATCGGAAAGCTGGGTATTGATTTCAGCCTGCTCGGTTTCCAAAGCGGCGATTTCGTCAGGCAGGGCATCGAGTTCGCGCTGTTCTTTATAGGAAAGTTTGACCGTGCGGTTGGCTTTGGGTTTAACTTTCTCAGGCTCAGCAGCCGCTTTAGGTGCAGAGGCCGTCTGAATTTTATCTTCCCGCGATTTTGCGTCGATATAGTCCTGATAGCCGCCGATGTATTCTTTCAGACGGCCTTGTCCTTCGAAAACAATGCTTTGGGTAATCACGTTATCAAGGAACATACGGTCGTGCGAGACGAGGAATACCGTACCTTGGTAATCGCGCAGCAGGTCTTCGAGCAGCTCTTGGGTATCGATGTCCAAGTCGTTGGTCGGTTCGTCCAAGACCAAAATATTGGCGGGACGGGTAAAGAGTTTTGCCAGCAAGAGACGGTTGCGTTCGCCGCCGGAGAGTGATGAAACGGGACTTTGTGCGCGGGCTGGATGGAACAGGAAATCTTCCAAATAGCTCATCACATGCTTTTTCTTACCACCGACTTCAACGTAATCGTTGCCCTGTCCCAGCGTGTAAAACACAGTGTCGTTTTCATTCAACGCGCTACGGAATTGGTCAAAATAAGCAACTTCCTGTTTACTGCCGATGCGGATTCTGCCGTAGGTCGGCTGCAATTCGCCCAAAATCAGCTTAAGGAAGGTGGTTTTACCGATACCGTTTGGACCGATTAAGCCGATTTTGTCGCCGCGCTGCAAGATAGCGGAGAATTTGTCCATGATGACTTTGTCACCATAGGCAAACGAAGCATGTTCCAATTCGGCGATGATTTTGCCGCTTTTTTCGCCGCTGTCGAGCTTAAAGTTAACCTGCCCTTGTACGTTGCGGCGTTCGGCGCGCTGGCGGCGCAGCTCTTCCAAACGGCGCACGCGGCCTTCGTTACGGGTACGGCGCGCTTCGATGCCTTTGCGTATCCATGCTTCTTCCTGTGCGTGGAATTTGTCGAAGAGGCGGTTATGTTCCGCCTCGACTGCCAACTCTTGCGCTTTTTTCTCGCTGTATTTGGAGAACGAGCCAGGATAGGAGCGCAGAATGCCGCGGTCGAGTTCAACGATGCGCGTGGCGATATTATCCAAAAAACGACGGTCGTGGGTAATCACGACCAAGCTGCCTTCAAACGCTTTGAGCAGGTTTTCCAGCCAGATAATCGCGTCGATATCCAAATGGTTGGTCGGCTCGTCCAGCAGCAATACGTCGGGCTTTTGCACCCAAGCCTGTGCCAAGGCGACACGCTTTTTCTGACCGCCAGAAAGGTTGCCGATTTTTTCGTTTTCCGGCAAACCCAGTTCCCCCAAAGTCTGCTTGACTGCCGCATCCAGCTTCCAGCCGTCCTTCGCTTCGATTTCAAGTTGCAATTCGTTGAGCTCTTTCAACAAAGCCTCACTCGAACCATTTTCCAACTCATGGCTGACATGATGATAACGGCGCAATAAATCACGAATTTCGCCCAAACCTTCGGCAACAGTATCAAATACGGTTGCGTCCTTATCAAAAAAGGATTCCTGCGGTACATAAACGATTTTGAGATTGTTTTGAACAATAATCTGCCCATCGTCAAGCTTTTGTACGCCTGCAAGGATTTTTAAAAACGAAGACTTACCCGCACCGTTGCGGCCGATTAAACCGATTTTCTCGCCGCTGTCGAGTTGAAAAGAAGTTTTGTCGAGCAAGGCGACGTGGCCGACGGCAAAAGAAGCATTTTCTACGGATAAGATATTCATGGGGAAACTTCAAAAAAGAAAAGAGGGACATTTTAACCGATTATCGGCAGATATTTGCCGACAATCATATGAAATTGAAAGTATCAGGCCGTCTGAAAGCAGTTTTCAGACGGCCTTCATTATTATTCTTGAACCTTTAAGCCGAAATGCAGATAGGCTCGTTCAGTTGCTACGCGTCCGCGCGGTGTACGCTGCAAAAAGCCCTGCTGAATCAGATAAGGTTCAATCACATCTTCGATGGTATCGGTCGATTCGCCAATCGCAGCAGCCACGTTTTCCAAACCGACAGGACCGCCGCTGAATTTATGCAGAATCGCCTCAAGGAATTTCCTGTCCATCACATCCAAACCTTGCCCATCCACATCCAGCATACTCAAAGCCGCATCGGCAATTTCCGCATCAATGACGCCGTTGTTTTTCACATCGGCATAATCGCGTACACGTCGCAAAAGGCGGTTGGCAATACGCGGCGTACCGCGGCTGCGCTTGGCCACTTCCATAGCGCCCTCGTCGCCCATATCCAGCTGCAACAATTGTGCAGAACGGGCAACAATAGTCGCCAAATCTTTATTCTGATAAAACTCCAATCGGGACACGATACCGAAACGGTCGCGCAAAGGATTGGTCAGCATACCGGCACGGGTCGTCGCGCCCACCAATGTAAACGGCGGCAAATCGATTTTGACCGAACGCGCGGCCGGCCCCTCGCCTATCATGATGTCCAACTGATAATCTTCAAGCGCAGGATAAAGGATTTCTTCAACCACGGGGCTTAAGCGGTGGATTTCATCGATAAACAGCACATCATGCGGCTCGAGGTTGGTCAACAAGGCTGCAAGGTCGCCGGCACGTTCCAAAACCGGGCCGCTGGTTTGGCGCAAATTAACGCCCAACTCTTTAGCGATAATATGCGCCAAAGTAGTTTTACCCAAACCCGGAGGGCCAAACAGCAAAGTGTGGTCAAGCGCTTCGCCACGTTTTTTCGCCGCCTGAATAAAAATAGCCAACTGCTCTTTTGCTTTATCCTGCCCGATATAGTCGTCTAAAGTTTTCGGACGTAAAGCACGTTCAAGCAATTCTTCCTGAGCGGAAATATTTTGAGCAGTGATAATGCGCTGAGGTTGTGCAGAAGTAAGATTATCGGTTTGTAACATAATGTTTCTAAATTCTAAGACCGTTCCCGACCCGTTGTTTCAGACGGCCCGAACAATCAGACAAAGCGGCTAAATGATGATTTTGGCCATTATACCCGATAAGGCCGAGCCGCTTTCCCCTCAAATCTAAATCCCACAAAAATTTTCGTTTTCAGACGGCCAAAGCAACGTATAATAAACGGTTAATTCAAATACCTATCGCATTCAGGAGAACACATGAGCCTCAAGCAAAAAGTCATCGCCATCGACGGCCCCAGCGCATCCGGCAAAGGGACGGTTGCCTCACGCGTAGCCGAAGCCTTGGGTTTTCTTTACCTCGACTCCGGTGCACTTTACCGCCTGACCGCTCTTTACACACAAAAACAAAATGTTGCCTGGACAGATGAAGATGCCGTCAGCACATTAGCAGAAACTTTGCCCGCACAATTTGAAGGCGGCGTCGTATTATTAAACGGCGATGATGTATCCGAGCAAATCCGTACCGAAGCGATCGGTATGGGCGCATCTGCCGTCGCGCAGTTGCCTAAAGTGCGTACTGCCCTTTTGCAGCGCCAACGCGACTTCTTAACCGAAAAAGGTTTGGTCGCCGACGGTCGTGATATCGGCTCGGTTATTTTCCCTGATGCCGCATTAAAAATTTTCCTGACCGCAAGTGCCAATGTCCGCGCCCAACGTCGTGCCAAACAACTCGGTATCCCATGCGAAGGGGTTGCATTTGAGCGTATTTTGTCGGACATTGAAGCACGCGACGAAGCAGACCGCCGCCGCCCTGTTGCTCCGTTGAAACAGCTGCCCGACGCCCTGCTTTTAGATACCGATAACCTTTCTATCGAAGAAGCTGTAAAAAAAGTGCTTGATTGGTATCATAAAGTTTAAAATTTGGAGTATAATCGCGAAGTTTTCATTTCAGACGGCCTGTTAACCCTATAACAAGGCCGTCTGAAAACATTTCCCAACCTGCCGTGCCAAGGACGGCAGGTCATTTCAAACCTAACCCGCACCCCTTGGCGGTGTACCGAAAAGAGTATATATGACTATGGAAAATTTTGCCCAGCTGCTGGAAGAAAGCTTTACCCTGCAAGAGATGAACCCAGGTGAAGTGATTACTGCCGAAGTAGTCGGCATCGATCAAAACTTCGTTACCGTTAACGCAGGTCTGAAATCAGAATCTCTGATTGATGTTGCTGAATTCAAAAACGCTCAGGGCGAGATTGAAGTTAAAGTTGGCGATTTCGTTACCGTTACCATCGAATCTGTTGAAAACGGCTTCGGCGAAACCAAACTGTCCCGCGAAAAAGCCAAACGCGCTGCCGACTGGATCGCTTTGGAAGAAGCTATGGAAAACGGCGACATCCTGTCCGGCGTTATCAATGGCAAAGTCAAAGGTGGTCTGACTGTTATGATCAACAGCATCCGCGCATTCCTGCCGGGTTCTTTGGTTGACGTACGTCCTGTAAAAGACACTTCTCACTTCGAAGGCAAAGAAATTGAATTCAAAGTGATCAAACTGGACAAAAAACGCAACAACGTTGTTGTGTCTCGCCGCGCTGTTCTGGAAGCTACTTTGGGCGAAGAACGCAAAGCCTTGCTGGAAAATCTGCAAGAAGGTTCAGTTATCAAAGGTATCGTTAAAAACATCACCGATTACGGTGCATTCGTTGACTTGGGCGGCATCGACGGTCTGTTGCACATCACCGACTTGGCATGGCGCCGTGTGAAACACCCAAGCGAAGTTTTGGAAGTTGGCCAAGAAGTAGAAGCTAAAGTCCTGAAATTCGACCAAGACAAACAACGCGTTTCCCTGGGTATGAAACAACTGGGCGAAGATCCTTGGAGCGGCCTGACCCGTCGTTACCCACAAGGTACCCGCCTGTTCGGTAAAGTATCCAACCTGACCGACTATGGTGCGTTCGTTGAAATCGAACAAGGCATCGAAGGTTTGGTACACGTTTCCGAAATGGATTGGACCAACAAAAACGTACACCCAAGCAAAGTTGTTCAACTGGGTGACGAAGTTGAAGTAATGATCCTGGAAATCGACGAAGACCGCCGCCGTATCTCTTTGGGTATGAAACAATGCCAAGCTAATCCTTGGGAAGAATTTGCCGCCAACCACAACAAAGGCGACAAAATCTCCGGCGCAGTTAAATCTATCACTGACTTCGGCGTATTCGTAGGTCTGCCTGGCGGCATCGACGGTCTGGTTCACTTGTCTGACCTGTCTTGGACTGAGGCCGGCGAAGAGGCTGTACGCAAATACAAAAAAGGCGAAGAAGTTGAAGCCGTTGTATTGGCCATCGACGTTGAAAAAGAACGCATCTCTTTGGGTATCAAACAACTGGAAGGTGATCCGTTCGGCAACTTCATCAGCGTAAACGACAAAGGTTCTTTGGTTAAAGGTTCTGTGAAATCTGTTGACGCCAAAGGTGCCGTAGTTGCTCTGTCTGAAGAAGTTGAAGGCTACCTGCCTGCTTCTGAATTCGCCGCTGACCGCGTTGAAGACTTGACTACCAAACTGAAAGAAGGCGACGAAGTTGAAGCCGTTATCGTTACCGTTGACCGCAAAAACCGCAGCATCCGTCTGTCTGTTAAAGCGAAAGATGCTAAAGAAAACCGCGAAGCGCTGAATTCAGTTAACGCCGCTGCAACTGCCAATGCCGGTACTACCAGCCTGGGAGACTTGCTGAAAGCCAAACTGTCCGGCGACCAAGAATAAGGTTGCAGACATGACGAAGTCTGAATTGATGGTTCGCCTCGCAGAAGTGTTTGCCGAAAAAAATGGCAACCAACTGCTGGCTAAAGATGTTGAATACAGTGTAAAAGTCTTGGTTGATACCATGACCCGCTCACTGGCTCGTGGACAACGTATCGAAATCCGCGGCTTCGGCAGCTTCGACTTGAACCACCGCCCTGCCCGTATCGGGCGCAACCCGAAAACCGGTGAACGCGTGGAAGTGCCTGAAAAGCATGTTCCTCACTTCAAACCGGGTAAAGAGTTGCGTGAGCGTGTAGACTTGGCATTGCAAGAAAGTGCTCATTAATACTTAGTAGCAAAACGCCGCAGAAATGCGGCGTTTTTTTTGTTTTCACAAGAAATTCAAAGCCAGATCTTTTCACGCATACCTTAATCACACACTATTTCAACTATATTTACTACAATGCTTTTGCAAAAAACGCAGGCCGTCTGAAATCATTTATAATAGACCGACTATTCTGTAATGAAAACATCATTCCAACTACCGTCTAAACTATTGCGGATGATGTTTCAACTATCGCCAGCAAAGCATAATAAAGGTTACACATGAGCAATAGAGACCAACTATTCACACCACCTCCATTTGAAAACCACAGTCCATTGACTTGGTATCAAGCTGCAGCCGAGCAACCCAACTTCATCCGCGACGAAGCCCAAGCGCGAGCCATTGAATATTTGGATCGTTTGTGGACCGAGCTGATGATGTTCAAACGCAAACGCAACCGTTTTCTCGGCCGTAGCTTGCGCTCCCCCCAAGTACCTAAAGGACTCTATTTTTATGGCGGCGTAGGACGCGGTAAAAGCTTTTTGATGGATGCTTTTTTCGGCTGCCTCCCTTATCGTCGTAAGCGTCGCGTGCATTTCCATGCCTTCATGGCCGAAATCCATCAACGCCTTAAAGTCCTGAAAAGCGAAGCCAATCCCTTAAAAGCCGTTGCAACAGAAATTGCCAAAGAAACACGTGTATTATGCTTTGACGAGTTTCACGTCAGCGATATTGCTGATGCCATGATTTTGGGCCGTTTACTGGAAAACCTGTTGAGTGAAGGTGTAGTCTTGGTAGCCACTTCCAACTACGCCCCATCCGAACTCTATCCTCAAGGCCAAAACCGCAGCAGTTTTCTGCCAACCATCGCCCTTATCGAGTCCAACCTGACCGTTTTAAATGTGGATGGCGGCGAAGATTACCGCTTGCGTACACTGCGTCCTGCCGAAATTTTCTTTGTCCCCAATAATGAAGAGAACGAACAAAAACTGGCTGCTTTATTTAAAGAAATGAGCGGAATCTCTGAATTAAACCCAGGCATCAGCATTATTCATGGACGAGAAATTCCTCATAAAGCCCAGTCAGAACGCGCCATCTGGTTTGATTTCCGCGCATTATGTTTCGGTCCACGCTCACAAGCTGACTATCTGTACTTGGCTGAACATTACGAGATGGTTTTCCTTTCAGGATTAGAACGCCTAACCCCTCAAGAAAAAGCGGAAGCACGCCGTCTGACATGGTTAATTGACGTTTTATATGATTTCCGTGTGAAATTGTGCGCCACCAGCGCAGTTGGCGTAAACGATATTTACGTTGAAGGCGATTTCGCCGAAGAATTTACCCGTACAGCCAGCCGTATGATCGAAATGCAATCCGAAGTCTATTTGGAACAACCACACCTAACTTTAAGCAAATAATGCCTTTCCCAAAAAGGGGCGAAATTTGGTAGAATACACTTCCCTCGCCTCTTGGCTGCGACAACTTACCTACCAATAAAAACAAGGACATAACATGGCCATCGAACGTACGATTTCCATCATCAAACCCGATGCAGTAGAAAAAAACGTCATCGGCAAGATTTACAGCCGCTTTGAAGAAAACGGCTTGCGCATTATTGCGGCGAAAATGAAACATCTCTCTGAGCGTGAAGCAAAAGAGTTTTATGCCGTACACAAAGACCGCCCTTTTTATGAAGACTTGGTTAAATTCATGACTCGCAATCCTGTCATGATTCAAGTATTGGAAGGTGAAAACGCCGTTGCCAAAAATCGCGAATTGATGGGCGCAACCAATCCAGCCGATGCAGCTCCTGGCACAATCCGTGCCGACTTTGCAGAATCTGTCAGTGTTAATGCCGTACATGGTTCTGACAGCGTTGAAAATGCTGCGATTGAAATTGCTTACTTCTTCAGCCAAAGCGAAATCTGCCCACGCTAAGAGTAAAAGCCTGTAGCCGCTTTACGGCCGTCCGGTTTATATCGGACGGCAAAACTGCTTTGTATGTCCTACAAATTAAAGGCCGTCTGAAAACCCAAAGGCTTTTAAAGCAAAGCTGCCCAATAAGCCCCTTTGCTTTAAAAGCTTTACTGAGAAACATAAAAATACATGAAAACCAATCTACTGAATTACGATTTAAACGGACTGACGCAACACTTTGCCGAAATGGGTGAAAAACCTTTCCGCGCCAAGCAGGTAATGCGTTGGATGCATCAAGCCGGTGCACAAAACTTTGAAGAAATGACTGATTTGGCCAAATCATTACGCGCCAAGCTGAATGAACAAGCCACAATCGAAGTGCCTAAATTAATGATGGCACAAGAATCTACTGACGGTACACGCAAATGGTTGCTGGATGTCGGCACGGGCAACGGTGTAGAAACCGTCTTTATTCCCGAAGCCGAACGCGGTACTTTGTGCATCTCTTCCCAAGTAGGTTGCGCATTGGAATGCACCTTCTGCTCTACCGGACGACAAGGTTTCAACCGCAACCTGACTGCAGCTGAAATTATCGGTCAGCTTTGGTGGGCCAATAAAGCCATGGGCGTTACCCCTAAAAACGAACGCGTTATCTCCAACGTAGTGATGATGGGCATGGGCGAACCCATGGCAAACTTTGACAATGTTGTTACCGCTTTGAGCATTATGCTGGATGATCACGGCTACGGCTTGAGCCGCCGCCGCGTGACTGTTTCCACTTCGGGCATGGTTCCACAAATGGATAGACTGCGTGATGCAATGCCTGTTGCTTTGGCTGTATCTTTACACGCATCCAACGATGAAGTTCGCGATCAGATTGTTCCACTCAACAAAAAATACCCGCTCAAAGAATTGATGGCGGCTTGTCAACGTTATCTAGTCAAAGCCCCCCGCGACTTTATTACTTTTGAATACGTTATGCTCGATGGCATCAACGATAAAGCACAACATGCGCGTGAATTGATTGAATTAGTTAAAGACGTACCCTGCAAATTCAATCTGATTCCGTTCAATCCTTTCCCAAATTCCGGCTACGAACGTTCTACCAACGAAAATATCCGTGTCTTCCGCGATATTCTGCAACAAGCCGGCTTTGTCGTTACTGTCCGCAAAACTCGCGGCGACGATATCGATGCCGCTTGCGGACAATTGGCCGGACAAGTACAAGATAAAACACGCCGCCAACAAAAATGGCAACAGATTTTGGTCGAACAATAAGGTTAATTATGAAAATCAAGTTCGGATTCGCTTTAATTACCGCACTGACTCTTTCAGCCTGCGCTTCCTCTTCCGGCTCAAGCCCTAAAGAACGTGCCATTCAAGTTTCTAATATCAAAACCCAACTGGCTGTAGAATATATGCGCGGCCAAAACTATCGCCAAGCTACTGAAAGTATCGAAGAGGCGCTTAAGTCCAATTCAAAAAATGACCTTGCTTGGTTGGTACGCGCTGAGATTTATCAGTATTTGAAGGTCAAAGATAAAGCTCAAGAAAGCTTTCTTAAAGCATTGTCTTTAAAACCTGATAGCGCAGAAGTCAACAACAACTACGGTTGGTTTTTGTGCAATCAAATGAATGCACCAGCCGAATCTTTGGCTTATTTTGATAAGGCACTGGCCGACCCGACCTACCCGAGCCCCTTTATTGCCAATATGAATAAAGGCATTTGCAGCGCAAGGTTAGGCCAATACTCTTTGGCTCAAGCCTATTTGGAAAGGTCTTTGGCGGCCAATCCACAATTCTTCCCTGCTTTCAAAGAGCTTGCCCGAACCAAAATGATGGCAGGCAATCTGAACGATGCCGACTATTATTTCCGCCAATACCAAAGTAAAGTCGATGTCCTGCAGGCTGACGATTTACTTTTAGGCTGGCGCTTGGCCACTGCCTTGGGCAATAAACACGCCGCATACGAATACGAAGCCCAACTTAGGGCAAACTTCCCCTATTCAGACGAACTACAAACTGTCACAACAGGCCACTAAATGGAAAATAACGATAAAATCAACTACGACACACAAGCCGCCAAAACATTGGGGGATGAATTACGCAAACACAGAACTGATACCAAAATCGATATTCAAGATGTTGCTTCACGGTTGAAACTGTCTGCCGAACAAATTGATGCTTTGGAAAAAGGCGAATATTCAGGCTTTCCCGGTTTAGTCTTTGTTTCAGGCTATCTGCGTTCATATGCACGATTTCTGAAAATCGACGAACAAACCATCGCCAAACATTTGCTCTCCATTACTCCGCAACTTGAAGACCATGTATACGCGGTAACACGCAGTGCCAATGCCGGCTTAAGCTACAAAGACACTGAAAAACAAGGTTTCCCAAAATGGATATTGGGGATAGCCGCACTGGCTTTGGTTGTAGGCGGTGTTTACTTTTGGCAAAGCAAATCCAGTTTTGAAAACGAGCAGGCAAATATTCAAAACAGCAAAGATGTTGCTGATACGATGAAAACGCCTGCCTTAAAAACGGATAATGTTGCCGTTAGCGAAATGACGGAAGAGGGCAAAAAAGAAATTACCAACAAGCCTGAAGTGGCTAATGATCAAGCAGCCTCAGCAGCTTCCGCCGTCGTACAAGAAGAGAAGCCTGCCGTCAAAGTTGAGAAAGACGAACTTTGGATTAAAGTCCAATACCGAAGCAATCTGATCATTACAGACAAAGATGGAAAAGTTGTATTCAGCCGTATCGTTCCGGCCGGAAGCGAACAACGTCTGAGAGGAGGCGCGCCTTACAATGTTTGGATCGGTATTGCAGCCGGCTCGGAAGCCAATTACGGCGGCACACCTATCGAACCTTTGAAATACCGTGTTGCCGGTGAAAAATCCGCCTCTTTTGTTGCAGGAAAAAACTAAAATGACCACACCTAAACGCCGTCAGACACATCAAGTCAAAATTGACCATCTCATCATCGGCTCGGATGCGCCCGTTGTTGTGCAATCTATGACCAATACCGACACCGCAGATGCAGAAGCAACCGCCCGACAGGTCAAAGAGTTGAGCGATGCCGGCTCAGAAATGGTCCGTATCACGGTCAATACTCCGGAAGCGGCTTCCAAAGTCGCTGAAATCCGCAGCCGCTTAGACGATATGGGTTATACCACGCCCCTGATCGGTGACTTCCATTTCAATGGCGAACGCTTATTGGCTGAATTTCCCGAGTGCGGCAAAGCCCTGTCTAAATACCGCATCAATCCGGGCAATGTCGGCAAAGGCGCAAAAGGCGATGAAAAATTTGCCTTTATGATTCGTACTGCCGCAGAAAACAATAAAGCCGTACGCATCGGTGTGAACTGGGGTTCGCTTGATCAAAGCCTTGCCAAACGTATGATGGATGCCAACCTAGCTTCTGCTACACCGAAGCCGCCTGAAGAAATCATGAAAGAGGCTTTGATTGTTTCGGCACTGGAATCGGCAGAAAAAGCCGTGGCTTTGGGCTTGCCCGAAGACAAAATCATTTTGTCGTGCAAGGTCAGCGCCGTACAAGACTTGATTCAGGTTTACCGCGAATTAGGCAGCCGTTGCCGTTACCCGCTGCATCTCGGTCTGACTGAGGCTGGCATGGGCAGCAAGGGCATTGTGGCTTCCACCGCAGCTCTGGCCGTATTGTTGCAAGAAGGCATCGGCGACACCATTCGAATTTCCCTTACGCCCGAACCCGGCTCCCCGCGCACACAAGAAGTCATTGTAGGTCAAGAAATCCTGCAAACCATGGGCTTGCGCTCCTTTACGCCAATGGTTACAGCCTGCCCCGGTTGTGGCCGTACCACCAGTACCGTATTCCAAGAGTTGGCTCAAGACGTACAAAACTATTTACGCCAAAAAATGGCTGTTTGGCGCACTGAATATCCAGGTGTTGAATCATTGAACGTCGCCGTAATGGGTTGCGTGGTAAATGGTCCGGGCGAAAGCAAGCTTGCCGATATCGGTATCAGCCTGCCAGGTACAGGCGAAACTCCGGTTGCGCCGGTTTATGTAGACGGCGAACGGAAAGTCACCCTCAAAGGCGACAATATCGCTGCCGAGTTTTTGCAAATCGTTGAAGATTATGTCAAAACCAACTATTGCGAAGGTGGCGCAAAACGTAAGCAAAACCGCGTTATTCCGATTCAATCTGCCTAAAACATTTTCAAGATAAAGAGGCCGTCTGAAAATATGTTGGGCAAACTGGATACTTGGCTGACTGAGCATCCCAAACGCAAGGACTTGCATGGTTGGCGACGCTTTATCGTTGAATTTTGGTTTTTCGGTTTAAAAGAAGCACGAGCCTGCTTATTTGCAGGCTTATTTTTCATTGCCATGTTTCTTATTCCGAAAACAGGTTGGCTGGGAATTTCGCGCTATGACCTGCTGCTGATTTTTGCCATCTCCGTACAAGCAGCCATGCTGTATTTCAAGCTGGAAACTTGGGATGAAGTGAAATCGATTACGCTGTTTCACTTGGTGGGCTTTGCTTTAGAGTGGTTCAAAACATCAGGCGATATCCAATCTTGGAGCTATCCGGACGAAGCTTACACTAAAATCGGCGGCGTACCGCTGTTTGCGGGCTTTATGTATGCCGCAGTCGGCAGCTATATCATTCAAGCATGGCGGCTGTTTGACCTCAAAATCAAAAGCCATCCGCCATATTGGTTGGGTACTTTGTGCGCACTGGCGATTTATATCAATTTTTTCACCCATCACTATATTGGCGACTATCGCTGGTATCTTGCTGCTTTTGCTCTCGGACTATACGCGCGGACAACGGTCTTATACACGCCCTATGACACCACTCGCAGAATGCCGCTCCTGCTCGCTTTCGTCCTGATCGGATTTTTCATTTGGCTGGCAGAAAATTTGGGAACTTTATTCGGCGTTTGGCGCTATCCAAACCAAATCGGCGCGTGGGCATCGGTACACATCAGCAAATGGAGTTCATGGGCTTTACTGGTAATGATGACTTTTACCATCGTTGCGAATTTAAAACACATCAAACATACCATCAGCGTATCAAAAGATTAGTTGCTTAATATTTTAAAAGGCCGTCTAAAACTTTCAGACGGCCTCTAATTTTCAATAATCAATTAAACAAACTTAAGGCTTTAACAAATACCATAATGACGCCATAGCCCAAAGGAACGCAGACCAAAGCCCAGCGCCACCATACACCGATACCGCCCGCTGATACTTTCTTACTGATCAGATAGGCATCGGATACAGCAGTTTCATCATCGGGATTGCGGCTATGTGCCGCTACTTTAATGTCTTTCTCGTGATGCTTTTCATGAACCGAACGGACACTCAAATTACACAACAAACCGACAATCAACAAACCCGCCATGATGTACATGGTAATGCTATAAGCCTCGGCAGCCGGAACGCCGCTTTCAATTTGACTTTGACGGATATAGTTAACCAATACCGGACCAATAACGGCCGCAGTTGACCATGCCAGCAAAATCCTGCCGTGGATTGCACCGACTTGATAAGTGCCGAACAAATCCTTCAGATACGCCGGAATGGCTGCAAAACCGCCGCCATACATGGAAATGATGACGCAAAACCCAATAACAAACAAAGCCTTGTTACCGCTCTCGCCAATCGACGGAATGGCAAAATACAACAGTGAGCCGAGCACAAAGAAAATAGTATAAGTATTTTTACGCCCGATTTTGTCGGACACGCTGGACCACAAAAATCGGCCGCCC
Organism: Neisseria sp. P0006.S004; assembly: GCF_051963015.1. NCBI lineage: Bacteria > Pseudomonadati > Pseudomonadota > Betaproteobacteria > Neisseriales > Neisseriaceae > Neisseria > Neisseria sp. P0006.S004. Next base: position 467,305 of record NZ_JBQCUS010000001.1, on the reverse strand, counting down.
ATATTAAACAGGCTCAACAGGCTCACAAAACCTGCCGCCGCACCTGCGCCAATGGCAGCCTGTTTACCGACAGAAGTTTCAGAAAACAGCTCCTGAATCATGACAGAAGCCTGACCTAAAACGCCGATACCCGCTGTCACGTTCAGACACAACACCCAAAACAAGAGCCAGAATTGCGGCGTTTTCATGGCTTGTGAGACATTGACATGATTACTGCTGACCAATTTGCTTTTGTTTTTCGGCGCAACATAACCTTTAGGTTTCCAGCCATCGGCAGGTACACGGATCGTAAACGCGCCAAACATCATCAACACCAAATAAAACAACCCTAAAACCACAAAAGTCTGCGCGACGCCAACCGAAGTTTCACTGGAGAAAAAACTCATCAGCGATACCGACAAAGGCGAGGCCAACATCGCGCCACCGCCGAAACCCATAATCGCCAAACCTGTCGCCATACCTGGTTTATCGGGAAACCATTTCATCAAAGTCGATACAGGCCCGATATAGCCCAAGCCCAAACCAACCCCGCCAATCACACCGTTGCCCAAATAAAGCAAAAACAGATTGTGCGTATGGACGCCGATCGCCGACACAAAAAAGCCCAAACTAAAGCAGCAGGCAGCAACAAACATCGCCTTACGCGGCCCAACGCGTTCCATCCAAGTACCGAACATAGCGGCAGATGCGCCCAACATCGCCAAGGCAATACTGAAAATCCAACCGACCGTGGTCAGCTTCCAATCTCCTGCAGCCGACTCAGTGATGCCGATAAGCTTGGTCAGCGGCGCATTAAACACGGAATAAGCGTATATCTGCCCGATGGCAAGATGCACGGCCAAAGCGGCAGGTGGTACCAGCCAACGATTAAAGCCGGGTTTGGCAATGGTCGCCTCACGGTCTAGAAATTTCATAAAATCCTCTTGTTTATGTGTATCAAACGCTGATTCCATATCATGCGGAATCAAAAAATTGTTGACAATATTTTAGCATAATCTCCCGTTTATCCTTTTTTCTGCTCCATGATAATTTTGCGCATCAGACAGAAAAAACATTCATCTAAACCATCTCTTCGCGTCCATATCGACAAAAAGGCCGTCTGAAAATTTTTCAGACGGCCTTTTCATTCATATCGTTTTATGCGGCAAAGCGTTTGGCAACTTCATCCCAGTTAACGATTTCCCAGAAACCTTTCAGGTAGTTAGGACGGCTGTTACGGTAGTCGATGTAGTAGGCGTGTTCCCATACGTCGCAAGCCAACAGTGGAGTGTTTTCAGTAGTCAGCGGAGTACCTGCATTGGAAGTAGAAACCAGATCCAATTCACCGGCAGGCGTTTTTACCAACCATGCCCAACCGGAGCCGAAAGTACCGGCCGCGCAAGCATTGAACGCTTCTTGGAATTTCTCGAAGCTGCCCCATTTGGCGTCGATGGCCGCAGCCAATTCGCCGGCAGGTTTGCCTTGGCCTTTAGGGGTAAAGCCCAGCCAGTAGAAAGTGTGGTTCCAAGTTTGGGCAGCGTTGTTGAACATACCGCCGGAAGATTTTTTCACGATTTCTTCCAAAGGCATTTCTTCAAACTCAGTGCCTTTAATTTGATTGTTCAAATTGGTGATGTAAGTTTGATGGTGTTTGCCGTAGTGGAACTCCAAAGTTTCTTTAGTCAGATGGGGGGATAACGCATCCAGTTCATAAGGCAATTGTGGCAGCTTGTGTTCCATTTTTATGCTCCTAATTATTGATATTTATATTTTGGTAGTGTGTGTTGTCAAATCAACAACATTGCTATTTTACCTGCTTTAGCCTAAACAAACCAATTGAACTTACACTGCGCTATAATAGTGGATTGCAATTTTCCAGCCAGAGATGCCCGTCATGAGCAATTATTCCGATATGCCGTCTGAAGACCGTGAAATCAGCGCATTGTCACTGCCGCCACATTCCACAGAAGCGGAGCAATCCGTTTTAGGCGGCCTGATGCTGGAAAATTCGGCTTGGGACCGTATTGCCGATGTCGTTTCCGGCGAAGATTTCTACCGCCACGAACACCGCCTGATTTTTCGTGCAATTGCCAACCTGATTAATGAAAACCGCCCTGCCGACGTTATTACTGTTCAGGAAAGTTTGGAACGCAATGAAGAATTGGAAGCGGCAGGCGGATTCAACTATCTGATTACACTGGCGCAAAACACGCCATCCGCAGCCAATATCCGCCGCTACGCCGAAATCGTGCGCGAACGTTCCATCATGCGCCAGCTTGCCGAAGTCGGCACGGAAATTGCACGCAGCGCATACAATCCGCAAGGGCGCGATGCAGGCCAGCTTTTGGACGAGGCGGAAAACAAAGTATTCCAAATCGCCGAAAGTACCGCCAAATCCAAACAAGGCTTTCTTGAGATGCCCGACCTTTTGAAAGAAGTGGTCGAACGCATCGATATGCTTTATTCGCGCGACAATCCTGACGAAGTAACCGGCATATCGACAGGTTTTATCGACCTCGACAAAAAAACATCAGGCCTCCAACCGGGTGATTTGATTATCGTCGCAGGCCGTCCTTCCATGGGTAAAACTGCCTTCTCCATCAATATTGCCGAACACGTTGCCGTAGAAAACAAATTACCTGTTGCCGTATTCTCTATGGAGATGGGCGGTGCGCAGCTGGTTATGCGTATGCTGGGTTCAGTCGGACGTTTAGACCAAAGCGTTTTAAAAACCGGCAGATTGCAAGACGAACACTGGGGCCGTCTGAACGAAGCGGTCGTTAAACTCTCCGATGCACCCATGTATATCGATGAAACTCCGGGCTTGACCGCGCTCGAACTCCGCGCCCGCGCCCGTCGTCTTGCGCGCCAGTTCAACGGCAAATTGGGTTTGATCGTCATCGACTACCTGCAATTAATGTCAGGCTCCGGCCGTTCTGACAACCGTGCTTCCGAGCTTGGCGAAATTTCCCGCTCCCTCAAAGCATTGGCTAAAGAATTGCAAGTTCCCGTCATTGCCCTGTCACAGTTGAGCCGTACAGTTGAGCAGCGTACCGACAAACGCCCGATGATGTCCGACTTGCGTGAATCCGGCGCAATCGAACAAGATGCTGACTTGATTATGTTTATGTATCGCGACGAATACTACAACTCAGAATCACCCGCAAAAGGCTTGGCGGAATGTATTATCGGTAAACACCGTAACGGTCCCGTCGGGAAAGTATTCCTCACTTGGATGGGTCAATTTACCAAATTTGATAATGCCGCCTATATTCCAGAATCCATGTTGATGGAAGATTGAGACAGATTGTCTGAAAAACTAACCGAATTTCATATTTCATTAGTCACGCATTACAAAATCGTTTAAAATAAATCTAATAAAAGCAAAAGCATTGCCACAGGCAAGTGCAAAAGAGAAAACGTTAGTTACCCAACACATTACTACCAAAAATCACTCATGTATCAGACACAAAAAGGCTTCACCCTAATTGAGTTGCTGATCGTCATTACTATTGCAGCAGTAATGGCCGTCATCGCACTTCCCAATATGAATCAATGGATTGCCTCCAGACGTGCGGCATCGCAAGCAGAGCAAATTGCAAATCTGCTGCGCTTCGCGCGGAATGAAGCCGTCCGTCTCAATCTTCCCGTTTACATCTGTCCGGTCAAAATTAAATCCGATGGCTCGCCCAATAATGGTTGCGATTCCAAATATGCCGGTAATGGTATGTTGGCCTACGCCGATAAAAACGAAGACTTACGCTATCAAAACGACACAGTCGATTTATCTATCCGCTCCATTATCCTTAATGGAAATACCGACAAAGTGGAATACAGCTTCAACTATATCCCTATCGGTACTGAACGTCCTGCCCTCTCGGCCTCAGCTTCAAAAGAAGTCTGGTGGAGATTTCTTCCTAATGGTACATTTGGCCATTCAACCGATGGTAAGAATTATCAATTTTCAGACGGCCACATCAAAATCAGCCTGACGGATAAATCCGCCGCCGATGCTGAAACCAAGAAAGCCCGTGCTACCGTACTTTTAATCAATGGTAATGGGCATGTCGAAATCTGTGCTAAAAACGATGAGCGCAAAATGTGCGAATACTCTTCCAAAGAATAACAACTGTATCTTATGAACATTACTAATCCTACTCATCTCAGATTATTTAAAGGCCGTCTGAAAACGAGCTCAACAAGCTTTACCCCAAAACTTCAATCAGGTATGACCCTGATTGAAGTTTTGATTGCCATGTTTGTCCTTACCATCGGTGTGCTCGCCCTTCTGGCTGTTCAATTGCGTACCGTATCCAACGTGCGTGAGTCTGAAAATCAAACCACCGTCGCCCAAATTACTCAAAATCTGATTGAAGGCATGCTCATTAACCCAACGCTCTCTGAAGAAACCGATACTACAGGGGAAAAAACCTCCCGTTATAAAAAATCCTATGATGCCTATCTAAAATCCGACTCTAAACAAACTGGAAAATTTGAAGCCAAAATGAGCAAAGCCCAACTTGCACAGGCTCAAATTGCACAGTTTAAGGTCGACTTAGCCAAAGCCCTTCCCGAAGCCCAAGTGTTCTCAACCATCTGCAAAGATTCTTCCGGTGCAGAGCCAACTTACGAAAATGGGTTTAACGCAAAATGCGATGGCAAAGGCGACACGACCATCGTGAAAGTTTTATGGTTACAAGATGTCGAAGAAGAAAATAGCGCAAAAAATCTCAATACATCGGGGCATCACGTTGTCTATACCTACCAATCACGCGTAAGAGACTAACAATGAACAATAAACGCTTACTCAACCATATTCCCAATAAAACTGCCATTCAAGGCTTCAGCATCCTTGAATTTCTGGTTGCCAGCCTGCTCAGTATGATCGTCTTAATGGCTGTCAGCTCCACCTACTTTACTGCACGCGGATTGAACAAATCTGCCAACACCCGTATCGGTATCCAACAAGATTTGCGCAACACCGCCAATATGATCGTCCGTGATGCGCGTATGGCAGGCAATTTCGGCTGCTTCAATATGTCGAATTTTCCTGCCTCTGCAGTAATAGAAGACAAAAGCTCAGATGAATACACATTGAAAACAGCTGGTGTGAATAAGCTGTTGCCAGTTAAAGAAATCAATAAATTAGGCTATGCAGGTTTTGCTCAAACCGGCAAAGCCCTGCTGTTTCAATATGGAATCGACAAAGCAAACCCTGCTGCAAAAACTGCTATTGTCAGTAGCTGCTCAGGCATTGCAAAGCCTCAAACAGAAATTAAAGATTTAGCTGCGGCAAAATTGGCTTTAAAAATTAACGACTCTGATCAAGACGGCAGTATCGCCATCATGAAACATGAAATGATTGCCTACGCTGTCGGTAAACTTGGTGAAGAGAGCGGTTTGTTCCGTTTCCAATTATCAAATGATGGCTCATGGAGTAATCCGCAGCTGTTGATTAAAGGCATTACAACCATGGATATCCACTATATCTATGCAGAATGTCCTGATTCTGAAAATGCATCTGCCAGCGGAGTAAATACAGAATCATTTGATTACAAAAACGCATTGGATATCTCAGCTGAGGCTAAGTCTCCGGCTTCTATCCAAATCGTACTGAATAACGGCAGTATTGACCCATCAAAAGAACAAGACAATAAAGTCGATATCTATAATATTAATGCCACTATCCGCGGAGGAAACGTATGCGCCGACCGATCACTCTAATCAAACCTGACCGGCAGCAGGGCTATGCTTTGTTTATCGTCTTAATGATGATGGTCGTCATCGCCCTGCTCGTGGTCACAGCTACCCAGTCCTACAATACTGAACAGCGTATCAGCACCAATGATGCCGACCGCAAACTGGCAACCACCCTAGCCGAAGCGGCACTGCGTGAAGGTGAAAATCAAATTTTTGATATTGAAGGTAAAAAGACTACTTTTACCGCAAAATGTGAAAAAGGTTTATGTTCCACACCAAACGTAAAATCCAATGGCGATTTTACTGAAGAAGGTAGCCCAACCGTAGATGCTTGGAAGCGCAAATGCGACAAAAACCTGTGTATTGACGCCAATGGTACGGAATATCCTTTAGATAAAAAAAGCGGCATCGCAAACAATCCCCGCTACATCATCGAATATTTAAGTAAAACTACTGAAGGCCGAATCACCTACCGCGTTACCGCCAAAGCATGGGGTAAGAATGCCAATACCCAAGTCGTTCTTCAGTCTTACGTTGCCAGCGAATAATATAATGAATACCACCTCTACCAAACAACTAGGCTTTACGCTGGTTGAGATGATGATTGCCGTCGCCATCTTAGCCATTCTGGGCATCATTGCCATTCCCTCTTACAACCGCTACATTGAACGCGGCCACCAATCACAAGCGCATGCCGAGTTAGTCGCCATCAATTCCGCTTTTAAAAACCAGATGGTTAAAAATCCAAAGTGGAAAACTGATGAGGTTAAAACTCAGTTGGATGACTTTATTTCCTCATATAAAGGCCATAAAGATTTGGCAGACAAATACAAATACTCTGCCGACATGATTAATGCCGACAAAAGTCGTGCCTATCGTTTGAAAGCTATTCCCACAAAAACAGGCTATACCCTTTCCGTTTGGATGGATAGTTTGGGCAATGCTTACAAATGCACTGATATTGATTCAGCCAATAATTTCAAAACTGCAATGACCAATGGAAAAGGTTGCGAATCGGTTTCCAAAAAGAAATCTTCTTAGTCTGACAAACATAAAAAAGCAGTGTCATCTTACTGACACTGCTTTTTATATTTTACTGCTTCCAATCATCGTCTCGGCGTTGACGCTTCAACAAAATCCTGACTGCGCCATCATTGCCTTGTCGAGGTTCGACATAAGCCAACACGTCAGGATGCTGCATCAACCAGCGGCGCGTCATATTTTTCAAAACCGGTTTATAGCCTGCAGAACCCAAGCCGCTGCCGTGGACAATCTCGCCGCAAACGCCGCGTTTTTTCGTAAACTCAATAAATTCGTTCAATACCTGCTGCGCTTCCTCCTGCGTATAGCCGTGCAAATCTACATCCGCCACCACGGGATAATGGCCGTTTCGCAAACGCATCAAATCATTTTTACCCTGCCCATTTTTACTGAACGAAGCCGGCGGTTCTTCCCAGCTGCCGCTGCCCACATAAAAATAATCTTCCTGCTCCAAAGTTGCCATTTCTTTAGGTCGCGGTTTGATAGGCGATTTATCGCGAGGCTGTTCATAATAGTTGCCGGCATTTTTCAAAGGCGTAACCTTGCCAACCGCCTTGCTGAAATCCACATCTTCTGCCTGCTTTTTAGCCTTCGCTTCCACTTCCCGCTCCGCAGCTTCCTTTTTCGCCTGTTTGCCCAAAGCCTTCAGCGTTTCTTGAAAGTTTGCCGTCATGGTTTGTCCTTTCCAAAAAATTGATTGCACACATTATAGCAAACCCGATTACAAGACCGTCTGAAAGACTCTTATCATCGCTTCTTGTTTAGGGTATAGTATTAACGCATTGCCAGTCTTACAAAAGAGAGAAAATATGTTTAAACGCCCGGAAGAAATCATCGTCTTGATACTTGCCCTATTATGGGTTGGACTCAGCTACTACTTTGCTGCCATCCTGATTTCAGATGCCTACACCATTCTCCTGATTACCGTACTAACTTTCGTTTGGGCGGCCATCTGTTTCTTTTTATGGCAACGCAACTTAAGCCGTCATATTTGGCCGCTGTTCCTCGGCAGCCTGGTTGCCTGCTGGTGGCCGTACTTCACTTGGCTTGCAAGCGATGTTCCCGAAGGCACATGGTATTCAGGCTGGACATTCAAATCCATTATCGCCCTGATTCCCGTTGTGGCTGCTTATATCTTCAAGTGGAAACGGAGCCGAAAAAACAAAATCTCCAATACCCTTGCCTGATACCTCGCGCCGTCTTTTTCAGACGGCGTTTTCCATATCTGACATAACGCTCAGACTGTCAACAATTCCAATAAAATGCTATACTCTTCACACGATTTAACACCCTAAAACAGGCCGTCTGAAAGACTTATCAAGATGATCAGCAAACAAGAATACCAAGCCCAAGCCGCACAAGGTTACAACCGCATTCCACTCGTTCAAGAGCTGCTTGCCGACTTGGACACACCGCTCTCAATCTACCTCAAACTTGCCAACAAGCCTTTCACCTACCTGCTCGAATCCGTTGTCGGTGGCGAACGCTTCGGCCGCTATTCCTTTATCGGCCTGCCTTGCAGCCACTATCTCAAAACCAGCGGCAAACATGTCGATGTGTATCAAAACGGCGAAATCGTCGAACAACACGACGGCAATCCCCTGCCCTTTATCGAAGCCTTCCACAACCGCTTCAAAACGCCCGAAATTCCAAGCCTTCCGCGCTTTACCGGCGGCCTAGTCGGCTACTTTGGTTATGAAACCATCTACAATTTCGAACATTTTTCCCACCGCCTGAAACATACGGCTAAAGCCGATCCGCTCGGTACGCCCGACATCCTCCTGATGCTCTCGCAAGAGCTTGCAGTAGTGGATAACCTAAGCGGCAAAATCTACCTGATTGTTTATGCCGATCCGTCTCAAGCCAACAGCTATGAACGCGCGCGCGAACGACTTGAAGACATCCGTACCCAGTTACGCCAAAGTTGTGCCATCCCGCTTTCCCTCGGCAGCAAGCAAGCCCAAGCAGTCAGCGAATTTGGAGAAGAACCTTTCAAAGCCTGCGTCAACAAAATCAAAGACTACATCTTTGCAGGCGACTGCATGCAGGTTGTCCCCAGCCAACGCATGAGCATGGAATTTACCGACAATCCGCTTGCCCTCTACCGCGCCCTGCGTACGCTGAACCCATCGCCGTATATGTTCTACTACGATTTCGGCGATTTCCATATTGTCGGCTCTTCGCCCGAAATCCTCGTCCGCCGCGAACGCGACGACGTCATCGTCCGCCCTATTGCCGGTACTCGCCTGCGCGGCAAAACACCAGCCGAAGACCTTGCCAACGAACAAGACCTGCTGAGCGATGCCAAAGAGATTGCCGAACACGTCATGTTGATTGACTTAGGACGCAACGACGTCGGCCGCATCAGTAAAACCGGCGAAGTCAAAGTCACCGACAAAATGGTGATTGAAAAATATTCCCATGTGATGCACATCGTCTCCAACGTCGAAGGCCGTCTGAAAGACGGTATGACCAACATGGACATCCTCGCCGCCACCTTCCCCGCAGGCACACTTTCCGGCGCCCCCAAAGTCCGCGCCATGGAGATCATCGAAGAAGTCGAACCAAGTAAACGCGGCATCTACGGTGGCGCAGTCGGCGTATGGAGTTTCAACAACGACATGGATTTGGCCATTGCTATCCGCACCGCCGTGATTAAAAACAATACCCTCTTCGTCCAAAGCGGCGCAGGCGTAGTTGCCGACTCCGACCCAACCTCCGAATGTCAGGAAACCCAAAATAAAGCCCGCGCAGTAATACGCGCAGCACAAATGGTGCAAGAAGGGTTGGATAAATAATTTTCAGACGGCCTGCGCTCTGAAATGACTAAACAACAAGATTATGATACTCAACGAAAAACAACTAAAATCCATCAGCAAATTCCTAAGCTTTATCTTACGCCATCATCCCGAGCAAATCGGCATTACTTTGGATAAAGACGGCTGGGTGGATATTGATACCCTGCTGACACAGGTAAATCATCCCGAGCGCGGCTTTACGGGCAATCTGCTGACCTATGAAGTATTGTTGGAAGTGGTCGAAAACAACGATAAAAAACGGTTTACCGTATCAGAAGACGGCAAACGTATCCGCGCTGCGCAAGGTCATTCGACGGCACAAGTTCAAGTCGAACACAAAGTGGCGACGCCTCCTCAGATTTTGTATCACGGTACGGCTGAACGCTCTGTTCCGTCTATTTTGAAGCAAGGCCTGCATTCTGCCTCGCGCCATTTTGTCCATCTGTCTGCCGATGCTGCAACAGCCGTCAACGTCGGCTCCCGCCACGGCAAGCCGGTTGTATTGACCATCGACACTGTCACCATGCTTGCAGCAGGACACCAATTTTATTTGGCGGACAACGGCGTATGGTTAACTGAAAACGTTCCGCCGCAATTTATCGGCAAACTTTAAAACATCAGGCCGTCTGAAGCCGTAAAACCATTTTCAGACGGCCTGCAAACACCCTACCCAATTTCTTCATAAAGCGATTATCCATGAACACATCCCCCATCCTCCCTCCTGCTATGCTCGGCATTCTTGGCGGCGGACAATTAGGCAGAATGTTTACTGTTGCTGCCAAAACCATGGGCTACAAAGTAACCGTACTCGATCCCGACCCGAATGCGCCGGCGGCGGAATTTGCCGACTGCCATTTATGCGCGCCATTTGATGATGAAGCAGCTTTGGAAGAATTGGCAAAATGCGCGGCGGTTACGACCGAGTTTGAAAACGTCAATGCCGGCGCGATGCGTTTTCTCGCCAAATACACCAATGTTTCCCCCAGCGGCGACTGTGTTGCCATCGCGCAAAACCGCATTCAGGAAAAGGCATGGATACGCAAAGCAGGCCTGCAAACCGCGCCATATCAAGCAGTTTGCAAAGCCGAAGACATCACTGAAGAAAGCGTACAATTTCTGCCCGGCATCTTAAAAACTGCCACTTTAGGCTACGACGGCAAAGGCCAAATCCGTGTAAAAACATTGGATGAACTCAAAGCCGCGTTTGCCGAACACGGCGGCGTGGATTGCGTTTTGGAAAAAATGGTGGATTTGCGCGGCGAAATTTCCGTTATCGTATGCCGTCTGAACAATGACAACGTGCAAACTTTCGACCCTGCCGAAAATATTCACGAAAACGGCATCCTCGCCTACTCCATCGTCCCTGCGCGACTGAGTGCCGACGTGCAGCAACAGGCGCGACAAATGGCGCAGCGTTTGGCCGATGAATTGAACTACGTCGGCGTATTGGCAGTAGAAATGTTTGTTGTCGGCGACACGCATGAATTGGTCGTCAACGAAATCGCGCCGCGTCCGCACAATTCCGGCCACCATACCATCGACGCCTGCGCGGCAGACCAATTCCAGCAACAGGTCCGCCTGATGTGCAACCTGCCTCCGGCTGATACCAAATTACTGAGCTCTTGCTGTATGGCGAATATTTTGGGCGACGTTTGGAAGGAAGATGGCGGCGAACCCAAATGGTTGCCGCTGCAAAGCAACCCGAATGCACATCTGCATCTTTACGGTAAAAAAGCCGCGCGCAAAGGTCGAAAAATGGGCCACTTCACCGTTTTGGCCAATGATGCGGACAACGCGTTCCAAACCGCACAAACCTTGCATCAAAGCCTGTAACCTTACCCACTTTTTCAGACGGCCTTTGATCGCTAAAGGCCGTCTGAAATCAATTTTTCCGACCATCCGCCATGAGCCTTCTGACCATCCTCCGTCCGGCAACCGAAAAAGACTGCCAAGCCATACACAACGCCCATCTGCATGCCGTTCAATACGCCTGCATCCGCAGTTACGATGAAACCATTATGCACACATGGGAAAGTCTGCTCGACATCAACAGCTATTTGGAAACCATCTCCGATAAAAACAAAGCCTTGTGGGTGGTCGAATACAAAGGGCTGATTCAAGGCTTCTTCCAAGTCGATTTCAAAGAAGCGCAACTGGACGCTTTATACGTCCATCCGCTCTTCCACAATCTCGGCTTGGGCACAGCCCTGCTCAGCCGCGCCGAAGAAATGGCACGAAATGCAGGCCTCAGCTTTCTCAAACTGTATGCCTCGCTCAATTCCGTGCCCTTCTATCGCCTCAACCGTTACGAATCGCTCGGTACTGCCGTGTTGCAGCTGAACAAAACTGTCCGCGTCGAATGCGAATTGATGCGCAAATACCTGTAATTTTCTCTTCCGCCGTTACTTTTTTGAAAGAAACCGATGCCCCGAATTGCCGCCCTGCCCGACCATCTTGTCAACCAAATCGCCGCCGGCGAAGTGGTCGAACGCCCTGCCAACGCCTTGAAAGAAATCGTTGAAAACAGCATCGATGCAGGCGCAACGGCGATTGATGTCGAGCTGGCCGGCGGCGGTATCCGCCTAATTCGCGTCAGCGACAACGGTAGCGGCATCCACCCAGATGACATCGAGCTTGCGCTACACCGCCATGCCACCAGCAAAATCAAAACCTTAAACGATTTGGAACACGTTGCCAGCATGGGCTTTCGCGGCGAAGGCTTGGCCAGTATTGCCTCTGTCAGCCGCCTGACCCTGACCAGCCGTCAAGAAGACAGCACGCATGCGACCCAAGTCAAAGCCGAAGACGGCAAACTCAGCAGCCCCACCGCTGCCGCCCACCCCGTCGGCACCACCATCGAAGCTGCCGAACTCTTCTTCAATACCCCCGCGCGGCGCAAGTTCCTCAAATCCGAAAACACCGAATACGCCCATTGCGCCACCATGCTCGAACGCCTCGCGCTGGCGCATCCGCACATTGCCTTCTCGCTCAAACGCGACGGCAAACAAGTGTTCAAACTTCCTGCACAAAGCCTGCATGAACGGATTGCCACCATTGTCGGCGATGATTTTCAGACGGCCTCATTGGAAATTGACAGCGGCAATGGTGCGCTGCGGCTCTATGGCGCGATTGCCAAACCGACTTTCGCCAAAGGCAAAACCGACAAACAATACTGCTTCGTCAACCATCGTTTTGTCCGCGACAAAGTCATGCTCCATGCCGTCAAGCAGGCATACCGCGACGTATTGCACAACGCACTGACACCCGCCTTCGTCCTCTTCCTCGACCTGCCGCCCGAAGCCGTGGATGTCAACGTCCACCCGACCAAAACCGAAATCCGCTTCCGAGACAGCCAACAGGTGCACCAACTTGTGTTCCACACGCTCAACAAAGCCCTTGCCAACACGCGCGCCGACTTGACCGAAAGCGTCAGCAACGCAGGCGAAGTGTTGCATGACATTACCGGCGTTACGCCTGCACCAATGCCGTCTGAAAACAACAGCGAAAATCTATTTGATAGCGCATCCAACTACCCGGCAGGCAATAAATCCAATACACACAATGCCTTTGATTCATCAGGCAAAACCGCGCCCATGCCTTACCAAGCCTCGCGTGCGCCACAACAACGCAGCCTGTCTCTGCGCGAAAGCCGCGCGGCCATGAATACTTACGCCGAGCTTTACAAAAAAACCGACGACATCGACCTTGAGTTGAGTCAATTCGAGCAGGCACGTTTCAGCAACATGCCGTCTGAAATGCCTACCCAAAAAACAGATACGCCGTTTTCAGACGGCCTTCCATCCCAATCCGAACTGCCGCCGCTCGGCTTTGCCATTGCCCAATTACTTGGCATCTACATCCTTGCCCAAGCCGAAGACAGCCTGTTGCTCATCGATATGCACGCTGCCGCCGAACGCATCAACTACGAGAAAATGAAACGCCAACGTCAGGAAAACGGCAACCTGCAAAGCCAGCGTCTGCTTATTCCCGTAACCTTTGCCGCGTCCCACGAAGAATGCGCCGCCCTTGCAGATCATGCCGAAACGCTGACAGACTTCGGGCTGGAATTGTCCGACATGGGCAGCAATACCCTTGCCGTCCGCGCCGTCCCCGCTATGCTCGGCAAAGCGGACGTCGTTTCGCTGGCCAAAGATGTATTGGGCGAACTTGCCCAAGTCGGCAGCAGCCAAACCATCGAGGAACACGAAAACCACATCCTTGCCACCATGTCCTGCCACGGCTCAGTCCGCGCCGGCCGACAGCTGACTTTGCCCGAAATGAATGCGCTCCTGCGCGATATGGAAAACACGCCGCGCAGCAACCAATGCAACCACGGTCGTCCGACTTGGGTCAAACTGACTTTAAAAGAATTGGATGCGTTGTTTTTACGCGGACAGTAACGCTAATAAAAAGGCCGTCTGAAAATGCTTTCAGACGGCCTTTTAACTTATTTGCCCTTAGCGAATATCCATAGGTGCAAACGATTTTACGGTTTCATCGATTGCTTTAACACGGGTCAGGAAATCTTCCAATTGGGCAAGCGGCAATGCGCTTGGACCATCGCATTTGGCTTGGTCGGGATTGGCATGAGATTCAAGGAACAAACCAGCCAATCGGGTTGCCATACCGGCAAGCGCCAAGTCTAATACTTGGGTGCGACGACCGCCTGACGCAGCAGCGCCAGATTCGCGCGTTTGCAGGGAATGGGTTACGTCAAAAATAACGGGCAGGTTGTTACACGTTTTTTTCATCACGCCAAAGCCGAGCATATCCACCACCAAGTTGTCGTAGCCGAAGTTTGCGCCGCGTTCGCACAAAATGATTTGCTCGTTGCCTGCTTCTTGGAATTTCTCCACAATATTTTTCATTTGAGACGGGCTGAGGAATTGCGGCTTTTTGATGTTGATGACATTGCCGGTTTTCGCCATTGCCACCACCAAATCGGTTTGACGTGCCAAGAAGGCAGGCAGCTGGATGACATCGCAGACTTCGGCAACCGGTTGGCATTGGTAAGGCTCGTGAACGTCGGTAATCACGGGAACGTTAAACTCGCGTTTCACCGCTTGAAAAATCTTCATGCCTTCGTCCAAACCTACACCGCGGAAAGAGTGGATGGAAGAGCGGTTTGCCTTGTCGAAAGAGGCTTTGAAAACGTAAGGGATGCCGAGTTTATCGGTTACTTTAACGTATTGCTCACAGGCTTTCAGCGTAGAGTCGAGGTCTTCAAGGACATTGATGCCGCCGAAAAGGGTAAAGGGCGCATCGTTGCTGACGGTGATGTTGTTGATTTGGATATTCACGGCAAAGCCTTTCAGATAAGTTGAATTTGGGAAACAGGCCGTCTGAAACGTTTCAGACGGCCTTTGTTTGAATATTACAACACGGTGTGCGGCGGCTCATAAGAAATCACGTCGCGGATTTTATTGTTCTCATCGACGAGGACGACTTTCGGCTCATGCGCTGCAATTTCGGGTTCGGACAACATAACGTAAGACATGATAATCACGATGTCGCCTTTTTGAACCAAACGCGCGGCCGCGCCATTGAGGCAAACAACGCCGCTGCCGCGTTCGCCGGGGATGGTGTAGGTTTCAAGACGTTCGCCGTTGTTATTGTTGACGATGGCGACTTTTTCGTTCACGCAAATACCTGCCGCATCCAGCAGGTCTTGGTCAACAGTAATGCTACCGACGTAGTTGAGGTCGGCTTCGGTAACGGTGGCACGGTGGATTTTGCCGCCGAGCATGGTACGGAACATGGGTTTCCTTTTTGATTGTGGGTTGATCTGCGGTTTTAACTTCAGTGAAGCTAAAACCGCTGTTTGTGTGATTGAGGATTAGTTATTGGGAAAGTCTGATTCGTCGAACTCAGGTTCCGGGTCGCTTTGAAGGACTTTTCCGTTTAATTTCAACTCGCTGTTTTGCAGAGTCAGATGGGTTTTGACATTATCGTCTTCTAAGGTCAAATATTTTTCTCTTGCCATACTTTTGATGGTGCTGTCTACCATCAGGCGCAAGGTCTCGTTGATATCGTCGATGCTGGCACGGCCTGCGGCTTCATCTTCGGCATTGACGCTAAACAGGTTGCTTGCTTGGTTGACGGCGAGTTGTTCCAACAATTTTTGCGGTACGCTCATGTTGAAGTCGGCTTCGGTTTTCTTCAGCATATCGCCCAAATTGTTGAGGTCTTTGGCTGCCAAACCTTTAAACGCGAGTTTTCCGCTGACATCGACATCGCCATGAGGCATGGTAAATTTGAAAGTTTTGACGTTTAAAACCGGATTGTTGGTAAACAGGCCTGAAGCCTCGTTTTTGGCCGTCTGAATCAAGGAAGCCTGAATTTCTTCTTCGCTCATTTTCTTCACAGACACTTCGGCAATTTTGTTTTTCAATGCCAAAAGTGATGCGGCGTCCAAATGCTCGGCAGCGACATTGATGTCCAGAGGGCCGTATTTATCTTCGCCATAGGTCAGGCTTTCAAATTGGAAGCGGCCTTCGCTGTTGATGAATTTATCGACTTCGCCGGTCTGGGTATCGAAACGCAGTTTGTTGACTTCGATTTTAGACGGAGCAATCGTGCCGGTCGGATTGATAAACGCACCGATTTGCAGGTTGGTCACAAGGTTGACCAATTCATTCAACTTAACGTTGTAATCGATGTTTTCTTTCCATTGCAGCAGGAATTTATCCAGCGTAATGCTGCTCTTGCCCAAAGCAAGTTTGGTCAGGCCGTCTTCCGTTTCGGATTGGAAGCGCAGGTTTTCCAAAGACACATCGCCTTTGTCGGCCAATTTGACTTGTAAAGACGGCGCAAGATAATCGTGGCGATAGCTTTTGAAGCCTTGGCTGTAATCGGTATTGCCGCCAAAGCCTTTCCAGTTGAGCTTGATACCGGAAAGCTCTTCATAATCGAAGGCGGGAATATTGAGGCTGAGTTTGCCGTCGCCGGAAAGGTAAACCGTATTGGTCATGGTCAACGGCGTTTGCTGGCCGAAGAAGCGGTCTAAAACTTTTTTGGTTTCCGGATGATATTGGAACTCGGTTTCCACATGGGCGCGCGTGCCGAAACCTCCGGCAAACGGGCCGTGTGTCACGTGGTTGATGACCGTAATCGGCTCTTGCAGGACAGTTTTCAAATTGTCCGGCAGGTATTTTTGCGTATTTTGAAGCAGGGTCGGCTTGAGGCGGATGACGGTCGTCTCGGTTGAACTGAACCAGCCGCGATCGTATTGGTGGGACTCAACGGTCAGGAAACCGGATTCCTGCAACAGCTTTTGTTGCTCGGTCAGGCTTTCTTCCGCTTTGACACCAAGATAATAAGGCGTGCCGAGCGCAGCGGCGACAACGACGGCGGCAGTCGGGATAAGATACTTTTTCATCACTTCAAACAGATTAGGTTCAAAGCGTAAAGCATAGCATTTTTTAGCTGTTTTGTCTTATCCGCCGTTTCAGACGGCCTTTAGGTAAAGATTGTGATATTATGCAAACATAAACGATTTTTACACTTTTGGCAGACCTTACCCTGTCTGCCAAAATGTCATTAAAGGTTTGCAAATGCTTTTATTTATCGACAATTACGACAGCTTCACCTACAACATCGTCCAATACTTTGCCGAATTGGGGCAGGAAGTTTTGGTTCGCTGCAACGATGAAATCACCATCGAAGAAATCGAAGCCCTGAAACCGCAATATCTGGTCATCGGCCCCGGCCCTTGCTCCCCGAAAGAAGCAGGCATTTCTGTTGCGGCCATGCAGCACTTTGCCGGCAGACTGCCCGTCATGGGCGTGTGCCTCGGCCATCAAACCATGGGCGAAGCGTTCGGCGGCAATGTCGTGCGTGCGCAAACGATGATGCACGGCAAAGTCTCCCCCGTTTTCCATCACGGCACAGGCATGTTTAAAGGCCTGCCCAATCCGGTCAACTGCACGCGCTACCACAGTCTCGCCATCGACCGCGCCACCCTGCCCGACTGCCTCGAAATTACCGCATGGACGGAAGACGGCGAAATCATGGGCGTACGCCACAAAGAATATGCCGTCGAAGGCGTACAGTTCCACCCCGAAGCCCTGCTGACCGAACACGGCCACGATATGCTGAAAAACTTCTTGGAAGAATTCAAAGACTATCATCCGCAAAAATCTTAATGAAAGGCCGTCTGAAAGGTGTTTGACAGTGTTCAAACCGCATTTTCAGACGGCCTGAATCACATCGGACACGAACAAAGGAAAAATCATGATTACCCCTCAACAAGCGATTGAACGCCTCATCAGCAACAACGAACTTTTCTACGATGAAATGACCGACCTCATGCGCCAAATCATGAGCGGCCAAGTTCCGCCCGAGCAAATCGCCGCTATTCTGACCGGCCTGCGGATTAAAGTTGAAACCGTTTCCGAGATTACCGCCGCAGCCAGCGTGATGCGTGAATTTGCCACCAAAGTGCCGCTGGAAAACGCTGACGACTTGGTCGATATTGTCGGCACGGGCGGCGATGGTGCCAAAACTTTCAATATTTCCACGACTTCTATGTTTGTCGCGGCTGCAGCAGGCGCACAAGTCGCCAAACACGGCGGCCGCTCCGTTTCCTCATCCAGCGGCGCTGCCGATGTCATGGAACAAATGGGCGCCAACCTCAACCTCACCCCCGAACAGGTTGCCCAAAGCATTCAGCAAACCGGCATCGGCTTTATGTTCGCGCCCAACCATCACAGCGCCATGCGCTATGTCGCCCCTGTCCGTCGTTCGCTCGGCTTCCGTAGCATCTTCAATATCTTGGGCCCGCTGACCAATCCGGCCGGCGCGGCAAACCAACTCTTGGGCGTGTTCCACATCGACTTGTGCGGCATTCTTTCCCGCGTCTTGCAACAGCTTGGTTCCAAACATGTTTTGGTTGTGTGCGGCGAAGGCGGTTTGGATGAAATCACGCTGACCGGCAAAACCCGCGTTGCCGAACTGAAAGACGGCAAAATCACCGAATACGACATCAGCCCAGCCGATTTCGGCATGGAAACCCGCCGCAATTTGGACGAAATCAAAGTCGAAAACGCGCAAGAATCCCTGCAAAAAATGAACGAAGTATTGGACGGCAAAGCCGGTGCCACACGTGATATCGTCGTCCTCAATGCCGCCGCCGCGCTCTATGCAGGAAATGTGGTTGCTTCGCTGGCAGATGGCGTCAAAGCTGCTCAAGAAGCCATCGACTCCGGCAAAGCCAAAGCCAAAAAAGACGAATTTATCGAATTTGGCAAACAGTTTGCCTAAGCTTTAAAACCATAAACAAAGGCCGTCTGAAAAATCTTTCAGACGGCCTTTTATTCTTTAAATATTAAAATTTGCTTTTAATATCATTAATCAAGCCTTCGGCTTTTTCTTTGGCTTCTTCAGCCAAGTGTGCTACTTTCTCTTTGGCTTCACCGGCTAAATGAGCTGCTTTTTCTTTAGCTTCACCTGCAAAGTTTTCTGCTTTTTCTTTAGCATCCGCAGCAACTTCTTTTGTCTTACCGACGCCTTGTTGAACTACGCCTTCAGCTTTGAGTTTGGAATCGTCAAGAACTTCGCCGGCTTTCTCTTTTACTTCACCGCTGATTTGATCTAATTTGCCAGTCATCATTTATTCCTTCTTAGTTTCATGTTGATAAGAGTAATCACTATACCCCAATAGATATTGGGTTGCAACTTAAAGTCTGTCTCAATATTAAAAACATAATAAAAATGGATTACGTCAAGTTAGCACAACTGTTTCAATATCGCTTCGGCTACTGCCTCGCCTATCATCTTGCTGCCGAACTCATTGAAATGAAGTCCATCGCACAGCATCACATCGGTCAAATCCTGCTCAAACATCAGACTGTATAAATCATTGACGGTAAAACCATATTGCCTTGCCAAATCCTCCGCCACACGGTTATAGGCCTTCAAGTCGGCCAGATAGCGGCGCGAGGGTTTGACGATATTGTGTACGCTTTCCAAAAACGGCGTACTGCTCGCCCAAATAATTTTTGCCCCTGTCTGTTTCAGATAATCGAAAATTTGAATCAGGTTGCTGCGATAGGTTTTTATATCGGCCACCGGCTCATTACAGCCTTGATTATGGCGGATGTCGTGCAAACCGCAGTTGATGTGGATAATGTCTCCCACAGTCGCGCCCTCTGTCCATTGCCTGATATGCTCTAACACATCATGCGACGAACGGCAGTTTTCCGATGGAGAAACAATATCCACCTCAGGCAAAGCGGCGCGCGTGTAAGGCTCCGAAGCAAGCCGAACGGAGTCGCCGATTAAGTAAACGGTCATTTTTGTTCTCCTCCCTTTATTTGAATCAACAGCAAGGCCGTCTGAAATATCACTTATATTATTATAAGAGTGCTATTTCAGACGGCCTTAACTTCAGTCAAGTTCTATCGTTAAATCATCAATTAGAGCTGACTGTTTTTATAAAAATCAATTAATTGCTTGGCCTGCAACATGGGCAGACCAAAACGGTCGCTTACGACTTTCAAATCCTTCCATTCCTGACCGGTCAGATTTTGCCCAACCCATTTGAGGTTTTCCGGATTGCTTTTGATTTTCTCAAAATACGCCTGCTTGCGTTTCCAGTTGCGCGACCATACCAGCAACATGGCAAAAATACATAAAATAATCAATATAATATTGGTAAACAACATCATGTCCATACGACATACTCCCGCGTGGGTCTCAAAATCAGAAAATATGGATTAAAGGCCGTCTGAAAAAACAGTCTTCAGACGGCCTTTATATTATCACTCAATATTCACCCGTTTCAGGCGTAAGGCATTACCCAATACCGAAACCGAGCTTGCCGCCATTGCCGCGCCTGCGATGACGGGGTTTAAAAAGCCGAGCGCGGCGAGCGGAATGCCCAAAATATTGTAGAAGAAGGCGAAAAACAGGTTTTGCTTGATGTTTTTCAAAGTTGCCTGCGACACCAACAGGGCATCGGCGAGTTGGTTGACCGAATGTTGCATCAGCGTGGCGGAGGCGGTGTGTTCGGCAACGTCCGCACCGCCTTTCATGGCGAAGCTGACGTTGGCGGCGGCGAGTGCGGGTGCGTCGTTGATGCCGTCGCCGACCATCGCCACGGTTTTGCCGGCGGCTTTGAGTTTCTGCACTTCGGAGGCTTTGTCACGCGGACTCATATTGCCGAAGGCGTGTGCGATGCCCAGTTGTTTGGCGACATATTCGACCGTGCCTTGGTTATCGCCGCTCATAATATAGACATCGATATTGTGTTTTTTCAGACGGCCTATGGCTTCGGCGGTATCGGCTTTCAACGCGTCAGCAAGTGCGAATGCGCCGATAGGTTTGTTATCGACCGAGACTGCAACAATGCTTGCAATGTCCCAAACGCCGTCTGAAAACTTCGGCAAGGTCAATTCAGCAAATTCGGCTTTGCCTGCTTTCACCAAGCCCACGCCTTCCACTTCGGCGGTAATGCCTGCGCCGACAACGGTTTGCGCGTTTTGTGCGGTGGGAATGTCCAAACCGCGCGCTTGGGCGGCAGAAACGATGGCGCGAGCAAGCGGGTGGGCGGCGTTTTGTTCAACGGCGGCGGCGATGCGGTACAAAGCGTCTTCGTCAAAGCCGCTGTCGGGAACGCAATAAACGGCGGCAACCTGCGGCCTGCCTTCGGTCAGCGTGCCGGTTTTGTCCAACACGACGGCATCAACGTGAGCAGCTTCTTCCATCGCCGCCGCGTCTTTGAACCAAATGCCGTGTTTCACCGCCTTGCCCATACCGACCATAATCGCGGCGGGCGTCGCCAGACCGAGCGCGCACGGACAAGCAATTACCAAAACAGCAACGGCGTGTATCAACGCAACAGTCCAATCGCTTTTAATCAGCCAAGTAACGATAAAAGTCAAAAGCGCGATGCCCACAACAGTTGGCACAAACACCGCCGCCGCTTTATCGGCTACGCGCGCAATCGGTGCTTTACTGCCTTGTGCTTCAGAGAGCGCATTCATCATGTCGCCGAGCAGGGTTTGGCTGCCGAGTTGTGTGGCGCGGTACACCACGCTGCCTTCGGTCATCAACGCACCCGCCAACACTTTGCCGCCCACCTTTTTCTCTTCGGGGTTGGATTCGCCGGTAAGATGGCTCTCGTCCGCCCAACCGCTGCCGCTCTCGATGATGCCGTCAGCGGCAATGCGTTCGCCGTGGTTGGCGCGGATAAGGTCGCCGATTTGCACTTGGTCGATGGGCAGTTGTTTCCATTCGCCATCGCGTTGCACGTTGACTTGGGTCGGCGTGAGCTTGAGCAGCAAGCCCAAGCTGTTCAGGCTGGATTTTTTGGTGCGGTGTTCCAAAAATTTGCCCAGCGACACAAAACCGATCACCATCACGCCTACTTCAAAATACACGTGTGCCATGCCGTGCGCCGAGTGCGGGCTGAAAAACAGCATATAAACGGAATACAGGTAAATCGATACCGTGCCGATGGTAACCAGCACGTCCATGTTCGCCAACCCGCCCTTAATGCTTGCCCACGCGCTTTTGTAAAACGGGATGGCCAGCCAAAGTTGCACTATGCTTGCCAGCACAAATTGCCATACAGGCGGAATCATCCAATCGTGCCGCCCAATCATCATGCCTGCCATGCCGATTAAAAACGGAATATTAATGGCCAGCAAAAGCCACAGCCGCCAGCTTACATGCGCGGTTTCTTCGGGCTGCGGCAGCGCATCTTCCGTTTTTTCCTTCGCGCCGTAACCGGTTTTCTCAATGATTTTGGCAATATCGGCAGCCGACGTTTTGCTGTCGTCAAACGTAACCTGAGCTTCCTCGCTGGCAAAGTTTACCCCTGCCGATTCGACAAAATCTTTTTTGTTCAACACTTTTTCAATACGCGAAGCACAAGCCTGACAGGTCATGCCTTCGATTTGGAAACGGACTTTTTGTTGCATGGTTTCTTCCTTCTGAATGTGGTTGGGCTACCTGAAAAAAGCGGAGCAGGGTTTTCAGGTAGCCTTTGGGGTGTTGCAGTCGATTTGTTGCGATTCGATTTACAAAGCCGCATCAAAGCCGCCGTCTTCCACCGCTTCTATCAGCGCGGCGGGGTTGGTTTGGGCGGGGTCGAATTCCACGACGGCATTCTTGTTTTCCAGGCTCACTTCGGCCTTGTCCACGCCGTTTACGCCTTCGAGGATGCTGGTAACGCTTTTCACGCAGCCGCCGCAGGTCATGCCTTCGATGTTTAATGTGATGGTTTGCATAGGGTTTCCTTTCTGTTGGAATGAGGCTGAGGTTTTAAAGCCCGTTGCAGCCAAAGCTTTCAGGTAACCTGAAATGATGGGTCTGCTCTTGCTTTCCCGCTAAGTGCCGCCACTATAAAGCTTTACCCGAAGTAAAGGTCAAGCATCATGATGAACATCAGCCAGGCCGCGGCCGAGAGCGGCCTTTCCACCAAACAAATCCGCGACTACGAAAAGCACGGCCTAATCGCCCCGGCCGCGCGCAGCGAAGCGGGCTACCGCCGCTACGGACAGGCCGACCTTGTCCGGCTGCGCTTTATCCGCCATGCGCGGGAAGTGGGCTTTTCGCTGCCGCAGATCGGGCAGCTTTTGAGCCTGCAACACAACCCGCAGCGTACCAGCCGCGAAGTGAAAACGCTCACCGCGCGGCACATCGCCGAGCTGGAAGCCAAAATCGAACGCTTGCAGGGCATGGTGGCCGAGCTGCAACGTTGGCACGATGCCTGCGCGGGAGACGACTGCCCAGATTGTGCAATTTTGGCCGGGCTGGAGGAGCGTTAGGCGGCTTGGGCAGAATAGAAACAGGCTACCTGAAAAGTTTCAGGTAGCCTTAGTCGGCCGCTAACGGTTTGGTACAGGCCTCGTCGTAATACGGCAGCCACTTGCCGCCGCTTTGCTTCAGATATGCGCGAAAACTTTTGTTTACCCGTGTGGCGGTGTAATCCAAATAATGGCAAAAAGTAAGTTATCAAGAGACAAAGGCCGTCTGAAGCGTTTCAGACGGCCTTTATTCAAAATACGCTTATTGGTTACAAAGCCACGTCGTAGCCGCCGTCTTCTACGGCATCAATCAGCGCGTCGGTATCTGTCTTGCTTTCATCAAAAGTAATCACTGCATTTTTGTTTTCCAAGCTGACTTCTGCTTTTTCCACGCCTTCTACGCCTTCCAAAAGACGGGTTACGCTTTTCACGCAGCCGCCGCAGGTCATGCCGTCGATGTTGAGGGTAACAGTTTGCATTTGTATTTCCTTTCATTCACACAAATATGGTTGCTAAATACTTTACTCCTTACACAAACAGCTTGCAAATTCTTCATTAAGGCCGTCTGAAAAATGCAGATAGGCGTACAATAACGCTCTTTGCTTCATCAAACGGACATAATAATGACTTCAACATTCAAACAATGGGTTAGCGTATGCGCGCTGGCGGTGGGTGCGTTTATTTTCAATACCACCGAATACATTCCGATTGCGCTTTTGAGCGACATCGGTCAGAGCTTTGGCAAACCGGCAACGGAAGTGGGCATGATGATTACGGTGTATGCGTGGATTGTTGCGCTCCTATCGCTGCCGCTGATGCTGATGACGAAAAACATCGAACGGCGCAAATTATTGCTGATGCTGTTTGCACTGTTTGCGCTGTTTCACGCGCTGTCGTTCTTTTCTTGGAACTTCAACATCCTCTTGGTCAGCCGTATCGGGATTGCGCTGACACACGCGGTCTTTTGGTCGATTACGGCTTCTTTGGCGGTACGGCTTGCGCCCACTGGTAAAACCAATCAGGCTTTGGGCCTGCTCAGTACGGGTACGGTTTTGGCGATGGTGTTGGGCATTCCGCTGGGGCGCGTGGTCGGGCAATACTTCGGCTGGCAGCTCAGCTTCCTGCTGATCGGGGTCTGCGCTGCCGGCGTAATGCTGGTGTTGGCCAAAAACCTGCCTGCTTTACCCAGCCAAAATACCGGCTCTTTAAGCAGCCTGCCGAGTTTATTCAAACGCCGCAACCTGATGCTGCTTTATACCATGACGGTGTTGATTATTACGGCACATTTCACGGCATACAGCTATATCGAGCCTTTTGTGTTACAAATTGGCGGATTTAAGGCAGAACAAGTTACCATCGTTTTGAGCCTGTACGGTTTGGCAGGCTTCGCCGCTTCTTATCTATTCGGCAAATGGTTTGCCAAAGCGCAACGTTTGTTTATGCTTGGCGCGGTGGCGGTCATCCTGCTCTCTGCCCTGCTGCTTCTGCCGTTTGCCTCTTTCCCTTATGCAGTGTACGCGCTGGTGTTTATTTGGGGCGTGGCCATCGTCATCGTCAGCTTGGGCATGGTCTCAAAAGTATTGTCGTTTGCTTCCGATGCGACAGATGTGGCCAACTCGATTTATTCAGGTTTGTACA
This sequence comes from Neisseria sp. P0006.S004, assembly GCF_051963015.1. Lineage (NCBI taxonomy): Bacteria > Pseudomonadati > Pseudomonadota > Betaproteobacteria > Neisseriales > Neisseriaceae > Neisseria > Neisseria sp. P0006.S004. Next base: position 442,398 of record NZ_JBQCUS010000001.1, on the reverse strand, counting down.
ACGTCGGTATCGGCGGCGGTGCACTTTTGGGACATTATGTGACCACTTGGTTCGGCCTTTCCAATATCGGTATTGCCGGAGCCTTGCTGGCGGCGGCGGGTATGGCCGTTTGCGGCTTGTTGTTTAAGGAACAAGACAATCTGACGCAAAACGTTTAAATCCATATAAATCAGGATGGTATCACTGACTCGGCCGTAATTTTGGCAATTTACCGATTTGTCCTGATGCTTATTAACCCACGATGGGTCTTCATTCTGCCGGATAAGCAGTTTTCTTGCTGCTTATCCGGTTTTCATTTCATTTTTAAAAAACAATTTACAATTTGTTTACACTACATCAAATTACAAATATACTGTCGCCTATTAGGCCGTCTGAAACGTACGGCTGAAAAGAAAAACCAATCATGTTTCAGAGGAATACATCATGGACTTAAACGCCAAGGATAAGACTCAGCATCCTGAGAACGTCGAGCTTCTCAGTGCACAGAAGCCGATTACCGACTTTAAAGGACTGCTGACGACCATTATCTCTGCTGTTGTCTGCTTCGGCATTTATTACATCCTTCCCTACAGCCCCGATGCCAACAAAGGTATCGCGCTGTTGATTTTTGTTGCGGCACTTTGGTTTACCGAAGCCGTACACATTACCGTTACCGCGCTGATGATCCCAATCCTTGCCGTTGTACTCGGCTTCCCGGATATGGACATCAAAAAAGCGATGGCAGGTTTCTCCGACCCGACGATTTATATCTTCTTCGGCGGCTTCGCGCTTGCCACCGCACTGCACATGCAGCGTCTCGACCGTAAAATCGCCGTCAGCCTATTGCGCCTGTCGCGCGGCAATATGAAAGTTGCCGTGCTGATGCTGTTTGCCGTTACCGCCTTCCTGTCTATGTGGATCAGCAACACCGCAACCGCCGCAATGATGCTGCCTTTGGCAATGGGCATGATGAGCCACCTCGACCAAGAAAAAGAACGCAAAACCTACGTTTTCGTCCTGCTCGGTATCGCCTACTGCGCCAGTATCGGCGGCTTGGGCACCGTGGTCGGTTCTCCGCCGAACATGATTGCCGCCAAAGCGCTGAACTTGGACTTCGTCGGCTGGATGAAACTCGGCCTGCCGATGATGCTGTTGATTCTGCCGATGATGCTGTTCTCCATGTACGTCATCCTCAAACCTAATTTGAACGAGCGCGTGGAAGTTAAAGCCGAATCTATCCCTTGGACTTTGCACCGCGTTATCGCGCTGTTGATTTTCTTGGCCGCCGCCATCGCTTGGGTATTCAGCTCCAAAATCAAAGCCGCATTCGGTATTTCCAACCCTGATACCGTTATTGCCCTGATTGCCGCCGTTGCCGTCGTCGTATTCGGCGTGGCGCAATGGAAAGAAGTTGCCCGTAATACCGACTGGGGTGTATTGATGCTCTTCGGTGGCGGTATCAGCTTGAGCGCGTTGCTGCAATCTTCCGGCGCATCTGAAGCACTGGGCCAGCAAGTTGCTTCCACTTTCTCCCATTCTCCTGCATTGCTGGTGATTTTCGTGGTTGCCACCTTCATCATCTTCCTGACCGAGTTCACCAGTAACACGGCTTCCGCCGCCCTGCTTGTGCCTATTTTCGCCAGCATCGCCGCGCAAATGGGTCTGCCAGAACAAGTCTTGGTATTCGTCATCGGTGTCGGCGCATCTTGTGCCTTCATGCTGCCGGTTGCCACACCACCTAACGCGATTGTGTTCGGTACAGGCTTAATCAAGCAACGTGAAATGATGAATGTCGGCTTATTGCTGAACATCCTCTGCGTGGTATTGGTTGCTCTGTGGGCTTATGCTGTACTGATGTAAACCATCAACCTAAACAACAAGGCCGTCTGAAAGAATATTTTTCAGACGGCCTTGAAGTTTCTCGTTCAGACACAATTTAACGAATGATTCAAAACCGGATTCTAACGAAAGGAAACCCATGATTATCCTGCACACCAACAAAGGCGACATCAAAATCGAACTCGATTTCGACAAAGCCCCCGTTACTGCTAAAAACTTCGAGCAATACGTTAAAGACGGCTTCTACGACGGCGTAATCTTCCACCGCGTCATCAAAGGCTTCATGATTCAAGGCGGCGGCATGGATGAAAACATGAACGAAAAAGAAACCCGCGATCCGATTCAAAACGAAGCGTCCAACGGTTTGCCTAATGAAAAATATACCATCGCCATGGCGCGTACTTCCGATCCTCACTCTGCCAGCGCGCAATTCTTCATCAACACTGCCGACAACGCTTTCCTGAACTTCCGTTCTAAAGAGCTGTACGGCAAAACTGTTGTCCAAGACTGGGGCTATGCCGTATTCGGTAAAGTCGTTGACGGTTTTGACGTTGTCGATGCCATCGAAGGCGTTTCTACCAAACGTCACGGCTACCACGACGATGTACCAAGCGAGCCTGTCATCATCACTAAAGCCGAAGTGGTTTAATTGATTTGATTTCCCATAAAAACAGCCTGTCCGAATTAAAAACGGACAGGCTGTTTTCAATAATGACGCATACCGTCATACATCATAAGTACCGACCACGCATGCCGAATCCAAAACATGGCCCTGCATGGCAAAATGCAGCTCATTAAAGCGGAAACCGCGCGGCAAATCCAAAATGGTATCCAGCGCGTACACAATCAGTTCATAACGATGGCGGTTGTTCGGTGGCGCCATACCGCCGTAAAAAGAAGCCTCTTCAATTTCAAATTTACCCAATGCGCTCGCCCAAGTGTTTGCACCCTGCGTAAAATCTGTTGCAGAAATACTTTCATTTTCTGCCACGGAAGTACGTTTCAAATCCGAAATCAACCAATGCGTCCATACGAAACCCGATGCTGAAATGGCATCTTTGTCTTCCAACACCACGGCAAACGATTTTGTTCCTTCAGGCGCATCTTCAATCTCAAAAGGAATCGAATAAGAAGGCATACCGCTCGGGCTGAACTGGCTGCCGCGCTTGCCGTATTTGTCTTCAAATTCGCCGTTGACAATAGCTTTACTGCTGACTTTCATCTTATATCTCCCAATAGTAGGTTTGTTCATTCTAACAAACACCAAGGCCGTCTGAAAGACACTGCCGTTTTCACTTTCCCGATGTCGCATTTTCAGACGGCCTCAAGCAATATTCACAATTCGATCAAACACATTTGACATTCCATAGTATAATCCGCCGCATGAAAACTACACAGGATACACATTATGGATTGGAAAGGTCGTGAACAAAGCCAAAACGTCGAAGATCGCCGCGGAAGCCGTGGTGGAGGCGGTGGCGGCAAAACGCCGGGTATACTCGGCATTATCGTGGTTTTGGTCGGCGCATATTACGGCGTAGATTTGAGCGGTTTGGTTGGCGGCTCATCTTCGATGGGCATTCCTACCCAACAAGCTTCCCGACTCGACAGCCAACAAGAAGCCGAATTGAAAGAACTGTCCCGTGTCGTCCTTGCTGATACCGAAAAAGCATGGAGTAAATATTTCCAGCAACACGGCCAACACTACACACCGACAACCATGGTGTTGTATGAAGGCAGTACGTCCACCGCCTGCGGTACGGGCCAATCTGCCATGGGCCCTTTTTACTGTCCGGTCGACCAAAGAGTTTATTTGGATTTGAGTTTCTACGAAGACATGCGCACCAAGCTCGAATCCGCCAGCGATGCCGCGTTTGCCTACGTTATTGCTCATGAAGTCGGCCATCACGTTCAAAACCTGCTCGGCATTCTGCCTAAAGTCCACAAAATGCAACAGCAAGTCGGCAAAAAAGAGGCCAATGCCCTTTCCGTCAAACTCGAATTGCAGGCCGACTGTTTCGCTGGTATTTGGGGACACTACGCCATCAACAACAATATCTTCAAAACAGAAGACATTCAAAAAGCGATGCTTGCCGCCGAATCCGTCGGCGACGACCGCTTGCAGAAACAGGCGCAGGGCTATGTCGTTCCCGACAGCTTTACCCATGGCTCGTCCGAAGAACGCATGACTTGGCTCAAGCGCGGTTTGGAAAGCGGCGACATCAACCAGTGCAACACTTTCAACAATTGATTCGTCCAAGCAACACTGTTCTTTGATGTAACGACAAAAGGCCGTCTGAATTCTTCAGACGGCCTTTTAGCCGTGTTAAAATAACGCCTATTATTTTCCCTTAAATTCAAAGGAAATCCACATGGCAAATATCGCCCGCGACATTTTCAAAGCCTACGACATCCGAGGCATCGTCGGTAAAACCCTGACCGATGAAGCTGCCTACTTAATCGGCAAAGCCATTGCCACCAAAGCCTCCGAAAAAGGCATTACCCGCATCGCACTCGGCCGCGACGGCCGTTTGAGCGGCCCCGGCCTGATGGCACAAATTCAACGCGGTTTTACAGACAGTGGCATCGACGTCCTCAATGTCGGCATGGTTGCCACTCCTATGCTCTACTTCGCAGCCATCAACGAATGCGGCGGCAGCGGCGTAATGATTACCGGCAGCCACAATCCGCCTGATTACAATGGTTTCAAAATGATGCTCGGCGGCGACACGCTCGCAGGCGAAGCCATTCAAGAACTTTTAGCCATTATTGAAAAAGACGGTTTTGTTGCCGCCGACAAACAAGGCAGCGTAACCGAAAAAGACATCTCCGGCGAATACCACAACAACATCGTCGGCCACATCAAGCTCAAACGCCCGATGAAAATCGTGATTGACGCGGGCAACGGTGTCGGCGGCGCATTTGCAGGCAAACTCTACAAAGGCTTGGGCAATGAAGTGACCGAACTTTTCTGCGAAGTAGACGGCAATTTCCCTAATCACCACCCCGACCCTTCCAAACCGAAAAACCTGCAAGACCTCATTGTCGAGCTCAAAAACGACGATGCCGAAATCGGCTTGGCATTTGACGGCGATGCCGACCGCTTGGGCGTGGTCACCAAAGACGGCAACATCATCTATCCAGACCGCCAACTGATGCTTTTCGCGCAAGACGTGTTGAGCCGCAATCCTAAAGCCAAAGTGATTTTCGACGTCAAATCCACCCGCCTGCTCGCACCTTGGATTAAAGAACACGGCGGCGATCCTGTGATGGAAAAAACCGGCCACAGCTTCATCAAATCCACCATGAAAAAAACCGGCGCACTGGTTGCCGGCGAAATGAGCGGTCACGTTTTCTTTAAAGAACGCTGGTTCGGCTTCGATGACGGTATGTATGCCGGCGCACGCCTCTTAGAAATCCTGTCTGCCTTCGATAATCCGTCCGAAGTGTTGAACAAGCTGCCGCAAAGCATTTCCACTCCGGAACTCAACATCGACCTGCCGGAAGGAAGCAACGGCCACAAAGTGATTGAAGAGCTGGCTGCCAATGCCAAGTTTGAAGATGCGACCGAAATCATCACCATCGACGGCTTGCGCGTTGAATTCCCTGACGGCTTCGGCCTGATGCGTGCTTCCAATACCACGCCGATTTTGGTATTGCGTTTTGAAGCGGATACGCAAGAAGCGATTGAACGTATCCAAAACCAATTCAAAGCAGTCATTGAAAGCAATCCGGCATTGAAATGGCCGCTGTAAGGGTTTAGGCTAAAACAAAAGGCCGTCTGAAAATCATTTCAGACGGCCTTTAATATTCAATATTGTTATTCCAAAGTTTGAAAAACCAAGAATATCCCGGCTTAGTTATCCAACTTGCGCCAACTGTTGGCGCATCTCATCAATAACGGCTTTGTAATCCGGTTTGCCAAAAATTGCCGAACCAGCTACAAACGTATCCGCACCCGCCGCCGCAATTTCAGCAATATTGTCTGTCTTCACGCCGCCATCGACTTCCAATGCGATATGGCGGCCACTTTGCCGTTCATACTCGTCCAACATCTCGCGCACTTTGCGGATTTTCACCAGCGTATTCGGGATAAAGCTTTGTCCGCCAAAGCCCGGGTTGACCGACATCAGCAAAACCATATCCAGTTTGTCCAAAACGTTTTCCAGAATATTGACCGGCGTAGCAGGATTCAATACCAAACCTGCCTGACAGCCGTATTCTTTAATCAAACCCAAGCTGCGATCGACATGGCGACTGGCTTCCGGATGAAAGGTAATGATATTGGCACCGGCTTTGGCAAACGCATGAATCAAATCATCCACCGGCTCAACCATCAAATGTACATCGACCGGCACGGTTGCATACGGTTTCAAAGCCGCACAAACCATAGGGCCGAAAGTCAGATTCGGCACATAATGATTGTCCATCACGTCAAAATGAATCAAATCCGCACCGGCGCGGATCACTTCGGCAACCTCTTCGCCCAAACGGGCAAAATCAGCGGACAAAATACTGGGGGCAATACGGTAGTCGGTCATGTTTATTCTCCTAAAGTGTGTTCCTTTATCATTATCGCATTTTTAACCCTATGTTGTATGCCGCCGACAACACCTCTGCTGTCATTTTTGTGAATTTACATTTCATATACATTAATGAAACTTATAATCACATAGTAAGGCTTTGAAAATAAATTATTAGATTACATACACATTCAAAAAAATCTAACATCATTAACAAAAGTTAACTGCATTGATACTGCCTTTCACACGCTTATCGGTTATATTTCCAAACCTGATGAAACATTAGGAAAACACCGTGTCTGTTGCACTTTCCCGCTATCCGACTTTTATTTTCTTAGCACTCGCCCTACTCTATTCCAGTCTGCCTGCACATGCCGGTCCGTTTCTGGCTACTTTGGACGACTTCCACCCGAATTGCGACATCCGACAGCTCAATTTATCCGCCGACCAACACGCCGCCCTGCGCCGCCTGCGTACCGACTTCAAACAAATCAACGATAAAGCCTACCGTAAAACCGTACGCTCCGACCGCAATCGCCGTCAAACCATCATCAAAATCCTCTCCGGCGACTCATTTGACTCAAACGCCGCCCGCGATTATGTTGAAAACCGCTACCTCTCCAGCATGGACTATGCGGTGGATGAAATGGAAATCCAATACCGCCTCTACCATCTGCTCAATCCGCGCCAACGCCAGCAATGGTTGTCTTCATGCTTGCGCTGATAGATAAATAAAAATACAAAAAGGCCGTCTGAAACCATATTCAGACGGCCTTTGCTTTTTCAGCCTTAATCCAGCACTCTTTCTTCCGGCAACCGACCCGCCCAGTCGCAGGCAAACTGCCATGCCGAGCGGCCCGAACGGCTGCCGCGCATTTGCGCCCATTGCAACGCGGCTTGGCGCGCCGTATCGTCAAAAGGCACATTGAAATCTTCCAACCAGTTGGCTACGGCGGTCAAATAATCGTTTTGGTCGAAAGGATAAAAACTCAGCCATAAGCCAAAGCGGTCGGAAAGGGAGATTTTCTCCTCGACGGCCTCTTTCTGATGAATTTCACCGCGAGTGCCCGTAGTACCGCCGTTTTCATCCATGTATTCAGGAATTAAATGACGACGGTTGGAAGTGGCATAAACCAAAACATTGGTGCAACGTTGCGACAGTCCGCCGTCTAAAGCAGTTTTCAAGGCTTTATAGGTTTCATCGCCGGTTTCAAACGACAAATCATCGCAGAAAACGATAAATTTCTCAGGACGATCGGACAACAGCGTCAATAAAGCCGGCAAGCTGATTAAATCGCTCTTATCCACTTCAATCAAACGCAAACCGCGCTCGGCGTATTCGTGCAACAACGCTTTAACCAAGGAAGATTTACCCGTACCGCGCGCGCCGGTCATCAAGACATTATTTGCCGGACGGCCTGCCAAAAATTGCTCGGTATTGCGTTTCAGCCTGTCGGTTTGCGAACCGACTGCCGCCAATCTGCTCAAAGGAAATGTATGCGGACGCGGCAGGCTTTCCAAAATGCCTTTTTTACCCACGCTGTGCCAACGGTAGGCTAAAGCGTGCCAGTCGGTTTTACCGGCTTCGTCAGGCAGGATTAAATCCAGACGGTTTAAAACGGAATTCGCTTTTTTCAAAAAATTGGATAATTTCATTTCGGCTTTCTTTTTTCAGACGGCCTTTTGTGCCAATACGCGCATCACGGTATCGACAACGGCTTGGGTTTGCGGATCGATTTCAATATTGATGAGGTCGCCTTCTTTGCGGCTGCCAAACAGGGTACGCTCCAAAGTCTCCGGAATCAGGTGTACGCAAAATTCGCTTTCGTTGACTTCGCCTATGGTCAGGCTGCAGCCGTCCAAACCGACAAAGCCTTTGGTCAGGATGTAGGGCTTGAGGTTTTCCGGCAGCTCAAACCAAACTGTACGGTTAAACTCGCTGGATTCAATTCGGGAAATTCGGGTAACCGCCATCACATGGCCGCTCATCACATGACCACCGATTTCGTCACCAAACCGCGCCGCGCGTTCCAAATTAACACTGTCGCCGACTTTCAAGCTGCCGAGATTGGTTTTGCGTAAGGTCTCGTCCACCAAATCAAAGCTGACTTTGTTGCCGTCGATTCGGGTAATGGTCAGGCAGCAGCCGTTGTTGGCGACAGATGCGCCAGTTTGCAGATTGTCGGCGATTTCGGGGGGCAGCTTGACAGTGTGGGTACGAAAGTCGGGCGAAGGTTGGGCGATGTCTGTAATTTTGCCCATGCCTTGTACGATGCCTGTAAACATGATGTCTTCTTTCCGATGGTACGATAAGGCGGATATTGTAGCATTTTCCTGGCACAAAGGCCGTCTGAAAGCGGTGATGGCGATGGTTTGGGGTATAATCGGATTTTTATTTCCGCAGCCCGATCATGCTCAGCTACCGCCACGCCTTCCATGCCGGCAACCATGCCGATATGCTCAAGCACTTTACCCTTTTCCTCGTCCTCGAATATTTCAACCGCAAAGACAAGCCTTATTGGTATATCGATACGCACAGTGGTGCCGGTTTGTATGATTTGAGCGGCGATGAAGCACAAAAAGTCGGCGAATACAAACAAGGCATTGCACTCTTGGAACAAGCTGACAAGCTGCCTGCCGAATTGGCCGAATTTGTAGGCCGTCTGAAACAAATACTGCTACAAGACAACCTTTACTGTGGCTCGCCTTGGCTGGCACAGGCACTCACGCGCGACAGCGACAAAATGCGCCTCTTTGAGCTGCACCCTGCCGATTTTGTCCATTTACAAAACAATATGCGCGAAGTCCGTCCTGCGCGTAAAGTACAAGTCAACCAAGTGGACGGTTATCAAGGCCTGACTTCACTCTTGCCTCCTCCGCCCCGCCGCGCCGCCGTCTTGATTGATCCTCCCTACGAAGAAAAACAAGACTACCGCCGTGTCGTCCAAGTCTTGAAAGATGCCTTGAAACGCTTTGAAACCGGCTGCTACATGGTTTGGTATCCTTGCTTGAGCCGCGAAGAAAGCCGCAAACTGCCGGACGAACTCAAAAAAATCGCTCCCGACAATTATCTGCACGCCGAGCTTCATGTCCATACGCCGCGCAGCGACGGCTTCGGTATGCACGGCAGCGGCATGTTCGTCATCAATCCGCCCTACATGCTTGCCGAACAGTTGCAAAACAATCTGCCCGAACTTTCCAAAATTTTGGCGCAAGATGCCGGCGCGCATTATGTATTAGAAAGCAAAACGAAATAAACGCTGCCGTCTGAGCCTATACCCAAGCGCTTCAATTTTTCCGCCACGCCTGTTCAGACGGCCTTAACCCTTTATACTTAAGCCTTTTTCCACTACAATTCACAACATAACAATTAACGGCCGTCCACTCATGAATATACGCACACCCCTAGCCTGCACGCTCCTGCTTTGCGCGTGCAGCGAATCAGTAAAAAACGAATTTAAAGAAGAATTTACCCAAAGTTTCCGCACCGAATTTGTCCGCTCGGCAACCGAAGCCTGCGTGGAAAAAGCCTCCGGAAAAAGCCCGTTTGATTCCGCGACCACTGAAAAAATCTGCCGCTGTATCGGCGAAAAAACAGTCGACCAAATCAATCCTGAAGAAGCGACCTCACTTTTGGGCGGCAGCGACTCCATGAGCGACGAGCTGAAAAAACGCATCAAAGACACCAGCATCGCCTGCACTAAAGAAGTTTTAAGCATGGCCGAGAGCAAAACCAAATGAACACGCCGTTTTCAGACGGCCTGAAATTGAAAAATACCCGATTCAAACTTAGGAAAAGAGTGAAACCATGAAGACACTGAACCAATTCTTAGCCCAACACCTGCCCGAACACAAACTGCCGCAAGAGCTGGCCAGCGTACTGGAATCCGTAGCCGCCGCCTGTTTGGACATCAACGCCAAAGTCCGCCTCGGCGCGCTTTCCGGCGTTTTGGGTATGGCCGGTACCGGCAACATCCAAGGCGAAGACCAAAAGAAACTTGACGTCATCGCTAACAACATCATGATTGATGTTTTAAAAGCCAATGCCAACATCGCGGGCCTTGCCAGCGAAGAAGAAGACACCTATGTCGCCACACACGAAAACGGCGGCTATTTGGTGTTGTTTGACCCGTTGGATGGCTCTTCCAATATCGACGTCAACATCTCCGTCGGCACCATCTTCTCCGTCTTGGCGAAACCTGAAGGCGCATTGACTACCGAATCCTTCCTGCAAAAAGGCCGCGACCAAGTGGCTGCAGGCTATGTTTTATACGGTCCGCAAACCCAACTGGTACTGACTGTCGGTCACGGCGTATTTGTCTTCACTCTGGACGATGCCAACCAATTCCTGCTGACCAAAGAAAATCCGTGCGTTCCCGAATCCACTAAAGAATTCGCCATCAATATGTCCAACCAAAGACATTGGTTCGCCCCTGTTCAACAATACATTGACGAATTGCTGGCAGGCGAAACCGGCGTACGCGGCAAAAACTACAATATGCGCTGGGTTGCCAGCATGGTTGCCGAAATCCACCGCATCCTGATGCGCGGCGGCGTATTCATGTATCCGCAAGACAAGCGCGACCCATCCAAACCGGGCAAACTGCGCCTGATGTACGAAGCCAACCCGATGAGCCTGATTATGGAACAAGCCGGCGGCACATCAAACAACGCCATCGAAGCCATGCTCGACATCCAACCTACCGGCCTGCACCAACGTGTTGCCGTATTCATGGGCAGCCGCGAAGAAGTGGAATACGTTTATCATCTGCATCAAAAATAATCAGATGTATTGATTTCAAACCGACAAAATGGCCGTCTGAAATATGATTTTCAGACGGCCTTTTATTAAAAAATAAAAGAAACGAAAAATCAAAAGGGCAGATTCAAATCCGCCCTTTACTGCTTTCCAGTATATATCTTGGATTACGCCGAACGAGCCAGCTCTTCCGCCGCTTTTTGCACCATATCCGGCGTCAGCTTATTCAAACAATCCGTATGCCCCAGCGGACATTCGCGTTTAAAACAAGGTGAGCAATCCAAATTCAAACTGACGATTTTTGCCTTTTGGCTGAGAGGCGGCGTATGGTCAGGGCTGGATGAGCCGTAAACCGCAACCAATTTCCGATCAAGCGCGGCCGCAAGGTGCATCAGACCGCTGTCGTTGCACACAACCGTATCGGCACAAGACAACAAATCAATGGCTTCAGAAAGATTGGTTTTGCCGCAAAGATTGGTGCAAAGGCCGTCTGAAAGTCGGTTGATTTCATCTGCAATATCAAAATCTTTTTGCGAACCAAACAGCCAAACCTGCCAACCCTCGGCTAAATATCGGCGGCCAAGTTCGGCAAAATGACGCGCAGGCCAACGCTTGGCCGGACCATATTCCGCACCGGGACAAAATGCCAAAATCGGTTTATCCGTCGTCAAACCATGTTTTGCCAAAGCGGCTTGACGGCTTTCAGGATCAATCGTGAAACAGGGATTATCGGAATGCCCGTTAAAATCCGCTTGGGTCGGATGCGCCAGCGCAGTATAGCGGTCGACCATCAGGGGAAACGCGGCCTTATCCAACCTGCGGATATCGTTCAGCAAAAAATAGCGTGATTCGCCGACGTAGCCCGTACGCTGCTTAATGCCCGTAGCCAAGGCAATGATGGCGGATTTGAGCGAACCGGGCAAAACAATTACTTGATCATAGCCTTCTTTTCCCAATTCACGCCCGATACGCCAGCGTTTTTTCAATTCCAACGCACCATGTCCAAACGGATTTTCCATCACACGGTTGATTTCAGGCATACGCTCAAATACGGCCATCGACCATTTGGGTGCAAAAGCATCAATGGTGCAGCCGGGATGCAGCTCATGCAAACGGCGATAAAGCGGTTGGGTCATGACACAGTCGCCAATCCAGCTTGGGGTAATAATCAGGATTTTTTTGGACATAATGGAATGTGTTTTTAATTTTGGCTTATTGTAATACGATTTTTAAAAGGCCGTCTGAAACTCGGTTTAATCGCCTTAATCAGAACGTACTAGTTGATACATGTCATTTCAACAGATGCACTCTGGTTTGAGCGCGTGAAGTGTTTGTCTCCCCAATTATTCTGCAAATACCACGCCCCAAATACTAAGCATAACGGCAGCAAACAATATCTGCTTCATTTTTAAAACCTTATAAAAACAGAAAGGCCGTCTGAAATATTTTCAGACGACCTTTTTATACTGGTTTAACGATGGTAGTTAGGCGCTTCTTTAGTGATTTGTACGTCGTGAACGTGGGATTCGCTCATACCAGCAGAAGTGATTTCCACAAATTCTGCTTTCTCGTGCATTTCAGCAATATTGGCGCAACCCAAATAACCCATGCTGGAGCGCAGACCGCCGGTCAGCTGGTGGATGATGTTCACAATCGGGCCTTTGTAAGGAACACGGCCTTCGATGCCTTCAGGAACATATTTGTCTGTGCTGTCGGTTTTGTCTTGGAAGTAGCGGTCGGCAGAGCCTTGGCTCATCGCACCCAACGAACCCATGCCGCGGTAAGACTTGTAAGAGCGGCCTTGGTAGAGTTCGATTTCGCCCGGTGCTTCTTCCGTACCGGCAAACATACCGCCGAGCATGACGCTATATGCACCTGCTGCCAGAGCTTTGGCAATATCGCCGGAGAAGCGGATACCGCCGTCGGCAATCAGGGGAACACCGGTGCCTTTCAGGGCTTCGGAAACATTGTGAATCGCCGTCAGTTGAGGCACGCCCACGCCGGCTACGATACGGGTTGTACAAATCGAGCCCGGGCCGATACCGACTTTAACGGCATCCGCACCTGCGGCCACCAAATCCAAAGCAGCTTTGGCAGTAGCGATGTTGCCGCCGATGACTTGGATGTGCGGATAGGTTTCTTTTACCCAGCGCACGCGATCGATAACGCCTTGGCTATGACCATGGGCAGTATCGACCACAATCACATCCACACCTGCTTCTACCAATGCTTTGACGCGCTCTTCGGTATCGCCGCCGGTACCCACCGCGGCACCGACGCGCAGACGGCCTTCGGCATCTTTGTTGGCATTAGGGAACTCAGTTGTTTTCAGAATATCTTTAACTGTAATCAGACCTTTGAGTTCGTCTTGGTCATTTAACACCAAAACGCGCTCAACTTTGTGCGCATGCATGATTTCGCGGGCTTCATCAATGCTGGTGCCTTCAGGTACGGTAACCAAACGGTCGCGGGGGGTCATGATAGCAGAAACCGGCAGATCGACACGGTTTTCAAAACGCAGGTCGCGGTTGGTTACAATACCGACCACTTTGCCGTTTTCTACAACAGGCAGACCGGACATTTTGCGTTTGCGTTGTGCGCGCATTTCCAATACGTCGCGGATCAATGCGGTCGGCGCAACGGTAACGGGATCTTTCACCACGCCGCTCTCATGGCGCTTCACTTTGGAAACGGCACGCGCTTGCAACTCCGGCGTCATGTTTTTATGGATAATGCCGATGCCGCCTTCTTGAGCCATAGAAATGGCCAGACGCGCTTCGGTAACGGTATCCATTGCAGCAGAAAGTAGAGGGAGGTTGAGCGTGATATCGCGGGTGAGTTTGGTTTGAAGTTTGACATCTCGAGGCAGCACGTTTGAGTGCGCTGGAACCAACAAAACGTCGTCGAAAGTATAGGCTTTTTCTACAATACGCATGATGCTCGGTCTTTCAGTTTGTGCAAGATGCACGGCATTATATCACACCGGCTTGATGCTAACATTGGCAATACACGTTTTAACGTTATTTTTTTACATGATTTGATTTAGCGTACAAAAATATGCCAACGCATTGCAGTTTCAAGTAAAATAAGCCGCATGAGAACATCATTTACATAAGGGAAACCCATGAAATCTTCCGTACTCAAAACCTGTCTGATAGCAGCCCTTCTCTCTTCCGCCGCCCTGACCGGCGCAGCCGAGGTTTACACTTGGAAAGGCACATCGGGCAACAGCTATTCCGATACGCCAAACCGCCTGCAACCGAAACGTTCCGGCGTGGTCAACATCCGCACGCACAACGTCAAACCTGCCGTTGCGCCTGCTGTTGCGGCATCTGAGCCGGTTGCCGAGCAGCCTAATGAGCAGGTTGCGGAACAAAACAAACAAATCGAAGAGCGCAATAAAAAAATCGAAGAGCAAAACCGCCAAAACAAGCTGGAAAACTGCAAAATCGCCAAAATCAACCGTCAAGTCGCCGAAAGCGCACGCTTGGCCAATCGCGACAGCCTGATTAAGCAATACCAAAACGACGTCAATAAATACTGCAATTAAGCTCTCAAATAACAATATCAAAAAGGCCGTCTGAAATTTAATTTCAGACGGCCTTCATTTTTCAGCCTATCAATAATACAGTTGAACCAACAACAAACCAAAAGCCAGACTAAATGCCATGCTCAACAAGCCCGGAATCATGAAGCTGTGGTTGAAGATAAATTTGCCGATTTTGGTCGAGCCGGTTGTATCAAAGTCGATAGCGGCAATAATCGGACCGTAGTTCGGAATGAAGAAATAGCCGTTTACCGCAACAAATGTGCCGATAATGATGGGCGCAGGAATACCCAGTTTGATGGCGATTGGAAACAGCGTTGCCACTGTCGCGCCTTGGCTGTTGACCAATACCGACAAGACAAACAGGGCAAAGGCAAAGGTCCATGGTGCAGATTCAACCAAATGGCTGACGGTTGATTCCACTTCTGTTAAGTGGCCGTTCATCAAGGTATCGCCCAACCAAGCCACGCCAAACACTGCAATTACGGCACGCATACCGGCATGGAATACCGAACCTCGGGTAATCGCATCGCCATTGGGTTTACACGCCAAGATAATCAGCGCAGAAGCAGACAACATCACGATTTCAATCGTATGCGCCATGCCCATAGGCTTGATCGCGCCATCGTGTTCAAAAGCCGGACGCAGCTCAGGCAGCGCACCCATCACGACCACCAGCAATGCCGCAGTCAAGAAAATACCGACCGACAATTTGGCTTTCGGCGAAATGGCAACATCGGTTTGTTGTTCCTCCACATCGATGTATTCTTTCACATAGTTCGGGTCTTTCAGCAAAGCCTGATAATGCGGATCGTCTTTCAATTCTTTGCCCAGTTTGTTTACGAACACGCAAGCCAAACCGATACCCAAAATCGTGGACGGAACGGTAACTTTCAACACATCCGCCATCGTGATGTGCTGCGGCTCAAGCATGGAGACGCAAGCAACAACGGCGGCGGCAATCGGGCTGGCAACGATCGCAAATTGGGAAGCGATAACCGCCATTGTCAACGGACGGGAAGGACGGATGCCATTGCGACGGCTGACTTCGGCAATCACGGGCAAGACCGAGTAAGCCACATGGCCCGTACCTGCCAAGACGGTAAAGGTGTAAGTTACCGCCGGCGCAATAAAGGTGATGTATTTCGGATTGCGGTGCAACACGCGCGTGGCAATCTTAATCATATAGTCCAAACCGCCGCTGGCCTGCATGGCCGCCGCGGCAGACACTACCGCCATAATCATCAGCATCACATCAATCGGCGGGCTGGTCGGCTGAAGATGGAAACCAAAAGACAATACGGCCAAGCCGATACCGCCGAGCACGCCCAAACCAATACCACCAACCTGCGCACCAATCAGGATACACAGCAGCACAACGGCAAACTGGATAAAAAACATAGTTGACATAACAACTCCCAAAATCCGGCCTTCGCCGAAATAAAATTACAAATAGTTGGAATTACAAAACACCCTAAACAATGTAACCATTTTTTACCCAAATAAATATATCTTCATTCTTAAATGAACTCTCAGTCTTATCTAATACTTAACACCTATTTTTCGAAAGAAGGTACTTTAATTTCACATATTTATTCATTGTATAGTTTGCATAGTTTTTACACAGAGTATAGCCCAGCATCCCATCCAAAAATCCTCTCTTTAAAAAATACATTTTAATAAAAGCGAATAATGGTCGCAAAATCAAATCAAAAAATGGACGGCTAGCCTTACCCTCTTGCTTATACTTTTCAGCTGCAAGCGTAGAGTATTGATTCATCTTTCTCAAATATTGTTCCCATGTTTCATAAGTGTAGTGAAGCATAGGAGCTCGAAGCTTCTTATTACCATGCTGATGGACTATTTTAGGATGTACAACCCCTTCTACATAACTACCTATTCTTGGCATCAACCTGCAAACCCAATCAGGACTTAAAGAACCATGACGTACTAATTTCCGTTGAAAATGATTAAGACGTTTTACCCAATAACCAAAAGGCTGTCCTTGCGCAACAACCTCTTCAATTTCTTTACACAACTCTGGCGTACAACGTTCATCAGCATCAATAAAAAAAATCCAATCTGATTTTGCCTGCTCTATCGCAAACGTTTGTTGTTTTCCCCAATCTCCATTCATATCTCTAGTAATTACCTTAGCTCCTAAACTTTCAGCAATTATAGGAGTTTCATCATTACTATGATCATCAATAACAATAACTTCATTGGCAAAAGTACAGCTTTTAATGCACTCCCCAATATTTTTTTCCTCATTTTTGGCGAGGATAAGCAAGCTAATAGTTGAATTCATAATTATCCTTAATGGTATGACTCCCAATTTACCTACAAACTAGCAAAATTTTGTGTAAATAAAATTTATGGGATTCATTCTAAGTTAGGCAAAACATGATTTAAGAGTGTATTTTAACCGATATACCGCTACAATATGTTCTCCTTTTTTCAGACGGCCTGACTCATGCAGCTTATTCTTGCCCCCATGCAGGGGCTGGTGGACGATGTGATGCGCGACCTGTTGACGCGCATCGGCGGATTTGACGAATGCGTCAGCGAATTTGTCCGCATTACGCACACGGTCCACTCACGCACCACTTGGCTTAAATATGTTCCCGAAATCGCCCATGCCAACCGCACACCGGCCGGCACGCCCTGCACTGTCCAACTTTTAGGCAGCGATGCGGAAAACATGGCCGTCAATGCTTTGGAAGCCGTGCGTTTCGGTGCGGACAAAATCGACCTCAACTTCGGCTGCCCCGCGCCGACGGTCAATAAACACAAAGGCGGCGCGGTCTTGCTCAAAGAGCCCGACTTGATTTACCAAATCGTCCACACCCTGCGCCAGCGCCTGCCGCAACACATTCCGCTGACTGCCAAGATGCGGCTCGGTTATGAAGACAAAAGTCTGGCATTGGAATGCGCCTCCGCGATTGAAAATGGCGGCGCATGCGCGTTAACCGTCCATGCGCGCACCAAAGTCGAAGGCTACGAACCGCCGGCACATTGGGAATGGGTGCGCAAAATCCGTGATGCAGTCAGTATTCCCGTTACCGCCAACGGCGATGTGTTCAGCCTTCAAGACTATCTCGATATTAAAACCGTCAGCGGCTGCGACAGCGTGATGCTCGGGCGCGGCGCGGTGATCCGTCCCGACTTGGCGCGGCAAATCAAACAATATGAAAACGGCGAAACAGTGAAAGACACCGACTTTGCCGAAGTCTCCTCATGGATAGTCCAATTCTTCGACTTATGCCTTGCTAAAGAAGCCAACAACAAATATCCGGTTGCCCGTTTGAAACAGTGGCTGGGCATAATGAAAAAAGAGTTTGAACAGGCGCAGGTATTGTTTGACCGCATCCGCGCCGTCAAAGAAGCGGATGAAGTAAAACAGATTCTGCTGTCGTTTGAACAAGAAATGCATTCATGATTCAAAAAGGCCGTCTGAATTTCAGACGGCCTTTGATTTCATCACCTACATACATAATCAGCCAACAGCCTGCCTTTTTCCGCACTAGCTGCATTGGCCATATTTACCTGTCTGGTCTCAGGGCCATTCTTGGATTTCAGGGCTTCGCCATATTTTCTGGCAAACTCTTTATTGGCACTGGTCACTCTTGACTCAGTGGAATCCAATATAAACCCGTCTTGCTCATATTTACCTTGCGCAGTGATAATCAAGATATTTTCAGGCGAAGGATAATCCGGAAAATTAACATAGTTGGTAACCAGCTTATAGGAAACGCCTTTGCCGTGTTTCATATCCTGACAGATGCCGTTAGGCGCGGTAAAGACTGCATGGCCGATACGGCCGTGGCCGAAATCGTAAAAATCGATTCTCTTCGCAGAAGCCAATTGTTTTTTATCGTTGCCGTCATTTACATTTAATGACTTGCCGTTTACCAGAAACAGGGTTGGCAACAAGGGGCTGCCATGAGAGGCTTCCAAATTATATGCTTCGCCCAACAGCTTGCCCTGACGATACACAGTCAAGACAGGCTTTTTCAGACCATTTTCCGGATTACCGGTTTTCTTAAAAGAAATCTTCTGAACCACATTGCCAAATTCATAATAAGGTCGCGACTGCACGCCTGTTTTCGTATCCTGCAAGGCGCTCCAACTGCCGTCCGTCGTTTGGGCGCACGCAGTCAAAGCAACAAACAGAATACCCGATAGTAAAACTTTAGAATGTTTCATTCATAAACTCCTTCTCAAGTAAACAAAAGAACGGATGTGTGCCTTTACTGCCTGATTTTGTTTCTTTATTAAAATTTTAGAACTATTGTACTAACTTAGCAAGGGATTAAAGAACAGGCCGTCTGAACATTCAGACGGCCTTGATTAAGCTCAAATTTTAAGAAGCCAAAACGCGGTGGAACAAAATCTCATTTTCCAAATGGATATGGTCTTTCAAATCATCCACCATCTCTTTGGCCAAAGTGTACAAACGGGTCCAGCTGCCGCAAGCGCCTTCGGGAAGCTCAAAATTATTGGTCAATTCTTCCAAACGCGCGATGGCTTGGTCGTGTTCTTCATGCTCGTGCATCATCACGCTGATGGGCATTGCTGCACCACGGCCCACACCCTGATTAATCATCGGGAACAACATGCGCTCCTCTTTCATCATGTGCATCAACAGCTCGTTTTGCATATAGGCCAACAAATCAGGAACTTCGGCAGGGAAAGTATCGGCATGAACCTGCGCCACTTTTTGCGCCAGCGGAACCAACTCTTCAAACTGGGCGCGGTGGACATTGTGGTAACGTTGCAGGATATGGTCAATCGTAGAATTGAAAGGTGCAGTTTCCCAAAGGGTAAAGTCGGTCATGGCTGTGTTCCTTTAAAGATTGATATTGGATGAATGTTAGACGTAAGGATACACGCAGCAATCAGCTTTGTATAGTTTTTTAATTGTTTAATTAATTGATAATAAAAGTTATTTTCAAAATTAAAATACCAAACAGGCCGTCTGAAACATAAAGTCAAAGTTTCAGACGGCCTGCCTTTTTCTTAAATAATCCAACGATATAACGCAATCATTACCGGCATGGTTACCACACAAAGCAAGGTCGTCAGCCCATAAATCGCGCTGGCTTTTTGGGCATTTTTGCCGTAAACAACCGCCATTTGGGTAACTGTCGAAGCGGCAGGCGAAGTCGTTGCCAAAAAGCTGATTAACACAACCGTATCCGCATGCGCATCATGATGGGCAAAACCGCAAACTTTGACGGCGAAAAGCAATAATACCGGAATCAAAATCAGCCTTAAAAAAGCAACGAGATAAAGCCTCGGCGTCCACATAATCGAGCGTAGCGGCAAGGAAGCTAAAAGCATACCCGCCACCAACATGGCAACCGGGCCAATCATACCGCCCACCGTCGCCAAAGTATTATCGACAATGTGCGGCAGCTTGATTTGAAAGGTAAACATTAGCAGCCCGACCAGCATGGATAAGATGTTGATATTGGTGAAAATGGTTTTCCAAGCCACATTGCCTCGGCCGCAAATCAACAGGCGCAGATGCGTCCAAAATAAAAACGTCTGCACCATGATAAAACCGCTGGTGTAAATCACCCATTCCGCACCAAATACCGACATCACCAAAGGAATAATCAGGTTGCCAGAATTGCTGTACACCGTTGCCGCGTGTTCGAGTGCATCGAGTTTAAACAAGTGCTTAAACAACCTGCCCAAAACAATCAAAACCACATGGAAAAACACCGCCAGCATAACGGAAAGCTTAAGCCCTTCGATAATCTGCGGCGTATTGTCCATCTGAAAGGCATGAATCATGACAGACGGGCTGATCAGGTAAAGCGCGATGACGGAGAGCGTGTAGCTGTTTTCCGATTTCAACAGCCCGGCCTTCACCAAGGCCACGCCCATCAAAACAATCAACGTCAGCTCGGTAATTTTTCCGGCAAGCAGAAAAGAGGTTTCCATAACAAAAAAAAAGCGGCAAAAACGTTGATTCTACGCTTGTACCGCTTGGCATGCCAAATTCAGACGGCCTGAAGCCTTTTTCCAACAACCCGACATAATTTGCCCTACCGCAAAGCAAATCAATATAAATCTGTCCGTATATCCGCTATAATCAGCCATTTTCTTCAAACAGGAAACATCATGTCCCCTAGCCGTTTCAATCAAACGGGCCCCAAAATCGGCCTGAGCGTACGCCTTGCAGAAACCCAAGCTGAAATCGAAGCCGCCCAAAGATTGCGCTATCAGGTTTTTGCCCAAGAATTGGGTGCGGAAATCGAAAGCGATGACGGCCGCGATGTCGATCCTTATGATGAACATTGCCACCACCTGCTTGCCTTTGACGATGCAACCGGCGAGGTAATCGGCTGCTACCGCCTGATTACCGAAGAAACCGCAAAAAAAGTCGGCGGCTGGTACAGCGAGCATGAATTCGACCTTGAGCCTTTGAAAGACATCCTGCCGCAAACCGTCGAACTCGGCCGCGCCTGTACCCACCCGGACTACCGCAACGGCGGCTTGGTTATGCTGTTGTGGACCGGTTTGGTCAAATTCATGAAAGACGAAAACCTGCGCTTTATGATTGGTTGCGGCAGTATCGAAATGCGTGACGGCGGCAACGATGCGGCCGGCCTGTATCATGCTTTGAAAGACAAATACCTCGCTCCGGCACAATGGTGTGTCAAACCGCTCAACCCGCTCAAATGGGACAGTATCACGCCGTCTGAAAATCCGCCTGTACCCGCACTGATCAAAGGTTATCTCAAAGCAGGCGCGTGGTTCTGCGGCGAGCCTTGCGTCGATGAAGCATTCAACTGCGCGGATGTGCTGATCATGATGGACATCAACCACCTTGCCGACCGCTACTTGCAGCGTTTCGCCCCTAAAACCGATTCATAATAAAAGGCCGTCTGAAACTTCAGACGGCCTGCCTAATCTTTATAAAAAAACACACACAATGACCGCCAAAATCCGTTTTATCTTCCGTCTTCTCTGCATTGCCGGCTGCCTTTTGTACGGCATGGCCGAAATGTTTTTTCTGTTTCCCTTTTACAGCAGCAAACGCAAACTGCGCGCGATTCAATTATGGTCGCTGCGCGTGCTCGCTTCCTGCGGCATGAAACTGCAAACTTTCGGCACGCCGCCGCAAGAAGGCCGCGGTCAAATGCTTATCAGCAACCATATTTCATGGTTGGACATCATGGCGGTCAACGGCGCATTCCCCGGCCGTTTTGTGGCTAAAGACGATGTAGCCAAATGGCCGGTGGTCGGTTATCTCGCCACACAGGCGCAAACGGTTTACGTCTCGCGCAACCGCGGCATCAAAGGCAACTCCGCCAAAATCGCCGGCGTGACCGAAGCACTGAAAAACGGCGATACCGTTACCATTTTTCCCGAAGGTACCAGTACCGAAGGCCGTGAAATCCTGCCGTTCAAACCCAGCTTTTTTCAGACGGCCTACGATGCAGACGTACCGATTATTCCGGCACTCTGCCGCTATCCGAATCCTGACGGCAGCAGCCCCAATCCGCACACTGCCTACTACGGCGACATCAGCCTCTGGCAATCTATCTGCATGGTCATCAGCCAGCCTTCCAGCACGGTCGAGCTGCATTTCCTTGATCCGATTGAAGCGGGAGAAGACCGCTACGCTACCGCGCTTCAAGTACACGCCCTGTTGAGCGAAAAGCAAAAACAGTTGGGCTGATTAAACAAAAGGCCGTCTGAATGTTCAGACGGCCTTTTCCATTATCTTATGCCTTAAGATGAATATTGTACCGAATCGCTACCGCTTTTCTTTTGAATAAATTCAATTTTGTAGCCGTCCGGATCTTCGACAAACGCAATCACAGTCGTGCCGTGTTTCATCGGACCGGCTTCGCGTACCACTTTACCACCCATTTCTTTGACACGTTCACACGCGGCGTAAGCATCATCGACTTCAATCGCGATGTGGCCGTAAGCATCGCCCAAGTCGTAAGACTCGGTATCCCAGTTGTGGGTCAGTTCCAAAACAGTATGGTCCGCCTCATCGCCATAACCGACAAAAGCCAAAGTAAAACGGCCTTCAGGATAATCGCGGCGGCGCAGCAGTTGCATGTTCAATACGTTTTGATAGAAATCCAAAGAGCGTTCGAGATTGCCGACACGCAGCATAGTATGAAGCAAGCGCATGATTTTGTTCCTTTCTGAATTATGTTTGGTCATGGATTATAACACATCGGGCACCATCCTCTTCAGCCTCAAAATACCGACACTGAAACTGCATAAAAATGAAGCACACACCCTGCCGTCATTTGAATTTCATGTATTAACAAGCACACCGACTGACTAAATTGCTATAATCGCCACACTTACAACACAACACTTCAAACCGTCATGAAAACCTTTGTTCTTCCAGATACCCGCCCTTATCCGCAGAGCCCTATCAAAAACTACCTTCTGCTCAATGCCTATCAGCTGGCGCACAACTCCTCCTCCGCATCTCGCAAACTTTCGGCCGGCCAACTGCAAACCGAAATCCGCACCATGCTCAGCCAAAACCATTACATCAACCTTTCATTGGCAATGACCATGGCGCCCGATGTCGGCACTTACACCAGCCTGATTCAAAGCGTGGGCGAAGTCCTGAAAGCGGAAAACGATAACGAAGCCCAATGGTTTGCCCTGCCTGTCGTTTTGGTCGCCGGTTGCAAAAAAGAACAAACCCTGCCGCTCACGCTGCCTACCGAAGCCCTCTTCGCCTGCCTGCAAAACTACCCCAACCTGCGCACCCTCACGCAAAACACACAATGGCTGCCCTACCTCGTCCAATCTACCGACTTGAGCAGCGTTACCCCGGGCGAGTGGTTCCAAGCCAAGCAAAACGATGAAGCGGCAGGCGCATTCCTGCAAAAATTCGAATACAAACCATTGACGCTGCCCGAAGGCCAATCCGTCCATGTTGTTTACGCGCTGGGCTACGGCAATAAAGACATTCAGACGGCCTTGGGCCTCAACCTGCAACAGGCAGGCCTGCCATTGATGCAGGTTTGGCAAGAGCATCTCGCCCTCGACGGCGTTACCCTCTTTACCAACCCGCTCTCGCCCAATACGCCGCTTGACGCGCTTACCGACGGCAGCCATACCCGCCAACGCATGGCCATGGACGTTTTTGCCACCAACGCCATCCGCGCCATCCGTATGCAAAGCCCGCGCGTCGGCGTTGTTGCCGCAGCGAAAGCGGACGGTAAGCTCCAGTTCAGCTTCAACGCGACAGACAGCGCGTTTGAAATCGTTCCACAGACCTTCACTTGGGAGCTGGCTTCAACCGACAATATCGCCATCGTTCAGCAAAACTTCCTCGACCTGATGGCCGAATGCCGAATCGAGCACCTCTACCTGCTGCACAACCCATTGGGCGAAAACGAGAACATCCCTACTTATGCCCAAGCGTTGAAACTGGAAGGTCATAATCCTTTCTTCAGCAATGTAAACTAAATTGAAAATGCAACACGCCAAGGCCGTCTGAAAACGGTTTAGCGTGTTGCATTGATTTTCAAACCTTACCGCTCATTTTCACGCATATGAAAACCCACAAAATCCTTTTCGTCTGCCTCGGCAACATCTGTCGTTCCCCCATGGCCGAATACGTCCTGCGCCACCGCGCCCGCGAAGCAGGCATGGACAATGCCGTCATTACAGCCAGCGCAGGCACATCAGGTTGGCACGACGGAGAAGACATGCACGAAGGCACGCGCCGTGTACTCAAACAACACGGCATCGACCCGTCAGGCTTTACCAGCAGCAAAATCAAACCCAGCGATGCCGAACATTTCGACTACATCATCGTGATGGACGACAACAACCTCAGAGAAACCGAAAAACAGCTCGGTTTCCACCCCGGCAAAATCTTCAAACTGACCGACCTTATCCCCGATTCAGGTTACAACCACGTTCCTGATCCGTGGTACACAGGCGACTTTGACGAAACCTACTGTCTGGTCGATGCCGGCAGTTTGGCCTTGTTGGAAAAACTGAAACAGGCTTAAATCTGCTTGAACAATAAAAGGCCGTCTGAACAGGTATCTCAAAAGCTATGCTTTCGTTATGACCTGTTCAGACGGCCTTTATTGATAACCGCATCAACCTACGCGATAAAACGCCAGGCTGCCCAATAAATTCGGCAGATGTTTGACCTGTCGGTTGCCCGTCATGACCGCTCGCTCAAGCACGCGGATTTTATTTTTGGCACACAGCAAATCAAAATCTTTGAGGGTACACCAATGGATATTGGGCGTATCGTACCAATGATACGGCATCCGCTCGGAAACCGGCATATGGCCGCCGACGGCGATTTGAAAGCGGTTGCGCCAGTAGCCGAAGTTAGGGAAGCTGACGATGGCCTGTTTGGCCACGCGCATCAGGCAACGCAGGATTTTTTCCGTGTTCTGCATGGCTTGAATGGTTTGGCTCAAGACAATCACATCAAAACTTTGATCACCAAAAGCCACCAAGCCTTCTTCCAAATCGGCTTGAATGACGTTCACACCGCGGGATATGGCGGCAATCACGCTGTCGGTATCGATTTCAACGCCGTAGCCGGTGCAATTTTTATGTTCCACCAACGCGGCCAACAGCTCGCCGTCGCCGCAGCCTAAATCGAGTACGCGGCTGCCTTCGGGTATCCAATCGTAAATGAGTTGCAAATCGTCGCGCAGATTCATTTTTGGCAGTCCTTGTAAACGTTGTTCATATAAGCGGCAACCGCGCGGATATAGGCTTCGTCTTCCATCAAGAAGGCATCGTGGCCGTGATTAGATTTGACTTCAATGTATTGCACGGATTTTTGTGCGGCGATTAATGCCTTGACCAATTCATGCGAACGTTGCGGCGAGAAGCGCCAGTCGGTACTGAAGCTGGCAACAAAGAATTTGGCCTGCACATTCTCCACGGCGCGCGTGAGGTTGTGGCCGTAATCGGCTGCCGGGTCAAAGTAGTCGAGTGCCTTGGTCATCAGCAGATAAGTATTGGCATCAAAGCGGCCAACAAACTTATCGCCTTGATAGCGCAGATAAGATTCCACTTCAAATTCAACGCCGTAGCCGTATTGATAGCCGTCTGATTTTAAATCGCGGCCGAATTTTTTACCCAAGCCGTCTTCGGCAAGATAGGTAATGTGTCCCATCATGCGCGCAATACGCAAACCGCGTGAAGGAACGGTATGATGGCTGCGGTAATGGCCTTGATGGAAATCGGGATCAGTCAAAATAGCCTGACGGGCAACATCGTTAAACGCGATGTTTTGGGTGGAAAGTTTAGGCGCGGAAGCGATAACGAGCGCGTGGGCAACGCGTTCTGGCAAAGAAATCGTCCATTGCAATGCCTGCATACCGCCTAAACTTCCGCCGACAATGGCCGCCCATTTTTGAATGCCGAGATAATCGGCAAGCATGGATTGGGACTTCACCCAGTCTTTGACGGTTACAACCGGAAAATCCGCACCATATTCGCGGCCGGTTTCAGGATTCTCGGATAAAGGGCCGGTACTGCCGTCGCAGCCGCCCAAGTTGTTCAAACCGACCACAAAAAAGCGTTCGGTATCGAGGGGTTTGCCGGGGCCGACCATATTGTCCCACCAGCCGGCGTATTTATCCTCCGCACTGTGCTTGCCGGCAACGTGATGATTGCCTGACAGGGCGTGGCAGATAAGAACGGCGTTGCTTTTGTCGGCATTGAGTGTGCCATAGGTTTCAATCATCAGGTCGAAACGGGGTAAGGTTTTGCCGTTTTCCAGAGCAAGCGGTGTGTCAAACGGGATTTTCTGGGGCGTTACAATGCCCACTGAGGCATTTGTTGTCATTTGTAATTTCCAAGTGAAGCGGCAAAAGGGGTATTATAACGTTTCGTTTTTGTTTTGTGCATGAGGCTTCAGACGGCCTGCCCTGATTAAAGGCAATATTTTTGGGAGAATGTGGAATGATTGGCAGGCTTTTGCGATTTTTTTTCTTTTGCGCCATAGCGGCATTGATTGTGAACCGTTTGTTCAGCCGCCAACAAAAGCGCACCATTCGGGAAATCGCCAAAATCAGCGCGTGGGTATTGCTGGGCGCGGCGGCCGCTACGCTGTTTTGGTATCTGATGATGCTGTTTTTCAAGCATATTCCCAATTCTTATTGAAATAAAATATAAAAGGCCGTCTGAAAACCTTAATCCAGCGTTTTCAGACGGCCTTTTGATGTTCAAACTTAAAACAATTCTTCCGGAATCTTGCAAACCGGAATCGGATTGACTTTGTGCTGCATGGCTTTGTGCAATCGGGTATAGATTGCCAAAACTTCGCGCTGTCTGCCTTCAAAATCTTCAGGCTTGTGGCTGTTGTACACGCTCATCGCCCATTCGAGTTCGGGATAAGATGCGCCCATTTGCTCTTCATCGGTACGTTCGGTATCCCAAAGACCGTCCGTCGGTACGGCTTTTTGAATGTCTTCCGACACGTCCAGCTCGGCTGCCAAAGCGTACACCTGAGTTTTGGTCAAATCGGCAATCGGGCTGATGTCCACGCCGCCGTCGCCGTATTTGGTGAAGAAACCGACGCCGAAATCTTCAATTTTATTGCCTGTCCCCGCCACCAGCAAACCATGCAGCTGGCCGTAATAATAAAGCGTCGTCATGCGCAGGCGGCTGCGTGCATTGGCAAGTGCCAGCTGTTTGTTGGGAAATTCGGTTTCGCTGACGTCAACGGTATAGGCAAACGTATCGAACGCCGGGGTCAAATCAACGCTTTGCGCTTTTACGTTAGGATAACGCTGTTTCAGACGGCCCATGTGTTCTTGCGCACGGTTGACTTGGTCGGCTTTCTGACGAATCGGCATTTCCAACAACAAAACCGACAAACCGGTTTGCGCGGCAAGTGTGGAAACCACGGCAGAATCGATGCCGCCGGATACGCCGACGACAAAACCTTTGGCACGCGCCTGCTCGGCGTAATCTTTGAGCCATTGAACGATATGGCGGATGATGGCTTGGGTTTGCATAGGGATAAATGTTCGCTTCAAATAAACCGAATGATAGCCTGATTTGTACTTGTCTGAAAGACGACAGGGTATAATGTTTCTTTTATTTCTTGCACACATGCCATGTCCAAACCTATTCTTTTGCGCTGGCTCGCCGTCTGCCTGATTCCGCTTGCCACCCTTTTATGGTTTGCCCTCAACCCGCCCGAAGACAAAACGCAACACCTCATCAACGGCATCATCCTTGCCTGCGAAGCCACGTTCCTATTTAAATTCGTCCTCTTTGACGTCATCAAACACCACCTCAAACAAGAGCCCGAATTGAAACGGCAAAGCATATGGATGTTTATCCCAATTGTTTTGTTGATTGTTTATTTGTTCCACTATTTCGGCGCATTCTGATGTTTTCAGACGGCCTTGGGCATATTTTTCCATGAACACTCCCCTACCTTATACCTGCTGGATTTTCTGCAACGTCATCGACAACTTCGGCGACATCGGCGTTTCATGGCGGCTGGCGCGTGTTTTGCAACGGGAACTCGGCTGGCAAGTGCATTTATGGACAGACGATTTCCCATCCCTTCAGGCACTCTGCCCTGACTTGGCCTCGATTCCCAATATCCATCAAGGCATCGGCATTCACGCTTGGCAAACCGACCATGCCGAAGATACCGATACAGCCCCTACCCCCGACATCGTCATCGAAACCTTCGCTTGCGAACTGCCCGACAATGTTCAAACCATCATCCGTCGACACCAACCGCTTTGGCTCAACTGGGAATACCTCAGCGCGGAAGACAGCAACGAGAGGCTGCACTTAATGCCCTCGCCCCAAGCCGGCGGCATACAGAAATACTTTTGGTTTATGGGTTTCAGCGAAAAAAGCGGCGGCCTGCTGCGCGAACGCGATTACACAGAATCTGCCGGACTTGATACGGAAGCCTTACGCCGACAACTCAAACTTCCCGCAAAAAATGCGCCCGAGTGGCTGCTTTTCGGCTATCAAAGCGATATTTGGGCAAAATGGCTGACCATGTGGCAACAGGCCGGCCAACCCATCACCCTGCTGCTTGCAGGTACACAAATCATCGCCAGCCTGAAAAACAGCGGCCTAGTGCCGCAAAACGCCCTGCTTGAAGACGGCGATATGTATCAAAGCGAACACGTTACCCTGATCAAAATCCCTTTCGTTGCACAACAGAATTTCGATAAACTGCTCAACCTTGCCGACGGCGCCATCATACGCGGCGAAGACAGCTTTGTTCGCGCCCAGCTCGCCGGAAAACCTTTCTTTTGGCACATCTATCCGCAAGAAGAAAATATCCATCTCGACAAACTACACGCGTTTTGGGACAAAGCGCATCAGGTTTATCCGGATGTTGTCGCCACGGCACACCACCTCCTTTCCGACGAACTCAACAACGGCGAAGCACTCAGCGACAGCCAGCGCCTGCAAGCATGGCAAACCCTGACGGCACGCCAAAACGAATGGCGGCAAAGCGCGGCAAAATGGCGGAATGGACTTTTTGCTCAAAAAAGTGCCGTTGAAAAACTTGCCGCCTTTATTTCAAAGCACAAAAAAATACGCTAAAATAGCGCGTTTTATTACAACCGATTTGATTGGAAAACTACAATGAAAACAGCACAAGAACTGCGCGCCGGCAACGTATTCATGGTTGGCAACGACCCTATGGTTGTTCAAAAAACCGAATACATCAAAGGCGGTCGCTCTTCCGCCAAAGTCAGCATGAAACTGAAAAACCTGCTGACTGGTGCCGCTTCTGAAAGCATCTACAAAGCCGACGACAAATTCGACGTCGTAATCTTGGCCCGCAAAAACTGTACTTACAGCTACTTTGCCGACCCAATGTACGTCTTCATGGACGAAGAATTCAACCAATACGAAATCGAAGCTGACAACATCGGCGACGCGTTGAAATTCATCGTTGACGGCATGGAAGACGTATGCGAAGTCACTTTCTACGAAGGCAACCCAATCTCCGTAGAATTGCCTACCATCATCGTTCGCGAAGTTGAATACACCGAGCCTGCCGTTAAAGGCGATACCTCCGGTAAAGTGATGAAAACCGCACGTCTGGTCGGCGGCACTGAAATCCAAGTGATGTCTTACATCGAAAACGGCGACAAAGTCGAAATCGATACCCGTACCGGCGAATTCCGTAAACGTGCTTAATCAGCCCGTAACACAAAAAGGCCGTCTGAATATCCAGACGGCCTTTTATCAATCTGCTTTATTGTTTCTTCAAGCCCTTGGCTTCGACAGTCGCAATCGTACCGTCAATGCCTTTGCTCTTAATCAGCTCGCCAAATTGGTTGCGGTATACCGTTACCAAGCTGGTACCGTCCACGCGGATGTTGTAAATCTTATACGCACCGCCGCTTTGGTAAAGCTGGTAGGCTACTTCATACTTGGTGCCTTTTTTGGTTTGAATTTCCGAGAAAACGTCAAACTTATTGCCGTTTGCCGTCATCTTCGGCAACAGGCGCACATTCGCATCCGCCGCACCAATCAGTGCAGAGTGCGAGTACATCGCAATCACCATGTCTTTGAAAGCACGGATAAAATCAGTTTTCTGTTTGGCAGAAAATTCACGCCATGGCGCGCCGACAGCCAAAGCCGAAATACGTTCATAATCCAGATAACGGTTGGCATACTGCTCAACCTGTTTCACACGTTGCGCCTCTGTCAAAGACGTGTTACGTGCAATTTTCAACACAGCATCAATGTTCTGCTGCATCTGTTTTTGCGCAGGATGCGTTTCCGCCGCCACATAAGGCGCGGCAATTACCATCGGTGCGGTCACAATCAAAGTCTGAAGAAAACGGTTCATGACGATATCCATCCAAAATAAAACCGCATTTTAAAAACAATCTATTCCAAAAAACTTAATTCTTTGTAAAAGCTGACATGAGCAATGAAAAATCCTGCAATCAAATTTCAGACGGCCTGATAAAAATAAGATAACATATAAACGCTATTTTCAAAGGAGGAAGCCATGCCCTACGTCAACATCAAAGTAACCGGCGGCAGCGAAGCCCCGAGTGCGGAACAAAAAGCCGAATTAATTCGCGGCGTCACCGAATTACTCTCACGCGTTCTCAACAAAAATCCCGAGACGACCGTCGTCGTCATCGACGAAATCAATATGGACAACTGGGGCATAGGCGGTAAAAGCGTGACGGTTCGCCGTGCTGAAGCGCGCAATAAGTAAGCCTCGGCCGTCTGAAACCCTTTTAATTTACCCACAAAAAGAGTACATTTATCCCATTGTTAACAATTTTACGGAACACACATCATGGAGAAATTCCCTAAATCATCCAAACTGGATCACGTTTGTTACGACATCCGCGGCCCGGTTCACAAAAAAGCCCTGCAACTGGAAGAAGAAGGCAACAAAATCCTCAAGCTCAATATCGGCAATCCGGCTCCGTTCGGCTTTGAAGCGCCTGACGAAATTTTGGTTGACGTCATCCGCAACCTGCCGACTTCGCAAGGCTATTGCGACTCCAAAGGCCTTTACTCCGCACGCAAAGCCATCGTCCACTACTACCAAACCAAAGGACTGCTCGACGTTACCGTCAACGATGTTTACATCGGCAACGGCGTCTCCGAATTGATTACCATGTCCATGCAGGCGCTGCTCAACGACGGCGACGAAATCCTGATTCCCGCACCGGACTATCCTTTGTGGACCGCCGCCGCAACACTGGCAGGCGGTACCGTCCGCCATTATCTATGCGACGAAGAAAACAACTGGTTTCCCAACCTTGCCGACATGGAAGCCAAAATTACGCCTAAAACCAAAGCCATCGTCGTCATCAACCCCAATAACCCGACAGGCGCGGTGTACAGCAAAGAAATCCTGCTCGAAATCGCCGAACTGGCGCGTAAACACGGCCTGATTATTTTCGCCGACGAAATTTACGACAAAATTCTTTACGACGGTGCCGTACACCATCACATTGCCGCCCTCGCCCCCGACTTGCTGACCATTACGTTTAACGGCCTCTCCAAAGCCTACCGCGTAGCCGGTTTCCGCCAAGGCTGGATGGTTCTCAACGGTCCGAAACATCATGCCAAAGGCTATATCGAAGGCCTCGATATGCTCTCCTCCATGCGTCTGTGTGCCAATACGCCGATGCAACACGCCATTCAGACGGCCTTGGGCGGCTATCAAAGCATCAACGAATTTATCCTGCCTGGCGGCCGCCTGTTGGAACAACGCAATAAGGCATGGGAACTGATCAACCAAATCCCCGGTGTTTCCTGCGTCAAACCGATGGGCGCGATGTATATGTTCCCAAAAATCGATACCGAAATGTACGGCATTCATGACGACATGAAATTCGTCTACGACTTGCTCGTGCGTGAAAAAGTCTTGTTCGTCCAAGGTACAGGCTTCAACTGGATACGCCCGGACCACTTCCGTATCGTTACCCTGCCGCCCGTTCATCAAATCGAAGAAGCCATGGACAAACTCAAACGCTTCTTGCAAAACTACCATCAATAAACCTAAACCAAACAGGCCGTCTGAAAAAGCAAACTGCTGTTCAGACGGCCTTTTCAATCAATCGGCAGCTTGGCAAAGCACGCTGACATGCGTATAATCGACTTTTCCTATCTGGGGGCGATCTTGGTTTCGACGGGGGTTGCAAAGCAGATGCGGGCATACCGGGGTCTCAGATTTCCCGTTAAACACTGAATTTAAATAGTCGCAAACGACGAAACTTACGCACTGGCCGCTTAAGGCCTGTCGTTGCAGCAGTTGGTCAATGGGCTGTGTAGTGCAAGCTACCGCAACGTCATTCTACATTGACTGGTTTTCTGTCGGGTTACTTGGTAGAAAACGAGATTTAAGGTAACTGGTTCCCTGAAGGCCTGTTGGTCGGCATGATGGGAACGAGATTCTAAATAGACACAACTAAGTATGTAGAACGCTCTGTAGAGGACTTTCGGACGGGGGTTCGATTCCCCCCGCCTCCACCAGATTTAAAGCGCAAACTTTTGATTTAAAAAGGTTTGCGCTTTTTTATAAACTTAAACAGGCCGTCTGAAACTTTTAAGACGGCCTGTTTTTGTCTCAAATATCTGAGTGAAAAACTTTTTCTTTCGATACATTGCCAATAGTACTTTGCTTTAAAAAATTTCAGCCTTACATTTTTCTATCTGATTTCATATTCATTTTACGATGCGGCCTAACCGTTACACTCAATGGCAGATGATCTGACAAATGTTGCCAGTCTTTACTGTTGTGAATTTCAGAATCGATGACATCAAGATTGCGCGTGTAAATGCGGTCGAGGCTTAGGATGGGCAGGCGCGAAGGGAAGGTTTTGGGGCGTTTGCCTGTATTATCGACAAATACTTCGTTCAAATCTAATGCACTGCCCAGCTCACGCGCTGATTTCTGCCGCCAGTCATTAAAATCGCCGGCAATAATCAAAGGGCTTTCCGGACGAATGTACCGGCCAACGTAGTCGCTGATGGCTCGGTATTGTTTGAGGCGGTCTGGCTCGCGCAGATTGAGGTGGACGCACAGACACACCAGCGGATCTTCCCAACCTTCGGGCACGACCTCGCAATGCAACAGGCCGCGTTGTTCGAGTTTATTGACGCTGATGTTGAGGTTGTTTTCCGTTTTCAGCGGCAAGCGGCTGAGAATGGCGTTGCCGTGGTGTCGTTTGGGATACACGGCATTTTTACCATAGCTGCGATGATAATCGAGGCTGTCGCCGATGATGTCGTAATGCGGCGCATCGGGGAAGTCGGT
Source organism: Neisseria sp. P0006.S004 (assembly GCF_051963015.1). Classification (NCBI taxonomy): domain Bacteria; kingdom Pseudomonadati; phylum Pseudomonadota; class Betaproteobacteria; order Neisseriales; family Neisseriaceae; genus Neisseria; species Neisseria sp. P0006.S004. Next base: position 408,976 of record NZ_JBQCUS010000001.1, on the reverse strand, counting down.
ACGGCGGCTTCTGTTGAGATGTTGTCCTTGGACTTCTTGTAAAAACAAAACGTCCGAACCCAATGTACCCAGCGCGTCAGCCATACGGTTGACCTGCACTTTGCGGTTGAGCGCAGACATGCCTTTGTGCATATTGTAGGAAGTAATGGTAACTGGACGGGGAGACATGATGTGTAATGAAGCGGTTTATTTGTTTCAGTATAGCACCGGAGCGTGTGGTTTTACGGAAATTTTGGTTATACTTGTTTAAAGAATAAAACGGCGTTTTGACAGGGAATTTCCCAATCAAAACGCCTTCTGTTTTTCAGACGGCCTTGCGTCCGAATCAGTTGTTGATTACTTCAACATTGGTTTCAAAAGTAACGGCGTGCTGATATTTAGATGCAGTTTTACGTTTCGGATAAGGATATTTGGAAACGCTTTTCACTGCGCGTTCGTCCATTTCAGGATTGCCGCTGGATTGAATGATATTCACGCGGTCAACATTGCCGGCAGGAGTTGTGAAGACATCCATCAAAACGGTTTTAACGCTGCCATTTTGCGCTTTCATGGCTTCCAAGGTTTCGGTATCGGCTGCTTCTGCGGTACCGAATACAGCGGCAAACAACAGGGCTGAGGCGAGGAGTTTAGTCGTTTTCATGTTTTAGTCCTTATTAGGGTTGTGGTTAGATTAAATATTTCAGACGGCCTGATTCGTCGTTATTTGAAATTCAAAATCGGCCAACCTTTTGCTTTGGCTTCTTTTTCCAGCTCTGCATCCGGATTGACGGCGACAGGTTCGTTCACGATACGCAGCAACGGCAAATCGTTTTTGGAGTCGCTGTAAAAATAAACCTTACCGTAGCTTTCAAAGGTCTCGCCTCGCTCGGCAAGCCATTGGTTCAATCGGGTAATTTTGCCTTCTTTCAGGCTGGGCGTACCGACATAGTTGCCGGTATATCGGCCGTCTTCGCCGGTTTCAAGCTGTGTACCGATAATGTTGTGAATACCGAAAAGATGACAGATCGGGGTAATGATGAACTCGTTGGTCGAAGAAATAACCAACATTTCATCGCCCGCCATTTGATGGCTTTGCACCAACATACGCTGCATCGGAGAAATGTGCGGAACAATATATTCGGCCATAAACTCGCGATGAAACTCAGCCAATTCTTCCTTGCTGAAACGGGCTAAAGGTGCGAGATGGAATTTGAGGAAGGCATCGATATCAAGACAACCGTTTTGATAGTCTTGGTAGAACTTTTCATTTTGCGCCTCGGTTTCAGCCGCATCGACTATGCCTTTTTTAATCAGGTATTGCGGCCAAGAGTGATCCGAATCGGTATTGATTAAGGTATTGTCGAGGTCGAAAATGGCAAGGTTTTTCATTGGGTTTCCTGTTGTTTTAAAAGCTGGCGCAAAAGCGGCAAAGTAATGCGCTTGCCCATCATAACGGCGTAGTTGTCGAGGGTATCGAGCATTTGCATCAGGCTGTCCATATCGCGCCGCCAATGGTTCAGCAGGTATTCGAAAATTTCCGGATCGATGGTTACCTGACGGGCAGCCGCCATGCTGACGAGCGCATCGATTTTTTCCCGGTCGGTCAACGGTTTGACTTCGTAAACCAAGCAATACGCCATGCGTGTGCGCAGGTCTTCGCGGATAACGAGTTGCTGCGGCGTATATTCGGAACTCAAAAGCAAAAAGCCTTTGCCGCTGTTGCGGAAGCGGTTGAATATGGCAAACAGTAAAGCCTGTTCTTCATTATTAAGCTTTTCGATTTGGTCAATGGCAAGATATTCCGCATCCAATGCGGCTTCTGTCAGCGGCGTGGCGGCGGCATCAATATAGAGGGCATTTCGTCCGGCATCGAGCGCCTGTGCGACCCATGCCTGCAAGAGATGGCTTTTGCCTGCGCCCTCTTCGCCCCAAACATAGATAAATTGCCCATGTTTGTGCTGCAACACATACACCAGCTCGGCATTTTCTGTTCCCAGAAATTTGTCGAAGCCTGGATAATCATGGCTGGCAAAATCGAAGATGAGCTGGTTCACAAAGGCGCACCGGTTAGGTTGAAATCGGCTTTATTTTACGTTGTTTTGCCGTCCACCATCAAGGATAAAGGCCGTCTGAAGCCTATACCTGCAACATATCTGCACTTCTAAACATATCTTGATGCGCTTACGGCATTGGTTTTATTCCGCTTTGGTTTTACAATGTCGAACTTCTCGCCGAAACATTTGTCTGTTCTTTTTCAGACGGCCTTTTTATTTGGGAACCCTAGTGATTTCTACCATTATCGATTTCATCCTCCATATCGACCAACACCTTGTCCACCTTTCCGCCCAATACGGCCCGTGGATTTACGCGATTTTGTTTGTTGTGATTTTCTGCGAAACCGGTTTGGTCGTAACGCCATTTTTACCCGGCGACTCGCTACTGTTTGCTGCCGGCGGTATTGCTGCCATCGGCGGCATGAATATCCACGTCATGGTATTGCTGCTCTTAGCGGCTGCCATTTTAGGCGATGCGGCCAATTTTATGATCGGCAAGTATTTTGGACAAAAACTGTTTGCCAATCCGGATTCCAAAATTTTCCGCCGTTCGTATTTGGAAAAAACCCATGCGTTCTATGAAAAACACGGCGGCAAAACCATCATCATTGCCCGCTTTGTGCCGATTGTGCGGACGTTTGCGCCATTTGTCGCAGGCATGGGCGATATGCACTACGCGACGTTTATCCGTTACAACATTATCGGCGCGGTGTTGTGGGTATTGTCGTTTTCCTATGCAGGCTACTTCTTCGCCAATATCCCCGTCGTCAAAAACAATCTGGGCTTAGTCATGGCGGCAATCATCGTGATTTCGATTTTACCCGCGGTAGTCGAAGTCATCCGTGCAAAACTTAACGCCAAAAAATAACAATCAATCGAAAAGTTTGAAAGTTTAAACACATCAAGGAATTGTCATGCCGTTGCTGTCTATTGAGTTTGCGGTATTCTTTATCGTATTTTTGCCGCTGTACTGGGCATTTGCACGTTTGCCGCAAGTTCAAAACGTTTTACTTTTGGTTGCCGGACTGGGCTGGCTTTACCGTATCGACCCCATTTTTGCCGCGCTGATTTTGGTTTACTCGTCTGTGGTTTACCTGATCAGCGTGCTGATGTTTTCTGAAAACGAGAATATCCGCAAATTTTGGCTGGGTTGCGGTATTTCGGCGGCATTGACTGTTTTGTGTTTCTTCAAATATTTCGACTTTTTCCGCCCGATTATTCAGCAATATACGGGGCAAAGCGCCGTCATCGATATCCTTTTGCCCTTGGGCTTGTCTTATTACACTTTCCAATCGCTGGCTTACTTGGTGTATTGCTACCGCGAGCCTAAAGGAGACCGTTTTGAATGGCACGAGCTCCTACTGCATCTGAGCTTCTTCCCCACCATCACATCCGGCCCGATTATCCGTGCGACAGCTTTTAAAAGCATAGACGGCGAACAAGCGGGGGCATTGGTGCAAATCCGCACCAAACAGGCACGCCAGCTGATTTATCCGGCTTTGGCGGTCGGCCTGATTGTGTTGGGCATTGCCAAAAAGTGGTGGCTTGCCGGCGTATTGGCGGAAGGCTGGGTATCGCCTGTTTTTGAAAATCCGGCCCAGTTCGATGGCTGGGGTGTGTTGTCTGCGATTTATGGCTATACCTTCCAACTCTTTTTCGACTTTTCCGGCTACTCGGATTTGGTCATCGGTTTGGCCATGCTGCTCGGCTTCCAGCTGCCGAAAAACTTTGCCGCGCCGCTTCGCGCCATCAACATCCGCGACTTCTGGGACAGATGGCATATCAGCCTGTCCACCTGGATTCGCGACTATATCTATATCCCTTTGGGCGGCAGCAAAAAAGGCTTCGGACGCACCCAGCTCAACCTGATGATTGCCATGTTGCTTTCCGGCATTTGGCATGGCTACGGCTGGAGCTTTTTGATTTGGGGCGCACTGCACGGTGCGGCTTTGGTATTCCTTAACTGCGGCGACAAAATCGTCGGCCGCAATGCCTTAGGCCGTCTGAAAATCGGCAAACCGCTTGCCTGGCTGTTTACCTTCCATTTCGTTTGTTTCGCTTTTGTCGTGTTCAACAGCGCAACGCTTGCCGATACGGAAATGCTGTTCAGCGCATTATTTGCCAATGACAAAGGTTGGAACGCGCCTCTGCCGACCGACCTCATGTTGCTGGGTGCATTTGCACTGATGCTTTTGCTGTACCCGTATTTGCTTCGCTTATTTGAAGCATCGGTAAAAGGCTTGGACAAACTGCCTGCATGGCTGTGGTTTATCCCCATCACGCTTATCCTCGCCCTGATTATCGTCTTCGCCCCGTCCGGCATTCCAGGCTTTATTTACGCCAACTTCTAAGGAGCAGAACATGAAACGCTTTATCTCCCTGTTTGTTTCGATTCTGCTCAGTGCGGTTGCGCTGACGTGGTTTGCCCAAAACTCCATCAATGCCTATTGGCAGCAGACCTATCATGAGAACAGCCCGCTTGAGCCTTTATCCGAATACGCTTGGTGGCGTATCGGTGCGGATTGGCAACAAAAAGCCTACGAATTTTCAGACGGCCTGAAAGCTTCGCTGGAAGCAGAAGACGCTTTGGTTTCGGAAAACTCTGGCATTGAAACAACAAGGCCGTCTGAAAATACGGAAAACATTGAAACATCAGACAATCAAAAAGAGACTGCCGCTTCTGATGCGGCTAACAATACGGATACCGTCGCCAGCGAGCCAAGCAATCAGGCTGATCAGTCGGCAACGCAGGTTGTATTGAAAAAAGGCAATAAAGTTTTCTTTGCCGGCGACTCGCTGATGCAGGGCGTTGCACCTTTCGTACAAAAACACCTCAAGCAAGAATATGGCGTACAATCAGTCAACCTCAGCAAACAAAGTACCGGTTTGTCCTACCCCAATTTCTTCGACTGGCCAAAAACCATCGAACAAACTTTGCAAAAAGAACCCGACATCCGCGTTTTGGTTGTATTCTTAGGCCCTAACGACCCTTGGGATTTCCCGATGGGTAAAAAATATCTGAAGTTCGCTTCCCCCGAATGGGAGGCAGAATACCTCAACCGCGTCCGCCGTATTCTTGATGCAGCCTCCGCACATGATGTCCAAGTCATTTGGCTGGGCATTCCTTACATGAAAAAAGCCAAGCTCAACGAACAGATGCGCTACCTCGACAAAATCCTGTCGGGTACAGTATCGCCTCAAGCCATCTGGCTGCCGACCGACAAACTGTTGAGCAATGGCGCAGAAGAATATGCCGACTCTGTCAAAGTAGATGGAAAAATCATCCGTTACCGCAGCAAGGACGGCATTCACTTTTCCGCAGAAGGCCAAAAACTACTGGCCGGAAAAATTATGGAAAAAATTAATTTTACACACGATACACAACCATGAAATTTAATAAAACCTTACTCCTCACGCTTCTCGCACTCCCTATTACCGCCTGCGCAACCAATGACGGCCTGTTAAGCAACTATGGCTCCAACCGCCCTGCCTGGCTGAACAAACTGCAACAGCTCAACCATACGTCAGACGGCAAGTTCCGCATTATCCAAGTCGGCGACTCACACACCGCCGGCGACTATTTCACCGACCGCCTGCGTCGCCGTTTGCAACAACAATGGGGCAATGGCGGCATCGGTTGGGTTTATCCCAACACCGTCAAGGGCCAGCGTATGGCTACCGTCCGTTACAGCGGCAGCGGTTGGAACACCATCAGCAGCCGCAAATCACACAGCGATTTTTCTTTCGGCGGTATTGAAGCACGCGCCGATGGCGGCAGCGTTACCTTAAGCGCAGCCGATGGCAGCATGGATATGCAACAAATCTCCATTTTCGGCAAACCGGTTTGGTCCGAGCAAACCCTGACCGTCAACGGCCGCGAAATCCCGGCCAAACAAAACGGCTGGCAACTGTTGCATACCAACGCCTCCCTGCCAATGACGCTCAGCAGCAGCATGCCTTGGCAAATCGGTTTCATTAATATCGAACGCCCAGGACGCGGCGTAACCGTTTCCGCCATGGGCATCAACGGCGCACAGTTATCCCAATGGTCAAAATGGCGGCCGGGTATGTGGGAAGATTTGGCACAAACCAAAGCCGATTTAATCATCCTTGCCTACGGTACCAACGAAGCCTTTTCCGGCAACCTCGATATTTCCTCTACCGAGCGGACATGGCGCAATTACATCCGTCAAATCAAAAATACCCTGCCCAACGCAGGTATCCTGATCCTCGGCGCTCCGGAATCTTTGAAAACTGCCTACGGCAGCTGTGGCAACCGTCCGGTCTTACTCAGCGAAGTACAACAAATGCAGCAACGCGTTGCCCGTGACGAAAAAATCATGTTCTGGTCTTGGCAGGATGCGATGGGCGGGGCATGCAGCATGAAAAGCTGGATGGCTCAAGGCTTGGCAGCCAAAGACGGCGTTCACTTCTCTGCACAAGGTTATGAAACTGCAGCCGATAAGCTTGCCGACAGCCTGATCCGCTTTGCCCAATAAATTGGCCAAAGCCTAAGTATTTTTCATTAAGAGCACACAAAAGGCCGTCTGAAATTAATATTTCAGACGGCCTTTTGTTTATCACTTATTCAGCGAACTGCTTAATTTTTAAGCCAACATATTGCTGCTCATGCGTTGCGTTTGGTTTTCCGTAAAACGAACCAATCCTGCCTGCTTGTCAAAGCCTAATGGCTTGGCGACAAGGCGGTTGGGCAGCTTGTTCAAATGATGGTTGTAGCTTCCGGCTCTGCGGTTGTAAGTGCGACGTGCCGATGCGACTTCCGCTTCTGCAGCATCCAGCATTTCCATCAAACCGGCCAATTGCTCATCAGGATACTGTTTCAAAAGGCCGTTGACAGCAGTTTGCAATTTTTTCAGCGCATAATTCAATGCTGTTTCGGCTTCACACAGATGTTTGATTTTGTATTCGGAAAATGTTTTGGCAGTTTGCGCCAATGCAGTTTCGACTTCGGTACACATCTGCTGAACGTGTTGATCCGATGCAATGCCCTGCTCGTACAGATGTTTGCTGTATGCATCCAATACATGACGGACGGCCTGATGTCGGCAGTCGAGCGCAATGCGCAAAGAGACAAAGGATTCGCGACAGTCTTTTTTGCGGTCTTTCAACTGTTGTTTGAAATACAATAAGACGGCGGCGATTGATACGAAGATAAGTACAAGACTGATAATGCCCATAGTGAGTTCCCTAGTTATGATGCCACTCATATCGGTGGCTGATTTTATTAACATCGATTATAATCCAATTTCAATATTTTTTCCCAATTTTCATAAAAAAGGCCGTCTGAAATTCAGACGGCCTGAAGTTTATATTTTTATTTCAATGCCTTGACTTGATGTCGATAACCCACACTTCTGATTGCGAACCCAAACGAAGGGGAATGCCCCAGAAGCCGTAGCCAGAAGTGGTGAAGAAATGGCCGTTGCCGATCTCCTCATAACCGTAAGCAAGACGATAAAGCGTACGGACGATAAGGTTGGCAGGTGCAACTTGGCCGTTGTGGACATGGCCGGAAACCTGCACATCAATCGGCAGCCGGGCATGGGTTTCGATTGAAGTAGGACGGTGGTCCATCAATAAAACCGGTAATTGGGTATTTTGACCTTCTAAAAGCTGCTCCGCACTGGGGCGCTTGCGATCCAAATCATCACTCCGCCCTACCAGCAACACACCATTCACTTCCAAAACCTGATTGGCCAAAACCGTCAAACCTGCCGCTTCCAATTCATGTTTGATGCGCTTCTGATCGCGAAACCAATCATGATTGCCCAAAGTGGCGTAAACGCCCATCGGCGCAGTCAGCTTCTGTAAATGCGGTTTCATGTTTTCTTTCAGGTATGCATCGACGGTATCGTCCATCAAATCGCCCGGCAGCAACACCATATCGACTTGTTCCTGCTTCATAATGTCCGTCAGCTTGTCTAATTGACGCGCGCCAAACAAAATCCCCAAGTGCAAATCACTGGCGACGCCGATACGCAGCGGCTTATCCATTTTCTTATTGATGAATACAGTCTGATGGTGAACAACAGGCGTATAGGCGTTATACATCCCAAAACCGAGCAAACCGGCCACAAACAAAGGCGCAAACAGCCGCAGGCTTCGAGAAAGCGGTTGGCGTGCCACAAAACGGCGCAGCAAAAGATACAGGATAAATGTCGCCAACGCGGCATACATTACAAACAGCAAGATCACCATCCAAAACGCCACCACGCGGAACATCATATGCCCCAACTCCAGCAGCAAGCCGACCAACAAGCCGTTTGTAATGAAATAGGAAATACCCATCAGCCAACGTCTGCCGACTTTGCCTATCCAAGGCGCAAACAGCCATTGCAGCGAACGCCCAAGCCCGAATGTAAACACTTGCAACAGAATGACGCTCACAAAAAACATCTTGCCAAACATGCCTTTCCGCCCTAAAAAATCAAAAGGCAGATTTTAGGCCGTCTGAAACTTTCAGTGTATAATCCCCCACGTAAAAACCCATAATATTTTGAAAGGAATCATCATGAGCCAACCTCAATCAGCTATTATTCCTGATCACGCACAAGCCGGTATTTTTATCGAAGCAGACATTTCAGACGGCCGCAATGAAGACATCAAATCTGCCTGCCGTCTTTCTTTGGAGGCTCTGGCCAAATTAAAAACCCGTTTTCCGAATGATATTTTGGGTTTGACCATTGCCTTCGGCAGCCGCGCATGGCAATCGTTCGGCCATACTGACGAAGGCAGAGAAATCAAACCTTTCCCTGAATTGGGCAATGGCCTCGCCCCTTCCACCCAACACGACCTCTATATCCACATTCAAGCCACCGAGCAAAAAGCCGCTTATGCCTTGGCTCAATCTGTTTTCAGCGCATTCGGCGACAGCATCCGCGTATCCACTGAAGAACACGGCCTGCGCCTGTATGAAGACCGCGGCTTGGACGGCTTTGTCGATGGCACGGAAAATCCGCAGGGCGATGACAATGTGCGCAATGTTGCCATCATCCCCGAAGGCAAGCCTGATGCCGGCGGCAGCTATGTTTTGCTGCAAAAATACCTGCACGATTTGAAAAAATGGGATGCCGTTCCTACTGCCGAACAAGAAGCCAGCGTTGGCCGCAGCAAAGAAGCCAATGACGAATTCAGCAAAGATGTACGCCTGCCCGACTCCCATCTCGGCCGCGTCAACGTCAAAGAAAACGGCGTTGGCTTGAAAATTGTCCGCCGCAGCCTGCCCTTCGGCAAAATCAGCGGCGAACATGGTTTGATGTTTACTTCCTATTGCAACACGCTGCACAATATCGAAGTTCAACTGCTCAATATGTTCGGCGATGCAGACGGCAAAACCGACTTACTGCTGAAATATTTGTCTAAAGCCGTATCAGGTGCTTACTACTACGCGCCTTCTGTCGAGCGTTTGCAAAATCTTTAACGGCTCTCAGGCTGTCTGAAAAAACCTGCCTTTTCCAAGGCAGGTTTTTGTTATTTAAATTCCCTTAATATTTTTATGGTATTATCATAGAAATTTATCCCATTGTTGCTTAATAAACCCTGATTACAGACAAGGATAAAAACCGATACGCCCCAAGCAGCTATTTTCGATAAAATAAACCCAATTATTATCCCTATAAAATTACGACACCATGTATAAATCCCGCCTTCTTCCCCTGCCCGTATTGATTCTCTCCGCACTGAACGCCTATACGGCCAATACACCCAATCCGCTTGATCAAATCGATAAAAACGTACCCAACCAATTCGACAAAGACTTCCGCGACAATCTCGATCAGATTCATTCGGTCGAAATCCAAAAACGCGAGCAGTCGGCATGGGATTTACAGAAAAAACAAGATAACGACACGGTTGCACAAGAGGTGCCGTCTGAAAACAATACCGAATGTTTGGATTACACCGGTATCGAACTTTCCGGCATTACGCTCATCGATTCCAAAAAGATTGAAGCCAAGCTCCCCAAATGCATCAATCAAAACAACATCAACCAACTGAACCGGGATATCGTTGCCGAATATATCGCTCAAGGCTATCCGCACACGCAAATCAAATTTGAAACCACGCCTGAACGCATCCTGAAATTGGCCGTCATCGAAGGCAAAATCCGTGAGATTACCGGCGGCTCCCGTACAGTTAACGTCGACACCCTCTTCCCCAATCATCAAGGTAAACCGCTGAACATCCAATACCTCGACCAAGGTATCGAACAGGCAAACCATGTTGTCGGCAACAACGTCAGCATCGATGTTTATCCGCATGATGACGGCACCGCCTCCATCCAACTCAACAACGATGCCGAAAAACATTGGGGCGGCAGCATTACCATCGACAATAAAGGCAGCAAACCCAATACCACGACACTGCGCGGCAGCCTGAATATCGGCAGCCCGTTGGGATTGAGCGATTCCCTTTATCTAAACGGCTACACCAATCTAAACAACCACGACAGCCATTACAGTCGCGGCGGCAGCCTGTTCTACCAAGTTCCTTATGGCGCATGGACATTCAGCACTTACGCCGCCGCGTCGCAATCGCAAAGCATCCTAACGCCCAGCGTAACGCGCTACGCCTACCGCTCCCAATCCAAAGCAGCAGGAATCAAAGCAGACCGCGTATTCTCACGCAGTCAAAAACACATTGCCTCCGCCTATGCCGGCATCGACTATGTGAAACAGACTGCAAAATTTGCCGACAGCAAACTGGAATTGCAAAGCCCGGAAATTTATTCGGCACAAGTCGGCCTGTCGCACACGGCCATCCTGCCAAACGGCATTTGGCTCAACAATATCGGCGTGGAACAAGGGTTTGCAAAAAATACCGAACACACACCGTTCGACAAACGCTATACCTCTGTATCCTTGCAAAGCAATTTGATTCAAAACCGCCCATTGGGCAAATGGATCGTGCGCAACCATCACCAAATCGATGCCCAATATAGCCCGCATGATTTGTTTACCGCCAAAGAAATGGACATCGTCGGTTATCAAAATGTACGCGGTTTCCGTTCGACTTCTTTGAGCGCAAGCAGCGCAGTCCTGTTGAGCAATACCGTTTATTTCCGCCGCAATACGCCTCACGGCATCTATATCGAACCTTATCTGGGCGCAGACATCGGTGTTGCCAAAAATCATCACGAAGGTTCGCAACGCGCCATGGGCTTAGTGGCAGGTTTGAATTTGGGCAAGGCGGACAAATGGCAGCTTTCTGCCGACTACGGCAAAGGTTTTGTGCGCATGCCCAACCAATCAAACAGCGAAACACAGGATCATGTGACCGTTTCTTTACGCATTCCATTTTAAAATTATGTAAATATATATCCTTTTATCCAATATATAAACCGCTCATCTTAACATTATTAATTTTCCATTAATATCAATAAGATGAGCGGTTTTTATTTGCATTTGAAATAGTGCACACAAGGCCGTACTGGTGGTATGATTGTAAAAAATTTCATAACAATGTTAATACATTCAAAAATTTCCTCAACAGAAATCCCATACCCAATATGGGATTTCTGATTCAATCTCCATCACGATAAATAAGGATTAAAATCCATGAAAATCGACACTTTATATCAGCCTAAGCTCTCAGCTTCCGGCAAAGTAACTGTCGCCGTGTGCTTTGCATTCCTGGGAAATGCAGCGGTAGCCGCCAATATCGAAGCCATCGGCCAAACTTCGGTACAGCAGCAACACAATGTTGACATCGTCAACATTGCCGCACCGACGGCCCAAGGTCTTTCTCACAACCAATATAACAAGTACAACGTTTCCCAACACGGTGCCGTTTTGAATAACGCCCTGTCTGCCGGTAAATCCCAACTGGCCGGAAACCTGTCTGCCAACAAAAATTTCCAAGGTCAGGCCGCATCTGTGATCTTGAACGAAGTGGTCAGCAAAAACCCTTCTCTAATCTTGGGTCAGCAAGAGATCTTCGGTATTGCCGCAGACTATGTTTTGGCAAACCCTAACGGCATTACCCACAACGGCGGCAGCATCCTGAATGCCAACCGCGCATCCTTGGTTGTCGGTACGCCAACCGTTTCAGACGGCGCGTTGAAATCTTTCAATATCAGCGACAATGGCAAACAACTGCAAGTAAACGGCAATTTGAGCGGCAACCGCGTAGTTGACCTGCTCGCGCCGCAAGTTGTTGTCGGCAAATCAGCCAATGTTAATGCCGCCGATGCCATCAACGTTTCTTCAGGCAAAAGCAACTTCGACTACAAAACCGCACAAATCGAAGCATTGGACGCAGCTTCAAATGCGCCGGTGCTTGACGGCCATATCTTCGGCAGTATGCGCGCCGGTACCATCCGCATCCACGCGACCGATAAACGTGCCAAACAAAACATTCAAAATGCCGCCATTACCGGTACCCGCTACCTGAATATCGACAGCAAAGGCAACCTGAGCATCCAGTCCGCCAATCTGACCGGCGCACAAATGGAACTGTTTGCCCGTGATACCGACATCAAAGGCACGGTTACCAGCCATTCCGCCAATAAATCTTCCAGCGGCAAAGAAGCGCAAAATGTTCAGCACTTCCGTTCAGACCGCAACAAAACTGAAAACTTTACCGCCAGCAATATCAATGCATCCGAGTCATTGACTTTGAACAATAGCGGCAGCCTCAACCTGAGCGCAGCCAACATCAATGCCGGAGCGCTGACTGCTTCTGCCACAGGCAATATCAATTCTAACGCGGTAAAAACAACCAACCGTACAGAATCCGACCACACTCAAAGCAAAGGCCTTTGGTACAACAACAACCTGAGCTCCTCTACTGACGAAAGCCTGCATCAAACCAAAATCAATGCCGGTTCTGTCAATATTGCCACCACAGGCAAAGTCCAATTGGACGCGACCGAACTGAACTCAGCTGCTGATGCTCGCATTGCCGCCCAACAAGGCATCGTATTAAGCAGCAACAGCGAAACCAACAGCAGCTCGACTTATGTCAGCTTCAAAAATGAAACTGCCGCCCTGAAAACCGGTATCGCTACAAAATCTTCCAAAAACTCTACCGCCCATCAAACCAAAATTTCCGCAGCCGGTGATATCGGTTTGATTTCCGAAGGCGATTTGAGCACTTACGGCGCAAACATTGCGGCAAACGGCAATGTCGTTACCGATGTCAACAACATCAACTTGGGTACTCAAACCACCATCAACACCAACAGCCTCGACGACCAGAAAAAATACTGGGGCGGCCTGTTCGGCGGTGAAAGCCAAGTTCAAAACAACCGTACCGAAAACCTGCACGGCAGCAGCATTACTGCCAACTCAAACGTAGTTTTGGGTGCAAAAAACGGCGTCAACGTTTATGGCAGTACCGTTGAAGGCCAAGCCGGTACATTCGTCAGCTCCAAAGCAGGCAATGTTGATATTAAAAACGCCACCAGCACCGACACTTCCGCACAAAGCGCGCGTAAAGGTACAATTTTCAATATCACGACCTCTAAAGCCAGCAGCAACAGCAGCATTGAAAAAGTAACCGGTTCTACCCTGGTTTCCAATGCCGACCTGACCGTTGTTTCCAACAAAGACATCAATGTGATCGGTTCTGCATTGTTTGCGGCACAAAAACTGCAACTTTCTTCCGCAGGCGATTTGACCATTGATGCAGCCAAAGCGGTAGAAAACAAACAGGTCAACGAGTATTCCATCAAAGGCTACTCTGGCACCGAAACCAATAAAGAAAACGGCAGCGTGACTGCCAAAGCCGGTATCAAATTCACCGATACCCATACCGACACCCATTCTGTCGGCCTAAACGGCAGCATTTTGACCGGTAAAAACACCCAGTTGTCTTCCAACTCAAACATTACCGTCAGCGGCAGCCAAGTCAACGGCGAAGAATCTGTCAACATTTCCACAGCCAATGACGTCAATGTTGTTGCCTCCAAAGGCAGCAACACTGTGACCGAATCCGGCCGCGTAACCGATTTGGGCGTATCTGCTACTGCATACGAAAAAAATAACGTTGCAGGCGTCGGCGTATCTGTCGGCATTACCAGCACCAAAACAGATGCAACTACCGTAACGAATACATCCCATGTATCCAACATCAACACCGGCGGCAACGCCACCATCACTGCAAACGGCAATATTAATCAAGAAGGTACAGTGATTAATGCGACCGGCAATGTGGTTGAAGCTGCCAAAAACGTTACCCATACAGCGGCACACAGCGGTGCGAAATCCGATGTGAAACAAAACGGCGGCGGTTTGGTCGTTTCTGCCGGCATCAGCACCAACAAAGGCATCGGCGGTGAAATCACTGCACAAGGTCAAGGCAATTCTTCGACCCACAATGAATCCACTGCAACCGTAACCACCATCAACGCAGGCAATGCCATCGTTTTGGCAAATGACAAAGTGTCTGATGAAGGTACAAAATACGATGTTACCGGTGCGATCAACATTGATGCAGGTTCATACCACAACACTGCCGCCCACAACACCAGTAACAGCAGCAGCAAACAAGGCGGCGCTTCTTTGACTATCGGCGCATACACCAAAGACGGTTCAAACGTTGATGTGAATGCCAACCTGAACGTCAACTACGCTGATGAAAACAAAAAAGAATCTACCGCCGTCAAAGGCAATATGAATGCGACCAATGTTGTCATCAACGCCAAAGACTCTGCTGAAATCGCATCCAACATTACTGCCAACAACAACGTCAACATTACCGCAGGCAACGGCGTAACCTTCACCGAGTCAGCCAATACTGCCTCCAACCAAGGTACAGCCGTTAATGTCGGTATCGGCGCTGGTGCGACAATCAATGTTGAAACCGGTGTTGCCGTTCCTCACGTCAACGGCTCTGTCGGCGTCAACAAAACCGATAACGCTTCTTCTACCGCCGCAGGCGCAAATGTAGCGGCCGGCAATGACATTAAAATCAATGCCAACAACGGCGACGTCAACCTGCACGGTACCAACCTGGTATCCAATAACTCCGTTGAAGTAGAAGGCAACAAAGTCAATACTTCCGGCGCAATCAGCAGCGTTAATGAGAAAAATCTGACCGTCAATGTCAACGGCAGCTATGCTTCAGGCAAACCAAACGGCAACATCAACGCCAAAGGTAAAAACGAAGCCACCGTAACCAATACGGCAAACACCATCCAAAGCGACAATGTCGTTATTACTACCGGCTCTCCAACCGGTTTGAGCGTCAACAATACG
The DNA here is from genome assembly GCF_051963015.1 of Neisseria sp. P0006.S004. Lineage (NCBI taxonomy): Bacteria > Pseudomonadati > Pseudomonadota > Betaproteobacteria > Neisseriales > Neisseriaceae > Neisseria > Neisseria sp. P0006.S004. The sequence goes on along the minus strand of NZ_JBQCUS010000001.1, from coordinate 393,726 downwards.
ACCATCAACGGTAATAATGTTGCGTACTACTATGACGACAGTAAAGCTCCTGCGGCGAACCGTTATACCTATCGTCCTCGCCAACCAAGCTACGCCAAACGCCGTTTGCGCTACTAAGATGCGCTATTGAAGCCATTTAATAGCCATTAAGACATGCCGTCTGAAAACAGAAAGTTTTCAGACGGCATTTTTATCATCAGTGCAAAACAACACACTATCTCTGTTATGATAATGCCTCGCTAATATTATTCCGTTCCTACCATGTCTTCCGCCCTTCCTTTTGACGCGCTCACACTTTCCATCGACGGCACCAACCTTATCGAAGCTTCTGCCGGTACGGGTAAAACCTACGGCATTGCCGCGCTCTTTACCCGACTGATTGTCTTAGAAAAAAAAGACATCGAGAAAATTCTGGTCGTTACCTTTACCAAAGCGGCGACAGCAGAACTGAAAACCCGTTTGCGTGCGCGTTTGGACGAAGTGTTGCAGGTTTTAAACGAAATCCAAGCTTTGGGCGGCAAGCCGGAACATATTTCAGACGGCCTGAACAAATATTATGAAAAAGAGAAAAAATCCCCCGATGACTTTCTCAATCGCTTGATTCCTTTGGCTTTAGGTGAGCAAGACGGACAGGAAAGCTGCCATCACCTGATTCTCCGCCTAAAAGCCGCCCTGAGCCAGTTTGACAACGCCTCGATTTACACCATCCACGGCTTCTGTCAGCGCGTCTTGCGCGATTATGCGTTTTTGTGCGGCGCGCCTTTGGATGTCGAGCTTTCGGACGACTCGCGCGAGAGGCTGCTGATTCCTGCGCAAGACTTTTGGCGGCAGAAAGTGGCAACCGATGCCACATTGGCACAATTGGTTTTTGACCGGAAATGCACGCCTGAAAAAATGCTTGCCGAAATCAAAAGCTATACCGGCCGCCCCTATCTGAAATTCAGACGGCCTGAAGGCAATTTGAAAGAAGCTCAAACCAATCTTCAAGAAACATGGCAAAAAGTTTGCGGCCAGTTGGAAGACTTGAAAAAAGCGTTTTGGGCAATCTTTCCCAAACTTAACGGCAATATCTACAGAAAAAATACCTTTGAAAATGTTTTTACCGATTTAAAAACAAACGCCGAATTCAACCGTCTGCCCAGCCTGGGCAAACAAACGCTAGAAAAATTAAACCATTTCAGTGTCGATACACTCAACAGCAATCTAAAAAAAGAATATAAAGCCTATGCCGATGTGCCGGAAATTATTCAGCTGCAAGCCTTGGCCAATCTCGGTCGTGATTTGCAGACAATGGAAAGCGTGGAAGAAGCAGTCTTCATCTGCCTGCAACTCGACCTCCTTTCCCACATCAATCAGTCCATTGCCGAACAAAAAAAATCACGCCGCGAGCGCGTGTTTGACGATTTGCTGCTGGACGTCCATCAGGCATTGACCACCAATGAACACGGCAACGCGTTGACAAAAGCGGCGGCGGCAAACTGGGAAATCGCGCTGATTGACGAATTCCAAGATACCGACCCGCTGCAATACGAAATTTTCCGCCAAATTTTTATCGAACAAGGCTGCCCGCTGTTTCTCGTTGGCGACCCCAAGCAGGCGATTTACAGCTTTCGCGGTGCGGACATTTACGCCTATCTGCAAGCTGCGCAAGATGCGGACAGGCATTACACCCTCGCCGTCAACTACCGCAGCCATGCCAAGCTGATTAACGGCATCAGCGCCTTGTTCAAACAAAAAAAACACCCCTTTGTATTGGAAAACATCGATTACAGCGATGTCTCCGCCAGCCGCGCCGAAAGCCGGCTGTCGCCACACCGCCCCGCCATCCAAGTGCGCTGGCTCAATACAGACGATCAAACCGGCAAAGAGATTTTGCGCAGCCGAGCCGCCGAATATTGCGCCGATGAAATTGCCTTTGCGCTCAATGAAGCAGCCGAAGGCCGTCTGAATTTCAAAGGCCGCGCGCTGGAATCCGGCGACATTGCCGTCTTGGTGCGTACCAACAACGAAGCGGCGATGATTGCAGGGAAACTGAAACAGCGCCGTATCCAAAGCGTGTTGCTGTCGCGCCAGTCCGTTTTCGATTCCGCCGAGGCAGACTCGCTGTCCGCGCTGATCGGCTTTTGGCTCAACCCAAGGCAAACCGACTGGCTGCGCTTTGTCTTGACCGGCGTTTTGTTCGGCTATACCGCCAAAGAGATTTACGAACTCAACCACAACGAACACCAGCTGCTCAAATGGCTGGAGTCGTCTGCCGAGGCCATGGAAAAATGGCGGAAAGGCGGCATTTTTGCCGCCGTGCAGCAGTTTGCCGCCCGACATGACATCGAAACACGCCTGCTCAAAGGCGGCAACGAACGCAGCCTGACCAACTACTATCAAATTCTGGAGCTTTTGGCCGAAGAAGACAGCCAAAGCCGCAACCCTGCCACCCTGCATAAATGGTTAAACGAACAAATCAGCCGTGCGCGCAGCGGCCATTTCCCGTCAGACGCGCAAACCATCCGTCTCGAAAGCGACGAAAAACTGGTCAAAATCGTTACCATGCACGCGTCGAAAGGTTTGCAATATCCTTTGGTGTACTGCCCCTTCGCGTGGGATACCAAAGACAATTCCAAAGAAAACTGGAAAATCCTGCATACTGAAAACCACGAAACCGAGCTGCTGGCCAAATCTCAAACCTCGGAAGCAGAACTAAGCCATCTTGCCGACGAAAAGACGGCAGAAGATTTGCGTCTGCTCTATGTTGCCCTTACCCGCGCCGAAGAACAGCTCAACATCTACGCCGCCGCCAACAAAAACTGTACGCCAAACAATCCTTTTGCCTATCTGCTCGAAGGTTTACCGGATGCCGGCCGCGAAAGCGTCAGCCAAAGCTATAAAAGCGCGACAGACGTTGTGGAAATGCTTAAAACCAACTGGCAACGCTTTATCAAAAACGCGCCTGAAAATACGGAGTTTGCCTTCACGGAAGAAGCCCCGCTAGAAACCGTCTACCAATACAGCCGTCAACAAGACCAAGCTTTGAGCGCTCATAGCATCAAACACCGCGATTTTGACTTTATCCGCCACACCAGCTTTACCGGTTTGAGCAGACATACCAAGTCAACCGACGAACAACACGAGCCTTTGCAACCTGCCATCGACCCGGCAGAAAGCGCAGACCGTGCCATGCCGTCTGAAAACCTGCCTTCCCCACTTTCAGACGGCCTCGATATCCACCATTTCCCCCGAGGCACCAATGCCGGCGTATGTTTGCATGAAATGTTGGAAAAACTCGACTTCGCCGCCTCTGCCGAGAGCCAATCCGAAATGATTGCCGAAGTTTTGCAACGCCACAGCTTTGAAGACAAATGGCTGCCGACGGTAAGCGCCATGCTCGATACCTGCCGCCTGACGCCTTTAATCGGCGAGAGCCTGTCGCAGATTCCGCCGACCCGACGCCTGCCCGAAATGGGATTCACCCTGTACATGGATGATTTCAAACTGGACGACTTGCGCCGTTGGTTTGCTTCAAGCGAAGCAAACCTGCCACCCGAATGCGTCCAAGCCGCGCAACTGCTTGATTTCCATGATTTACAAGGCTATTTGAACGGCTTCATCGATATGGTTTGTCAAGATTCTGACGGCAATGTCGTTTTAATCGACTACAAATCCAACCATTTGGGCAATGATGCAAGCGCGTACACGCAACAGGCGATGAACGAAGCCGTGGCGCATCATCACTACTACCTGCAAGCCCTAATCTACGCCGTTGCCATCGCGCGCTACTATGCCCTGCGCGGCAAGCCGTTGCCCAAAATCGCCATCCGCTACCTCTTCCTACGCGGCATGGACGGCTCGGATAGAGGCATTTGGAAATGGGACATCGATACCGCCCTGCTTTCCACTTTTGTTGAACGAAAAACAAATTCTTGATAAATCATTTTATTAAGCCGTCAAAAAGGCCGTCTGAAACGTTTTCAGACGGCCTTTGATTATTTGTGCAAACCGCATTCCTTACTATCTTTGCTTTCCCACCACCATCGTCCGGCGCGGATATTTTCGCCCAGCTTGACCGGGCGCGTGCAGGGTTCGCACCCAATGCTGGGATAGCCTTGATGATACAGCGCATTAAGCGGAACTTGGTGCTCGTGCGCATATGCCCAAACATCCTGCTCTTCCCAATCGAAAATAGGATTGAATTTGGTGATGTTGCGGCCCGTATCCAGCTCTTCAAAATTCAATTCGCTGCGCGTTTCGGACTGGCTGCGGCGTTGTCCGGTCAGCCATGCGGGGGCGTTGCGCAAAGCGCGGTTGAGCGGTTCGATTTTGCGGATATGGCAGCAACGGCGGCGCAACTCGACGCTGTCGTACATGGCGGTCGTGCCGAATTCCGCTTCAAATTCATCGGCGGTTTGCTGGTTGGGATAAAACACTTCCAATTCGGTTTGATAACGCGCATTGGTTTCGGCAATCAGCGCGGCGGTCTCGGGATTGAGTTTGCCCGTATTGAGCGTAATGATGCGGATGGGCAGTTTCAGACGGCACACGGCATCGGTAATGACCATATCTTCAACCGCAAGGCTGGATGCGAACACGGCTTGCGGATAGCGCGCGGCAATGTCTTGCAAACGGCGCTCCAAAGCAGTAGCCAATTCAGGCAGGCGGCGGCGTTCGTCATCGCTAATTTCGGGGATTTTCCAGAATTGTGGGCGGAATAAAGACATGGCTGGTTGTTCCTAATAATTTTCAGACGGCCTGTTTAAACGGCTGTCGATATGGTTATGGAACAATATTGTCCTGCGCCCTATCTTCAAACGGAAAGAATGCTTTTCTATTTCTTTATAACCAAAGCGTCTGCTGCTGGTTTTTCGGCAGCAAATGGCTCACGCCGATACCGATCAGGCGGAAGGCGTCTTCGCGTTGCGGCGGTATGCGTTGCAACAAAGTATGCGCCGCCTGAAGCAGCGAGGCGCTGTCGGGAAGGACGGAAGAATACGTCAGCGAACGCGTAATAATGCGGAAATCATGGGTTTTGAGTTTGAGGGTAACGCCTTTGGCTTCGACGTTTTTGCGTTCGATTTGCCGCCAGAGGTCTTCGGCAAGGTGCGGCAAATGACTTGAAGCCTGCGCCAAAGACAAATCTTCGGGCAAGGTAATTTCGGTTGAGATTTGCAGGCGTTCACGTTCGGCTTTGACAGGCCGCTCGTCAATACCGCGTGCCAAATCATAAAGGCGGTAGCCGTAGCGGCCGAAATGGTTTAAAAGTTCGCCGCGCTCAAAACGGCGCAAATCGCCGGCAGTTTGCATACCGAGGGCATTCATCTTTTTCAGCGTGACTTTGCCGACACCGGGAATCTTACCCAACGGCAGGCTCTCCAAAAACGCCATGATTTTTTGCGGCGGCAGCACAAACTGCCCGTTCGGTTTGCGCCAGTCGGAAGCGATTTTGGCCAAAAACTTATTGGGTGCGATGCCTGCGGAGGCCGTCAAACCGGTTTCTTCAAAAATTTCGGCACGAATACGTTTGGCCACCTCACTGGCATACGGGATATTTTCAAAATTTCGGGTAACATCCAAATAAGCCTCGTCCAAAGACAAAGGCTCGATCAAATCGGTATAACGCCGAAACACGGCATGAATCTGCGCCGACACTTGGCGGTACAAATCGAAATGCGGCGGCACAAACACCGCCTGCGGACACAGCCTTTTCGCCGTCGCCACCGACATGGCCGAGTGCAAACCGAATTTGCGCGCCTCATAAGAAGCGGCACAAATAACCGACCGCGTACCGTCCCACGCCACAACGAGGGGCAGCCCTTTCAGGTGCGGCTGCTCGCGCAGTTCTACCGAAGCGTAGAATGCGTCCATATCGATATGGATGATTTTGCGTTGAGACATGGGAAAAGATGGATAAGGAAAAGGCTTATTGTAACAAAAGGCCGTCTGAAGTTTCAGACGGCCTCTATATTCAAGCCTTATTTTTTACTGGAAAGCTGGTCAAATAATCCGCCGTCGGCAAAGAATTTTTTCATGATTTCTTCCCACGGGCCGAATTTCTCATTCGGATTAAACGTCTCAATCTCAGGGAAATCGGCTTTGTGTTTCGCCAATACTTCCGCATTGCGCGGACGCAGGTAAAGATTGGCGGCCAACTCTTGGGCCGGTTCGCTCCAGAGGTTTTGCAGATAGGCTTCGGCAGCGGCGCGTGTGCCTTTTTTGTCGACCACGCTGTCCACGACGGCAACCGGTGCTTCGGAAAGAATGGTGTAGCTTGGGTAGACGATTTCAAATTGGTCTTGGGTCAACTTTTTGCTGACATAGTTGGCCTCATTTTCAAAGGTAACCAAGACATCGCCGATATTGCGTTGGCTGAAGGTCGTTGTTGCCGCGCGGCCGCCGTTTTCAAACACAGGCGTGTTTTTCAGTAATGCGGCCACAAAATCTTTGGTTTTGCCTTCATCGCCGTTATTCACTTTCAAACCATAACCGTACGCACCCAAAAAGGCGTAGCGGCCGTTGCCGGTGGTTTTCGGGTTCGCCAAAACAATTTGCACGCCGTCTTTGGCCAAATCGCCCCAGTCTTGGATGTGTTTCGGATTACCTTTGCGCACCAAGAAAACGACGTTGCTGGTATAAGGCACGGCATTGTCCGGCAGGCGCGTGTTCCAATCGGCTTTGACCAAACCTTTTTTCACCAAAAGCTCAATATCGGAAGTCTGGTTCATGGTCACCACATCGGCAGCCAAACCGTTGGCGACAGCCAAAGCCTGCTTGCTGGAGCCGCCGTGCGACTGTTGGACTTCAACCAATTGTCCGCCGTTTTTTGCGGCAAACTCTTTGACAAATAAAGGATTGTATTCTTTATAAAAATCGCGGGCGACATCGTAGGAGACATTCAGCAATTTGATTTCGCCCCCCTTACCTCCGACAGCTTGAGAAGCATTGTCGGCGGATTGTTCGGCTTTTGGCGAGCACGCGCTCAAAGCCAGCGCGGCGGTTAATGCGGCAAAAGAAAGCGTACGGATATTCATGGTCGGCTCCTGTTGAAAATATGGGAGCACTTTATCGAGATTGGATGCAAACGGGAAATAATGTTTGCTTTCGCGTTTATCAGTTTTGGTTATATACAATCCGGGCTGAAGTCGGGAAAAAATGCCCACTCAGATAAACATCACAATAAATTGTATATGAATTAATTAGATAAAGATTAAAGAAACTATTTACACAGGATAAACATACGTTGCAAACAGCATTACCCAATACGTCAGGTCGTCTGAAAATCCAATATAAATAATTATTTATAATTAAAAAATATAGTTCTTATTATTTACAAAAAATGCAAATAAGAGTAATGTTTCTACTCGCCAAAATACAAGGCCTCTCATTCAACAACAAAATGGAGTGTAGAAACTATGAAACAATGGATGCTTTTAGGATTGCTGGGATTGGGCGCAGTGGCGCAGGCGCACGATGTTTGGGTGGCCGCACCGACACATCAGCCTGCCGGCCAAATCCTGCATGCGGATTTGGGTTACAGCCATGACTTCCCCAATGTCGAAAAAATCGCCGACGACCGCGTACATATTTTCAAACCGCTGCAATTGACCGGCAGCTCAAAGAAAACCGTTGATTTGGTGAATAAGGGCGAAAACTATCAATACGTTTCCAAAGCCACTTTGCCTGAAGGTTCCTACTGGGTCAGCGCAACCTACAAACCTACTTTCTGGTCGAAAAACAAAGATGGCTGGAAACAGCAAACCTTAAAACAACTGGCCGGTGCCACCTATTGCGAACAATCGCAAATGTTCGGCAAGAGCTTTGTCCAAGTGGGCAACGGCGCAGTTGATGAAGCTGTATTGACCCGCCCTATCGGCCAAGAGCTGGAACTGGTTCCGCTGAAAAATCCGAACGAAGTCAAAGCCGGCGGTATTTTGCCGGTCAAAGTCCTGTACAAAGGCGAGCCTTTGGTTAAAGCCACCGTTACCGCCAGCTCGGACACTTTGGCGGAAATGGACTTGGAATCGACCCATGACCACCGCGAGCCTCAAGGCTTCTCCGGCAAAACCGATAAAAACGGCGTGGTCAATGTGATTACGCTGATTGACGGTTTGTGGAAAATCAAAGTGGTGAACGAGACCGATTACGGCGATAAAAGCGTATGTCAGAAAGACAATACTTACGCAACGCTGATTGTGCCTGTCGGTACCAAACGCGCGGCTGCACGCCATGCCCACCATCATCAACATTAACAGCCATTAAAAAAGGCCGTCTGAACTTTCAGACGGCCTTAATTTATTCCCATTCATAACCCAAATTTCTAAAAAAACGGGAGTATGTTTCCAATTTATCCTCATTCAATTGGGCAAACCGGACACGGTTGCAGCCGGTCAAGACCACATTGCCCATCCAGTGCGCCCCAAAGACGCGCTCTAAAGGGACATTCCTCATTCGATTGATAAACGGTACTTCTGAAGAAAATTGTGTAGCAATATTCGGAGGCGCGAATTTCAAACCCAAGTCCTGCAATCTATAACGGTGTTGCGCCGTCAAAAACATATCCTCGTGGTGCAGCCGCACCAGCCATTCCATACCGGCAATTTTTCCATCTTTCGGCGGCAAAGGCGGCTGGATTTCTACATTTAAGCTCAGTTGCCGCGGCATGGTTAAAAGCTGCTTGCTGCGCAGGCTGAAACCGCCGTTCTGCGGCTCGTCCAAATTCGGGGAAGTCTGAATCAGATGCTGTTTGGCCAAATATTGGTCGGTCCCCTTCAGGAAAAACTGCCCGTCGGCTTCGGTTTCCAACAAAATCGGCAAAGGTGCGCCGATGTAGTCATATTCCCGATAGGCATCCTGCCAGTTTTGACCGTTCAACACCCAGCCGTCATTCTGAACAATCAAACAATAATCGGTTTCGATGTAATACATCAGTTGGTACAAAACAAACAGATTGTATTCCAGATAACCGAATGGCCGGCAAGGCTGATGCAGGATATTTTCCGGCAAACCTTGCGGACGGCTCGGGCTGATCAGCAATCCGCGGCTTCCGGGCAATTCGGCGCAACTGCGGGCAACGGCGTACATCGTGCCCTCGGTATAAGAATCTGCGCCGGTAATACCCACCACAGTAATGTCAACAAAACTCATTATATGTTTCCCCTGTTTCAGACGGCCTTTGCCTTATTTACGACACCTTGTTGCAGATTTCTTTCAAACGGTACAAGGCATCCAAGGCTTCGCGCGGCGTGAGGTTGTCGGGTTGGATTTGCGCCAACGCTTCGGCCAACTCATCGGTCTGGGCATGGCAAACCGGTTCAATGTCCGGCTCTTCCTCATCCGCCCTATTTTCAGACGGCATGGCGCTGAAAATATCCAGCTGCGGACGGTTGGCGGCGGCTTGGGCTTCGAGTTCGTCCAGATGTTTTTGGGCGGCTTTGAGGGCACGGTTGGGCAGGCCGGCGAGTTTGGCGACGGCGATACCGTAGCTTTTGCTGGCGGGACCGGGTTCGATGTGGTGGAGGAAGACGATGTCTTGTCCTTGTTCGAGTGCGGAGAGGTGCATGTTGACCGCCGTTGCGTGGGCTTCGGGCAGTTTGGTCAGCTCGAAATAGTGGGTGGCGAAGAGGCTGAAGGATTTGTTTTTTTGCAGCAGGTGTTCGGCTATGGCGTGCGCGAGGGCGAGGCCGTCGAAGGTGGAGGTGCCGCGTCCGACTTCGTCCATGAGGACGAGGGATTGGTCGGTGGCGTGGTGGAGGATGTAGGCGGTTTCGCTCATTTCGACCATGAAGGTAGAGCGGTTGGAAGCTAGGTCGTCCGATGCACCGATACGGGTGAAGATTTGGTCGATGGGGCCGATTTGAGCTGAATCGGCAGGCACGAAGCTGCCGGTGTGCGCCATGAGGACGATGTGGGCGACTTGGCGCATATAGGTGGATTTGCCGCCCATGTTGGGGCCGGTCAGGAGCATGAGGCGGTGTTTGTGGTCGAGGCGGGTGTGGTTGGCGGTAAAGTGGCGCACTTGTTGCTCGACAACGGGATGGCGGCCGTTTTCGATATGGATGACGGGGTAGTCGGCAAACTCGGGGCAGACGAAGCTGCGTTCGGCGGCGGTGGCAGCGAAGGTGGAGAGTACGTCCAGCGCAGCGGCGGCTTTGGCGGCTTTTTGAAGCTGAGGCAGGGTCGTCTGAATGTCTTTGAGGAGGGCTTCAAACAGGCGTTTTTCCAATGCCAATGCCTGCTCTTGCGCGGTCAGGACTTTGTCTTCGAAGGTTTTGAGTTCGGGGGTGATGAAGCGTTCGGCGTTTTTGAGGGTCTGGCGGCGTTGGTAGTCGGCAGGAGCTTGTTCGGCTTGGACTTTGGATAGCTCAATGTAGAAGCCGTGGACGCGGTTGAACTCGACTTTGAGGGTGGAGAGGCCGGTGCGTTCGCGTTCGCGCGCTTCGAGGTCGAGCAGGAATTCGTCGCCGTGGTTTTGGATGTGGCGCAACTCGTCGAGTTCTGCGCAATAGCCTTGGTTGATGACGCCGCTGTCTTTGAGCCAGACGGCGGGCTCGGGCATCACGGCGGCTTTGAGGGTTTCGGCGACGGGCAGGGTTTCGGGGAAAACGGCTTTGAGGGTTTCTAAGAGACTGCTGCCCTCGGCGGACAGTTCGATTTCGGACAGGGCAAACAGGCTGTCGCGCAGGGCGGCGAGGTCGCGCGGGCGGGCGTTGCCGACGGCGATGCGGGCGGCGATGCGTTCGATGTCCGCGATGTTTTTCAGACGGCCTTGCAAGGTTTCGTATTGCGAACCCAGCGCGGCAACGGCTTCTTGGCGGGCGCGGATGTGGGCGCGGCTGCGTAAGGGGTGGTGCAGCCAGAGTGCCAAGAGGCGGCTGCCCATGTGGGTGGCGCAGCCGTCGAGTATGGAAAACAGGGTCGGCGATTTTTTGCCGGAGAGGGTTTGCGTGATTTCGAGATTGCGGCGCGTGGCGGCGTCCATGCCGATATATTGGCTGTCGGTTTCGAGCGAAATGCCGTCGAGGTGTTGCGGCATCAGGTTCTGCGTCAGGCGGATGTAGTTCAACAGCGCGCCCGCCGCGCCGACGGCGGCTTCGTGTTCCTTGCCGTCCAAACCGAAGCCGTGCAGGTCTTGGCAGCCGAAGTATTCGGTCAACAATTTCGCACCCGCGTCGGCGGCAAACTGCCACGAGTTCAGGCGCGTGATGTTGGCAGAGGTTGCATGAAAACCGTCAGGCAGGCTTTTGCCTTCGGGCAACAGGATTTCCGCCACCTGCAAACGCGCCAGCTCGTCGGCGAGTTTGTCCGCCGTCGTCAGCTTGGTTTTGAATTCGCCGCTTTGCAAAGATGCCCACGCGATGGCGACGTGTTTTTTATCCGCGTTCACCGCCGCGATGCGGTTGGTTTCCTTGTCTTCCAAAAACGCCGCGTCGGTCAGCGTGCCGGGCGTCACAATGCGCACGACTTTGCGCTCCACCGGCCCTTTGCCCGCGCCGACTTCGCCCACCTGCTCGCACACCGCCACGCTTTTGCCCATCTTCACCAGCCGCGCCAGATACTGCTCCGCCGCGTGAAACGGCACGCCCGCCATCTTAATCGGCACGCCGTCCATCTGCCCGCGCGTGGTCAGGGTGATATCCAACAGCTTCGCCGCTTCCACCGCGTCATCCAAAAACAACTCGTAAAAATCGCCCATGCGGTAAAACACCAGCTTGTCGGCGTGTTGCGATTTGATGTCGAGATACTGCTGCATCATCGGGGAAACAGTGGGTTTGGACATGGAAAAGCCTTAGAAACGCAAAAGCGTTATTGTAACAAAAGGCCGTCTGAAAAACAGGTTTCAGACGGCCTTTAACAGCAGCTTGGTTTTAAGCCAAAGCCACTTCCAAATTATCAATCAGGCGCGTGGTACCCAAACGGGCGGCGGCAAGCACCACCAATTCTTTATCACCGACATGCGCCACTGCCAAGCTGTGTGCATGGCGGATTTCAACGTAATCAACCACCCAGCCGGCATCGCTCAAACGGCGGATACATTCAGCCTCAAGCTGGGCGTAATCCAGATTGCCGTTTTTCAAGGCGGCGGCAATGTTTTGCAATTCTTGATAGAGGCGGGGCGCTTCTGCGCGCTCTGCTTCGCTCAAATATTGGTTGCGGCTGGAAAGTGCCAGGCCGTCTGAAGCGCGGCCGGTATCGACTGGTACGATTTCGATATTAAAATTCAAGTCTTCGACAAAGCCTTTGATAATCGCCAGCTGCTGATAGTCTTTTTTGCCGAAACAGGCGGTATCGGGTTGAACGATGTTGAACAACTTGGTCACAACGGTCGCAACGCCGCGGAAATGGCCCGGGCGGAATTTGCCGCACAATTCGTTTTGCAGGTGCGGAGGCTCGACATTGAAACGCTGTTCCACATTCGGATACAGTTCTTTTTCATCAGGCGCAAACACGACGGCAACGCCCTCGCCTGCCAATTTGTCGGCATCTTGCTGCAAAGTGCGCGGATATTTGTCAAAATCTTCGCCTTGTCCGAATTGCAGGCGGTTGACAAAAATACTGACCACAACGTTATCGGCACGTTTTTTCGCTTCGCGCACCAGCGCAAGATGGCCTTCGTGCAGATTACCCATGGTCGGCACAAATGCCACTTTTCCGGCAGTTTTGCGCCACTCGCGCAATTCTTTAATCGTATGAATGATTTGCATGGTTTGAAAAATCCTTTATCTTTTCCGCCGTTTCATCAACGGAAATCACGCGCCGATTATACGCTTTTATTCATTAAAAAGGCCGTCTGAAATAAGTTTCAGACGGCCTGGAGTTTATTTTATCCGGCAAACGTATGTTCGACAGATGGGAACGTTTTTGCTTTGACTTCGTCCACATAGGCTTTGACCGCAGCTTGAACGCTGTCTTTACCCTGCATAAAGTTCTTCACGAATTTGGCTGTTTTGCCGGGGAAAATGCCGAGCATATCGTGCATCACCAAAACCTGACCGTCGCAATCCACGCCTGCGCCAATACCGATGGTCGGGCAAGAAACGGTCTCGGTTACTTTTTTCGCCAATTCCGCAGGAACGCACTCCATCAATACGATTGCCGCACCTGCAGCATCATGCGCTTTGGCATCGTTGAGCAACGCTTCCGCCTTATCGCCGCGGCCTTGAACTTTATAGCCGCCGAATGCAAACACGGATTGCGGGGTCAGGCCGATGTGCGCGCAAACAGGAATGCCGCGCATTTGCAGAAATTCAGTGGTCTCCGCCATCCAGACGCCGCCTTCGAGTTTGACCATATGCGCGCCGGCCGCCATCAATTCGGCCGCCGCCGCAAATGCCTGCTCTTTGCTCTGCTGATACGCGCCAAACGGCAAGTCGCTAACAATCATTGCATTTTGAGTGCCGCGAGCCACGCATTCAGTGTGGTAGCACATATCCTGCAAGCTCACCGGCAAAGTGGACTGACGACCTTGCACCGCCATGCCCAAAGAATCGCCGACCAGCAGTACATCTACGCCGGCATTGTCCATTAGCGCGGCAAAGCTGGATTCATAAGCGGTCAGCATGGCGATTTTCTCGCCCTCTGCTTTCATTTTTTGCAAAGTGTTTACGGTAATCATGGTGTTGTGTGTTCTGCCCGACGGGCAGCCCTTTGTTATAAATGGAAACGCGGTATTATAAGGTCTGCTTTTAAAATATCAAAGCATAAGCAAAAAGCCCGACTGCTTTCACAATCGGGCTTTTAATTGGTGCCGGCACCAAGAGTCGAACTCGGGACCCCCTGATTACAAGTCAGGTGCTCTACCAACTGAGCTATACCGGCTTACTGAAATGCTTTGCGGCACCATCAGTCTTTAACTGGTGCCGGCACCAAGAGTCGAACTCGGGACCCCCTGATTACAAGTCAGGTGCTCTACCAACTGAGCTATACCGGCAAGGAAGTCGGCATTATGCCGATAAGTTCCCATCTTGGCAAGCATTTTAAAACAAAGTTACTCACGAAATTATAAAAACCAATGATTTTAAAGAAAATTAAATACACGCCTTATCTTTCCATCCAACACGCTCAAAGGCCGTCTGAAAACCGCTCCAGCGCAAAACATTATTGTTTCTGTTAAAATAACGCCTTCTACATCTTTCCGTCTTTGCCCATGCCGCCCCGCCATCCTTACCGCCGCCTACGCCCAGCCAAATCCCATCTGCCCGAAGTCGGCATTTCCGAAGAAGGTAATATCCGTTCCCTGCACTTGGGCAGCGACACCATTCAAAGCTCCATGAATGTCGATCACCCGTCCGAGCTGGTGTTGTCGTACAGCCGCGCCATGATGGGTTGGCTGCTGTTTGCAGAAACCCCGCCCAAACACATCACCCAAATCGGCTTGGGCGGCGGCTCGTTTGCCCGTTGGATAGATAGCTATCTGCCCCACACCAAGCAAACCGCCATTGACATCAATCCGCAAGTCATCGCCGTAGCGCGCAGCCTGTTTGAATTGCCGCACGAAGGCGAAAATTTTGAAATTATCGAGGCGGATGGTGCGGAATATATTAAAGTGTTCCGCCACAATACCGATGTGATTTTGGTAGATGGTTTTGACGGCGAACAGATTATCGATGCTTTGGTGGAAGAACCCTTCTTCCAAGACTGCCGCAATGCCCTCTCTCCAGACGGCGTATTTGTTACCAACTGGTGGAGCGGCGATCAGCGTTATCAACGCTTTGTCGAACGCCTGCTCAACGTCTTTGACGGCCGCGTGCTCGAGCTGCCTGCCGAAAGCCACGGTAACGTAGCGGTCATGGCGTTCCAAAGCAGCCCCAAAGAGCAAAATCTTGACAACCTGAAAAAACGCGCCGAAAAATTAAGCGAAAAATACGGCTTGGACTTCAAACGGATGCTTGCTGATTTGAAAGCCAACAATCAAAACAACGGCAAGAATTTTTATCTGTAAGCCGTTTCAGGCCGTCTGAAAATAAACAAGGATACTCTCATGCTCAAACCCGACATCATTCAAATCCCCGGCCCGGCCGGTTTGCTGGAAACCATCTACCTGCCAAGCACACAAGAATCCGCCCGCGGCGTTGCCGTCATCAACCACCCCAATCCCCTGCAAGGCGGCACCAACACCAACAAAGTCATCCAAACCGCCGCCAAAGCCCTCAGCCAACTCGGTTTTCATTGCTACCTGCCCAATTTGCGCGGCGTAGGCAATAGCGAAGGCGAACACGATTACGGCCGCGGCGAAACGCAAGACTGTATTGCCGTTATCGACTACGCCCGCGCTCAACATCCTGATGCGCCGCAATTCGTACTGGCCGGTTTCTCATTCGGCGGCTACGTTTCCACCTTTGCCGCCCAAGAACGCACGCCTGATTTGTTGTTACTGATGGGCGCAGCCGTCCATCACTACACCGATCGCCCGGAACCATCAGACGTTCCCGATGTCGCCAAAACATTGATGATTCATGGTGCGGAAGACGAAGTCGTCGAAATCAACAAAGCCCTGACCTGGGCAGAACCACAAGGCCTGCCTGTTATAACCATTGCCGGTTCGTCCCACTTCTTCCATGGTAAACTCATCGTTTTGCGCGATACGATTACACGGTTTGCACCGGCTTTATTAGGTTAAAATCCGGCTACAAAATAAAACAAGGCCGTCTGAAAGCTTTTTCAGACGGCCTTGTTTGTATGAAACCTTATTATCTAAATATCAGGCTCAAGTATTCAGAAATCCATCAAGGATTTTCTGCTTAACATATCAATTCTGAGTCAACCAATACTGCAAACCAATCAAAGTCTTACCATCTTTGATTTCATTATTTGCCAATGCATTGCGCACCTCTTCCTTGCTCATCAGGACGGTTTCTGTAATTTCATCTTCATCATTGCTCAATTCGCTACCCAAACGCACGCCTTGCGCTTGGTAGAGATACATTTTTTCATCGCAAAAACCGACTGCAGTATAAAAGGAGTACAACAGTTTAACGCTATCGGCGACATATGGCGTTTCTTCCGCCAACTCACGCAAAGCGCATTCGGCAGGATCTTCGTCCGCCACATCCAATTTACCCGCCGGCAATTCCAACGTCGCCTGATCGGCGGCATAACGCCATTGGCGTACCAAAACAACTTTACCGTCTTCCGTTTCAGCCAACACACATGCAGCACCCGGATGACGGATCACAACTCGTTGGCTTTCGTTGCCGTTGGGCAGGCGAACCCGATCGCGGCTGATGGTAACAAAAGAACCTTCGTAGATTGGCTCACTGCTTAATTTAGTTTCTTTCAAATCCATTTTTTACCTCATTTCCAAATTATTAAATATTAAAGGCCGTCTGAAATTTTACAGAAATAAACTCAGAGGATGACTTTTCTAATAGTTACCGCTGATGTCGTTGTTGCAAACGCTCCGTATGTGTTCGCAGCTTTTCACTATTTGCTTGGTAGTAACTTGAAGACAATACAGCAACTATTGCCTCTACCTCATGAGGAAGCAATAAGGCCGTCTGAAAATTCTTAATATAAGCCGCCGCCTGCCTAATACGGCAAACATTTGGTGGCATTTTCGATTTCAACTCACAATCACCTAAGAAAACTACCATTGAATGAAACTTCTCCTCAGGAAATTGCAATAGTTCTGACAATGCTTTGATATGAGCATAATTCTGATGCAACGGGTTTTGAAAATAATGTTTCTGTTTATAGATGATTTGCGTCCATTTAGATTGCTTTTCACTACCAAAAATCCAACCTGTGTAATTTTTAGTTTCTATCACAAATATCCCAAAGATTGAGACATAAATATGATCAATTTGTGTCGTACCATCTCGAGATGGAATAATTAAATCGTGAAACTCAAAATAAGTTTTCTCATCTAAATTTTTTCCAATTACAGAACGAACTGCTATTTCCCCCATGCTTCCCTTTATTTTAGGATTTCTCAACAGTGCTTTTAATAAAAGCAAAGGAATAATGATCAGAAAAATCCAAAATATACCTGACATACTTCCCAATATTTGTTCAATCATGACGTTTTCTTTTTTATTTAAAACTAAAAATTTATATATTTATGGTTTATTCCCGAGCGCGTTCAATCTCAATACCGACCTGGGCCACATCTGGCAAGATACCCGGTTTCACAATACGGACACGCACTTTGGCCGCACCAAAATCATTTAAAATCAATTGGGCGATATGTTCCGCCAAAGTTTCCAGCAGTAAAAAATCCTGTTCGGCAAGGCTGAGGCGTACGACTTCGCATACTTCGCCATAATGGATGGTGTCGCCGATATCGTCGCTCGTGCCGGTACGCTCGGGAACACTGATTTCCAAATCCAAAATCAAAGTCTGTTTACGCTCGCGTTCCCAATCATATACGCCGATTAAAGTATCGGCCTTCATGCCGTACAAAAAGATTTTATCCATTTGCCTGTCCGTTTTTTTGATAGAATTACCGTTCCCATTTTAAGTAAAGCACCCAAAATGTTCAATGTACTTGCTATTATTGCCGCCTATCTTATCGGCTCCCTGTCTTTTGCCGTCATCGTATCAAAATATTACGGCATGGACGATCCGCGCACTTACGGCTCCGGCAACCCCGGTGCCACCAACGTCTTGCGCAGCGGTAAGAAAAAAGCGGCCGCACTGACCCTGCTCGGCGATGCAGTAAAAGGCTTGGTTGCCGTCATCTTGGCACGCTGTCTGCAAGATGCTTTAAATTTGTCTGATGCAACGATAGCCCTGGTCGCCATCGCCGCATTGGTCGGCCATATGTGGCCAATATTTTTCAGTTTTAAAGGCGGCAAAGGCGTAGCCACCGCATTAGGCGTCTTGCTCGCCCTCTCCCCTGCAACCGCCCTGCTCTGCACATTGGTTTGGCTGGTCATGGCGTTCGGTTTCAAAGTGTCCTCCCTCGCCGCACTGGTCGCCACCGTCTGCGCCCCTATCTTCGCCTTCTTCATGATGCCACACGCCTCCTGGGCATGGGCAATCGTATTCATTGCCGCATTGGTGTTGTACCGCCATAAAAGCAATATTCAAAACCTGATTCAAGGCAAAGAAAGCAAAATCGGAGATAAAGCCGGAAAATCTTAAAAGCGTAGATACATTCAAATAAAAGGCCGTCTGAAAAATATACTTTCAGACGGCCTTTTGTATTGTTCAATGATTAAAACGGAATATCGTCGTCGATATCATCAACCGGAGCGGTCGGTTGTGCCGGGGCAGGACGACGGGCTGGGGCGGCTGGGGGTTCTTGCGCCGGGGCAGATTGGTATTGCTGTTGTGGCGCTTGTTGGTAACTGCTTTGGCTTGAATGACCGCCTTGGTTGTAGCCGTCATCGTATGGTGCGCCGCCGCTGTTGTCGTTGCGGCCGCCAAGCATTTTCATTTCGTTGGCGATGATGTCGTAAGCAGTGCGCTCAATGCCGTCTTTGCCTTGGTATTTACGGCTTTGGATACGGCCTTCCAGGTACACTTGGCTGCCTTTACGCAGGTATTGACCGGCGATTTCGGCGAGTTTGCGGTACATGGTGATGTTGTGCCATTCGGTACGTTCTACGCGTTGGCCGTTACGGTCGTTCCACGTTTCGCTGGTGGCAACGCTGAAGTTACAGACGGCCTCGCCGTTGGGCATATAGCGGACTTCCGGGTCGCGGCCGAGACGGCCGATGAGGATAACTTTATTCAATGACATTTTACACTCCTGTGATAATTTTTTCGGCGGCCTCTTGGTCGAATCCTTTTTGCAAGGCCTTGATATAAATGGTTTGTTTATCTGCGCTAAAGCTGATGCTTTCAACGCCTTCAATTTCGGTCAATTTTTGGTAGAGCAGATCCGAATTTTGTTGCCATTCGGCGTTAAGCGGATAGCTGAGGTTTTTGACAGGTTTCGGTGCCGGCGAAATGACTGCCAATACCAGCCACAACAACATCAATACGCTACAAAAGGCAAATACGCCTACAAAACCGTATTTTTGGAACAATAAACCACCGGTTGCGCCGCCGACAAATAAGCCGACCGACTGCATGGTGTTATACACGCCCATCGCAGTGCCTTTCAAATCGGACGGAGCGATTTTCGATACCATAGACGGCAGGCTGGCTTCCAATACATTGAAACCAATAAAGTAAACAATCAGATAAGCGGTAATCAACCAGACCGAGTGCATGCCAAACAGCAAACCGATTTGCGCCGCGGCAATGCAGACGATACCAAGGATAAACACTTGTTTGAGCTTGTTGCGCGTTTCGCCGACGATAATCAGCGGCACCATAATAATCAGGCCGGTAATGGTTGACGGCAGATAAACTTGCCAGTGATGGATTTTTTCCAAACCCAACTGCGTCATGGCAAACGGCAATGCAGTAAATAAAGCCATTTGCGCCGCATGCAAGGCAAAAATACCGAAGTCGAGATTGAGCAGTTGGCGGTTTTTCAATACCTCGCCCATACGCGAAGGCTGCGCCTGCGTATCTTCGTGCATTTTTGACACTTCGGGATCAGGGGTCATCCAAGCAACCACTCCGATACTGATTACAGTCAGAATACCGGTCAGCGCAAACAGGCCGGATACGCCGATAAAGCTGGCAATCATCGGCGCAAGCACTAGGCTGACGGAGAAGGTCAAGCCGATACTCAGGCCGATCATCGCCATCGCACGCGTCCGCACTTCATTACGGGTCAAATCCGCCAGCAAAGCCGTTACCGCCGCACTGACGGCACCCGCGCCTTGAATGGCACGCGCGGCAACCAACATCTGCAGGCTGTCGGCAACTGCGGCCAAAAAACTACCCGCCGCAAACACAATCAGGCCGGCATAAATCACTTTTTTACGGCCGAACTTATCGGAAGCTATGCCCAAAGGCAGTTGCAGCAAAGCCTGTGTCAACCCGTAAATACCCATCGCCATACCGACCAGCGCTTTATTGTTTTCTGCGCCGGGCAACGAAGCGGCATACATCGCCAAAACAGGCAACACCAAAAACATCCCCAACATACGCAGTGCGTAAACGCCGGAAAGTGTGGTACTGGCACGCCACTCGTGCGGAAACATTTGAATGCGGTTATCTCTTGCCATAAATAGTGTTTCAGACGGCCTCAAGTTTGAGAAAGGCCGTCTGAAAGTGTGAATTAACAGATTTTTCGATTATACAGGATTCAAAGGAATTGCATGGGGTCAAATCGCAAGCCGTTTATCGCAAACCTGCTTCATCGGTATAAAACGGTTTCAACTGAAAACCAGCATCACGCAACATCTGCCCTATCCCATTTATCCCGAATCAACCCCACTGCCATCTATTTCGCCACGCGCCTAACACGGCATTCGGATATTTGTTACTGCCCAAGCTGCCGTTAAACCTTGCCAAAGCGCGGACAATATTGCCTTTTTCGATATTGTTGTAATGGCGCAGAATGGTGCAGCCATAGCGCAGATTGGTGCGGATATCGAAAAGGTTGTGCGACGGATTGCCGATATAGTTTTTCCAAAACGGCATCACCTGCATCAAACCGCGCGCGCCCACGCCGCTAATCGCATATTGGCGAAACGCACTTTCCACTTCAATCAAGCCCAAAATCACTTGAGTATTGAGTCCGGCCCGGCTGCTTTCGTATTGAATATTGACCAACAGACGGCGGCGCTCGCCCTCATCGGGAATAAAGCGTGCCAATCGGGAAGACATCGCCGCCAACCAACGTTCCCCTTCCCTCGAATCGGCAAACACCAGCCGCGCAGGGCTGGCGCTATTGATTGAGCTGCGCATCACGGAAGCCACATCATCGGCCAGCGTTTCTTCACGTTGCGCCCCAGACCATGCGGTCGCAGGCGTCAAAAGCATGGCTCCGCCGACTTGCAACAGGCGGCGGCGCGATAAAAATAAGGAATCTTGGTTTTCCGATTTCATGTGTTTTCTCTTTTTAGGCCGTCTGAAAAGTTCAGACAGCCTTTGATATATTGGCTTAAAATCGGCATTATAAAATACATCTATGAGCAGAATCAAAGAGCTGTATACCTTTTATTGTCAAGTGATACAGCCTCAAGTAACATTTAGGTTTTTCTAATCAACCGGTATTTTTTATGACCACCACTCCCGCCAACGTTTTAGCCTCCGTCGACTTGGGTTCCAACAGTTTCCGCCTGCAAATTTGTGAAAACAACAACGGCCAGCTGAAAGTCATCGACTCGTTCAAACAAATGGTTCGCTTTGCCGCCGGCTTGGACGAACAAAAAAACCTGAGCGAAGCCTCTCAAGAACAAGCCTTGGAATGCTTGGCAAAATTTGGCGAACGCCTGCGCGGATTCCAGCCTGAAAACGTGCGTGTGGTGGCCACCAATACTTTCCGCGTTGCCAAAAACATCGCCCAATTCCTACCCCGTGCCGAAGCGGCACTGGGTTTTCCCATTGAAGTGATTGCCGGCCGCGAAGAAGCGCGTCTGATTTACACCGGCGTAGTGCATACCCTGCCGCCCAAAGGCGACAAAATGCTGGTTATCGACATTGGCGGCGGTTCGACCGAATTTGTCATCGGCTCGGATTTGCAACCGCTGACCACAGAAAGCCTGCCTTTGGGCTGCGTAACGTACAGCATGCGCTTCTTCCAAAACAAAGTAACCGCCAAAGATTTCCAAGCCGCCGTTTCCGCCGCGCGTATCGAAATCCAACGCATCAGCAAACTGATGAAGCGTACTGGTTGGGATTTCGCCATCGGCACGTCCGGTTCGGCAAAATCCATACGCGACGTTTTGGCGGCCGAATTGCCGCAAGAAGCCGACATTACTGCCCAAGGCATGCGTTATCTTGCCGATAGGATTATCGAAGCCGGTTCGGTTAAAAAAGCCAAATTTGAAAACCTCAAACCTGAACGCATCGAAGTTTTTGCAGGCGGATTGGCCGTGATGATGGCCGCTTTTGAAGAACTCTCGCTGACCAAAATGACCGTTACCGAAGCCGCCCTCCGCGACGGCGTGTTCTACGACTTAATCGGCCGCAGCCTCAATGTCGACATGCGCGAGCAGACAACGGCAGAGTTCCAAAAACGCTACCACGTCAGCCTCAACCAAGCCAAACGCGTTGCCGATACCGCGCAAGCCTTCATGAACAGCCTGTGCCACGCCAAAAACGTAACCGTTCAAGAGCTTGCCCTGTGGAACCAATACCTCAGCCGCGCAGGCCGTCTGCATGAAATCGGCTTGGATATTGCCCATACCGGTTATCACAAACACTCCGCCTACATTCTCGAAAACGCCGATATGCCGGGCTTCTCACGCAAAGAGCAAACCATTTTGGCGCAACTGGTTATCGGCCATCGCGGCGACCTTAAGAAAATGGCGGACATTATTGGTAGCAACGAAATCATGTGGTGTGCCGTATTGTCCCTGCGCCTGGCCGCCCTCTTCTGCCGCTCGCGCCTGCCGCTCGATTTACCGCCGCAAACCCAGCTTCGCATCGATGAAAACAACCACAGCTTTATCTTGCGCATCAACGCCCAATGGCTGGAGCAACACCCCCTCATCGCCGATGCGCTGGACTACGAAAGCGCGCAATGGCAAAAAATCGATATGCCTTTCTCGGTTCAAGCACAATAAACCGCGCTCCGTTATAATAGGCAGCTGTTCAAAATCCAAACCGCAGGCCGTCTGAAAACGACAGCCTGTCATACATCAAGGAAAACCATGAGAAAACCCCAACGCGGCTACGCCCGCCAAGACCGTGTCAAAGAACAAATCATGCGCGAACTGGCCGAACTCGTCCGCACCGGTCTGAAAGATCCGCGCGCAGGCTTCATCACCATCAACGAAGTCGAAGTTACCCGCGATTACAGCCACGCGACCGTGTTCTACACCGTCCTCGACGACAGCACACGCGACATCACCGAAGAAGCTTTGGAACACGCCAAAGGCCATTTGCGCAGCGAATTGGCCAAACGCATCAAACTCTTCAAAACGCCCGAGCTGCACTTCAAATACGACGAATCACTCGAACGCGGCATGAGCATTTCCAGCCTGATCGACCAAGTGGCGGCGGAAAAACCGGTTGAAGATTAAGAAATCTATGATGAAAAAATGGCTTGTATCTATTTTATTTGCAACAGCGTCCTATGCCTTTTCCACGCCTTTATCTTTTAATTGGAAGCAAAATAAAGCCGAAGTAACAGAGATAACTGATATTCCATCTGGCGTGACAGAAACAAATGATGTTTCATCCAACGTGATAGAGTATAGGTATTTCATTCAATTAACCAAACGGGGAATAAGCAACTTTGTACTGTCTTACGGCAACCGTAATATTATTTCTATCAATGATTACAAACCTAGCGAAGAAGATGTACTCTCTTCACAAACTCTGCCACCCCTTGTTTTACTAATTAATCAATCAGGACAAGCTGTTGATATTATCAACTGGAAAGATTTTTACACTCAATCAAAGAAAATAAGCCTTGAGAAGAAAAGTATTAGTAAAGATGACTTGGAGGAATTAAACAATCTAGAAATACAAAATGCCATAAAACAAAAAAAGATGGACAATCCATGGAGTTACTGGATATGGCTTTGGGCGGATATTAACCCTGACAAACTACCTGCACCATCTCAGAAAAATTTTTCTATCTTAGGCATGCCGTATATTCAAACAAGTTCTTATCAATTGATAAATCAGACTGATCAAGAGATAACATTACGATACCAATCTCAAGTTAATATAGATCAGACTGCTGATATCGGCAACGAAAGCTTCTTGAAAACAGATAAGGTAACTACGAAAGAACTGATAGATGCAGACCAACTTTTCAAAAGTGTAACGGTAACCGCAACATTGGCAAAGCAAACCATGCAACCAAAATCTGTAGAGGTTTCTGAAGTTTCTTCATTTCCATTTATAAAAATCAAGCGGACAACTTATCGCTTTAAATGGTTCAACTGATAATAAAATGCCGTCTGAAAATATAAAACTCTTTTTTCAGACGGCATGTTCCTTAAAAAAACGCTATGACAGCCAAACCCACCAAACGCCCGGTCAACGGCGTTCTTCTCCTCGACAAACCTGAAGGCCTTTCCAGCAACACCGCCCTGCAAAAAGCGCGGCGGTTGTTCCGTGCCGAAAAAGCCGGGCATACCGGCGTACTTGACCCTTTGGCCACAGGGCTTCTGCCTGTTTGCTTCGGCGAAGCGACCAAGTTTGCCCAATATCTGATTGATGCCGACAAAGCCTATACCGCCACGCTGAAACTGGGCGAAGCCAGCAGTACGGGCGATGCAGAAGGCGAAATCATCGCCACCGCACGCGCCGATATTTCATTGTCCGAATTTCAGACGGCCTGCCAAGCATTAACGGGCGATATCCGCCAAGTGCCACCTATGTTTTCCGCCCTCAAGCACGAAGGCAAACCGCTGTACGAATACGCACGCAAAGGCATCGTTATCGAACGCAAAGCGCGCGACATCACCATTTACTCCATTGATATCACTGAATTTGATGCACCCAAAGCCGTGATAGACGTACGTTGCAGCAAGGGTACCTACATCCGCACCCTCAGCGAAGACATCGCCAAACATATCGGCACATTTGCCCACCTGACCGCCCTGCGCCGTACCGAAACCGCAGGCTTTACCATTGCCCAAAGCCACACGCTCGAAGCCTTGGCAGAATTGGACGAAGCCGAACGCGATGCCCTGCTGCTGCCTTGCGATGTCTTGGTACAACATTTCCCCAAACTGGAGTTAAACGACTACGCCGTTACCATGCTCAAATACGGCCAACGCCCCCAGTTTACCGAAGACATTTCCGCCGAACAGCCCATCCGTGTGTACAGCCGAGACGGCACATTTATCGGACTGGTGGAATATCAAAAAGAAATAGGCCGTCTGAAAGCCTTGCGCCTGATGAATACCGCCGATAAATAACTTCCTGCAAAGAGAGCCGATCATGAAAGTCTATACCGCCGCCCAGATGCGCGAACGCGAACAAGCAGCCGTCAATAAAGGCACAAGCTTCGACCAACTGATGGAAAATGCCGGCAGCTCAGCCGCCCGAGACCTCATGCAGCGTCACCCTCAAGCCGGACGCGCCCTGATCGTTTGCGGCAAAGGCAACAACGGCGGCGACAGCTTAGTCATGGCAAGATATATGCAGGCGCAAGGTTGGCACATCGATATTCTGTTTTCACTCGAAGAAAACCTCTCCCCCTTGGCTCAAACCAATCGCGAACGCCTCAACGGTTTACCTCATATTGAATTGATATCCGTACAAGAACTGGAAGGCCGTCTGAAAAACGGTTACGACATCATTATCGAAGGCATATTCGGTACAGGCTTCAGCGGCGCGCTTCCTGCAGAAATCGCCGCCCTCTGCCGCCAACTCAATCATGCAGACGGCCTAAAAATCGCCCTCGACATTCCCACCGGCCTCAACTGCGACACCGCCGAAGCCGATCCCGATACATTCCGCGCAGACCTGACCTACACCTTTGCCGCCTACAAACCGGCACACTTAAGCGAATCCGGCAAAACCTATTGTCAAGAAACCGTCTGTTTGCCTATTAGCATTGATTAAAAAAGTAAATAAGATGTCATATTTAAATCGCTTTATTTTTAGAAACAACACATTCTAAAAGAAACACACCAATTAATTTACGACCAAATTATCAACGACACGGAAACAGATAATGAACGAACAAGAATACCGCCAAACTTTTAAAGAAGATCAGGCTGTCGGCTGGGAAGCCATCGATGCTGCGCTTAAAGCACTTTATGGTGATGTCAAACCACGCTCCTATGGCCCTATAATCAAATATTGGTTGGGAGGCACCGATCCACTGGACAATAGCGACATTTTTGATTGCGAAGAGCAAACCTTCCATCGCCATATTGTTTCCTACGGCATGAGCGAACTTTACTTTAATCCAGAACTTGCCGGTGCAGATTACAGTAAATGGGGATTTGAATTTACCTTCCGCACTCCCCCTTACGATCAGGATCCAGATTCCGACTACAACACCAAACACGAGCCTTATTGGGCAGTCAATATGATGAATAACCTTGGCCGTTACGTTTTTGAAAGCGGCAACTGGTTTGAAGCCTACCACTTTACTTCAACTAACGGCCCTATACGAATGGATACAGAAACCGCCATCGTCGGCGTAGCCTTCGCACCAGACCCAAAGCTGCCGGCTATCAAAACACCAAACGGTGAAGTTCAATTTCTGCAGATAGTCGGCCTTACTCAGCCCGAGCTTGACTGGCTCTGGCAAGATCCAACAACCAAACGTTGCCAAGAGCTGATCGATATGATGCGCAAAGACAATCCACTGTTGATTACCGATTTAGCGCGCACAAAAAGCTATGTACAACCCTAATTGATTAAACCGAAGGCCGTCTGAAAACAGATTTTCAGACGGCCTTTAGTTTATATTTCAAATAAAAATAACAACTTACTTCCAAATCTGCGCCAATTTAATCCCCAGCGCCGTCAAACCAAACGAACCGAAAACATGCAGACAGGTTGCCATCACAGCCATGCCCCAACGTTGCGCCTGCATCAAACCCACCATCTCCACTGAAAAACCTGAAAATGTGGTCAAACTGCCGAGAAAGCCGGTAATCCAAAGCAAACGCCATTGCGGATCGGTTAAGAGTTCTGCCAATACGCCGATCAGCAGCGCGCCCAGCCAGTTTGCCGCCAATGTACCGATAGAAAAAGGCGCAGAAGACACCAGCACCAAGCCAAACAGCCAACGCAATACAGCTCCGACAGCGGCACCGCAAACAATGGGAAAAATATAAGCAAACATAACAAGTTAAAAATTCAATTCAAAAAACAGGCTATCCGGTCATTTAGGCCGTCTGAAAACCAAGCAAGGATGCCTTCATATCTTATTGCCAAATCTTAGGCGCGGATTTCAAATACCTGTCGTCATCAAAAGTACAAATCCATTGCGGCTTGAGCGCGATAAAAATGGCTGTTGAAATACCGCTCAAAAATGCCTCTGCCCAAGCGATTAAGAAGAAAACAGGAAAAGCAGTTTTCCACAATACCGCCGTATCAAACACATCCGCCCAGTCCAACAAGCCGACTAAAATTACGCCGGTAAACACCATACCGACCGCCGCAGCCCAAAAACCATTCAGAAAAATAAAGATAAAGATATTGGCAGGCAAACGCGACACCCAATGGCGGAAACCCAAGTTCACCAACAAAGGCGGAAGCAATACGGACAAGGCATTGATGGGAAACATATGCCAATCGCCCCAAAGCCACAAATACGGAGAAAACAGCAAAACGCCAAGGCAGAAAGCGGCAGAGGTGCCCAGCATTAAAGCCGTCAGGTTTAAAGCAAGCAGATGATAGCTCATGCCGGCCAGTTGCCCGCTTTCCGGGGAGGCATTCAAACTCCAAGCCAGCGGCAACATCACGGCAGCCACCAAGAATGCGGAACGATGCTGCGATACCGACACCCATGCCTGCTTTGCACACAAAGCAAAAATCACCAGCAACACAGGCCATGCCGCCATCACGACACCGACGGGAAACCATCCGTTTTGAAAAATCATCATCTCATCCGCAAAATGTTCAGACGGCCTATTATACGCGTCTCA
The DNA here is from genome assembly GCF_051963015.1 of Neisseria sp. P0006.S004. NCBI lineage: Bacteria > Pseudomonadati > Pseudomonadota > Betaproteobacteria > Neisseriales > Neisseriaceae > Neisseria > Neisseria sp. P0006.S004. The sequence goes on along the minus strand of NZ_JBQCUS010000001.1, from coordinate 366,163 downwards.
AGCCATAGCTTTGACAATCCTGTCTGCCTTTGCCGTTAAAGCTTGTTTCGGCTGGTTTTGTTTACCCGAAAAAAGCGTTAGAATAACGGACTTTGCCGTTTAATTAAGGGGATGGACGCATGCTTTGGACAATATTGGCTTTAATTCTGCTGGCTGTCATAGCCGGCTTGTTCTGGTGGCGCCAGAGACAAGAGCAAAAGTGGCGCCAAGAATTAGCCCGACTCAGTGGCGACGAACAAGAAATAAACGAAGAAGACAGCCCGGTCGGTTTTTCCGGCCAACTGGACAGCCTGAAACGTTTATTCAGCATAAACAAGCGCACTGCCGACAACCATAAAATCGCCCGCATCCGCCTGCTTTCCGCGCTCGAACACAACAAAATGCAACGCACCGAAACAAACGAAGAGCACACAGCAGAGCCTTTTGCCGAAGAGCCGGAACACATTGCAGCTACTGAGGAAGAAATCAAAGTTTCGCCTAAAACCCGTAAATCTGCCAAGCCGGAACGTATTCCTAAAATCACGCCGTTTGCACAGATGGAAGCTCCCGAATACAGCCCGTCTTTGGTGCAAAACAGCAATTTTGAAGAAATCACATTAGAAGAGGCCACACGTTCCCTACACGAAGCAGCAGTTGAAGAATGGAACGAGCATTTGGCCGAAAAAAATGCGCCGATTTACAAAGACGAAGTCGAAACCCCATTGCTGCGCGCTTCATCCCTGCCGATGACCGGCATGGAAATCATCGACTATAACGACCCTATCTTGCGCCGCACACGCGAGCGTGCCTTGGCGCGTGCCAACAATGTCCGCGTGGCAGAAGCCAATGCGCCGCATATCGAAACCGTTCAGACGGCCTTAAGAACTGCCGAAAAAGAAGCCATCCTCCCCTATACTTCCATGCAGGCATTCCCTTCTGAAATCCAAGCGGAAGATATTCACGACAACCTTGCCCGCCGTACCGCCGCACGCCACAAACTGGCCGCGGCCGTCGCCCCTTTGCGCGACTACTCTCCGCGCACCATCGAAAATGACGAAATTCTGGCCAACTTGGGACAAATCAGCCGTCCTGCCAGCCTGCGCCGTCAAGTTCGCCATACCGAAGCGGCCGCTGAAAGATGGGCGCGTAAACGAGCTGCCACGGAAGCTGTTGCACCACAACCTGCCGCACCGGCAACGCCGTCCCGTCCGAAACCGGCTGCGCCTGTTAAAAAATCCCCTTATATCTCCCGACCTGCCGCGCCAAACGCAACCGTAGTCGAGCCGCCTGCCGTACCGGTTGTCCCGATGGCGAAAACCGATATTCCCGAGCCGCCCGTTTTCCAAACCTCGATTGCGCCGATTGATATTCCCGAGCCGCCTGCTTTCGAACATAAAATCCAAGTGCCGATTTTTGATTCGCAAGTCAATGCGCATGTTAGCAATCAGCCTGAACGCAGTATCCGCGATTATTTAATCAGCGAATCTGCGGAAGAAGAAACAGAATTCGATGGTGAGCCGGAAGCGCCTGTACAAGCGGAAACAGAAGCGATTCAAGCGGTTGAAACGATTGAACCTGTTGAACCTGTTGAACCTGTTGAAACAATCGTAAGGCCGTCTGAATATACACAGACAGTCATTGAAACGCCTGTGCAAACCGTAGAACCAAGCGTTCAAGAGAGTACGCCAAGCATAGCTATTCCAACTTCGGCAACACTGACCGATGCGCTTCTACCGACCACTGCCCTGCTCCTGCCGCCGCAGTTTGACCCAAGCGCCTCGCAAACTGAAGAACAGCTGCTGGAAAACAGCATTACCATCGAAGAAAAACTGGCCGAGTTCAAAGTTAAAGTCAAAGTGATGGACTCCTATTCCGGCCCGGTCATTACGCGTTATGAGATTGAGCCTGATGTCGGCGTACGCGGCAGTGCCGTTTTGAACCTTGAAAAAGACTTGGCGCGCTCGCTTGGTGTAGCTTCCATCCGCGTGGTGGAAACCATCCCCGGCAAAACCTGCATGGGCTTGGAATTGCCTAATCCAAAACGCCAAATGATCCGCCTGAGCGAAATCTTCAATTCGCCTGCGTTTACCGAATCCAAATCCAAACTGACACTTGCCCTCGGCCAAGACATTACCGGCCAGCCTGTTGTGACAGACTTGGCCAAAGCGCCGCATCTTCTGGTTGCCGGTACGACCGGTTCGGGTAAGTCCGTAGGCGTGAACGCCATGATTCTGTCCATGCTCTTCAAAGCAACACCTGAAGACGTGCGCATGATTATGATTGACCCGAAAATGCTGGAGCTGAGCATTTACGAAGGCATTCCGCACCTGCTCGCCCCCGTCGTGACCGATATGAAGCTGGCCGCAAACGCCCTGAACTGGTGCGTCAACGAAATGGAAAAACGCTATCGCCTGATGAGCTTTATGGGTGTGCGCAACCTTGCCGGTTTCAACCAAAAAATTGCCGAAGCCGCCGCGCGTGGCGAAAAAATCGGCAGCCCGTTCAGCCTCACGCCTGAAAATCCTGAACCATTGGAGAAACTGCCGTTTATCGTGGTCGTGGTAGATGAGTTTGCCGACCTAATGATGACTGCAGGCAAAAAAATTGAAGAACTGATTGCCCGCCTCGCCCAAAAAGCACGCGCAGCTGGCATCCATTTGATTCTTGCTACCCAACGCCCAAGCGTGGATGTCATTACCGGCCTGATTAAAGCCAATATTCCGACACGCATTGCCTTCCAAGTATCCAGCAAAATCGACAGCCGAACGATTCTTGACCAAATGGGCGCGGAAAACCTGCTCGGTCAAGGCGATATGCTGTTCCTGCCGCCCGGCACCGGCTATCCGCAACGCGTACACGGCGCGTTCGCATCCGATAATGAAGTACACCGCGTAGTGGAATACCTGAAACAATTCGGCGCACCTGACTATATCGACGATATTTTAAGCAGCGGTTCGACCGAGGACTTTACCGCTACCAGCCGCAGCAACGACAGCGACCTCGATCCCATGTATGACGAAGCCGTTTCCGTTGTCTTAAAATCGCGTAAAGCCAGCATTTCCAATATCCAACGCCAACTGCGCATCGGCTACAACCGCGCAGCCCGCCTGATTGACCAAATGGAAGCCGACGGTATTGTTTCCCCCGCGGAAAACAACGGCAACCGCACCATCTTGGCGCAAAGCAGCGACCATCTGGATTAATTTATCCTTGTATAAAATCAAGGTCGTCTGAAAACTTTCAGACGGCCTTTTTTATCAGATAATCAGTTCAAAGATTCCGATTAAATAAATAATCTGTAAATAATATTACCAACAAAACCAAATGCTTTTGCATTAACGGCATTTGCTTCGCTATTAAATAAACCCAGCCTCAATAAACAAAACTCGACCTGCCAGATATACCCCTATTCATTTGTCGCCATTTTCAGACGGCCTTTTGTCAAGACCGGAAAAAACAGGTAAATCCGTTTTTCGATTAGAAGCAATATTATTATGATTCATGCCTTCGGCAACACCCCAACCTTTACGAGGAAAAACAAATGAAAAAATATTTTGCAGAATTTTTCGGCACTTTCTGGCTGGTATTCGGCGGTTGCGGCAGCGCAGTTTTGGCAGCAGCCTACCCTGAGCTTGGCATTGGCTTTGCCGGTGTCGCTTTAGCATTCGGTTTGACCGTACTGACCATGGCTTACGCCGTCGGCCACATTTCCGGCGGCCACTTCAACCCTGCCGTTTCCGTCGGCCTTTTCATCGGCGGCCGTTTCAACGGTAAAGACCTGTTGCCTTACATCGTATCCCAAGTTATCGGTGCGATTGCCGCTGCAGGCGTTCTGTATCTGATTGCTTCCGGTAAAACCGGTTTTGATGCTGTTGCTTCCGGCTTTGCCAGCAACGGTTTCGGTGAGCACTCTCCTAACGGTTACGACATGATGGCCGCTTTGCTGATCGAATTCGTACTGACCGCATTCTTCCTGATCATCATCATGGGTTCTACCGACAAACTGGCTCCGGCTGGCTTTGCCCCTATCGCCATTGGCCTGGGCCTGACCCTGATTCACTTGATCAGCATTCCTGTAACCAATACTTCCGTTAACCCTGCACGTTCTACCGGCGTTGCCTTGTTCCAAGGCGGCTGGGCTGTTGAACAACTGTGGTTGTTCTGGTTGGCTCCTATTGCCGGCGCAGCAGTGGGCGCGGCTATTTACCGCTTCGTTTTGGCTAACGACAACAAATAATCTTGACGGAATGACATTCCCGGTGCGGCTGACACTCTAAACTGACCGCCCCCAAGTTGCCGAGACACAAACGCACCGCCTGACTCAGACGGTGCGTTTGTTTTTGCCATGTTACAATACTTTCTTTTCTTACATTCTCAAACCATCATGCAAACCTTACCTTTTCAAACCGATATCGCCGCCAGAATGCTGGTCAATACCGAAAACGAAACCATTCATCCCGATGCCGTATTCGTACAAACGCAGAACGGCTATTGGATTGCTTGGCACGACCAACAAGCCGCCCTGCTTGCCCCCGACACACCACCCGATATTCCCTGCTTTTGGGTAGAAGGCGCAGAAAGCTTGGAAGAGCTGGTAAGCATGGTAGAAAACGGCGAATTTGACGAAGTCGAAGAATTTGACGGCGACGATGATGCTTGGCAAGAAGCACTCGGATGCGGCCATCATCACGAAGGACACTGCGGATGCAGCCATTGAGATGCACAAAACGCTTGCTTCCGGCACTTGCCCTTTGCCTGACACTTAACGGCTGCGTCGTAGGCGCTGCTGTCGATTTGGCTGCCACAACCGTCCTGACTGCCGGAAAATTGGTTGTTAAAGGAACGGGGGCAGTGATTGATGCTGCCATTCCTGACGGCAAAAAAGACAAGGACAAAGAAAAGAGCAAAGAAGAATCATCCGATGAAGTAACGCAATAATTCTTCAGACGGCCTTGGTAAGGTAAGGTAACCTATCTTACTGAGGCCGTCTGAACATTCATCCTTACATATAGCCCTGTTCGAGCAAAGAACAGGTTTCTTTTGCCGTTACGATAAAATGGTCTAAGAGCGTAATATCCACCAAACTTAAAGCCTGTTTCAAACGCTCTGTAAACTGCACATCAGATTCAGACGGCCTTGCCGAACCGCCCGGATGATTGTGCGCCAAAATCAAACTGTCGGCATATTCATCCAATGCCAATTTGACGATTTCACGAATATAAACCGTATTTTCCGCCACCGTACCGCGCGACAATTCCCGTACCGCAATCAATTGATTTTGACGGTTGAGCAGCAAGGCAACGCTGACCTCGATTTTTTCATGCCCCAGATGCAGGCGCAGATAATCCGCAACCGATTTCGGGTTTGACAAAACCATCTGCTCCTGCAAATCCTCACCCAAAATCCGCCGTCCGATTTCTTTGACCACGGCAAACTGAGTATAGCTCGCCAAACCCATGCCCTTGCAAGCAGAAAGTGTTTTGGCATCCGCACTCATCAGCTTTCCCAAGCTGCCGAACTCGCTCAACAAATAACGCGCCAAATCAACCGCGCTCATGCCGCGTGTTCCGACACGCAATAAAATCGCCAGCAACTCCGCATCACTCAACGCCGCCGCGCCACGCTCCAACAGCTTCTCACGCGGCCGCTCCCCTTCAGGCCATTCTTTAATGCTCATGTTTTCCCTTTTTATTCATATAGCGGATTTAGTTTTTATTTAGAACAAAACCATCTCGCCCGCATAAAACGCAATCCGCACGATTTTATTAAAATTAATGCAATTTGCGTATTTTATTCTATCTTGAATTATTTTTTAAGACATTTAAATATAAATTAAATCCTTTTGTGCAGAAAAACAACGTTACCCATTTTCGCTATCCTGTTCCCCTGTCTGCCTTTCCTTTCCTATTTGTTTCAAATCAGCCGCTACAAGCATTTTCATATTGCCCCTATGAGGCTTAGGCTAATATAATATTGAGTTTGCCGAGAGCAAAAGCTGAGGCTTAAACTGCTTTCTATCCACGCTGCCCGTGCGCTTTACAAGAGTTTCAGACGGCCTCCGTCCGACTCCCGCCAGCAATCAAACAGCTTTTTATCACCCATTCGAAAATCCGTTTTGCCGGTACTCGTCTTTCTTTTTGGAGTATTGCCATTATGACCGCAACCACTGCGTCTTCAGCCAAACCTTATTTGCAAATCCAAGGCTTGGTGAAAAAGTTTGGTGACAATTACGCTGTCGATAACATCGACTTGGACATTTACCAACATGAAATCTTTGCCCTTTTGGGCAGCTCAGGCAGTGGCAAATCCACACTGCTGCGCATGTTGGCAGGCATGGAAAGCCCAAATCAGGGCAAAATCATTCTCGACGGCCAAGACATTACCAAGCTTGCTCCGTACGAGCGCCCAATCAACATGATGTTCCAAAGCTATGCTCTATTCCCGCACATGAGTGTTGAACAAAACATTGCTTTCGGCCTGAAACAAGACAAAATGCCTAAAGGCGAAATCGACGCCCGCGTCGAAGAAATGTTGCGCCTGGTGCAAATGACCAAATACGCCAAACGCAAGCCGCACCAACTTTCCGGCGGCCAACAACAGCGTATCGCTTTGGCGCGCAGCCTGGCAAAACGTCCGAAAATCCTGCTGCTTGACGAACCTTTGGGCGCACTCGATAAAAAACTGCGCCAACAAACCCAACTGGAATTGGTCAACACGCTGGAACAAGTCGGCGTAACCTGCATCATGGTTACCCACGACCAAGAAGAAGCGATGACGATGGCTACCCGCATCGCCATTATGTCCGACGGCCAATTGCGCCAAGTCGGCACACCTAGCGATGTGTACGACTACCCTAACAGTCGCTTTACCGCTGAATTTATCGGCGAAACCAATATTTTTGACGGCGTCGTTATTGACGACCGCGCCGATTTCTCTATCGTCAAATGTGACGGCTTGGAAAACCACGTCCGCATCGACCACGGTCTGGGCGTTCCGAACGAGCATGAAATCTGGATCAGCATCCGCCCTGAAGACATTGATTTGCATAAAGAAAAACCAGAACACTTGGGCGCGCACAACTGGGCCCAAGGCACGGTTAAAGAAATTGCCTATCTGGGCAGCTTCGCGATTTACCACATCAAACTCGCCAACGGCCGTGTCGTCAAAAGCCAAGTTCCCGCACCTTATTGGTATGTGCGCAACATTACGCCGCCGACTTGGGACGAAACCGTCTACATCAGCTGGCCTGAAAACCAACCGACACCTCTGTACAGTTAATTTGAGGGAAATGCAATGGACCTTAAAAAACTGAAAAAGAAACTGTTTCGCCGTCCTGGACAGCGTGCAGTGATTGCCGTGCCGTATATCTGGCTCTTTGTGTTGTTTCTGATTCCGTTCGCCATCGTCTTGAAAATCAGCTTTGCCGAACAAGAAATCGCCATTCCGCCATTTACGCCTTTGACGACGATTGATGAAGACTTAGGCCGTCTGAACATTGCCATCAGCTATCAGAACTACGCCGACATCTTCCAAAACTTTTGGAATACGCTCAATCCGTTTGGCGACAGTGAAAACAGCAATATCTATCTGATGACCTACTGGTCTTCAATTAAGACTGCGCTGACAACGACCATCATCTGCCTGTTGATTGGTTATCCGACCGCTTATGCCATTTCACGCGCCAATCCGGCTGCGCGCAACGGCCTGCTGTTGGCAATCATGCTGCCTTTCTGGACCTCTTTCCTGTTGCGTGTTTACGCATGGATGGGCTTATTGGGTCACAACGGCATCATCAACAATTTCTTAATCAAATACGGAATCATCAACGAGCCTTTAGACCTGTTCTACAATGCTTTCTCGCTGAATTTGGTGATGGTTTACGCCTATCTGCCGTTTATGATTTTGCCGCTGTACACACAACTGGTAAAACTGGACAACCGTCTGCTCGAAGCTGCTTCCGACTTGGGCGCAGGTCCGATCAAATCGTTCTTTACCATTACCTTGCCTTTATCCAAAACAGGCATCATCGCAGGCTCTATGCTGGTCTTCGTTCCAGCCGTCGGTGAATTTGTGATTCCTGAATTGGTGGGCGGTTCTGAAAACCTGATGATCGGTAAAGTATTGTGGCAGGCATTCTTCGACCAAAACAACTGGCCGCTGGCTTCTGCCGTCGCCGTCGTCATGGTTGCCCTGCTGGTTGTACCGATTGCCCTGTTCCAGCACTATGAAAACCGCGAATTGGAAGAAGGAGGCAAATAATGCAGAAAACCAAATTATCCTGGTTCTTGAAACTGATGCTCCTGCTCTCGCTGGCATTCCTCTATATTCCGCTGGTGGTTTTGGTCATCTATTCTTTCAATGAATCCAAACTGGTTACCGTTTGGGGCGGTTTCTCAACCAAATGGTACGGCGCATTAATGGAAAACGACACCATCTTGGAAGCGGCCTGGCTGTCATTGCGTATCGCCATCGTTTCCTCGCTTGCCGCCGTGGCACTCGGCACATTGGCAGGCTACGCCATGGCGCGTATTAAACGCTTCCGCGGCAGCACCCTGTTTGCCGGTATGATTTCCGCGCCTATGGTGATGCCTGATGTGATTACCGGTTTGTCCATGCTGCTGTTGATTATTCAGGTGCAGATGTTCCTGCAAGGCAGTGAATTGTTGCAATCGCTCTACTTCGATCGCGGCTTCTTCACCATCTTCCTCGGCCACACCACACTTTGTATGGCGTACATTACCGTCGTTATCCGCTCGCGCTTGGTGGAATTGGATCAATCCTTGGAAGAAGCTGCTATGGACTTGGGTGCCCGTCCGCTGAAGATTTTCTTCGTGATTACCCTACCACTGATTGCCCCTGCGATTGCTTCCGGCTTCCTCTTGGGCATTACCCTGTCTTTGGACGACTTGGTGATTACCTCCTTCCTGTCAGGCCCGGGTTCATCGACATTGCCACAAGTGATTTTCTCCAAAATCAAACTCGGCCTTGACCCTCAGATGAACGTTTTGGCAACCATCCTGATCGGTATCATCGGTACACTGGTTATTGTCGTTAACTACTGGATGATGCGTCAGGCAACCAAACGGGAACGCGAGGCTGCCGAAGCCTACCGCCAAGAAAAATTGGCAGCCGAGAAAGCCGCCTAATATGCAGACAGGCTGTCCGATAAAGTGTCGGAACAGCCTGTTTTATTAACTGCATCTTATCCTTTCAGACGGCCTGAACCCAAACCCACATTCCAGGCCGTCTGAAAACCTATTTTCAATGAAGTGAAAACCAACCTAAAGCTCAAATCATGATCAATCCCAGCTTCAAAGAATACCTTCCTTCCTACTATGTCAGCACGGCCAATCCCCATCCGTCTTATCCGACGCTTGAAGGCCGTCTGAAAACTGAAACCTGCGTTATCGGCGGCGGTCTGTCCAGCTTATGCACCACCCTACCGCTTGCTGAAAACGGCCATGACGTCATCGTACTTGAAGCCGCCCGTATCGGTTTCGGCGCATCAGGCCGAAGCGGCGGACAAGTCATCAGCGACTTTGCCTGCGGCATGGAAGAAATCGAAAAACAAGTCGGTTTGGAACAGGCCCAATGGTTCTGGCAGCAATCTCTGCAAGCCGTTGAACTGGTTGACTCGCGCATTCAAAAACACAACATCCAATGCGATTGGCAACGCGGCTACGCTACCGTCGCCGTCCGTCCTCAGCATTGGGAAGAATTGCAACAATGGCACGAATACGCCCAAAAACATTATGGCGCAAGCCATTACCAGCTTTGGGATAAAGCCACGCTGAAGCAGCAACTTGCCAGCGATATGTATCAAGGCGCGCAATTTGATCCTTTATCCGGCCACTTACACCCGCTCAATTACACCCTAGGCATTGCCAAAGCGGCAGCCGATGCAGGCGCACAACTTTTTGAGCAATCCCCGATGACGCGTATCGAACCATGCGATAACGGCTGGCTGGTTCATACGCCCAATGGCAGCGTTGAGTGCAAAAACCTCGTTTATGCCGTCAATACTTATGCCGGTTTACACCCGAAATTCAAAGTATTGGAACAAAAAGCCATTGCAGTCAGCACCTTTATCATCGCCACCGAGCCTCTGGGCGAGCGTGCCAAAGATCTGATCCGCAACAATATGGCCATCTGCGACAACCGCCACGTCCTTGACTACTACCGCCTCAGCGCTGACGGCCGCCTGCTTTTCGGCGGCAAAGACAACGAATTTATCGACGACCCTGACCGCATGACCGAACTCGTCCGCCAAGACATGTTGAAAGTTTTCCCGCAACTTGCCGACGTCAGAATCGAGCATTCTTGGGGCGGCGAATGCGACATCACACGCAACCTCGCCCCACATTTTGGCCGCCTCGCCCCTACCGTTTTCTACGCCCAAGGCTATTCCGGACACGGCATGGCGATTACCGGCATTGCCGGTTTGGCAATTGCTGAAACCATTATGGGCGATGACGGCCGTCTGAAACCTTTTGAGCAACTGCGCCACAGCAACATCATTACCCAGCCTTTCCTGCGTAAACTCGGCTCTTTCCTCGGTTCAAAATACTATCAATGGAAAGACAGCCACTAAACCCAAGCGACAAACATATTTCAGACGGCGGCAAATTCAAGTAAAATTCAGGCCATCTGAAAGCTTAGATACAACAAAATTCAATCATTTATCAGCAAGGAAACCATCATGAGTAACCATCATAAACTCATCATCCTCGGCTCCGGCCCTGCCGGCTATACTGCCGCCGTCTATGCCGCCCGCGCCAATCTCAACCCTGTGATCATTACCGGCGTTGAGCAAGGCGGACAACTGATGACCACCACCGAAGTGGACAACTGGCCTGCCGATGCCGAAGGTGTACAAGGTCCGGAACTGATGGCTCGTTTCCAAGCTCATGCCGAACGCTTCGGTACTGAAATGATTTTCGACCAAATCCACACCGTTGATTTGCAAAACCGTCCATTTACCCTCAAAGGCGATATGGGCGAATACACCTGCGATGCGCTCATCGTTGCCACCGGCGCATCCGCCAAATATTTAGGTTTGCCAAGCGAAGAAACCTTTGCCGGCAAAGGCGTTTCCGCCTGTGCAACTTGCGATGGTTTCTTCTACAAAAAACAAGATGTTGCCGTAGTCGGCGGTGGCAATACCGCTGTGGGAGAAGCACTCTACCTTGCCAATATCGCCAACACCGTTACCCTGATTCACCGCCGCGATAGCTTCCGTGCCGAAAAAATCATGGTGGACAAACTGATGCAACGCGTCGAAGAAGGCAAAATCATCCTCAAACTCAACAGCTCGGTTGATGAAATCTTGGGCGACGAAAGCGGCGTTACCGGTGCACGCCTGAAACATAATGACGGCAACACTGAAGAAATCACCGTCAAAGGTGTTTTCATCGCCATCGGCCACAAACCCAACACCGATATCTTCAAAGGTCAACTTGATATGGATGAAACCGGCTATCTGAAAACCAAAGGCGGTACCGGTGACAATGTCGGCGCAACCAATATCGAAGGCGTATGGGCGGCAGGCGACGTCAAAGACCATACCTACCGTCAAGCCATCACCAGCGCAGCTTCCGGCTGCCAAGCCGCGCTTGATGCCGAACGTTGGCTCAACCGCCACGGTGTATAAGCCTCTAAGCTACGCCATATTCTTTAAAACATAATCAAAAGGCCGTCTGAAATTTCAGACGGCCTATAATCTATCTGCCACACTAAATATTCATTTTAAAAGCAAATTTATATCAAATAAGTACTTTTGCTTTATAATGACAACAAATACCCAACAAACAGGGAACAAATTATGAAAAAAACACTAATGACACTTATCCTTTGCGCACTGACTCCTGCCGCCCTGGCTGCCGATACTTACGGCTACCTGGCCATGTGGCAAAATCCTGCCGACAGCAATGAAGCGCTGCAAATCAAAACCACCAAAGAAAATGCCACCCAACTGGATGCAACAGCCGAACTCGAAACATTCTGTAAAGGCCAAGATGCCTTAGCCGGTATCAGCGCAGGCCAAGCAACAGGCTGCAAAACGGTTGTCCCTCTGCACAACACCTGTATCGCTGTTGCCTATCCTAAAGCCATGGGCAAATTGACTGCTCAAAACGTGGTAGCCATTACCTCCCCACGTTTCAAAACCGTGCATCAAATTGCCTTGAACCAGTGTATCAAAAAATACGGCTCACAAGGACAATGCGCTTTAGAAACAGTCTATTGCACTTCCGAAACCTACTATCAAGGTACAGTCAAAACCCTTTGGGAAAAAATCAAATCCATTTAAGGCCGTCTGAAAATAAAACCGGCTTGCCCGATATTCTCCATATCACGGCAAGCCGGTTTTTTATTCTGGCTTTTATTTGCTGTTTTTTTCCAACAATTTGGCCACAACGCCTTCAGCCTGTTTCACCAAATCAGGGTTGGTTCGGAAGTGGTTTTCATCATTTAAAGAGTAGCTGACAGTAGAAACCGCGTACTTGGTGCTTCTCAACACAAATACGCCTTTACGCAAGATTTCGTCATTGCCTTTGGTTTTGTAACGCAGATTATACGGGCAAGAAGAATCATACAGTTTGCCGCGGTTATCCGCTGTCACAATCGTGCTGCCAATGCCGCGTTTTGCCAAAGCTTTAGACAAAGCACGATCCAAATCATGCGGCCTTACTTTTGCATTTTGAATGATGCAGACATGTTTGATGCTGGTCAGCTCTTCAGGTTTCAATACTCTTTGTTCAGTAGTGGAACACGCGCCCAGCAACAATACGGCTGAAGCCGCCGCTAAAATTATGGTTTTCATCTGTTTTCCTTTTTAAAATTTTCAAACAATAAATATTCAGACGGCCTTTCTGCAAAGGCCGTCTGAAAAAATCAACGTACGTTTTTCATCAAACGCTGTTTCTCACGCTTCCAATCCGCTTCTTTCAGGCTTTGGCGTTTGTCATGCTGTTTCTTACCCTTGGCCAAACCGATTTCCACTTTGATTCTACCGCGGGTGTAATGCAGGTTTAAGGGCACAATCGTATAACCTGCACGTTCGGTTTTGCCGATTAACTTATTGATTTCCGATTGTTTCAACAACAACTTACGCGGACGGACAGGGTCGGGTTTGACGTGTGTCGAGGCAGTGGGCAATGCGGTAATGTGGCAGCCCACCAAATAGAATGCGTCTTTTTTCCAGTAGATATAGCTTTCTTTTAATTGCACGCGTGCAGCGCGGATGGCTTTAACTTCCCATCCCTCCAATACTATACCGGCTTCGATTTGGTCCTCGATAAAGAAATCGTGAAAGGCTTTTTTATTATTGGCAATACTCATTGTGCTGATTCTTTACAAACTTTTCAGACGGCCTATTTTATCAGGCATGCTTAAAAAAATAAAACGGCAAACGGTTTTGAAACGTTTATTCGCTTAAAACATGGCGACGGTAAAAGCGGTCTATATCGGCAATGGCTTTTTCATCTTCAGGGCGCAAATCCAGTTTCAAATCGGCAAGGCGGATCAAGATTTGGTCTTCACGCTCGGCAACGGCGCAGCTGACTTCGCCTTCGCTGCGAAAATGACGGATAAGCTCGTCCAACTGGTTTAATGCATTTTGATAAGATGAATTTTGATTCATAATTTTTGACTCGAACGCCCATAAAAAATGGCGGGAAACCCCGCCATGATTTTACGGCTTACGCCGCGCATTTGATTAAGCAGCTTGAATGTTAGCAGCTTGTTTGCCTTTAGGGCCGGTGGTTACGTCGAAAGACACGCGTTGGCCTTCTTTCAGGGTTTTGAAACCTTCCATGTTGATCGCTGAGAAGTGAGCGAACAAATCTTCGCCACCTTCATCAGGAGTGATGAAACCAAAACCTTTAGCGTCGTTAAACCATTTTACGATACCGGTTGCCATTAGAAACTTCCTATACTTAAAAATTAACAAAATCAGCAAAACAAGGCATACAGCAAACTAAAACGTTCAGCGTTTCTCCCACGTATTGCATACGCGGTCGAGTGCCAACTTCTGCTTAACCGTCTTTTTACATTTGTTAAGACAAAACGTCAAGCTATGTTTTCAAAAAAGTGGGAAAATAGAAAAAAATTGCCGAAATACAACAGAAAACGGTTTGCACTCTAAAACAGGCCGTCTGAAAACTGAAACCTAAGATTATGAACCATCCGAATACCGACCACCAATCCGATACCCTGCTCAGCGATATCAACACACAGCCGCCGAAACGTTACGGCGTATTTTTATTGAACGACGATTACACCACCATGGAGTTTGTCGTCGAAATCCTGACCGAAGTCTTTATGCTTGCACAGGAACAGGCAGTGGCCGTTATGCTGCTGGTGCACCACGAAGGCAAAGGCCTGTGCGGCACCTACACGCGCGATATTGCCCAGACCAAGCAACATCAGGTCATGGAACGCGCCAAAGCTGAAGGGCATCCGCTCAAATGTATAGTCGAAGAGGTTTAAACCATGCTTTCACCCGAATTGGAACACATCCTGCAACTGCTCTACCGTGAAGCACGCAACGCGCGTTATGAGTTTATCAGCTTGGAACACCTGCTTTTGGTGCTGATAGAAGAAGATGCGGCTGTGCCGAACGTCTTGAAACTGTGTGGTGCGGATTTAAAAGTCCTGTCCGAACAGCTTGCGGCAAGCGTTGCAGAAAACACGCCGCAAATTCCCGATCATCTTCTGGATGCGGTCGAAACCCAGCCGACATTGGGCTTCCAACGCGTCATCCAACGGGCAATGGTGCATACTCAGTCTGCCGGAAAAGCCGCAGTAGAGCCTTTGGATATTTTGGTTGCCATGATGAGCGAATCCGAAAGCCATGCCGTTTATTTCCTCAAATTGCAATCCATTACACGCTTTGAAGTCTTGCGTTGCATTGCCCATGGCTCGCCCGATGACGAAGACGGCAATGATTCAGACGGCCTGGGACGCGAGGGCGAAGAAGCGGAACAAAAAACCGGCTCCCTTTCCGACTACACCGTCAACCTCAACGCCGAAGTCAAAGCCGGCCGTATCGACCCTTTGATTGGTCGCAAACACGAAATGGAACGGCTGGTGCAAATCCTGTGCCGCCGCCGCAAAAATAATCCGCTTTTGGTCGGCGAGGCTGGCGTGGGCAAAACTGCACTGGCGGAAGGTTTGGCACACCAAATCGTCAACGGCGACATTCCCGACGCGCTTAAAGAAGCCGAAGTGTACGCACTGGATATGGGTTCGCTTTTGGCGGGCACGAAATACCGCGGCGACTTTGAAGCGCGGGTCAAATCCGTCTTGAAACAGCTCGAAAAAATCCCGCACGCCATTTTATTCATCGACGAAATCCACACCATCATCGGCGCAGGTAGCACCAGCGGCGGCACGATGGACGCATCCAACCTGCTCAAACCCGCATTAGCAAAAGGTTCATTGCGCTGTATCGGCGCGACCACTTACGACGAATACCGCACCATTTTCGACAAAGACCACGCCTTAAGCCGCCGTTTCCAAAAAATCGATGTGATCGAACCTACTGTTTCCGAAACCGTGCAAATCCTGCGCGGCTTGAAACCGATGTTTGAAGATTTTCACCAAGTCCGCTATACGCAAGGCGCACTTGAAGCCGCAGCCGAACTTTCCGCACGTTACATCAACGAGCGTTTCCTGCCCGACAAAGCCATCGACGTGATGGACGAAGCAGGCGCGGCACAACGGATTCAGCCCAAATCCAAACAGAAAAAAGTCATCGGTAAAGCGCAAATCGAAACCGTCATCGCCAAAGTTGCGCGGATTCCTGAAAAAACCGTGTCGCACGACGACAAACAAGTGCTGCAATTCCTTGGCCGCGATTTGAAAAACATGGTTTACGGTCAGGAAAACGCCATCGACGCGCTGGTTGCCGCCGTCAAAATGTCGCGCTCCGGCCTTGCCCTGCCCGACAAACCGATAGGCAGCTTCCTCTTCTCCGGTCCTACCGGCGTCGGCAAAACCGAAGTTGCCAAACAGCTTGCCTACTCGATGGGCGTACCACTGCAACGCTTTGATATGTCCGAATACATGGAACGCCACGCCGTATCGCGCCTCATCGGCGCGCCTCCGGGCTATGTCGGCTTTGAACAAGGCGGCCTTTTAACCGAAGCCATCAACAAACAGCCGCATTGCGTGTTGCTCTTGGACGAAATCGAAAAAGCCCACCCTGACATTTTCAACGTCCTCCTACAAGTCATGGACGCAGGCAAGCTGACCGACAACAACGGCAAGAGTGCCGACTTCCGCAACGTCATCCTGATTATGACCACCAACGCAGGCGCAGAAAGCCTCAGCCGCCCCAGCCTCGGCTTTACCGCCAAACGCGAACGCGGCGACGAAATGCAGGCAATCAACAAACTCTTCACGCCCGAGTTCCGCAACCGCTTGGATGCGATTATCCCGTTTGCGCCCTTGTCCGAACCCATTATCGTCAAAGTCGTGGACAAATTCCTGCTCCAGCTCGAACACCAGCTCCTCGACAAAAAAGTCGAAGCCGAATTCACACCGGCCTTGCGCAAATATCTAGCGGAAAAAGGTTTCGACCCGCAAATGGGTGCACGTCCAATGAACCGACTGATTCAGGAAAAAATCCGCAAACCGCTCGCCGACGAACTCCTGTTCGGCAAACTCGCCGAAGGTGGTTTTGTGCGGATAGACTGGGATGCAGCAAAAGAAGAAGCCGTGTTGAAGTTTAAGAAAAGCAAGGTCAAACCTGAAACAGCGGCGGTTTGACGGATAAAGGTAAAAGGTCATCTGAAAACGAGATTTCTGTTTTCAGACGACCTTTTTTGTCATTAACACCTGATTCTCCATCTATATAATGGCCAAAAATAACAAAATGCCTCGTAATTTAACAAATCAATTATTTTTGTAAATTATTTACTTGATATTTTTAAATGACTATTTGATAATACATCTACATTTTAATTATCAATCAACTCATTGCAAAGGAAATATCTATGTCTTTCAAAAAAGTAAGCACAGCAACTATTATCGTCCTGAGCCTGGCAGCATGCAGCAACAACCAGCCTAATGACATTCCATCCATCACTAGTTCATCAAATGGCATCCAGAAGAATAACGGCGATTCTACTGGCAATAACAGTAATACTTCCAACAACAATAGCAATACTTCCGGCAACAATAGTAATACTTCCGGCAACAATAGCAATACTTCCGGCAACAATAGCAATACTTCCGGCAACAATAGCAATACTTCCGGCAACAATAGCAATACTTCCGGCAA
>NZ_JBQCUS010000001.1:340169-348800 GCF_051963015.1 Neisseria sp. P0006.S004 | reverse complement strand
ATAGCAATACTTCCAGCAACAATAGCAATACTTCCAGCAACAATAGCAATACTTCCAGCAACAATAGCAATACTTCCAGCAACAATAGCAATACTTCCGGCAACGCTACACCACGCGTTGACTTTTCGGTTTCATACGGCGGGTTGAAAACCAACGCAATTGAGGATATTCAAAAATTAGCAAAAGATTTGGGAGCACCGGGGGCAACTGTTAAATCATACAATGTAACACTGGGCAATCAATCCAGCAGCGGCAGCAATATTAATTTATCTGGATACCCGCTCAAAGAATTAAAGCTCAATCAAAACTTCCAAGAAACTGCCATTGCAAATGCTTCTGGTAACAATTACACCATTACCCGAAGTGGTAAAGCCCATATTTACCGCCAAAACTATTCTTTGATTGCAGGTATCAATCCGACTAATACAACAGTTAGAGGATCAGGAGTCAATGAATCAGAAAAACTTGACGATACTTATATCCTAATTAAAGGTCAAACTACCCAAACCCTGCCGACTGCGGGCAAATTTAACTACTCAGGTATTGCAAGCGATGGTGTAAGTCAGGGCAAATTGGCGTACTCTGTTAACTTTGACAACGGAAAAGGCAGTGGCACAATTACCGGAATCGGCAGCGATATCAATCTGCACGAAGCGTCTATTCGAGAAGGCAGCTACACCAACGAAATTGATAACACCGAAATTAAGGGATACGGTATTCAAGGCTCTTCCAACCGTGGCGATTATGCGCTCGGCTTCTTCGGCCCTAATGCGGAAGAAATCGTCGGTACGGTTAATGACGGTGAAATCGGTTTCGCCGGCTCCCACTAATTGGGATGTGATATAACCAAAAGGTCGTCTGAAACCGTTTCAGACGACCTTTTCGACCATTTTCACCGCGTTATCCGTATAATGACAGGATACTCCTGCAATCCATATCCCACTGAATAAAATGAATAAAAATCATCTTGTCTTACTGATGTTCTCTTTCCCAACAGCCGCCCTTGCCGATACACCCGTTGTCCATGTACCTGCGCCTGTATTTTTTGACAAGCAGCCGAACAGCGAAATGCCCTCAAAAGATTTTACCGACGACAAATTCGCAGAACAGAAGCTTTCAGACAACCTTTCTGCCGATTCCTCATTGGAAGCACAGATCAACCGCGCATTAATCGGACGGGACTGGAAGATACTGGAAGGCTTGTTGGCGCAATATAAAGCCGCGCCCGACCGTGATGCCGTTTTATACGATTATGCTTTAGGCGCGTTGCGGCGTAGTCAGTTGCGGCATGGTGAGGCTGTATCACTCTATCGCGGCATTTTGGCGAAACATCCCGATTTGGCGTATCCGCGTTTCGATTTGGGCGTAATGATGTTTGAAAACAAACAGTACCGTGAGGCAAAAGCTGAATTGAAACGGGCAAAACCGGATTTGCAGCCGCCCATGCAGCAACTTGCCGACCGTTATCTTGCTTCCATTGAATCGGAGCAAAGCTGGCAGCCCGATGTTTCGCTGCAATACGAACAGACCGATAATGTGAACAATGCCTCGTCCGAGCGCGTTATAGAATGGAACGGCAGACGCTGGAATAAAACCGCTGAGAGCCTGCCGCAAAAGGCGCACGGTATCCGCTACGGCGCCGGTGTATCGCGCGAAATCAACATGGGCGGGCATCATTTTGTTTACGGCAACCTGAGCGGCGACGGCGTGCATTATTGGGACAATCAGGATTTTAACGAGCAAAGCCTGCGCTTGGCGGCAGGCTATAAAAACCGTTCGGCGGTGCAATCTTTCGGGGTTGTACCGTTTGCCGAGCAAAACTGGCTGGGCGGCAAACGCTATAATCGTGAAACCGGTATCCATACCGACTTTTCACGTCGTCTGAACGAAAAATGGCGGCTCTCGATCAATGCAGGATATATCAAAAAATACTATCGAGACAGCGATTCGGCAATGCGTTACAACAGCCATATGCCGCTAGTGGGAGCAACGCTGGCATACTCTGCGCCGAAAAACTGGCTGATTTACGGAGGCGTGGACTGGTCGCATGACATGACCAAAGAAGCGGAGCAGGCATCCGTACGCAAGGGCATACGCTTTGGCACGGCGAAAGCGTTTGAGAACGGATTCGGCATCCGTACCAACCTGCGCTACGCCCATCGTACCTTTGATGCTCCGGGTAGCCTGGTGTATCGTCTGACCCGTAAAGACCATGAATATCAGGCAAATGCCTCTATTTGGCACAATAAAATTTCATGGAAAGGCTTAGTGCCGCATTTGAATTTCCGTTATCTGAAAATCGACAGTAATATGAGCGGCTTCTATTCTCGCAAGAATATGCAGACATTCATCAGTGTGGAGAAACAGTTTTAATGCAACAGGGATGGGAACAAAACATGCCGTTTCAATCAGCCTTTTTTCCTATACAGGTGGAAGATCGTCGAAAATTCTAAGAAACAGGTATTTGAAAAACAGTTGCTAAATTAAAAGAAATTCCCCACATACTCGAAAATGATGTTGATTAAAGTGTTTCTATTTGAATTACAAATCATTGTATTCGCAAATCCAAACGGTAAGACCTAGAAAAAAGCCGTCTGAAATTTCAGACGGCCTTTTTATCTCAATCAAAAATCTGATTTACAAAACGGATTTAACAGTGGCAACCACATTGTCTACGGTAAAGCCGAATTCTTTGAACAGCAAGTCAGCAGGTGCAGACTCGCCGAAGCGGTTGATACCGACCACGGCACCGTTCAAACCGACGTATTTATACCAACCGTCGGCATGTCCGGCTTCTACGGCTACGCGTGGCAAGCCTTCCGGCAGAACGGCGGCTTTGTAGGCAGCATCTTGGCGGTCGAATACATTGGTAGAAGGCATGGAAACAACGCGTACGGCAATACCTTGTTCTGCCAATACCTTTTGCGCTTCCAGAGCCAATTCAACTTCAGAACCGGTCGCGATTACAACAGCCTGTGCGTTGCCTTGAGCTTCACTGATGACATAGCCGCCGCGTTTGATGTCGTTCAGCTGTTGCTCATCACGCGCTTGGAATTTCAGGTTTTGACGGCTGAAAATCAAGCTGGACGGATGATCGTCCGCTTTAACGGCTTCAGACCACGCCACCAAGGATTCAACAGTATCGCACGGACGCCATACATCCATATTCGGAATCAGGCGCAGAGTGGCGGTTTGCTCGATGGGTTGGTGGGTCGGGCCGTCTTCGCCCAAACCGATGGAATCGTGGGTGAACACAAATACAGGGTTGATTTTCATCAGTGAAGCCATGCGCAAAGCGTTACGCTCGTATTCGCTGAACATCAGGAAAGTCGCGCCGAATGGTTTAACACCGCCATGCAGGGTAAGGCCATTCATGATTGCGCCCATACCGAACTCGCGTACGCCGTAGTGAATGTAGTTGCCACCGTGTTCTCGGGTAACGGAAACGCTGTTTGACCAGTCAGTCAGATTGGACGGGGTCAAGTCGGCAGAACCGCCCACCAATTCAGGCAGCTCTTTTGCCAAGATTTCGATACTGTTTTGGCTGGCTTTACGAGTGGCGATGGTTTCTGCTTTGGCACACACTTCTTTCAATGCGGCTTGAACGTAAGCATCGAAGTTGTCCGGCAGTTTTTTATCCATGCGGCGCACGAATTCTGCGGCTTCGGCAGGGTATTTGGCTTGATATTGAGCGAAGAGTTCGTTCCATTCGGCCTCAAGTTTCGCGCCTTTTTCTTTTGCATTCCATGCGGCATAGATTTCTTGCGGAATTTCAAACGCAGGATAAGCCCAACCCAAATGTTTGCGCGTGGCTTCGATCTCGTCCGCACCCAAAGGCGCACCGTGGGTTTTGTGGCTGCCTTCTTTGTTGGCGCTGCCTTTGCCGATTAAGGTTTTGCAGCAGATGAGGGACGGCTTGCCGGTTTCGGCTTTAGCAGCTTCAATGGCCGTCTGAATGGCATCAGTATCATGACCGTTTACATTTGGAATCACATGCCAGCCGTAGCTTTCAAAACGTTGCGGAATGTTTTCGGTAAACCAACCGTCCACTTTACCGTCGATGGAAATATTGTTGTCATCATATAAAACAATCAGTTTGCCCAAGCCCAAAGTACCGGCAAGCGAGCAGGCTTCATGCGATACGCCTTCCATCATGCAACCGTCGCCCATGAAGACGTAGGTGTGGTGGTCAACGATGTTCAAGCCGTCTTTATTGAATTCGGCAGCCAAGATTTTTTCGGCCAAAGCCATGCCCACTGCGTTGGCAATACCTTGTCCCAATGGGCCGGTCGTGGTTTCCACGCCGTCGGTGTAACCATATTCTGGATGGCCGGGGGTTTTGCTGTGCAGTTGGCGGAAGTTTTTCAAATCTTCGATGGATACGTTGTAGCCGGTCAGGTGCAACAGGCTGTAAAGAATCATGGAAGCATGACCATTGGAGAGGACAAAACGGTCGCGGTTGTAGAATTTTGGGTTGGCCGGATTATGATTGAGGAACTTCGTCCACAACACTTCCGCCATTTCCGCCATACCCATAGGCGCACCCGGGTGGCCTGAGTTGGCTTTTTGTACGGCATCGACTGAGAGGAAACGGATTGCGTTTGCCAGTTGAGACATGGTTTGACCTTCCTTGGACAAGATTGGAAATATGAAAAAAGGTGTGCCGATTATCGCCTGAATCAGCCGTGCTTTCAAGGATAGCTTTTGATATTCGCTTTGTCAGACGGCCTGTTTCCACTCGGTTGCCCGAAACGGACAGGATAGATGATATTAACTGTTATTTCGTTTTGAAACAGTGCTTTATATATTTTTATCGTGTAAATAGCAAATCACTATAAGTTTGCACACAGGCCGAACCATAAACCTTTGAATACTGCCCTTTTCAGACGGCCCTACATCAAACGGCCGTAAGGAATCCATCGTTAAGACGAAGTCCCTCTTTTGCTTTGAATAGAGTCAAATGTTATGATTTGTATGCACGCGAAAGGCCGTCTGAAAATATTCACATCAAACTACTACCATGACAACAGGCTTGTGTGCACTTCATCAAGGAACACTGAAATGTCACCAGAAAACCAAGCTGAAAATACCACACCCTCAACAGAAAAAACAGCAAAAGCCACTCCGCCCAAACCTTCCAAACCCAAATCCAGCGTGATTCAAATCCATCCTGAAGGCGAACGCATCCATCCTAAAAAGGCGGAAGGACGCTTTGCCAAACTGCGTATCGCCGCAGTATTGGCGACCCAGTTTGTATTTTACGTTATTCCATGGTTCAACTGGAGCGGCCGTCAGGCGGTTTTATTCAATATCCCTGACCGTCATTTCTTCATTTTCGGACTGTCGCTGGGTATGGGCGATTTGATTTACCTTGCCTTGCTGCTGATGATTTGCGCATTCGGATTGTTTTGGTGGACAACCATTGCCGGTCGTTTGTGGTGCGGCTATTCATGCCCGCAAACGGTTTACACCGAAATTATGCTGTGGATTGACAACTTGGTCGAAGGCGATAGAAACAAACGCCTAAAACTGGAAAAATCGCCTTGGAACTTTACTAAAATTCGCATTAAGGCCACCAAATACCTACTGATTTTCCTTGTCTGTGCATGGACAGGTATCACTTTTGCAGGCTGGTTTGTCCCGATCCGCCAATTTGTTCCCGATTTATTCACCGGAGCAGCAGGCGGCGGCACGATGTTTGCCGCAGCATTTTACGGATTCATGACTTTCTTCTTCGCCCACATCATGCGCGAAAAAGTGTGTCTGCATATGTGTCCGTATGCACGTTTCCAAAGTGCAATGTTTGACAAAGACACGCTGATTATTTCTTACGATACCGAACGCGGCGAACCGCGCGGCGCACGCAAGAAAACCGCCAACAAAGAAGACAGCGGTTTGGGCGACTGCATCAACTGCACCATGTGCGTGCAAGTCTGCCCTGTCGGTATCGACATCCGAGACGGTTTGCAATACCAATGTATCGGCTGCGCGGCATGTATCGATGCCTGTGACGAAATCATGGACAAAATGGGCTACAAGCGCGGCTTGATCCGTTACACGACCGAAGGCGCGTTGGAACACGAATACCCTGAAAGCGATATCAAAAAACGCTTGAAACGTCCGCGTGTAGCCGGTTATGGCGCAGTACTCCTGGTGGTCATCATCGCCTTCCTGGTCGGCATTTCCACCCGAAAAATGGTCGAAGTCGATATCCTGAAAGACCGTGGCGTCATGGTTCGCGAAAACAGCCAAGGCTGGTTGGAAAATGCCTATAACCTGCGCATTATCAACAATAGTGAAAACGAACAACTGATGACCGCAACCGTCAAAGGCTTTGACGAAATCGCACTGACCGGTCTACCTGAAAACGGTATTAAAATTGCGCCGCGGGAAACCGTTACCATCCCGGTACAGGTATCTACCATTCCCGAATACGCCGACAAAGGCAGCCATCCGATTGAATTTACCTTTATCTATCACGAGACCGGCTCTGCCGACTCCAAACCGACTACTTTAGAAGAAAAAGCAACCTTTATCGGAGAATAAACGGTGTCCCCACAACCCAAAATCAAACCTTGGTACAAACATATTTGGCCCTGGGTGCTGATGGCAGGCCCCATCTTCGTCGTTATCGCCAGCGTTTCCATGTTCTTCGTCGCAAAAGAACATACGACAGACTTGGTGTCTGACGATTACTACAAAGACGGCAAACACATCGAAATCCAACTTCACCGCGATGAAGAAGCCGTTAAACGGCAAATTCAGGTGCAGGTCTTAATCAGTCCGGATATGAATGCCGCCAAAGTATTCGTCAGCGGACAATTCGATACCAAACAGCCATTAAACCTATTGTTGATGCACCCAACGCGCAAAGCCGATGACCAAACCGTCAAGCTGCGCGCCGTAACAGCCGAACCACAAAACGGCCGCATGGAATACGAAGCCGTCTTTAAACCTTTACGCCCAACCAATCATTGGTACTTACGCGTTGAAGATGCCTCAGGCGTATGGCGTGTTGAAAACAAATGGATAGTCAGCCAAGGCAATGCAGTCAACTTGACGCCTATGGACAAATTGTTCGACAACGGCAAACAAGCCGCTTCAACAGAACAATAAATCCCGACCCAGGCCGTCTGAAACCTTTCAGACGGCCTGAAATCTTCATACCCTCTTAATATTCCCTTCCAAATATGATTTTTTCCGATTGGCGCAGACTGACCGAAAATGAAGTCCGTATGGCAAAACAAGTTTTTGCGGACAGCATAAACTTCCACCGCATCAAAATATATCGCGGCATTCCACTTATACCCAACGCCAATACCGCCATTGCGCCCAATGGAAACATATACTTTCCGCGTAAACACTGCCCCGAAGATTTCACTCAAGCCGGCATAGCCTACAAAATTTGGCTGATTCATGAGCTGACACATGTCTGGCAACACCAGCGCGGTCACAAAGTTTGGTTGTCCGGTTTATTCATTATGCTCAAAGGCGGATATAGGAAACGCAAAGCTTACGCCTATCCCATACCTCTGCCTCACTTCAACCAACTCAATATCGAGCAGCAAGCCGACCTCGTTGCCCACTATTTTGCATCCACTTACCTGCCCAAAAACATTTACACCCCGCAACAGCCTATTTTTCAGACGGCCTTAGCAGATTTTCTTCACAACCCACACGACAAAAATCTATGCCTAAGATACTTGTCGGCAAAAAACAACACTTCAAAAAGCAGAGTGAACAAATAAGCTATAATGGACAATCCGACACATCGTCCAAAAGGTCCCCAACCATGCCTTGGAACATACCTATTTTACTTACCTGGATGCGCGTCCTATTAATCCCCGTGTTCACCATCCTATTCTATTTACCGAACACATGGATTCAACCACAAACCGTCAACTGGACAGCCGCCATCATCTTTGCACTTGCAGCTATTACAGACTGGTTTGACGGCTTTTTAGCACGCCGTTGGAAACAAACTTCTGACTTTGGCGCATTCCTCGACCCCGTTGCCGACAAACTCATGGTCGCAGTTGCCCTGCTCCTGCTCGTCAGCCTTGGCAGAACATACGCCATCTTCGCCATGATTATTATCGGCCGGGAAATTACCATTTCCGCCTTGCGCGAATGGATGGCACAAATGGGTAAACGCGGTAGCGTTGCCGTGGCAACCATCGGTAAATTCAAAACCACTGCCCAAATGATCGCCATCTTCCTTTTGCTTATTGGCACAGACAAATATAACGATCCTTTCTATCTCATTGGTAACATATTGATGTTTATAGCATCTGTATTGACCATCTGGTCAATGTGCTACTACCTGAAAATGGCATGGAAAGAATTCAAATAAATTTTTAAAAAAATAAAAACAAAACACTTGACGCACGCGATTAAATCCATAATAATTGCGTCTTCTTCGATATACGAAGCAACAAATATCAGAGCGGGAATAGCTCAGTTGGTAGAGCGCAACCTTGCCAAGGTTGAGGTCGCGAGTTCGAGACTCGTTTCCCGCTCCATACTGATTACTTGTTGATTGTTCTTTTTCAATATGCGGGAATAGCTCAGTTGGTAGAGCGCAACCTTGCCAAGGTTGAGGTCGCGAGTTCGAGACTCGTTTCCCGCTCC
>NZ_JBQCUS010000001.1:0-340069 GCF_051963015.1 Neisseria sp. P0006.S004 | reverse complement strand
GCGGGAATAGCTCAGTTGGTAGAGCGCAACCTTGCCAAGGTTGAGGTCGCGAGTTCGAGACTCGTTTCCCGCTCCATTAAATCATGCATCCGAATACGCGGGAATAGCTCAGTTGGTAGAGCGCAACCTTGCCAAGGTTGAGGTCGCGAGTTCGAGACTCGTTTCCCGCTCCAGTTTCAATACTACAAATACTCAAACGTAGTTTTGGCGAGATAGCAAAGTGGTTATGCAGCGGATTGCAAATCCGTCTACGCCGGTTCGATTCCGACTCTCGCCTCCATCCATTTCATGGCGGGGTGGCAGAGTGTTTATGCTATAAGGGGTGCAACCCTTATACAGGCCGGTTCAAATCCGCGCCCCCGCCTCCAATCTCTCAATTTATTGTCTACGCCCGGGTGGTGAAATAGGTAGACACAACGGACTTAAAATCCGTCGGCCCTAAACCGGCCGTGCCGGTTCGATTCCGGCTCCGGGCACCATTTACCGCTTTTAAGCGGTTATTTTTTTGTCTAGTATCCACGCCTAATAGAGGTGCTTAGACGATGGGAAGAAACGGTTGTAATAAAATAATCGTATATATAGGTGTATGATCATACGTTGACGTGACATGCAGATTGACGTTACTGTTATAGATATGAAGGGTGGAGGTGATGGTTTGGTAGAAAACAGACCTAGTTTTAAAGAAATCAAATCATTTGAAGAATTTAACCAATACTATTGGTATCGAGAGGAACTTTCCCAAATTTGTAAGTCTCTTGGTTTAGAGTATCGAGGTACGAAGAAAGAATTGACTTTTATTATTGAACAATATTTTCAGGGAAATAAAATAGAGAAATCTTTGAGGAAAGGTCTCAAAACTCAATCCGAAGTAATCACTTTAGAGACTCCGCTCCTGAACTGTGGGTTTTCTTTTAACCAGAAGTTTAGAGAATATTTTGCTGCAGTAACAGGGGTTAGTCCGTTTAAATTTAATGCGGATATGGCAACCGCTTGGCGAAAAGTAAAAAGGAATCATGATCTAAAATTCACGATTCAAGATATGATTAAAATTTATTATGGAGAGTCAGATTACGCCAAGTATGATCATTCGGCTTGTCAGTGGAATCAATTTTTAAAAGACTTTTGTACGGATGAATGTAGCCATCAGTATGCTAACAAGTTAACCGTTGCTGCTATCCTTTGGAGGGAAGTTCGAGATTCAAAGAATGAAAAAGTTTATTCCAAACAGCTTCTGAAAGAACATAGCCACAAAATAGAGGTGTATCTTAAATAGCAACTACTCTTTCTTCTATCTGATCCGTTGTTGCGAAAGCCTCTACGTACCTTTTAAAGGATTATAGATATGGTTCCTCATGATAGTAAAGATAGCCCATTAACAGCTTTGTAGTTATAAATACCCACTATTCTATCTAGGACAAGAGATTCATTTAAACCACTAAATTATTCTTATTTAAGAATACAACCAAATTTTTATACTATCCTAGTAAAATAAAACCGACTTACCCAAACAGGTAAGTCGGTTTTATTCTCAGACAACATTACTGTACTATTTATTAAACCAAGTTCTCCAGCATCCATTTAACGTAACGGCTGACGCCTTGTTTTACATCCAAGAATTCTTCTTTATACCCGGCTTCGCGCAGCTTGGTAATGTCCGCTTGAGTAAAGCTCTGATATTTGCCTTTGAGTGCATCTGGGAATGGGATATAACGGATAAGTTCTTCTTCAACCAGCTCTTTCAAACTCATTTCAGGCTTGCCTTCGGCCGCACGGCAGGCGTTGACGGTGGCAGCGGCAAGATCGTTAAACTGTTGGCTACGGCCTGTACCAAGATTAAAGATGCCTGAAAGCTCGGGATGATCGAAGAAGTAAAGGTTAACTTTGGCAACATCTTCTACGCTGACAAAATCACGTGTTTGCTCTCCATTGCCGTAGCCGTCATTGGCGCCGAACAGGTTGACATAGCCATGCTCGCGGTATTGGTGAAAATGATGGAAGGCAACTGATGCCATGCGGCCTTTGTGTTGTTCCTGTTGTCCGTAAACGTTGAAGTAGCGGAAGCCGACGACTTGGGCGGTCAGGCCTTCTTTCATACGACGACGCAATACTTGGTCAAACAAGAATTTAGAGTAGCCATATACATTGAGCGGTTTTTCCAGTTCGCGCTCTTCTCGGAAGATTTCGCCCTTGCCATATACGGCAGCGCTGGAAGCATAAAGGAACGGGATACGTTCATCCTGACACCAGTCTAAGAGATCGAGCGTGTATTGGTAGTTGTTGTCCATCATGTAAAGGCCGTCATGATTCATGGTATCGGAACATGCACCTTGATGGAAAACGGCTTCGATATCGTCGTAAGGCAAAAGAT
Organism: Neisseria sp. P0006.S004; assembly: GCF_051963015.1. Taxonomy (NCBI): domain Bacteria; kingdom Pseudomonadati; phylum Pseudomonadota; class Betaproteobacteria; order Neisseriales; family Neisseriaceae; genus Neisseria; species Neisseria sp. P0006.S004. The sequence goes on along the minus strand of NZ_JBQCUS010000001.1, from coordinate 337,701 downwards.
GACCGCGCACTTGGCGGATAAATTCGTGTTTATCGAGATAATGGGCAATTTCACACTCGGCAAGGTTTTTAAATTTTTCGCCTTTGCTCAGATTGTCGACGGCAACAATGTCGGTAATACCGCGCTGGTTAAGTGCTTTGACGATGTTGCTGCCGATAAATCCGGCCGCGCCTGTTACGATAATGGTCATAATGAATTTCCTTTATTTTGATTTTTCAGACGGCCTTGAAGAAATCATGCCGTCTGAAAATAAAAACTTTTCTGTCTGGATTATTTTCCAACTCTATTTTCAGACGGCATTTAGATTTTAAGGCCGTCTAAAACAGCAATTATTGCTCTTCCAATGCCTTGGTCAATTCGGCAAACGAGCAAACCGCCGTACCAAGTTTCGCTACAACAACACCTGCCGCAGTATTGGCAAGGTGCATGGCTTCGGGCATGGTATAACCAGCGGCCAAACCCAAGCCCACTCCGGCAATAACGGTATCGCCCGCACCGGATACATCATAGACTTCTTGAGCCCGTGTAGGCTGATAAATCGGCTCGCCCTCATTGAACAAGGTCATGCCCTCTTCACTTCGGGTCAGCAAAATCGCATTCAAATCAAGATGACGGCGTAGATTTTGGGCTTTTTCGGTCAAATCGTTTTCGTTTTTCCAGCTTCCCACCACTTCTTTCAATTCTGCGCGATTCGGCGTAATCAGCGTAGCGCCGGCATATTTTTCATAATCATCGCCTTTCGGGTCGATTAAAACGGGTTTACCGGCCTGTTTCGCCCAATCAATCATATCGGAAATATGCGACAAACCGCCCTTTCCGTAATCTGAAAAAATAATGGCATCGTATTCAGGCAACACTTCACGATATTGATGCTTGATTTGTTCCAACACTTCACGATGAGGCAATTCTTCAAAATCAAGTCGGATAAGCTGCTGGTTGCGGGCAACAACGCGCAATTTGACAGTAGTCGCAATTTGCTTGTCGCGCATCAGATAGGAAGAAACACCGTCTTGCACCATCAATGCGTCCAGCGCATCTGCAGCTTCGTCATCGCCGGTCACGGACAACAGCCCTGCTTTGCCGCCCAATGAGGCGATATTGCGCGCAACGTTTGCCGCTCCACCCGCGCGTTGGTCGATACGTCCGATTTTCGCCACCGGCACGGGGGCTTCAGGAGAAATACGGGACACATCACCAAACCAATAACGGTCGAGCATCACATCGCCGACAACAAGGACTTTGGCTTGTGCAAAACGGGATTTGAGGGTTTCTTGTTGGAACTTGGTTACCATACTGGCTCCATTAAAATCTCTGTGTAAGGCTTGTTATCAGATTATTGATCTAACAGCCTAAAAATATCTTGAGGCTCATATACCTGCATATGGTTTTTCGAGTACGACGCTTGTTTATGAGATGGCAACAACGCCGCTTTCAGCATGGCTTGTGCCAATTTTTCGACAGCAAGCGGACGTTGGTTTTTCATCAGGCCGATACGGTTGAATCCATGCAAAATCCGTTTGGCTATTTTCTCACCCAATCGGTCGCTATTCGGACGAATCAATAAGGGCGGGCGGAAAATAATAAGGTGCGGAAAATTCAAAGCGATAATTGCTTGTTCCAATTCGCCCTTCATCCGTTGATAAAACAGGCGCGAAGCAGAATTTGCACCGGAAGTGGAAATCAAAACCAAAGCATCGACGCCGTTTTCTCGTGCGGCTTTGGCAAATTCAAGATTTGCCTCATAATCAATTGCCCATTGCGCTTCTTTACTTCCTGCTGCTTTCAGGGTAGTTCCCAAGCAGGCAAACAATACATCGCCCTGCACTTTTTCACACCAATCATCAGGTTTAGAAAAATCAATCTGATGGCTATTTAGCTTTTGATGGATAAAATCAGGATGTCTGCGACCAAAACAGTCGATAGACTCAACCTCTGAACTGGCTGCAAGCAGAGGCAACAAGGATTTTCCTGTTGCGCCTGTCGCACCAATTACAATCGCCTTCATACTTCAGACGGCCTTAAGCGTTTGCCACCCGATTGACTTCACGCAATACGGCTACCGGATCGGCAGCTTTGGTTACCGGACGACCCATGACCAAATAGGTTGAACCAGCGGCCAAGGCTTCGGCCGGTGTCATAATACGGCGTTGGTCGTCATTATTGCTGGCAACGTCCAAGCGGATGCCCGGTGTCACCAAGACAAAATCCTGTCCCAATTCGCGGCGCAATGGCGCGGCTTCTTGGGCGGAACAGACCACGCCGTCCAAACCTGAACTTTGCGTCAGTTTTGCCAAGCGGATGACTTGTTCTTCAGGGGCGATGTTCAAACCGATTTCTGCCAAGTCGCTTTGTTCCATACTGGTCAACACGGTTACACCGATCAAGAGCGGCTTGGTTTGATATCCGGCAACGGCTTCTGCTGCGGCTTCCATCATACGGCGGCCACCGGAGGCGTGCATATCGACCATCCAAACGCCCATATCGGCGGCAACTTTACAGGCCTGAGCAACTGTGTGGGGAATATCGTGGTATTTCAAATCGAGGAAAAGTTTGAAACCTTGATTGATTAAGCTTTCTGCCAAATTACGGCCGGTTGCGGTAAACAGCTCTTTACCGATTTTGATTTGACACAATGTCGGGTCAAGATTGCGGACAAATCCGAGCGTATCTTTTTCGTTGGCAAAATCAAGGGCGACGATAACGGGAGTACGTTGTTGCTGAGTTTGGAAGTCGGAGATCAAGGGATTCATAAGATGCCTGCGGATAAACGGTTATAGCTTCGATTTTAACAGCTTTTGTACACAAAAGGCCGTCTGAAAATATTTTTTCAGACGGCCTCATGATTTTACTTCGGCAAAACTTATTTGCCCAAACCTTTCAGTACTTCGGCTTTTACAGCTTCTACTGCTTGGGTGCCGTCGACTTTGATGTATTTCGGCGCGTGTTCGCCTTCCAGTTTGCTGTAAAAATCAACCAAAACTTCGGTTTGCTCGTGGTAAACGGCAAGGCGTTTTTTCACGGTTTCTTCTTTGTCATCGTCGCGTTGAATCAAATCTTCGCCGGTTACGTCGTCTTTGCCTTCGACTTTAGGTGGATTGTAGGTAACGTGGTAGGTACGGCCGGAAGCCAAATGCACACGACGGCCGCTCATGCGGTCGACAATCACGCTGTCAGGTACATCGATTTCAACCACGGCATCCAAATCCACACCGGCTTCAACCATGGCTTCGGCTTGTGCCAATGTACGTGGGAAACCGTCAAACAGGAAACCGTTTTTGCAGTCGTCTTGGGCAATGCGCTCTTTAACCATGCCGATAATGATGTCGTCGCGTACCAAACCGCCCTCATCAATGATTTTTTTTGCTTCCAAACCCAGCGGAGTGCCTGCTTTGATGGCGGCGCGGAGCATATCGCCGGTAGAGATTTGAGGAATGCCGAATGCAGCAGTGATGAATTGAGCCTGTGTGCCTTTGCCGGCGCCTGGTGCGCCCAACAATAATACTTTCATGATGAGTCCTTTTGGTTGACGGATTTAATATTCAGATAATTTTACACGGCTTGTGTTTATCGTTCAAAACTTCAGACGGCCTCTTTCGGGCCGAAATGCTTCCATGCATCGTCGCGCATTCTGATAAACCATGCGTCTTCAGGGAATCGCTCTATCGCGTCTTTCAAAGTGGAAAGCAAGTTTTGCGATAAGGCTTTCGCCAAATATTCTTCCTCATTGGCTTCGGCCGCTTTGTCGGGTTGCTGCGCCAAACCGATTGCACGGGTTTGATGACCATGAGCCAAATAGTTGAGCGCAATGATTTTTTGCGCCCAAAGCTGCGGAATATCGGGATTGTCTTGCAGCAATACCGACAAAATCGATACGGCAACAGTCAAGCGCCCGCCGTTCATACGCAAGTCCAACGACTGGTTGGGCGGCAGAGTGCTGAGCATTTCTGCCATACGGAACCAAAACTCGCCGCTGGCCTGCTCCGGCGCTTCTATTTTCAACATATCATAGTTGAATTCTTGTTCGTCTTCTCTTACCAGCTTCGCCACATCGGCAAGCAATTTTTGTTCTTCACGGCTCAAATGGCGGAAATCATTCATATCTTTTCCTTTCAGACGACCTTAAGATTTAAACGCAACACGTACTCTGTCCAAATCTTCCTGCGTATCCACACCGGCAGCAGGCGCTTCTTGGGTGATTTCAACAGCAATCGGATAACCGTGCCACAGGACGCGCAACTGTTCCAGCGATTCGATGGTTTCCAAAGGAGAAACATCCATTTCCGAATAGCGTTGCAGGAAGCCTGCACGATAGGCATAAATGCCGATATGGCGCAAAACGGCTGTTTCAGAAGGTAATTCGCGTTTTTCGGCGCGCATGGCGTCGCGCGGATAAGGAATCGGGGCGCGGCTGAAATAGATGGCGTTGCGGTTTTTATCAAGGATGACTTTGACGACATTGGGATTCATAAACTCGTCAAAATCGTGCAATTCATGGGCGGCGGTCGCCATTTGCACATTGTTTTCAACCAAAACTTCAGCCGTACGGTTGATGAGCTCTGGGTCGATTAAAGGCTCATCGCCTTGTACGTTCACGACAATCAGATGTTGCGGCAGTTTCAGCGTATTGGCCGCTTCGGCAAGGCGCGTTGTACCGCTTTCGTGTTGATTGGAAGTCATGACCACTTCGACACCGTGCGCCTGACAGGCCGTCTGAATATCGGGATGATCGGTGGCAACAACAACACTCGCAGCCTCGCTTTTTGCCGCCTGTTCGGCGACGCGTACAACCATCGGTTTACCGTGAATATCGGCCAAAGCCTTGCCCGGCAGACGTGAAGAATCCAACCGTGCCGGAATCAATACGACAAATTCGGTCATGCTTTCAGTTCCTCTTCGCTCAACGCTCGTGCTTCGTTTTCTAACATATAGGGAATGCCGTCTTTAATCGGATAAGCCAGCTTCGCCTGACGGCTCCACAATTCCTGTTTGTCTTGATGGTATTCGAGTTTGCCTTTAGTCACAGGACAAACGAGGATGTCTAAGAATTTTTTTTCCATGGGGTTACTTTCGGTAGTTATATCAAGGTTGTCTGAAATGATTCAGACAGTTCGAAGTTATCGCTTGTTGCTTGAATCAGATTTTGCACAAACCGGCTCGGGATTTTTGCCACCGCAAGCAATCCGCCTCCATTCTTTGATAAACTCAGGCTTATGCCGATCCGCAGCTTCCTGTAATTTTTTCGGCAACAATTCTTCCAGACCGCCCATATTCTTATCCAGGAAAGACTCAGCAGCCTTTCCGGATGGATTGACAATCATAGCATTGACTTCTTTTTGGGTAAGTGAAGCTTTGGCACTTTTCAACAATCGGCTGCGGATGGTCTGTTTCAACTCAGGCGTGAAGGCCTCCTTTACAACAATGTCCCGATAACGAACAACCGCTTTTTCCACTTCTTCCTTCTTCTCTTTAGAGACTTCAGCCACCAAGGTATCGGAAAGCGGTTTAAATCCCTCTTGAAAAATCTCATTCAGAATTAACTCAATATCTTGCTCGTAATGTTGCGTATTTAACCATTTTTCCAGCGATGCATCACTGGGCGGCGCGGCAAACGCATTGGCACACAATACCAGCGCGGCGAAGGGCAATAATAAGGTTTTCAGTTTCATCTTTTGCTACCTTTCAACAAAAAATAAATATTTTCAGATAGTCGGAAAATTATTTGGCACACTTCGGCAAATGTTTGTTGCCTTTGCATAAAATACCATGTGTTTGCTCCTCAAAAGCAGGCGTATATTTATCGCTTGCATTGAGGTAATTTTGACTCATGGTTTTGTGGATAATCTCATCACTCAGCTTATCGAAATGCTTGACTTTTTCGAGCGCAGACTTACCGGCACCATGCCCAAATGCTTCAGCCATCTTTTCTATATCCGATTGGCTCAACATATCCTCAAGATTTCCACCATGCTGTTGTAAACTTCTTATCTTTTTCAAAATATTTTTTCCCTGAGCTGAAGAGAAAAAACGGTTGGTTACATCGACTTCTTCTTGTGTAAATACTTTCTGTACGGCACGCTTTTCTTCATCCAACCATTGTTTTTTCAACTCAGGGCGGCTCAAATCGTCTTGCATATTTTTCATATAACGACTGATGATCGCCTTCATCTGCGCTTTTTGAGCTTTGGGCGTCATCGCTAACAAGCGCTCATTATCCTCTTTATTCACCATCTCCAAAGAACGTTGCACTTTCTCGCTATAATTATTGCTTATCCCTTGAATCTCCAACCATTTCATTGCAGATTCATCACTTGGTTTAGCAGCTAAGCTTTGGGTGGATACAAATAAAGCTGCGCAAGCGACCAACAAATATTTTAACTTCATGATTTACTCCTATCGCGTAGTTTGAAGATCATCTTTAAAACATCTGTGAAACACCTATAAGCATTTAGATTGAAACATTCGCGGATACAAACGCCGCCAAGTTCGGCTCAATTATCGCATAAACAGGCAAGACCCACACATGATTCAGGCCGTGGCCGTCTGAAAACTTGACCGCATCTTTCTCCGTAATAATGACCGTGTCCGCATTGGGCAAGTCTGCTACTGCGATGTCGGCATGGTCAGGCAGTGCGACGGTTTGGTTCAAAGTAATGCCCATATTCCGCAGCGAATCGAAAAAACGCTCCGGCTTGGCGATACCGGCGACGGCGGCGACGGTTTGATTTCCCAAACCTGCCAAATCCAATTTTTCAGACGGCCTGTTCAAACGGTAAATCCGACCTGTTTCAATATGGCTGGCAAACATATTTTCAGACGGCCTAAACGCCGCATCTGCTTTTCCGCCACTGACGACGACCGCATCAACGGAAGTCAACCGAGGCAAAGGTTCGCGCAAGCTGCCGTTGGGTAGTAAATCCAAATCCGTCCGCCCCGTATCCGCCGCCGGGAATACGGCAATTTCCATATCGCGCTGCAAGGCATAATGTTGCAAGCCGTCGTCGGCCACAATCAATTCAAGCTCCGGATGCGCCGCAAGCAATGCCCTGCCTGCTTCTGCACGGCTGCTGCCTACCGCCGTCGGCGCGCCGGTTTGGCGAAACAGCAATAAAGGCTCATCGCCTGCATCTGCCGCGCTGCTGGCTGTCTTCAATACATGAACCGCCTTACTCTTGCGCCCGTAACCTCGGCTGATGATGCCGACCTTAACGCCCTTTTCCCGCAAACCCAACACCAGCGCGGCGACTATCGGCGTTTTCCCTGTTCCGCCTGCATGGATATTACCGACCACCACCACTGGCACAGGCAATTTTTCGCTTTTCAGACGGCCTGAAACAAAATCATCGCGCCGTTTCGCCGCAATTTTGGCAAACAGCTTGGACAATGGTTTTAACAGCAAAGACAAAAACGGATTAGGGGATTGCCAATGGCGCTCGATAATTTGGTGGAGTTTGGGCATACACGCGGCTTTTGAAGCGAAAATCAAACGATAATATAACACAAGCCCGCCTAGGCAAGGCCGTCTGAACATGCGCCTTTGATAATATTAAAACAAAGGGCGCAAGTTTCATAAAAACGAATACAACGAATCGCTCTAAAACCCTTATAATTCAGCTTTCCCAAATTTTTCCTGTTTCGCAATGTCCGAACTTTTCGCGCCCTCCTCCATTTCCGTATCCGAGCTCAACGCCCTCGCCAAAGCCTTGCTGGAAGACCATCTCGCAGGCTTATGGATTGCCGGTGAAGTATCCAACCTGACCCGTGCCGCCAGCGGACATTATTACTTCTCACTCAAAGACAGCCGCGCGCAGGTGCGTTGCGCGATGTTTAAGGGTGCGGCCATGCGCTTGGCGAAGCCTTTGAAAGAAGGCGACCATATCGAAGTATCCGGGAAAATCAGCATTTATGAAGCGCGGGGCGAATTTCAAATTACCGTGAATGAGGTGCGGCTCAAAGGTTTGGGGCAGCTTTACGAAGCCTATGAGCGATTGAAAGCGCAATTGCAGGCGGAAGGCGCGTTTTCAGCAGAACGCAAAAAACCGTTACCCACCCGTCCGCAATGTATCGGCATCGTCACCAGCCTGGCGGCGGCGGCTTTGCGCGATGTCGTGACCACCTTAAACCGCCGCGCGCCCGAAATTCCCGTTATCGTTTATCCAACGCCCGTTCAAGGCACGGGCAGCGAGTTGCAAATTGCCCAAGCGATTAAAACCGCATCGCAACGCGCCGAGTGTGACGTACTGATTGTCTGTCGCGGCGGCGGCAGCATTGAAGACTTGTGGGCGTTTAATGAAGAGCCGGTCGTACGCGCCATCGAAGCCTGCGTGATTCCGGTCGTCAGCGGTGTAGGCCACGAAACCGATTTCACGCTCGCCGATTTTGTCGCCGACGTGCGCGCTCCGACCCCGACCGGCACGGCAGAACTGGTCAGCCCCAACCGCCAAGAATCGTTACACCGCCTCGCCCAAGCGCAAGGCCGTCTGAAAACCGTTTTAGAGCAACGCTATTTCGATGCCAGCCAAAAACTCGACTGGCTGGCGCGGCAAATCCGTCATCCGCGCCAAAAACTTGACGAGCAGCGCGCTTCAATCAGCAAGCTGGCGCAAATGCTGTCTTACTCGATGACGCAAAACCTCCGCGCCCACACCGCCCGTTTTGAACGCCAAACCCAAACTCTGAAACATTGCCGTCCTGATGTTTCCGTTTACAAAAACAATATTGACCGTTTTCAGACGGCCCTGTCGCATTCCTTCCGCCAGCTGCTTACCCACCGCCGTCAAAGCCTGACCGCCCAAGCCGCATTGCTCGAAGCCGTATCGCCGCAGCATATTCTGGAGCGCGGCTTTTCGGTCGTCAAAAACACACGCGGACAAGTCATCCGCAATGCCGATACGTTGAAACAAGGGCAGAAACTGCACATCACTTTTGCCGACGGTGAAACCGACGTACGCGTGACCAAAGAGCAGGCGCAGGGCGAGTTGTTTGACTGATGGAATAAAGGCAGTCTGAAACTTTATGCGATTGAAGTGAAACTATGTCTGCCTTTTAAAAATCCTTAACCTGCCAATGCGGTATAATGCCTCATCTGCACACGCAGCATATACGGAAACATTATGGACAACTCACAAAATACAGAAAATCCGATTCCACCACGCAACTCCATCCGCAAAAACAGCATTTACCTGCTGCCCAATTCCTTTACCATCGCCGCACTGTTTTGCGCCTTCTTCGCCATTACCCAGTCTATGCACGGACGTTATGAAACAGCGGCGATTGCAGTTTTCCTTTCCATGCTGCTCGACGGTATGGACGGACGCGTAGCGCGGCTGACCAACAGCCAAAGCGCGTTCGGCGAACAGCTCGACAGCCTCGCCGATATGGTCAGTTTCGGCGTCGCGCCTGCCCTGATTGCCTACAAATGGCAACTTTGGCAGTTTGGCAAAATCGGTTATTCCGTCGCCTTTATCTACTGCGCCTGCGCCGCCCTGCGTTTGGCGCTGTTCAACACGCTTATCGGCAAAGTTGATAAACGTTGGTTTATCGGCGTGCCCAGCCCGACCGCCGCTGCGTTGATTGTCGGCCTGATTTGGGTCAACCACAGCGTCGAACGCTTCCCCAACGTGCATTGGTGGGCATTGGGTATCACCCTGTTTGCCGGCATTTCCATGATTGTGCAGATTCCGTTTTGGAGCTTCAAAGAAATCAACATCCGCCGCCAAGTGCCGTTTATGGGCATGGTGTTGGCCGTATTGATTCTGCTTTTGATCAATTGGGAACCTTCGCTCGTCCTCTTCCTGTTTTTCCTCGGTTACAGCCTGTCCGGTTATGTGATGGCAGTCATCCGTTGGTTTAGAAAACGCCATAAATCACACAAACACGACAAGGCCGTCTGAAATGTGGTCTTGGGACATCATCTTTGCCCTGCTCGCCGTCGGCAGCGCGGCGGGCTTTATTGCCGGACTGTTCGGCGTAGGTGGCGGCACGCTGATTGTCCCCGTTGTCTTATGGGCGTTGCAACTGCAAGGCATAGGCAGCCACCCCTATGCCCAGCATCTTGCTATCGGCACTTCCTTTGCCGTCATGGTGTTTACCACCTTCTCCAGTATGTTTGCCCAACATAAAAAGCACGCCATCGATTGGGCGACCGTCCGCCGAATGACGCCGGGCATGATACTTGGCGTACTCCTCGGCGCGGCAACAGCAAAATATATGCCGACGCTGGCTTTGCAGGTTTTCTTTATTGCATTTCTTGCCTTTATCGCACTTAAAACCCTACGCGATTCCAAACCCAAACCTTCACGCACCCTGCCTGCCCTCCCCGGCCTGACAGCCATGGGCACGCTTTTTGGTGCGGCTTCAAGCTGGGTCGGTATCGGCGGTGGTTCTTTATCCGTTCCATTCCTACTGTATTGCAACTTTCCGGCGCACCGCGCCATCGGCACATCTTCAGGTCTTTCATGGCCGATTGCGATTGCCGGCACCATCGGCTATTTTGCCAACGGTTTGCATATTGCCAACCTGCCTGAAGGCGCGGCAGGCTTTATCTATCTTCCGGCCGTGTTCATATTGAGCGTTGCCACCATCCTCTTTGCTCCGCTCGGCGTAAAAACGGCGCACAAGCTGCCCGCCCGAAAACTCAAAATCGCCTTCGGCATCATGTTGCTGATGATTGCCGCCAAGATGGCTTGGAATTTGATACATTAAATCTTTCTTATGAAAAGGCCGTCTGAAAATCTTTCAGACGGCCTTTTTGATTGCAAAACAACAAACTAGATAAAACCTTTTTACCTTACCCGATTTGCCCCATTGCAAATACAGCCAAGCGCCATATCGCCCATCCTGCCACCAACAGTCCGGCAAACAAACGAACCATGCGTTTTTGCAGAAAGGTTTTCAACTGCGCTGCAAATATACCCATCGCGAGCAGGTTCGGCAACGTACCCAATGCAAACGCCAGCATATACAGCCCGCCGTGCAAGACATTGCCGCTGCCCAAAGCATACAAAGACGCGCTGTACACCAAACCGCAAGGCAGCCAGCCCCAAAGCACGCCCACGCCGAAACAGGCAGGCACTGATTTAATCGGCAGCAATTTGTTTAACAAAGGATTCAGGCGTTTCCATATCGGTTTGCCGATGCCTTCGATTTTGGTTGCGGCAGTCGAAATACCGGCAAGATACAGACCGAGCAAAAGCAGCAAAACATTGGCGGCAATATACAAACCGTTTTGAACCGCGCGCGTATCGTCCAAGGAAATGCCGACCTGCCCGACCAAGCCGACCAGAAGGCCGATGACGACATAGCTGCTGATGCGCCCCAAGTTCAACAATACAATCAGCCCGATTCGGTTTAAATGTGGCGGCAGCTGCAAAGCGAATGCGCTGCTCAATCCGCCGCACATGCCGACGCAATGCGTTCCGCCAAAAAAGCCGAGCAGAAAAAGAGTAAGAAATGTGATTTCTTGATTCATGGTTTTTAATGATTCAAACGAATGGATGAGGCCGTCTGAAACTTTTCAGACGGCCCTGAGAATGCAGGACAGGCTTTTCCACCCACCCTCTTCACGCTTTAGAAAAGCAATTAACTGCGTGCGCGTACGTCAAATGCCTGACGCAAACCTTCGCCGATCATGACCAGCAAAAGCAGCATCACTGTCAGCGTAGCAACGGCAGACAGGCCGATCCACCACGCGTCCAAGTTGTCTTTGCCTTGCGCCAGCAACTCGCCCAAGCTCGCCTGTGAGGCAGGTACGCCCAAGCCCAAGAAGTCCAAGCTAGTCAGGGCAAGTACGGCACCGGAAATACGGAAAGGCAGGAAGGCCAATACCGGCGTCAAGCTGTTGGGCAGGATATGGCGCCACATGATTTCACGGTTGCTCACGCCCATCGCGCGCGCCGCCAAAACGTAATCGGTCTGACGGTTTTTTAAAAACTCGGCACGGACATAGTCGGACAAGCCCATCCAGCCGAAAAGCGACAGTAACACCAGCAAAATCAGCAGTCCCGGATTAAAGAACGAAGACAGGATAATCAAGAGGTACAGCTCCGGCATACCGCCCCAAACCTCGATAAAACGCTGCATCAGAAGGTCAGTTTTGCCGCCGAAATAACCCTGCACCGCGCCTGCAACCACGCCGATTACGGTAGTCACCACAGTCAACACCAAGGCAAACAGCAGTGAATCGCGGAAACCGTAAACCAAGCGCGCCAACAGGTCGCGGCCGCGGTCGTCCGTTCCCAAGATATGCCGTTCGGACGGCTTGGCAGGATCGGGGGCCGTATCGAAATCGTTTAAGGTATCGGCATCGTAAGGATTGGGCAGGTAAAGGGCAAAATTGCCGTCTGAAGTGATGTTGTGGCGGATAAGCGGATCCAAATAATCCGCAGGCGTATCGAAATCGCCGCCAAATGCGGTTTCGTTGTATTCGTTTACCAAGGGGAAGAAATACTCGCCCTGATAGCGTATCCACAAAGGTTTGTCGTTGCTCCACAAAGGCGCAAGCAAAGTGACGACAAACAAAACGGCCAAAATCCGCAAAGCCAACCAACCGCGCTTATGCTGCTTAAAGGCTTGCCAAGTAGGGTTTGAAGTAGATTTTTTCTTTTTCATGGTTCGAAACATTCTTTAATAATGGATTGAAGATATTTTCAGACGGCCTTATTTCTGTCCGCCAAAGTGAATACGCGGATCGACCCATGAATAAGAAATATCCGACACCAGTTTAGCCAACAACCCCATCAGCGTGAACACATACAGCGTACCCATTACGACAGGATAATCGCGTTTCATCACTGCCTCGTAAGACAACAAACCCAACCCGTCCAGCGAGAACAGCGTTTCAATCAACAGGCTGCCGGTAAAGAATGCGCCGATAAATGCGGCCGGGAAACCGGTAATCAGAGGAATCATGGCGTTGCGGAAAATATGCTTCCACAAAATCTGTTTCTCAGGCAATCCCTTGGCTCGCGCGGTATAAACATATTGACGGCGGATTTCTTCAAGAAACACGTTTTTCGTCAATACGGTCATCACCGCCAAGTTACCTGCTACCGAAGCGGTAATCGGCAAGGCCATATGCCACAAATAATCTTTGACTTTACCTGCCCAAGAGAGCGTATCAAAATCATCACCAACCAAGCCACCCTGTGGGAACCAGGCAAAAAAGCTACCGCCGCCAAACAACACCAGCAACACCAAACCCAATACAAACGGCGGTACGGTATAGCCGACCAAAATGATCATGCCCGTAACCGTATCAAACCGGCTGCCATCCCTGACCGCCTTGGCAATACCTAACGGAATACATATCAAATAAGTTAGGAAGAATGTCCACAAACCCAAACTCATCGATACCGGCATTTTCTCTTTTACCAACTCAAATACGGTTTGATGGTGGAAAAAACTCTCGCCCAAATCGAAACGGGCGAATTTCCATACCATATCGGCAAAACGCGTCAAAGGCGGCTTGTCGAAACCGTATAAAGCATTCAGCGCGGCCAAATCCTCCGCACTGATACGGTTGCCGTTTTTGGCCAGAGTTCCGGGAATACTCCGCCCCGCCGTCTCACCACCAACCGCACCCTGTGTCAGCTGCTGAACCATCTGCTCCACCGGACCGCCGGGAACAAACTGAATCACGGCGAAGGTAATCGCCAAAATCCCCAACAACGTGGGAATCAAAAGGAGCAAACGTTGAAAGATATAACGCCACATGGTTAAGTGTTCCTCTATTTTTTTGATTTGAAGGCCGTCTGAAACCGCTGACTTCAAACGGCATATAGTAACGGATTAATAAGCGTTTGGCCGATGATTTACTTCTCCAACGCCTCCTGCAATTTCTTCTCAATCAAATCCGCATCAAACGATTTGGCAATCAGCTCAAAGCGGGAATCACGGCGCCATGAAACTTGGTTTGCGCCCCATTGACCGTCCACCCAGTTCAGCCATACCCATGTACCGAGGACTTGGAACACGCCTTTGGCACGCACGAGGCCGTCTGTAAATTTAGGCAGGTCGTTGAAGAAATCGGTCAGCTTTTCGCCGTCGAAATCACGTCCGGAAGGGAAAGTGAAACCTTGAGACTGGAAGCCCATGGTGTTGTCCGGCAAGGCTTTTAGGCGGTAGCGCGATTTTTCGACAACGGGAATATCAAGCCATTGGATGTCAAGTTGTGCATTTTGAACTTCAACCACTTTGGCTTTGGGCGGGAACAGCTTGGCCGCTTTATCATGAAATTCGGCCAGTTGCTCCGGCGTGCACAAGTCGGTTTTGCTGGCAACCAATACGTCGCAAATGCCGATTTGGTCTTTATACAAGGCTTGTTGAGCGTAATCGGGATTGATGAATTGACGCGGATCGACAACGGTAAAGACTGCACCGATTTCTAACATACTGTCGAGCGGTTTGGCTTTCAGTTCGTCGATAACGCTGGCGGCGTGCGCCAGGCCGCTGGCTTCAATCATCAAGCGGTCGGGTTGGGCATCGCGCAGCATCTTTTGTACGGTCGTACCCATTTGTGCGCCGGCAGTACAGCACAAACAGCCGCCGGCGATTTCAGCTACGGGAATGCCGTTGTCGCTCAAGACGGCGCCGTCAATGCCGATTTCGCCAAATTCGTTGACAATGATGACCCATTTTTCATTCGGGTCTTTTTGTGCCATCAGACTTTTAAGGGCGGTGGTTTTGCCTGTTCCGAGGAAGCCTGAAATCAGGTGGACTTTAGTCTTTTTTACTTCTGACATTTTTTACAAATTCCTGTTAAAACAACATGTTCTTCTTTTAATGAGAAACCGGTTTCGGCCACGCCTGAACGCAATGCCGCCCATTCTTGGCTCAAGGTCTGCTCATCCGCCGTACCGCATTCGGTACAAACCAAAATAAACGCGCTGTGATGCGCTTCGGCTTCTTCGTGGTCATGGCAATGGTCGTTGCACTCGTGCTGCGCGTGGCTGCACAGAATATAGCCGTTGACCGCCGCCACTTTGTGCAAAACGCCCTGCTCCGCCCAAAAATCAAGGGCGCGGTAGGCCGTCGGCGGCGCAACCACGCCCTCGCTTTGCTGCTGCATCTGCGACAGAACGTTGTAGGCTTTAATCACGCCGCTTTGTTTCAAAACAATATCAAGCACTTGCTCGCGCAATGCCGTTACCTGCACGCCATCGCGCTGCGCTTGTTCTAAGATTTTTTGTTTGATTGCGTTCATAACTGAAACAGCCTTTCAGACGGCCTTGTTAATAAAAAATTACATTATAACGTGTTTGTTCAATTTCAGATAACAAAGAGGCCGTCTGAAACGTTCAGACGGCCTGATGCCGATTACTTAAACCAAGATTTAATTTTTCCAAACAAAGACATGCTTTGTTTTTCAAACGTTTCTGCCTTCACCGGAGCAGGCTCATCGCGGTAAACTTTCATACCTGCAAAGGTCTGGGCAACCGGCATGATTTCGATGGAATTGACGTTCATCCGCGCCGGACGCTGATAGAGCCATAAAGCGGTATCGGCAATATCTTGCGGCTGGATAAACTCGACATTCTCATAAACCTCGGCCGCACGCTGATCGTCGCCTTTGAAACGGACATTGGAAAACTCGGTATCGCCGCACAAACCCGGTTCGATATTGGTAATGCGGATATTTTTATCTGCCAATTCGGCGCGCAGGTTCATGCTGAATTGGCGCACAAAAGCCTTGGTCGCGCCATAGACATTACTGCCTGAATAAGCATAACTGCCGGCAATCGAACCCAAATTGATGATATAGCCCTGTTTGCGCGCTACCATCTGCGGCAAAATCTGGCGAGTCAGAAAAGTCAGGCCGATGATATTGGTTTGAATCATGGTTTCCCAATCGCCAAAATCGGCTTTATCGGCAGAATCCAAACCTAAAGCCAAACCGGCGTTGTTAATCAGGCAATCAATTTCGGATAAATGCTCGGGCAGGCTGTTCAAAGCGTTTTGAATCGACTCAGTGCGCGAAACATCCATTTCCAAAGGGTAAAACTGCTCGCCCAATTCCTCTGCCAACTGCTGCAATTTGTCTTCACGCCTTGCCGCGCCGATGACATGGTAGCCTGCTGCAACAAAGGTGCGGCACATTGCCGCGCCGAATCCTGCCGATGCCCCGGTAATCAAAATTGCCATATCGTTTCCTTTCTATACTCGTTTCAGACTTGGGTTTAAGGTATGATAACGCCTTATCAGACGGCCTGAGTGTTTGGCCGACTGATTTTAAATCTAACGATAATCATATCATTACAATAGGACACACTCCATATGAAAACCCGTTTTCTCCCTGTTGCCTTGGCAGCAGTGGCGCTTACCCTTTCCGCCTGCGGCGGCAGCGGCGCGCCTTCCCAGCCTAAAGGCCCGATTTCCGAAGACCGTACGGCCGCGTTCAAATCCATGATGCCCGAGTTTACCCGCATGGGCAAAATGGTCAAAGACGAAGAGCCTTACGACGTAGAAAAATTCAAACAAGCCGCCGCAACCTTCGCCGAAAACAGCAAAAAACCGTTCACCCTGTTTGAATCCGATCCTCAAGGCAACGGCCGCGCCCTGCCTGCCATCTGGACAGACACGGCAACCTTCAAAGCCGAAGAAGAAAAATTTGCCGCTGCAGTTGAGAAACTCAACGCCGCCGCACAAACCGGCAAATTGGAAGAAATCAAAGCCGCTTACGGCGAAACCGGTGCAAGCTGCAAATCTTGCCACGATACATTCCGCGGTCCGGAATAAGGCTTAAAAAACAATAAAGGCCGTCTGAAATATCATTTTCAGACGGCCTTTTCTTCAACTGACTTCAAATCTTTCTATATTGACTTTATATTTTGCATTTCATGTTTTTTACCGATTTCATTTGAAACCGACGGCTCAATTCACATATCGCAATCAAATTTTCTTCTTCCGGCTGTTTAAATTCAATTAAATCTCCCTTCTTCTCAACCAACCAAATTCAAATTCAGACCTGCTTTATCTTTTCAGCCAGATTAATCATATGCGGTTGGATTATCTTATGAAACAAAATTTTACTTTATTTTTTAATAAATAAAAACCATTATCAAAATGTTTGTAAAGTTTAATAACATGTTATATAGTAGCAACTTCGTTTCTGAGGTAACTATCATGAATCCGAATTTCAAATTAAATCTACTAACATTATCTTTACTGGCTATAACCAGTATCGCACACGCAGAAGACGAGGTTTCAACTCAAGAGCTTGATGAAATTCAAGTCAAAGGCAAACACATTGCCAAAGAGAAAAAAGTTTTTACCGAAGGCCAAGCCAAAAGTTCGCGTGAACGCGTTTATCAATCCAGCGAAAACATCGATACCATCGTTCGGAGCAT
This sequence comes from Neisseria sp. P0006.S004, assembly GCF_051963015.1. NCBI lineage: Bacteria > Pseudomonadati > Pseudomonadota > Betaproteobacteria > Neisseriales > Neisseriaceae > Neisseria > Neisseria sp. P0006.S004. The sequence continues at coordinate 320,359 of NZ_JBQCUS010000001.1, read as the reverse complement.
GCCCGGCGTTTTCACCCAACAAGACAAGGGATCGGGGGTATTGGCGGTCAATATCCGTGGCGATAGCGGTTTGGGACGCGTCAATACGATGGTTGACGGCGTAACCCAAACCTTCTATTCCACTTCTGCCGATGCCGGACGCAGCGGCAGCTCCTCCCAATTCGGTACGGCACTGGATCCCAATTTTATTGCCGGTGTCGATGTAACCAAAGGCAGTTTCACAGGTGCCAACGGCATCAATACCTTATCCGGTACAGCCAATTTCCGTACTTTACGGGTAGACGATGTGGTACACGGAAACAATACCTTCGGCCTCTTGACCAAAGGATTGACCGGCACAAACAGCACCAAAAGCAATTTTATGGCAACCGGAGCTGTACAAAAATGGTTTGACAGCGGTGCGCGCGTTGGTGCGTTATATGGTTACAGCCACCGTAATGTCGAGCAAAACTATAAAGTGGGCGGCGGCGGTCAGCGTATCGGCAATTTTGGCGAGGAATATTTGGACCGTAAAAAACAAGAATATTTTGAGAGCAACCTATTGAAATTCGACCACGAACAAAATCTCTGGGTTCGTGACTTTTCCAAACGCAATGCGGTCGGTAAAAGCTATTGGGACTACCCTTTCTCCAAAAAATATAACGATCCTGAAGTTTTACAAAGAGATTATGTCGATGACTTGGAAAGAAGCTGGAAAGAGAATTTGGCACCGCAATGGGATCTGACCCCAATCGACCCAACCAGCCTGCAACAACGCTCAAATAGCCATTTGGTCAAAGTGGAATACGAAAACGATAACAACAAGCTGGATCTTCAGCTTCGTACCATGAACAACCGTATCGGCAGCCGCAAAGTAGAAAACCGCAACTATCAAGCCAATTACAACTTAAACATTGGCGATTATGTCGATTTAAACGTATTGGCCGCCCATAATCTGGGAAAACAAAAATATCCGAAAAACTCACGTTTTTCAGGATGGGGACTGCTTGATTATTTGGAAACCAAAAACACAGCCAATCTTTTGGATATCAACAACAGCTTTTCTTTCAAACTTCCCCAAAAAACAGATTTAAAAGCTACTGTGGGTTTCAATTTCTTTAAAAACCAATACAGTAAAAACCGCTTTCCGGAAGAGCTGAGCCTGTTTTACGACGGCCCGGATCAAGATGCCGGCCTGTACAGCTTTTTAGGCCGCTTCAAAGGCGACAAAGGAATATTTCCTCAGAAATCAACCATATTGCAACCTTCAGGCCAGCAAAAATTCAATACGTTCTATTTTGATACTTCCTTGAAAAAAGGCATTTATCAATTGAATTACAGTGCCAATATAGTCAACTACCGCTACAAGGGCGAATATACCGACTACTTCAATACCCAAGAAGACTTTAAAAAAGCATTTGGAGAAGATTCTGAAATTTATAAACAGCATTGCACGCCAAGCTGCGACCTTTACGAACCGGTTTATACCAAATCCGGTAAAAAGCATGCGGTAAACCATTCGGTGGCATTAAACATCAATGTCAACGACTACTTTATGCCGTTTATCAGCTATTCGCGTACGCATAGAATGCCGAATATTCAAGAAATGTATTTTTCACAAATCGGCGACTCGGGCGTCAATACCGCCCTTAAGCCGGAACAGGCCAATACTTACCAAATAGGCTTCAATACCTTCAAAAAAGGGATTTTCAAGCCGGATGATGTATTGGGTTTCAAACTGGTCGCCTATCGCAGCAGGATCAACAACTATATTCACAATGTTTATGGCAAATGGTGGGATTTGGATAAAGCACCCAGCTGGGTAACCAGTACCGGCCTGCAATACTCTATCCAGCATCGAAACTATGCCAAACCTGTCCATAAAAATGGTTTGGAAGTCGAGATGAACTATGATTTCGGCCGCTTTTTTACAACCCTGTCTTACGCATATCAAAAAACCAACCAGCCGACCAATTATAGCGATGCCAGCGAATCGCCCCGCAACTCTTCTAAAGAAGACCAAATCAAACAAGGCTACGGCTTAAGCAAAATTTCCCGCTTACCCCGAGATTACGGTCGGTTTGAATTGGGCTCACGTTGGTTGGGCAACAAATTGACCATCGGCGGCATTATGCGCTATTACGGCAAAAGTACACGGGCAACGACTGAGGAAGAATTTGTTGACGGGACAACCGGTGCCAATACCTACTCTTCACACCAAATGGGCAGAAGGGTGATCAAAAAAACAGAAAGCATCAACAGACAGCCGCTGATTTTTGATTTCTATGCCAATTATGAACCAAAGAAAAACCTTATCCTTCGTTTCGACATTCAAAATGCGTTCAATAAACGCTATATCGATCCTTTGGATGCCGCAAACGATGCCGCGACTCAGCGCTATTTCAGCGTATTTGAAAGAAAAGGCGGTTTAGATGACGAAGAAGTCGAATGTGATGCCAACGGTTTATGCAATGGCAAATATGGCGGCACGACACGCTCCGTCTTGAATAACTATGCGCGCGGCAGGACTTTGCTGTTTACCATCAGTTATAAGTTCTAAACCTATCTATCAGTATTCTTAATATTGCACTGATTAAAAAGCCGACAAACACAATGTTTGCCGGCTTTTTTCAATATATTCTCAAAATTTTCTTCATCTATACACAACAAAAAACCTGCCCTTGCGGGCAGGTTTTCAATAATGACGGATTACAGGCCGCTCAGACGGGCAGTATCGTGTGCAATCATCAATTCTTCGTTGGTAGGAATCACAACGGCAACAGCTTTGCTGTCGGCAGTGGTAATCACACCAGCATTACCGAAACGGGCTTTCAGGTTGGCTTCTTGGTCGATGTACAGACCGAGGAAGCCCAAGTAGCCCAATACGCGTTCGCGGATGATGTCGGAGTTTTCACCGATACCGCCGGTGAAGACCAATGCGTCCAAACCGCCTGCCGCGACTGTCATGCTGCCGATGTATTTAGCCAAGCGGTAGATGAACATTTCCAAAGCCAGTTTGGCGCCTGGATGACCTTTTGCAGCTTCTTCTTCGATGGTACGGCAGTCATTGGACAAACCTGAAATACCGAGCAGACCTGATTTTTTGTTCAGCATTTCGGTAATTTGGGAAATGGTCATGTTGGCGTTTTCAGCCAAGAAACTGAAAACTGAAGGGTCGATATCGCCGCTGCGTGTACCCATTACCAAACCTTCCAGCGGAGTCAGGCCCATGCTGGTATCTTTACATTCGCCGTTGGCAACTGCTGCGATAGATGCGCCGTTACCCAAGTGGGCAATGACCATGCGCAGGTCTTTTTTGTCTTTACCGAGGAAACGGGCGGTTTCATCAGAAACGTAGCGGTAGCTGGTACCGTGCGCGCCGTAGCGACGCAAGCCGTATTTTTCATACAATTCATGTGGAACAGCGTAGGTGTAGGCATGTTCCGGCATGGTTTGGTGGAAGGCGGTGTCGAATACGACAACGTTAGGCAAACCTTTGAAAATGCTTTGTGCGGCACGCAGACCCAAGAGGTGCGCAGGGTTGTGCAGCGGAGCGAGCGGAATACATTTTTCGATGCCGGCGATAACTTCGTCGTCAACGAGGATGGATTCGCTGTACAGTTCGCCGCCGCTGACGACGCGGTGACCGATGGCGCCGATGCGGCTGTCGAGGCCGTGGGCTTTGAGTTCTTCCATCAGGGCTTCAACTGCGCCGGTGTGGTCGGGCTTGGCAGACAGGTCAACTTTGTGTTTTTCGCCGTTGAATTTGAAGGTAATGTAGGCATCAGGCAGATTGAGCTTTTCTGCCAGGCAGCTCAGCAATACTTCGCCGCTGTCGTTATCCAATACGGCACCTTTGAGGGAAGAGCTACCGCAGTTCAAAACCAAGATTAATTTTTGTGACATTTTTATGCTCCTTGAGGTTTCAGACGGCATTTTTGTCGGGACCTTACTGCGGCTCCGGCTATGTTGCACCCCTTGTGGGACGTAGTGGGTAGCGGTCTGAACAGATTAACAAAGTAAACGTCGTATTCTAACAAAAAATGTAATCGGCTGCTTGACTTAATATTTGATGTAAAATGGACGGAATTTTATTTTAGGCCGTCTGAAAAAATGACGGCGGTTTTGAAGATTTCCCGATATGCATTATTTCAGTATCCACACTCAAGACGGCGAACACGCCGGATTTTTTATTATGTTGGCAGATGATGAATCGCAAAATCCGCCGCAAAGCGGACGCTTCGCAATCAAGCTGCAAAGCGAAGACGCAGCCGAAGCAGCGGTATTGTCGCCTTTTGAGCAAACCGATATCCCACAATACTGGCGCGTGGTTAAAGACCGTATCGAATTGTTTTTTGACGATAAAAATATCGGTGCGTTGCGCAACGAATACCTGACCATCAACGGTAAAACCTTTATCCTGACCGATTTGACCGGAGCGATGTAATGGAAAGTATGTTTATCCTTGTCCCCATCAGCATTATTTTGGCCTTTATCATCGGCTGGTTTTTCTGGTGGTCGGGTAAAAACGGACAGTTTGACGACCTTGAAGGACCTGCGCACCGCATTTTGATGGACGACGACTCCACTGAAAAACTGATCGAAAAAGACGAAGACAAAGAATCCAAACAATGAGCCTTAAAAAAGACAATCTGAATTTCCACACAACCCGCCGTTTTGCGCCGCTCTTTGGGACGCAGTTTTTGGGCGCGTTGAACGATAATATGTTCAAAACCGCATTATTCGTGATGATCAGTTTTTACGGTTTGGGTAAAAACGACTTTCTGCCACCCAGCCAAATGCTGAACTTGGGCGCAATGCTGTTTATCCTGCCCTACTTCCTGTTTTCCGCGCTGTCAGGACAGCTGAGCAACAAATTCGATAAAGCAGTTTTGGCACGCTGGATCAAGCTGTTGGAAATCATCATCATGGCAGTGGCGGCGTATGGCTTCTACATCCAATCCGCGCCTTTGCTTTTAATCTGCCTGTTTTGCATGGGCACGCAATCGACCTTGTTCGGCCCGCTGAAATACGCCATTCTGCCCGATTACCTCAACGACAAAGAGCTGATTATGGGCAACAGCCTGATTGAATCAGGTACGTTTATCGCCATTTTGCTCGGCCAGATTTTGGGTACCGCAGTCGCAGGTGTTCCGCCGTATATTGTTGGCGGTTTGGTGTTATTGGTCGCTATCGGCGGCACGATGACCAGCCTGTTTATGCCGTCTGTACCCGCTAAAATGCCGGACACAAAAATCGAATGGAACATCATCAAAGGCACGAATTCACTGATTCGTGAAGCGGCGGCCAATCGTCCCGTATTCACGTCCATCATCGGTATTTCATGGTTTTGGTTTATCGGCTCGGTTTATACCACCCAACTACCGACGTTCACGCAAATCCATTTGGGCGGCAACGATAATGTGTTCAACTTGATGTTGGCGCTGTTCTCCATCGGTATCGCCATCGGCTCGGTGTTATGCGCCAAACTCAGCCATGAGCGCCTGATTTTGGGCTTGGTTACCATCGGCACTCTGGGGCTGACGGTCTGTGGATTATTGCTGGTGTGGCTGACCCAAGGCCAACGCTTTACCGAATTAAACGGCATTATTTGGTTTTTATCGCAAGCAAAGGCGTATCCGATTATGCTCGTGATGTCGGCCATCGGCTTTTTCGGCGGTTTCTTCTCCGTACCGCTCTACACTTGGCTGCAAACTGCCAGCAGCGAAACCTTCCGCGCCCATGCTGTTGCTGCCAACAACATCATCAACGGCGTGTTTATGGTGTCGGCTGCCATTTTGAGCGCGGTTTTGCTGATGTTATTCAACAGCATCACGCTGCTGTATTTGATTGTTGCCGTGGGTAATCTTCCGTTGATTGTTTACCTCATCAAACGGGAACCAAAATTTATCGGGGATTTGACCGCTTTATTGAAAATCAGCAAATAAGACCGTCTGAAATATATCCCCACCATGCACATTTTCACTGTTCAATCGCGTGGACAGCTTGTGCATAAATCAGATTACTGTCTGATTTAAAATTAAAAAACACATCTGCCTAAATTTTAAGCACAACTTTACTCCCAAACAAAATGCACATTTTCCCCAAACAAGCGTGTGCAAAGGCTGTGAATAAATCAGCTTATTCATTGATATTTCAAAGAAAAACGATATTTGATTAATTTTTAGGCAGTTTATTAAAGGCCGTCTGAAACCTTTTTCAGACGGCCTGAGAGTATAATAACCACCTACCTAATAGTTCCCAAACGATATGATTTATCCATGGCATGAAACCCAATGGCAACAGCTCGCCGCCCATTGGCAAAACCGACCTAACGCTTGGCTGTTTACCGGCAAAGAAAATACCGGTAAAACCGAGTTTGCCCGCTTTGTCGCGCAGGCATTGCTGTGCGAATCGCCCAAATCCGGCCATGAGCCATGCGGCGAATGCGCTTCGTGCCATTTGTTCAGCCAAAACACCCATCCCGACTTTTACGAACTCACGCCGGAAATGCCCGAAGGCGAGGCAATAGGACGCAAACTCCTGCAAATCAAAATCGATGCCGTGCGCGATATTGTGGAAAACATTTACCTGACCGCTGTCCGCGGCGGCCTGCGCGTGGTATTGGTACATCCGGCCGAAAGCATGAATACACAGGCGGCAAACGGTTTGTTAAAAGCTTTGGAAGAGCCGCCGCAACACGTTGTTTTCCTACTCGTTACCCACGCGCGCGACAAACTCCTGCCCACCATCAAAAGCCGTTGCCGCCAGATGGTGCTGCCCTCGCCTACCCATGAGCAGGCTGCGGCATACCTGCGCCAACAGGGCGTGGAAAATGCCGAAGCCTTGTTGGCATTCCACAGCGGCGCGCCTTTATTCACACCGACTCCCGAATTGGACGCATTGCGCGAAGAATTGCTGACGCTGCTGGCTGCCCCGCGCCTGTTGGCCATACTCGACTACGCCGCCGCGTTCGACAAACAAAAACAACCGCTGGCCATTTTCATCGACTGGCTGCAAAAATGGCTGATAGATGTCGGCTTGGCACAACAAAGCATGGCGCCACTTTATTATCCGCACCATGCCCAAGCCCTGCTTCAGAGGGCCTCTAAAACCGATTCACGCAAGCTGTTTGCCCTATTGGGCCGTCTGAACGCGCTCAACCCTTACGGATACCATACCTTGAGTGTTAAAATGCAGCTTGAGTATCTGCTTATCGAATATTTAGATTTTTGGCAAAACAAACCCTAACAGGTAATCAATGATGAATAAAAAAGACATTCCGGCGAAGATGTTGGCTTTGCAACTCAAAGACCCCAACCTGTTGTACAACTGCTATATGCCGTTTTTAGAACACGGCGGCCTGTTCGTACCGACCGATGACGTATTCTCACTAGGCGAAGACATCCTCTTGGCCGTCGAAATCGCCGACTATCCCAAACGCTTCCTGCCAACAAAAGTCGTTTGGATCAATCCGGCGCGCACTTCAGCCCACCGTCCCAAAGGCGTAGGCCTTGCATTCTCCGAACACGAAAGCTGCCTGCAGGCAAAAAACCTGATCGAAGCCGAGCTTGGCCCGCGCCTGCGCAGCGACCGCACTACTTTTACCCTGTAACACCATGTATTTAATCGATTCACACTGCCATCTCAATTTTAACGGCTTAAAAGACCGCCTGCCCGAAGTCTTTGCCAATATGGAAGCGCAAAGCGTCAAACAGGCGCTTGCCATCAGCGTCAGCAAACAAAGTTTTGCCGAAGTCTTCGACATTGCTCAGGCAAACGACCACATCTACTGCACCATCGGCATACATCCCGACAGCCAAGAAGCAGAAGAATTTACCATTGCCGAAATGGTAGAGGCAGCCAAACATCCCAAAATCGTCGGTATCGGCGAAACCGGTTTGGACTATTACTGGTGCAAAGGCGATTTGTCATGGCAACATCAACGCTTTGCCGACCATATCCAAGCAGCCAACGAAAGCGGCCTGCCCGTTATCGTCCACACGCGCGATGCGGCCGAAGACACGTTGCGAATTTTGAAAGAATGCCACACTAATTCCGGCGTGATTCATTGCTTCTCTGAAGACGTCGCCTTTGCCAAAGCCGCTTTGGATTTAGGGTTATACATCTCCTTCTCCGGCATTGTGACGTTTAAAAACGCGCCGCTAATACAGGAAGCCGCCAAATACGTCCCTGCCGATAGAATCTTGGTAGAAACCGATGCGCCCTTCCTCGCGCCGGTTCCCAAACGCGGCAAACAAAACGAGCCTTCCTACGTCCGCTATACAGCCGAGTTCTTAGCCAATCTGCGCGGCGAGAGCTTGGAAACATTGGCACAAAACACCAGCGACAATTTCTATCGCCTGTTTAAGAAAGTACCCGATGGCCGTCTGAACAACGGCTAGGTCTCAAAGTCTCTAACATTGGCTCTGCCTACCCGTTATCCGGATTCTGCCTCAAACACAGCGGTAAACTCGAAATGGCTTGAGACAGAAACGCAATCGGCTTGCACTATCTTCCGAACGGCAGACTTTGAAGAATGGGAATATTCCCATCAACACAATAAATAAGTTTAAATTCAAAATATTGCTTTCCTAAGCCCAGCAAAGCTCAAGGCCGTCTGAAAGTATTTTCAGACGGCCTCTTGCTTATTTTACCGATAGGATGTAAAACCTATCCTTCGAAATAAACGGTTCATCGAAACCGTACATCAATCGACACAATATGGACACAAACTCCGAAATGCACACCCACCCTAATTTTTACGCTATGCTGACTGCAGCCTGCCAAAAAAACGGTAAAGGCACAGTCATTTTCAACGACAAAGAAAAAATCAACTATTCCTCCCTCAAACGCGAAGTAGAAACCGTCGCCGCCTATCTGCAACACCAAGGCGTACAATATGGCGACAGAGTCGCCCTTGTCGTTTCCAACTCTCCCGAATTTATTGCCGCCTATTTCGCTATTACCTCTATCGGCGCGGTAGCCGTCCCACTCAACGTCTTTTTGAAAAGCGAAGAATTTTCCTACATCCTCAATGACTGCGGCGCACGCTTTATGTTCGCATCCGCGCCGTTGGCCAAAGAACTCAAAAACATCAAAACCAAAACCAAAGTCAATAAAATCATCTGGATTGGTGAAACCAACGCCGCCAGTGGCGATGACAGCTATTTCGATGCCGCGCGTACATTCCCCGGCAAGCCGAATCTGAGCCGTCAGCCGTCCATCAACGATTTGGCGCACATTATCTACACCTCCGGCACAACCGGCCACCCAAAAGGTGCATTAATCAGTTACAGCAACCTGTTTTCCAACCTTTCAGGTATCGAACAAATTTTCCAAATTTCGCAAAAAGACCGCTTCGTCGTCTTCTTGCCTATGTTCCACAGCTTTACGCTGACCGCCATGGTTTTGCTGCCGATATCTCAAGCCTGCTCGATTATTTTGGTCAAATCCGTATTCCCATTCTCCAACGTGTTGAAACAGGTTTTGCTCAAACGCGCTACCATTTTCCTCGGCGTACCGGCTATTTACACTGCCATGAGCAAAGCCAAAATCCCTTGGTATTTCAGATGGTTCAACCGCGTCCGCCTGTTTATCAGCGGCGGCGCGCCTCTGGCCGGACAAACCATTGACGACTTCAAAGCCAAATTCCCGCGCGCCAAATTGCTGGAAGGCTACGGCTTGAGCGAATGCTCGCCCGTTGTGGCCGTCAATACGCCTGAGCGCCAAAAAACCGCCAGCGTCGGCGTCGCCCTGCCCGGCTTGACCGTGAAAGCCGTCGATGACGAATTAATCGAAGTGCCGCGCGGCGAAGTGGGCGAACTCATCATCAAAGGCGGCTCAGTCATGCAGGGCTACCTCAATATGCCTGACGCCACAGATGAAACCATCGTCAACGGTTGGCTGAAAACCGGCGACTTTGTCACCATAGACGAAGACGGCTTCATCTTCATCGTCGACCGCAAAAAAGACCTGATTATCTCCAAAGGCCAAAACGTCTATCCGCGCGAAATCGAAGAAGCCATTTACAAACTCGATGCCGTGGAAGCCGCCGCTGTCATCGGTGTGAAAGACCAATACGCCGATGAAGAAATCATTGCCTTTATCCAACTCAAAGAAGGCATGAAACTGGAAGAAGCCGAAGTCCGCAGCCACCTGCGCGGCCTGCTGGCAAACTTTAAAATCCCCAAACAAATCATCTTCCAAGACGAGCTGCCGCGCAATGCCACCGGCAAAGTGTTAAAACGCAAACTCAAAGAACAGTTTCAAGACTAAACCGCTGTTTCAGACGGCCCCTTGATTCATGCAGGCCGTCTGAAAACCTGTCATCAACAAACTTTTCAGACGGCCACGACCATGACGACACCGATACTCGAAATCGAAAACCTAAACGGCTCCTTTCCGAGCAAGCAAGTCCTGCACGATATCAACCTGACCTTGCAACCCGGCCGCAAGCTGGCATTGGTCGGCGAGAGTGGCAGCGGCAAAACCGTATTGTCGCAAGGCATCATGCGCCTGAATCCGATGGTTACCTTTGAAGGCCGTCTGAAATATTGCGGAACCGATCTGCTGACCCAGCCCGAACGCGCCCTGCAAAAACTGCGCGGCCGCGAAATCGGCATGGTGTTTCAAGAACCCATGACCGCCCTCAACCCCGTCATGCGCGTCGGCGAACAAATCGCCGAAGTCCTGTCCCTGCATTTGGGTTTGGATAAAAAACAGGCATGGGCGCGCGCTATCGAACTCTTGGACGAAACCGGCATCCACCAGCCCGAGCAAAAAGCCCAGGCATACCCTTTCCAACTTTCCGGCGGCCAACGCCAACGCGCCATGATTGCCATGGCCGTATCAGCCCAGCCCAAGCTCCTGATTGCCGACGAACCGACCACCGCTTTGGACGTTGCCGTCCAAGCCCAAATCCTCGATCTGCTCTCACGCCTGCAGGAAGAACACGGCATGACCATGCTCTACATTACGCACGACTTAAACCTCGTGCGCCGTTTTGCCGATGATGTCGCCGTTATGCGTAACGGCCGCATCCTCGAAACCGGCAAAGCAAACGAAGTCTTCGCCAATCCGCAACACGAATACACCAAAATGTTGCTCAACGCCGGCACAATGCGCAAAGTGGCTCCTTTACCTGCAAACCCAGCCACCGTACTCAAGGCCGAACAAATCGCCTTTTCCATCAAAGAATCAGACGGCTGGTTTAAAAAACGCGACAAAACCATTCTCAACCCCGTTTCTTTCGATCTCAAATCAGGGGAAACATTGGGCATCATCGGCGAAAGTGGCTGCGGCAAAACCACGCTGGCCAAAGCCGTTATGCACCTTATCGACTCCGAAGGCAGCCTGGACATCAACGGCGAGCCATGGCGACACGAATTGCGCCGCGAAATCCAAATGGTGTTCCAAGACCCGTTCGGCGCATTCAATCCGCGCATGAACGTCTTTGATACCGTTTCCGAAGCCTTGCGCGTTCACGAGCCCAGTATGCCGCGCGAAGAAATGCGCCGCCGTGTTCAAGAAGTCCTCAAACAAGTCGGCTTGCCCGAAGACGCACTCGAACGCTATCCGCACGCATTCTCCGGCGGCCAGCGCCAACGCCTTGCCATCGCCCGCGCCATCATTGTCCGCCCGAAAATCCTCGTATTGGACGAACCAACCAGCGCGCTTGATGTCCAATGGCAACAACAAATCCTTGAATTGCTCAGCGGCCTGCAAAAAGAATACGGCCTCGCCTTCATCATCATCAGCCACGACCTCGCCGTGATCCGCGCCATTTCCCATCGCGTGATGGTGTTGAAAGACGGCAAAATCGTTGAAGAAGGCGAATGCGAAAATGTGTTTGCCAATCCAAGCAGCGACTATACGCGCCATTTGATTGCCCACTCCGGCCACATGGTTCAAGAGGCCGTCTGAATCTTTAAAGATTGCGATAGGCGCATTTCAAAAAAACTATTACCGGGTGGCGGCACTTGAAATTTTCCCTGTCTGCCACTATTCTGAACAACATATTTATCGATCCCCATTCAAAAGGAAACAAACATGAGCAGCGAATTGATTATCCACTCCAGCGATGCCAGCTTCGAACAAGACGTTTTGAAATCCGATGTACCTGTATTGCTGGACTTCTGGGCACCATGGTGCGGCCCTTGCAAAATGATTGCCCCAATCTTGGACGACATCGCCTCCGAATTCCAAGGCCGTCTGAAAGTTGTTAAAATCAACATCGACGACAATGAAGCCACTCCTGCCAAATTCGGCGTTCGCGGCATCCCTACCCTGATGGTGTTCAAAAACGGCGAAAACGTTGCAACCAAAGTCGGCGCATTGGCTAAAGGTCAACTGACTGCATTCGTTGAAGCTTCTATCGCTTAAGGTTTTAAGCATATAAAAAGGCCGTCTGAAAATTGTTTTCAGACGGCCTTTTTTGTATTCATTAAGCAACCAATGGTTTCAAAGTCAGGCTGATATTTTCAGCCTTCACTTTAAACAGTAAATCAATATTCGGATGTTTGCCTGGATTGGCTTCGGCATCGGCAACATGTTCTGCAAACCATGCCAAGCCGCGTTCTGCCGCTGCTGCGTCAAGTTTACCGTCAAACTCTTGCGCCAAAGCATGGTAAAGTTTGAGCGAGCCTTGTTTGCCGGGTACATTGGGAATGTGATGAACCACATTGCCCTCTTTATCGAGAATATCCAAGCCGCTCAAATGATCGATGGCAGGCATAGCGGCCAGATTGTCTTGGAAGCTCATGATTGTCCTTTCTGATGTGGATTTTAAAACAAACCATATAACAAGGCCGTCTGAAAATTGATGTTTGACACTTTTCAGACGGCCTTAAACATTTCAATTAACGTGTACCGAAAATCTTATCGCCGGCATCGCCCAAACCGGGGATGATGTAGCCGTGTTCATTCAAGTGGCTGTCGAGCGCGGCAGTGTAGATGGTTACATCAGGATGCGCGTCATTGACGGCTTTCACACCTTCCGGAGCGGCAACTAATACCAATGCTTTGATGTTACGGCAACCTTTGGCTTTCAAAAGGTCGATGGTGGCAACCATAGAGCCGCCGGTCGCCAACATTGGGTCGATAATCAGCGCGGGACGTTCGTCCATGCTATCGACAAATTTTTCAAAATAAGAAACCGGTTTCAAAGTTTCTTCATCGCGCTGCAAGCCGACAACGCTGATTTTGGCAGTCGGAATCAGGTCGAGTACGCCGTCGAGCATACCCAAACCGGCACGCAAAATCGGGACGACAGTCAGCGTTTTGCCTTTGATGCGGTCGCCTTCAATAGAACCGCACCAGCCGTCAATAATGTATTTTTCAATTTCAAAGTCACGGCTGGCTTCGTATGCCATCAGACGTGCCAACTCGGTGGTAAGCGTGCGGAATTTGTAAGTGCTGCAATCCGCTTCACGCATCAGCGTGAGTTTGTGGCGGACTAAAGGGTGGTTGATAACGGTAACGTTCATGTTGATTTTCCGAATTGCGTTGATGGAGGGGGATTATACTTTTTTTCACATGGCGCGCAAAGTGCGTATTCATGCGAAAGGCCGTCTGAATCAGGGTTTCAGACGGCCTTTGTCAACAATTTTACATTATGGAATATTGTGGATAATTAAGCTTTCAGCAATTCTTGCAGTTCGCCGGCTTCGTACATTTCCATCAAAATGTCGGAGCCGCCGACAAATTCGCCGTTAACGTACAGTTGAGGAATAGTCGGCCAATCGCTGTATTCTTTAATGCCTTGGCGTACGGCATCGTTTTCCAATACGTTGACGGTTACATAGTCGGTGCAACCTGCCGCATTCAGGATTTGTACAGCACGGGAAGAGAAGCCACATTGCGGGAATTGCTTCGTGCCTTTCATGAACAATACGACGCGGTGTGTGGTAACGACTTCTTTGATTTGATCGTGGATAGAGGACATGGTGTGTTCCTTTTTACTAAATCGGTTGTTCGGGGAAAATCAAATTTCCCGCCATTATACGCAAATTGATGAAGTTGAGGGGCGTTTATCAACGTCGGATCTGACCGTTGCCGTTGATGTAGAACTTGGTCGAAGTCAGCGCTTCCAAACCCATCGGGCCGCGGGCGTGCATTTTTTGGGTGGAAATCCCGATTTCCGCGCCCAATCCGAAAACAAAGCCGTCGGTGAACCGAGTGGACGCATTGACATAAACCGCCGCCGCATCAATGCTTTCTTGGAAAAACTCAGCATGGGCAATGCTTTGGGTCACAATCGCTTCCGAGTGATGCGTCGTATGGCCGTTAATCCAATCGACGGCTTCTTCCACCGATTTCACTGTCTTGACCGACATAATATAGTCAAGAAACTCGGTACTGTAATCTTCCTCGGTTGCCAAAACAGCATTTTTAAACATACGCAGTGCTTCCTGATCGGCTCTAAATTCGACCGGATGCACTTTGGCAACGGCTTCTTCCAGTTTGGGCAAAAACGCCTCCGCTATCTTTTCATGAACAACCAAAGATTCAGCGGCATTACACACGCTTGGGCGCTGCGTTTTGGCATTCACGACGATATCGACCGCCATCTCCAAATCGGCACTGTCATCTACATAAATATGGCAATTACCGACTCCGGTTTCAATGACGGGAACTTTCGATTTCTCTTTCACCGTCTGAATCAAGCGCGCGCCGCCGCGCGGAATCAGCACATCAATATAATCGACTGCCTGCATCAATTCCTCGGCAGCGGCATGACTGGTATCCTCAACCAGCTGCACCACATCGGCATCCATTCCCGCTTGTACCAAAGTCTGCCTGATGACGGCAATCAATGCGGTATTGGAATGGATGGCATCGCGACCGCCGCGCAAAATAATGGCATTGCCGGTTTTAAAGGCCAGAGAAAACGCATCGACCGAAACATTCGGGCGGCTTTCAAAAATCATGGCAACCACGCCCAAAGGCACGCGTTTTTGAACAATCTTCAAGCCGTCCAGATTGGTATAACCGCGGACAACCTGCCCAATCGGGTCCTGCAAATCGGCAACCTGCTCAACGCCTTCCGCAATGCCCTTGATACGTTCGTGATTCAAGCGCAACCTGTCGAGCATAATGTCCGAAATGCCGTTTTCTTTTGCAGCGGACAAATCGCGGGCATTTTCCGCCAAAATCATCTCAGCCCGTTCAACCAAAGCCGCCGCAACCTGACGCAGCAGATTGTTTTTTTCCACGCTTCCCAAACTAATTAACGTTTTACTGGCTTTTTGGGTATTCTTGCCCAACTGTTCGATATAGCTCATCAAACCTCCCTATTTCTCTTGTGCAAACCACGTTCCGATAGGCGCGCCATCTAAAACCTGAAGAATATCGCGCGGATTGGCGCTGTTCATCAACACCATCTGCCCATGATGTTCAAACATCATCTGCGCGCTCTTAATCTTACTGAGCATGCCGCCCGTACCAAACTTACTGCCCGAGCCGCCGGCAGAAGCAATAATTTCTTCGGTAATATCGGCAACATGGCTGCGCAGCTTGGCATCGACGTGAACGGCCGGATTTTTATCAAATAAACCGTCGATATCAGACAACATAATCAGCAAATCTGCTTTAACGATTTTCGCCACGACTGCCGACAAACGGTCGTTGTCGCCAAACTTGGTCGCATGGTCCATCTCGTCCACGCTGACCGCGTCGTTCTCATTGACAATAGGGATGACGCCGATGGAAAGCAGGGATTCAAAAGCATTGGTAACGTTTGCCAAACTTTCCGGATATTCAACCACATCACGCGTCAGCAGGATTTGCGATACCGTCATCCGATAATGGGAAAAAATCTGCGAATAAAGGCTCATCATGGCCACTTGGCCGACGCTGGAAACAGCCTGCTGCTGCGCCATTTCCGCCGGACGTTTTTCCATGTTAAGGACATTCAGCCCGAAGCCCATCGCGCCGGAAGACACCAGCACAATTTCTTTGCCCTTACTGACCAAGCTGGAAATGACAAAGGCCAGTTGGTCGATTTTTGCCAAATTGATTTTGCCGTTTGGCAACACCAAAGAACTGGTTCCAATCTTAATGACAATGCGTTTTACTGCTTCAAAATCTCGTTTCATTATTCTCCTCTGCTTTCTATTTTTATGATTGCATACGGCATTATTTCAGCCAAAGGTATCTACATCATAACTGCGAAGCAATAGAAAATACAGACAAAATTAAAAATGCTTTCTTTAAAAGCCTTATTTCAGCTTTTATCCGAATCCGTTAATAACAAAACAAAAGGCCGTCTGAAACCCTATTTCAGGTTTCAGACGGCCTTTTACCGATTGTTGAGAATCCGGCCTGCCACGATAAATACAGACCGTTCCCTACAAACGCTTATTGGTGATCAGAAATAATTTTCAGCATTTGCGCCAATACCTTAGGATTAGCCGCAACGATGTCGCCGCTTTCCAACCAGCCTTCATTACCGGACATATCGGTAACGATGCCGCCTGCTTCTTGGACAATCAATGCACCGGCGGCAATATCCCAAGGTTTGAGGTTGAACTCGAAGAAACCGTCCAAACGGCCGGCCGCAACGGCACACAAATCCAAAGAAGCCGCGCCTTCACGACGGCCGCCGGCGGTTTTGGCCAAGAAATCTTTCAAAATCGCCAAATACTTGTCCATCATGCTTTGATCGACAACAGGGAAGCCGGTACCGATCAGACAGCGATTCAATTCGATGCGGTTGGAAACGCGGATGCGGCGGTCGTTGAGCAACGCGCCTTTGCCGCGGGATGCCATGTATACATCGTTGCGCTCAGGTGCGTACACCAAAGCTTCTTGCAACACGCCTTTGTGTAGGAGTGCCATAGAGATAGCGTATTGAGGATGGCCGTGGAGGAAGTTGGTTGTGCCGTCGAGCGGATCGATAATCCATTCGTACTCGGCGGTAGCTTTACCGTGGGAGCCGCCTTCTTCGCAAGTGATTTTGTGATGCGGATAGGCTTCTTTAAGCGCTTCCACCAAAATCATTTCGGAGCTGCGGTCAACATCGGAAACGAAGTCGTTGAATGCTTTGCTGTCTACTTTGACGGCATCCAGATTGCCGGCGGCGCGAATCATCATTTGCCCTGCTTTACGGGCGGCTTTGAAAGCGGTATTTAAAAACGGATTCATGGTTTTCTTCCTAATTCAGGTAAAATACGCCCTAATGCGCCGAACAAGGCACACAAGAGGCTGTTAATCGTTTCCGATGCTGTTAAAGAACATTTCAGACGGCATGGAAAAAGGCCGTCTGAAAACAAAAAGATGGCGCATTATACCTGATTCCCGTACAAACAGAAAACAAAACATGACTTCCGAAAAACCCGCCCTGCCCGCTTATCTGGACAACATCCGCATCATCCTCACGCGCACCAGCCATCCCGCCAATATCGGCTCCGCCGCGCGCGCCATGAAAACAATGGGCCTGCACAAATTGACCATCGTCGCCCCAAATCTGATGGCAACGCCGATGACGGAAAATCCGCCCGTGTTCGATCCGGAGCATCCGCAATCGTTTAAATTACCGGAAGAAAGCTTCATCCTCGCTTCCGGCGCGGCAGACGTTTTGGAAAATGCCACCATTGCCGCCTCTTTGGACGAAGCCCTTGCCGACACCACCATCGCCTGCGCCCTGACCAGCCGCCGCCGAGAAATCACCGCCCCGCTGCAAACGCCGCGCGACTTGGTACCCGAATTACTGCAGGCCGCCAACCGAGGCGAGAAAGTGGCGCTGGTTTTCGGCAACGAAACTTTCGGCTTGAACATCGAAGAAGTCCAAGCCTGCAACCGACTGATGACCATCAACGGCAATCCCGACTATTTCTCGCTCAACCTTGCCCAAGCCGTGCAGGTCGTGTGCTACGAAATCTTCAGCCAAACCGATTCGCCCATGACCCACCTGCAACAGGAAGACCACGCCGCGACCCACGAACAAATCAAAGGCATGGTCGCCCACATGGAAAGCGTGATGAACGACATCGGCTTTTTCAACCGCCGCAACGGCGAACGCCTGATGCGCCGTATGCAGAGCCTGTTCGGACGCGCCAACACGCAAACCGAAGACATCGATATCCTGCGCGGTTTTTTCAATACCGTCAGCCACCGTATCCATAAAAAAGACTGATTAAGGCCGTCTGAAAACATTACAAGCTTTTTCAGACGGCATGACTGAATATTCGGATAAGCATGAATTACGCCCTAGACGCATTATGGTGGAAACTCACCAGCCAACCCGTCCGCGATCTCGCCTCGCTGCTGACTGCGCCGCCTTTATGGCAAAGCGGTTGCGAATTGAGCGTGCGCGAACTATTGGGGGAACACGGTTTCCGCTACCTGTTGGCATTGGACGCCGATCCCGCTCCGCTGACGGATTACCTTGCCCAACGCGCCCCGTTCGGCCACCGTCTCGGCATTTATGCCGAAGAACTGCTGGCTTTCTGGTTTGCCAACGCGCCGCACGCCAAACTGCACGCATACAACCTGCCCGTTTTTTCAGACGGCCAAACTTTAGGTGCCGCGGATTTTGTCGTTTCCCTCAACCAACAGCCCTACCATATCGAGCTGGCGTGTAAATACTACGGCGGAGACCAAGTGCAAAACCTGCGCGGCCTTAATCCTAAAGACACGCTGACGGACAAAGCTGCCAAACTGGTGCAGCAATCCCAGTTGCTGCATACGCTGCAAGGCAAAGCGACCTTAGCCGCACAAGGCCTGCCGGAGAACCCTCTCCCTACTTCCATCGTGCGTGGCATCGGATTTTTTCCACAAGGTTTCCATGCTTTTGAGCCGCCGCTTAATCCATACGGTTGGCGCGGCGTCTATATTCAAGATTGGGCGGAATACGGGTTTGAATGCCAAGAAGTCCGCTACCACCTGCTCGACCGTATGGCCTATCTCACGCCTGCGCGTGTTGCCGAAACCGAAGCATTAAACGAAACCGAAATCCGCCGCATCGACCAAGGCTTGATTGCCGTTTTGGAATTACGGCCGGATGGTTTTTGGCACGAAATCGAACGCATCATGAAGGCAGTCTGAAACCATTTACCAACTTTAAGAGAACCCATTACATTATGAACGCCGCACAACTCGACCATACCGCCAAAGTTTTGGCTGAAATGCTGACTTTCAAACAGCCTTCCGATGCCGTCCTCTCCGCCTATTTCCGCGAACACAAAAAGCTCGGCCGCCAAGACCGCCACGAAATCGCCGAAACCGCCTTTGCCGCGCTGCGCCACTATCAAAAAATCAGTACCGCCCTGCGCCGCCCTCACGCGCAGCCGCGCAAAGCCGCACTCGCCGCACTGGTTCTCGGCAGAAGCACCAACATCAGCCAAATCAAAGACCTGCTTGATGAAGAAGAAACAGAGTTTCTCGGCAATTTGAAAGCCCGTAAAACCGAGTTTTCAGACGGCCTGAATACCGCCGCAGAATTGCCGCAATGGCTGGTGGAACAACTGCAACGGCATTGGAGCGAAGAAGAAATCCTCGCTTTCGGCCGCAGCATCAACCAACCTGCCCCGCTCGACATCCGCGTCAATACTTTGAAAGGCAAACGCAATAAAGTGCTGCCATTGTTGCAAGCCGAAAGTGCCGATGCAGAGGCCACGCCTTATTCGCCTTGGGGCATCCGCCTGAAAAACAAAATCGCGCTTAACAAACACGAACTGTTTTTAGACGGCACGCTGGAAGTCCAAGACGAAGGCAGCCAGCTGCTTGCCTTATTGGTGGGCGCAAAACGCGGCGAAATCATTGTCGATTTCTGTGCCGGCGCCGGCGGTAAAACCTTGGCTGTCGGCGCGCAAATGGCCAACAAAGGCAGAATCTACGCCTTCGACATCGCCGAAAAACGCCTTGCCAACCTCAAACCGCGCATGACCCGCGCCGGACTGACCAACATCCACCCCGAACGAATCAGCAGCGAACACGATACCCGTATTGCCCGACTGGCAGGCAAAGCCGACCGTGTGTTGGTGGACGCGCCCTGCTCCGGTTTGGGTACTTTACGCCGCAATCCCGACCTAAAATACCGCCAATCCGCCGAGACCGTGGCCAACCTTTTGAAACAGCAACACAGTATCCTCGATGCCGCCTCCAAACTGGTGAAACCGCAAGGCCGTTTGGTTTACGCCACCTGCAGCGTGTTACCGGAAGAAAACGAGCTGCAAGTCGAACGTTTCCTGTCCGAACATCCCGAGTTTGAACTCGTCAACTGCGCCGAACTGCTGCAAAGTCTGAAGGTCGATTTGGATACCGGCAAATACCTGCGCCTCAACTCCGGAGAACACCAAACCGACGGTTTCTTCGCCGCCGTATTGCAACGTAAGGATTAAGGTTGAAAAAGGCCGTCTGAAATCCTTTCAGACGGCCTTTTTGATAGATTTTTTACATTAAAATCATTAGATACGATAGTCGCGCTTTGCAATAATATACTTTAAGGCATGTATCTCGACCTTTCATCAGAATATTGTGAAAAGCTGGAAAAAATGCTTTATGCTTTGTAAATGTATGTGTTCTCGTTCAAAATTCGCCCGGTCATGCCTCAGGCGATACCCGATACAGACAACGATAATATATAAATCATTTGGTTAAAAATCATGTCGCATATTTATTCTTCCCCCACAAAGCCCCATTTCTTGTCATCGGCCGTTGCCGTCGCCTGCTGTCTGCTGCCGTTTCAGACGGCCTCTGCATACAGCCTGCAAGACATCCTCAGGGACGCTTTAATCAGCGACCCGATTGTGCGTGAAGCCAAAGCCACTCAAGAAGCAGCGCAAAGTACAACCAAAGCCACGCGTGCGCGCCATTATCCTGTCGTTACCCTGACCGGCACGAAAGTGCTGGCGCAACACAATAAATACAACAGCAACGACATGGATGACGGTATCGGCGTGCGCGGCAGTGTGAACATTTACTCATGGGGTGCGATTGAAGCCGCTGTCCGCCGCGACCGCAGCCGCGAAGAATACTATCAACACAAATACACCGAAAGCCAAGAGCAGCTGGGCAGCGATATCGGCCGCCTCTATCTGAGCGCATTGCGTGCAAAAGAAACCCTGATCCTCAACGAGCAGACTTTGGCGCGCCACAACAACCTCTTAAAAGACTTGGATACCATCGTCAAATATGATGCCGGCCGCCGTTCCGAGCTGATTGAAGCGCGCGCGCGCCAACTGCAAGTGGCAAACATCATTGCCCAACAACGCCGCACCATGGATTTGGCGCTGAGCCGACTGTCCCGCTATACCTCGCGCCAACTGACTGCCAACGATTTGGAAGATCCGTTTAAAAACGACACAGCGAAATCCATCAGCGAACGCTTCAACAACCCCAACCGCAACAACAATCCGTCCTATCAGGCGCAATTAGCCGAGCGCGACAGCGTCCGTGCCGATTTGGACGCTTCCAAAGCCGAACGCCTGCCTGCCCTCAATTTGGAAGGCAGTGCGACGCGTAACACCAGACAGCTTTATTTAAACGTTGCATGGAATGTGCTGGATATTGCCGCAAGACACAATGTAGAGCGCAATGCCAAATCATTGATTGCCGCAGAGGCTAAGTCCGAACAAATCCTGCGCGACATGAACGAACGCGTTCAAACTTCCGCCATCGATATGCAAGAAAGCGAACAGCGTACTGCGCTGACGGCGCAACACATCGCCGCCCAAAAAGAAGTCATCAAAGTGTACGAATTGCAGTTTAAAATCGCCCGACGTACGCTGACCGACGTTTTGAGTGCATACAGCGAGTTATCCTCCATCGAGCAGGATTATGTTGCCGCCCGCAACGATTTCCGCGATGCGGCGCTCGACTATTTAAATACCCAGGCCAAAATCTCCGCTTGGGTCGGTTTGGCACAAAAATAAAGCCATATCCGCCGGTTAAACCAAAAACATTACGCGAAAAAATATGAAAGCCATCATTGAACACATCGTCTTAGTGACCCGCCTTTTGGGTGCGCCCGTATCCGAAGCCGCTTTGTCCGCCGAAGTCGTGCGCGATAAAAAGCTCAAGGTCAACTATCACTCACTGGTCGAAGTCCTGCGCAGCCACGGCTTTGAAAACACCTTATCCAAACGCAATCTGGAAGACATCCCCTCGCTCGCTGTGCCGGTCATGATTATCCTGCACAACGAAGAAGCAGCGGTCATCACCCAAATCGAAGGCTCCGGCCAAGAGCGCAAATACCATATCCGCCAAGTTGACGGTTTGGAACAAGAACTCAGCCATGAGCAGCTCTCCGGCCTGTATTTGGGCTACTGTTGGTTTATCAAACCCAAAATGGCGACCGATATGCGCTCGGAGCTACCTGAATACCATTTGCCCAAAGCATGGTTTTGGAAAGTCATTTGGCGTTTCCGCAGCTACTACTACCAAGTCATTTTGGCCACTATCATTATCAACTTCCTTGCGCTCGTCAGCTCCCTGTATGTGATGAACGTGTACGACCGCGTTATTCCCAACCAAGCCTATGAAACCTTGTGGGTATTGAGCATCGGCGTGGTCTTGGCGATTTTGTTTGAATTTGCCGCCAAGATGATTCGCGGCCACTTGACCGATATTGCCGGCAAAAAAGCCGACCTAATCATCAGCTCCGCCTTGTTCCGCCGCGTGATGGCATTGCGTTTGGCAGACCGTCCTGCTTCCTCCGGTTCATACGCCAGCAACCTGCGCGAATTTGAAGCCGTGCGCGAGTTTATGACTAGTGCCAGCTTGTTGACTATTGTCGACTTGCCTTTCCTGTTGCTGTTTATCTTCGTGATTTCCATGGTTGGCGGCAAACTGGCACTCGTTCCCCTGACCATCATTCCGATTGTCGTGATTGTCGGTTTTGTCGTACAACGCCCGCTCTCTCGCCACATCAACGAATCAATGAAAGAAGGTTCGCAACGCTCTGGCCTTGCCGTTGAAGCCATCGAAGGCATCGAAACCCTGAAAACCAACAACGCCACATCTTGGGCTCAACAACGCTGGGACGAATACACTGCCAAAACTTCCGCTTCTTCCATCAAGGTTAAAGACACCAGCAACTTCATGGTCAACTTCGCCGTTGCCATGCAGCAGCTCAATACCGTCTTTTTGGTCGTTGTCGGTACCTATTTGATTCATGCCGACAACCATGCGGAACGCATCACCATGGGTGCATTGATTGCCTCCGTGATTCTGTCCGGCCGCGCCTTGGCGCCATTGGCACAAATTGCCGGTTTGGCCACCCGCTTCCAGCAGGCCAAACTTGCCCTCAAAGGCGTAAACGACATCGTTACCCGCCCTATCGAGCGCAATCCGGAACGCAAATACATTACGTTGGACAATGTTCAAGGCAGCATTACCTTTGAAAACGTATCGTTCAAATATCAAGCCGACAACAACAGCGCCGTCGAAGATTTGCGCCTGACCATCAAACCGGGCGAAAAAGTCGGTATTTTGGGCCGTATCGGCAGCGGTAAAAGCACCATGCTCAAACTGGCCAGCGGTCTGTACGATACCGAAAAAGGCAACGTTACCCTTGACGGCGTCGATATGCGCCAGCTTGACCCCAACTTCCTGCGCGATCAAGTCCTGCTGTTGAGTCAATCGCCACGCTTGTTTCTCGGCACATTGCGCGAAAACATGGATTTGGCGCGTACCGGCAGCTACTCTACCGACCAAGACTTACTGACTGCGCTCAACCGTTTCGGCCTCGACAAAATCATCCGCAACCATCCGCGCGGTTTGGATATGCCTTTGGGTGAAGACGGTTTGGGCTTGTCAGGTGGTCAAAAACAAATCATCGCCCTGGCACGCATGACCTTGCGCAACCCAAAAGTCGTCTTACTGGATGAGCCGACCACCAGCCTGGACCAGGCTACCGAACGCATGGCACTCAATGCCATTGCCCAATGGGGCCGCAACCGCACCATGCTTTTGGTGACCCACCGTCCGCAAGTGCTGCAAATCGTCAACCGCATCATTGTGATGGACAATGGTAAAGTCGTGATGGACGGCCCACGTGACTTGGTATTGCAAAAACTCATGCAAAACGAACAGGCCAAAGCAGCCAACGTCAAACAACAGCAACAAGCTGCCGCAGTCAAACAGCAGCAACAACAAGCTGCCGCCGCCCCTCAATCGGCAGCACAATAAAGCAAAAGGCCGTCTGAAACCTACTTACCCTTTCAGACGGCCTGCCCTAATGGTTAAAATCCACCAAACACAATAAAGATACACGATTATGAGCCGCGAAAACAACGTCAAATCCAAAGACCTACACCTCATCAACGACCTCAATGCCGCCCTTCAAAAAGAAAAACACAGCGGTCAATTTTGGGTCATCATCCTATTCTTCCTTTTCCTGATTGTCTTCGTCGTCTGGGCATACAACAGCCCTGTCGAAGAAGTGACCCGCGGTAACGGCAATATCATTCCCAGCAGCCGTGAGCAAGTAATCCAAAGCCTGGATCCCGGCATCGTAACCGAAATCATGGTTAAAGAAGGCGATATGGTCGAGAAAGATCAGATTCTGATGAAACTCGACGACACGCGCAGCTCCGCCGTTTTGCGCGAAAGCGAAGCCAAAGTCGAAAACCTCGAAGCTACTGTTGCCCGCCTTAAAGCCGAGGCCTACGGCACCAAGCTCTCCTTCCCTGACAGCGTGGGTCCTGAGCTCCGCCGTCGCGAAATTGCCGCCTACAAAGCACGCCGTCAAGCCATGACCGATGCCGTTAGTGGCCTTTCCCAAAGCAAGGCCGCGCTTGACCGCGAAATCGCCATTACCGCCCCCATGGTTGCCGAAGGCGTGGTTTCCGAAGTCGAACTCTTAAGAATGCGCCGTGAGTCTGCCGACTTGGCCACCCAAATCTCCGAACGCCGCAACCGCTACAAAGCCGATGCCAACAACGAACTTTTGCAAGCCGAATCCGAGCTGGCGCAATCCAAAGAAAATGTTGCCATGCGTGCCGACCCGGTTGAACGCTCGCAAATCCGCGCCCCTATGCGCGGTATCGTCAAAGGCATAAAAGTCACCACCATCGGCGGCGTTGTGAACGCAGGCGAAGACATCATGCAAATCGTCCCGGTTGACGACAAACTGCTGGTCGAAGCCTATATCCGTCCGCAAGACATCGCCTTTATCCGCGCAGGCCAACCTGCATTGGTTAAAGTCAGCGCATACGACTACTCCATCTACGGCGGTTTGGAAGGCAAGGTTACCCTCGTTGGTGCCGATACCGTCAGCAATTCCATGCAAAACCGTGCCAACGACTTGAAACTCGACCCGAACCAAGTCTATTACCGCGTTCTCGTCCAAACCGAAAACAACTCCCTGAAAGACAAAAACGGCAAACCTATGCCGATTATTCCGGGCATGGTTGCAACGGTGGACATCAAAACCGGCGAAAAAACCATCTTCCAATACCTGATCAAACCGATCACGCGTATGAAACAAGCGTTGAGCGAACGCTAGATAAAACGATAAAAGGCCGTCTGAACGTTTTCAGACGGCCTTTTATTTATCTTTTCACTATACCTGTTTATCCGGCAGATAAATTATTTCTCCTTAAACGTCGCTCCGACAAACGTCCTCTTCGGATTGCCGCGCTCAACTTGATAGAGTTGCGCGTGCTGCTCCTGTGCAAAACTTCCAGCTTGTCCGGCATGATGCTCCGCCAGCTTTTGTGCCAATAACATGACCGCCAATTTTTTATTGGCATGCTGGCTGCGTTCGCTCTCGACCCGCACGGAAATGCCGCTTTCTCTATGGGTAGCGCGGACGGCACTTTCGGTTTTATTGACGTGTTGCCCGCCTTTACCGCCAGAACGGCAGGTTTGAAACTCGATTCCGTTTTCAGACGGCATTTCATACATCTGCGGCATATCGGGCAAGCGGAAAACGCCTATATACCAATTTTTGCGCGGATGTTTCAGGCGGACGGGGCTGGGGCATATCCATTGGAGCGTCCCCTGCCAAGTTTGCGCTAGGCTTTCGGCTTTTTGCCCTTCCAACTTGAACGTTGCCGACAAAATACCGTGCTTATCGGCAGTTTCGGTAACAAGTTCGGCATCAATGCCTTTTGCTTGCGCTTCGGCAAGCAATTTGACCAAGACGAAACGGGCAAATATACGGCACTCTGCCGGCCCTTGCGCGGTGGAAATTTGCAGATAAACCGCTGGTGTATTCTGTTTCATCTTTACGCTCCACACTCGCCGCCGGTTTTATAAGTCAAAACAGGCTTGAACCGCGCGACCAATTCAATCAAACCGGCGTTTTTCATGGCGGCAATAACGCTGTCGATGCTTTTATAAGCCTGCGGCGCTTCTTCAAAAATCAGGGCTTTATCCTGACAGACGACTACGCTGCCGAATTCGGTCTGGCGCAGGCTGTCAGCAGTATATTTGTGCGACAGCCTGCCTTTGCATTCGCCGCGCTGCCATTTCCGACCTGCGCCGTGAGCCAATGTATTCAACGAAATTTGGCAATCTTCGGCAGGTCGGACCAGATAGCTGTAATCGCCACGCGAACCGGGTATCATGACCAAGCCTTTATCGGTAGGCGTTGCGCCTTTTCGGTGCAGCCAACCGGTTGTGCCGTCAATCTCGGTTTGTTCCAAAAAATTATGATGGACATCAAGCAGACATGTCCCTTCTGCGCGCCAACGGTCGAGCATTCTGGCCGCAATCAAACGGCGGTTAAGGCTGGCAAATTCAAGGGCTGTTTGGTGTTCGGCAAGATAGGCTGCCGCCGCTTCGCCCCCTTCTGCCAAACCTTGATGCCCAAAGGCGGCAATATGGCGTTGCAAAATCTGCTGCCCCAATCCGCGCGAACCGCTATGTACTAACAGTTGCAGATGGTTTTCATCAAAATCGGGCGGAAGCAGATCGGCGTGATAAACGGTATCAACGGTTTGCAACTCAGCAAAATGATTGCCGCCGCCAATCGTACCTACGGCAAGGCCGTCTGAAAATGGGAACATATCGACAGTGTCGCCTAATAAATCGACCTGTTCGTCTTTGTCTAGCGGCGTATCGATATTACCCAGCTGTTTGGCGAGTTTGGCCGGTTTAAATTTGGCTGCGCGTAAATTGGTCTGCCAAAACGCCATGCCGCAACCGATGTCGTTCCCAATCAAGGCAGGATAAAAATGACGGTCGCTGAAAAATGCCGCGCCAACCGGATAACCGCGCCCTGCGTGTAAATCCGGCATTCCGGCAACGCGTAACATATGCGGTAATCGGGCGGTGGTTTCGAGCTGAGCGACAGCGTTGCCTTCAATCCATATATTTGAATCGGCAATAATTTGAATATGATGGGGATAATTGCCCATGTGTTTATGCTTTCTTTAAAACGGATAGAAACCGACAACAGATGACAATAAATATCCACCGTCTGTGAAATGTTCAGACGGCCTGGTTTCTAGCCGATAATCGTAGGGAAAGCAGCCCAAAGCGGGCGACATGGAATGCGAAAAGCGTTATCTGAAAGTCAGACCGACGCTTGGGCTGCAAAGAATGTGATTGAGCGGATTGAAGTATTGCGTGTCATGGCTTGCTCCTTTCTTTGCATGAAAATATTAAAAACGTTCGGATTATAGAGTGTTCATTTCCAATCATGCAAACTTACTGACATCAATCTTCCAATAATGTTGCATAAATGGCAACTATTGAGAACATGATTTAGGCCGTCTGAAAACTTTTCAGACGGCCTTTGATGCCCAATAATCCTTACAAAACAACGGTCGGATAAGAACCGACAACTTTCACGAAGGAAGCGCGTTCGCCCAAAAGCTGCAAGGCTTTTTGGACATTTTCATCGCTTTGGTGGCCTTCGATATCGATGAAGAACAGGTATTCCCACAAAACCGATTTGCTTGGGCGGCTTTCAAATTTGGTCATGGAAATGCCTAATTCGGTGAAAGGTTGCAACAAAGAAGTAACAGCACCGGCACGGTTGGGTGCAGAGACGACCAAAGAAGTTTTGTCGTTGCCGCTGCGGCCGGTTTCTTGATGGCCCATCACCAAGAAGCGCGTGGTGTTGTTCGGTTCGTCTTCGATACACTCGGCGGCAAAGCTCAACTGATAAATTTCCGCGGCGATACGTCCAGCAATGGCGGCCACATTCGGGCTATCTGATTCGGCAACCAAACGCGCTGCTTCTGCATTGCTGGCTACGGCGATACGTTCGGCATTGGGCAGGTTGCGGCCGAGCCAGTCGTTGCATTGCGCCAAGGCTTGGGCATGGGCGAAAACTTTGGTAATGCCGCCGATTTCGTGGCTGTCTTTACGCAGCAGATTGTGATGAATACGGACAACCACTTCGCCACAGGCTTTCAACGCAGTTACGGCCAGCAAGTCCAAAGTGCGCCCCACCGAGCCTTCTGTCGAATTTTCTACCGGCGCCACCAAATAATCGGCTTGGCGCGTTTCGACTTGTTTGAAGCAGTTGTCGATGGTGGTACACGCCATGGTATGTGCGGCGTGGCCGAAATGTTTGATGGCGGCTTGCTGGGTAAATGTTCCCTTCGGGCCTAAATAGGCAATCGTCAACGGACGCTCCACTGCCAAACATTCGCTCATAATCTCGCGAAACAGCCGGGTGACCGATTCATCCGGCAAAGGGCCTCGGTTCAAATCCTGAATCCGGCGCAAAACGGCCACTTCCCGCTCAGGACGGTACACCGCGCCTGTCCCTTTCAATTCGCCGATAGCATGCGCATGACTGGCGCGCTCGTTGAGCAAACGGAGGATTTCCGCATCGATGCTGTCAATGGCATTGCGGTGCGGCAATAATTGTTCGTCTATGGATAAAGGCATAAGCTGTCTCGCAATTTTGTGAGGGATATTTTCATTCTAACATTAAAGGCCGTCTGAATTCCGTTTTCAGACGGCCTCAACACTATCTTTATCTAACTTTATCGTTTATCAGGTTTGCAAACGCCGCCAATTCCATCATAATTAAGCCTTTTGAACGACAAGGCCTATTCCATGCACTCAAACGGACTTTACACCCGTTTTCTGCCCGATGAAGAAGCGACCCTGCAACTGGGTGAAGAATGGAGCAAGCAGCTTTCCGCTCCGCTGACCATCTATCTTGAAGGCGGACTGGGTGCAGGCAAAACCACGCTGACACGCGGGATTTTGCGCGGACTGGGGCATACGAGCGCAGTCAAAAGCCCGACTTACACCATTGTCGAATCTTATCCGCTGGATACATTCACCCTCCACCATTTCGACCTCTACCGCTTTACCATGCCCGAGGAATGGGAAGATGCCGGTTTGGACGAATTGTTTGCGCCCGACAGCATCTGCCTCATCGAATGGCCGCAACAAGGTGGGGAATTCACGCCTCCGGCAGACATTACCATTACATTGACGTACACCGATAAGGGCAGAACCTGCACCTTTTCCGCCCACACAAACCAAGGCCGAAAAAGTTTAGAATCATGGTCAAATTAACTAGAAGACACATTCTCCGTCAAGGCACAGGACTATTTCTCACCCTCACGCCCGTTGGTGCCACATTGGCCAAACCGGCCTCTCCTGCGCAATTCCTTGCCGTCCGCATTTGGCCGGCGAACGCCTACACACGCGTTACCCTTGAGAGCAACCACTCGATGAAATACCAACATTTTATGTTGGACAACCCTAGCCGGTTGGTCGTGGATATTCAAGGTGCGGAAATCAACAGCGTCCTGCAAGGCATTTCCAGCAAAGTGCTGTCTAACGACCCTTTTATCCGCAGCATTCGCGCCGGTCAAAATACGCCCAGCACCGTGCGTATCGTTATCGACCTCAAACAAAGTACCCATCCGCAAGTCTTTGCGCTCGCCCCCGTCGGCAACTTCAGAAACCGCTTGGTTATCGACCTCTATCCACATGGCGCAGATGCCAACGACCCGATGATGGCCTTGCTCAACGGCAATGTTCCCAAACAACGTCCGAATACCAATATCGCATACGATACCCCTGCCCCTAAAAGCAACCGCGGCAGCGGTGGCAACCGGCGTCCCGTGATTATGATCGACCCCGGTCACGGTGGCGAAGACCCCGGCGCAATCGGCCCGAGCGGTCTCAAAGAAAAAAACGTTGTACTCTCCATTGCACGCGAAACCAAAAAACGCCTCGAAGCCTTGGGTTACAACGTATTCATGACGCGCAACGAAGACATCTTTATCCCATTGGGCGTACGCGTTGCCAAAGGCCGTGCGCGCAATGCCGACGTATTCGTATCCATCCACGCCGATGCCTTTACCAGCCCGTCCGCTCGCGGTACCGGCGTATATATGCTCAATACCAAAGGCGCGACCAGCTCGGCGGCAAAATTCCTTGCTCAAACCCAAAACAACGCCGACGCCATCGGCGGTGTACAATCCAGCGGTAACCGCAACGTCGACAACACGATTTTGGACATGACCCAAACCGCAACCCTGCGCGACAGCCGCAAGCTCGGCCATTCCGTCTTGACCGAATTGGGCAAACTCAACCAATTACACAAAGGCCGCGTTGACGAGGCCAACTTTGCCGTCCTCCGCGCGCCGGATGTTCCGTCTATTTTGGTGGAAACCGCCTTCCTCTCCAACCCTACCGAAGAGCGGCTGCTCGGCAGCGAATCATTCCGCCAACAATGCGCCCAAGCCATTGCCACCGGTATTCAAAAATACATCAATACCGCCGTTTTACGACGCGGATAATGGCTTAATGAAACAAAGGCCGTCTGAAAATTTTTCAGACGGCCTTATCTTTTCAAGCAATCTATTTAACCGCACTTCCCTACCGCAGCCGGA
The DNA here is from genome assembly GCF_051963015.1 of Neisseria sp. P0006.S004. Lineage (NCBI taxonomy): Bacteria > Pseudomonadati > Pseudomonadota > Betaproteobacteria > Neisseriales > Neisseriaceae > Neisseria > Neisseria sp. P0006.S004. Next base: position 289,616 of record NZ_JBQCUS010000001.1, on the reverse strand, counting down.
TAAACCGATACTTTTGTCTGTGTCAATGCAAACAGGTTTTCCAACTGCATTTGCGCCTGACGGTTGGCATGTTCCAAAATCTCAGCCTTGCACGCGCTTTGCAATACCTGTCGTTTCGCTTCTTCCTGCACCGTCTTGAATACCGACTTATCCATAGGCAGCAAATTAAACGAGCCGGTCTGAATATCGTACACTTCGATATTTTCCAAATCCACGCTCAAGATTTCCACCGCCGGCAGGCTGATAATTACCTTGTCGTCCACAATATTGACATTGTCCGCGCCTAACTTGTCCAAATCCAAACCAGCCAACACCTTACCGCGCACAATAAAAATACCGCTTTGCGAATCCTGCCACAGCCTGCGCCAATCCCCTTTTTTCTCCGTACGGATAATCGTATCGATATAAAATGCCGTACTTTCCAAGCGGTTCATCTGCTTAATCTGCATCAAAACCCCCTCACGGGACAAAACCTGATGTTCTTCGTTCTGACCATGCAGGGCATAAAACCAGCCGCCTGCAGCCGTCAACGCACACAACACCAGCACGACCAATCCGCGCCCAAACATTTTCATTTCAAACATCCCCCGTTAAAATAATCATCAAAACATTCCCCATATTCTCCCAAAACCGTCAATTTCAAGCCATACACAGGCCGTCTGAAACAATAAATTTCATTACCAAAAAGTAATAAAAAATCTCAACAAACAAAGTTTGCCTTTTGGTAAAGACAAGACTACAATCCATTACACACAATTCAATTTCATCTCATCATGAATACCACCGACCTGCGCCGCCACAACCTGCGGCAATGGATAACACAACACCACAACGGCCAGCAGACCAAGTTTGCCCAAGCCATCGCCATCAACCAAGGCGAGCTGTCCGCCCTGCTGAAAAACAAATCTTTCGGCGAGAAAAAAGCCCGAAAAATCGAGCAGGCAGCCAATATGCCTGACATGTGGCTGGATCAAGACCACCAAGACCGCCACGCTCCCACCATCAGCCAAGAAAGAAATACCATGTCCCACATCTCCACCATCCCCGAAATCCTAGCAGACATCAAAGCCGGCAAAATGGTCATCATCACCGATGCCGAAGACCGCGAAAACGAAGGCGACTTGCTGATGGCCGCCCAATTCGTTACCCCCGAAGCCATCAACTTCATGATCAAAAACGCACGTGGCCTGGTCTGCCTGCCGATGGACGGCGAAATGGTCGAAAAACTCGGCCTGCCCATGATGACCCAAAAAAATGGCGCACAATACGGCACCAACTTTACCGTCTCCATCGAAGCCGCCCACGGCATTACCACCGGCATTTCCGCCGCCGACCGCGCCCTGACCATTCAAACTGCCGTTTCCCCATCCGCCAAACCTGAAGACATCGTCCAACCCGGCCACATCTTCCCACTGCGCGCCCAAAAGGGCGGCGTACTCGTCCGCGCAGGACACACAGAAGCCGGCGTCGATCTGGCACAAATGAACGGTCTGATTCCCGCCGCCGTCATCTGCGAAATCATCAACGACGACGGCACCATGGCGCGTATGCCCGAACTGATGAAATTTGCCGAAGAACACAACCTCAAAATCGGCACCATTACCGACCTCATCGAATACCGTAGCCGTACCGAAAGCCTGCTTGAAGACATGGGTAACGCACCCGTACAAACCCCGTGGGGCGAGTTCCAACAACACGTTTACGTCGACAAACTCTCCGGCGAAACCCACCTCGCCCTCGTCAAAGGCACACCTTCCGCCGACGAAGAAACCCTCGTCCGCGTCCACGAGCCCTTCAGCGTCATGGACTTCATCCAAGCCAACCCACGCCATTCATGGTCATTACCCAAAGCCCTTGAGCGCATCCAACAAGCCGAAAGCGGCGTAGTCATCCTCCTGCACCGTACCGAAGACGGCGCCACACTACTCGACCGCACCCTGCCTAAAGGCGCAAACCAAGCCTACAAATGGGACAGCAAAAGCTACGGCATAGGCGCACAAATCCTCGCCGGCCTCAACGTCAAAAAATTGCGCGTCCTCGGCCAGCCGTCATCCTTTACCGGCCTCACCGGCTTCGGTCTCGAAGTCGTCGGCTTTGAAGAAGCAGAAAAATAATCTTGCTTGATTAACTCTCAAAGCAAATGAAACAAAAGGCCGTCTGAAAGTTTTCAGACGGCCTTTTCATATCTCTATTTATCTGAATATGATCCAAACAAAATTATGATAAAAACGACTATTTATTAGATTACTTCAATAATGATAAGCATAATCAATTATTAGATAAATATTAATAATATTTAAAAATTTTATATTTTTTATATAAAAGAGTATTTTAACCTCTTATATTAAATTCTTAACAAAGAGAAACTATGTCTGCTTTTACTCCCAAACCCAAAATAATCATTCTCAGCCTTGCCAGCGCATTCAGTACATTAACCGTTGCTAATGTCATCGAAACCTCAGCTCAACCAGAACAATACCAAGAATTGGATACCGTTGTTGTCAGTGGCAAACGTACCAACGACCAAAAAGGCGCGGACGATGTGTATTACAAAAACGTCTCCAACGCCTATGTTGGCAAAGAATACCTCGAACGCTACCGCGTCCAATCCGCCGGCGACGTACTCAAAGGCTTAAACGGCGTGTACAACATGAATACCCGCACCGCCGGCGGCGCGATTACGCCCAACATACGCGGCATCACCGGCAAGGGCCGTATCCCCGTAACACTGGACGGCACGGAGCAAACGGTCGATGTCTGGCTCAACAACTACGGCGTGGGCGACCGCAACTACCTCGACCCCGCCCTGTTCCGCAGCATCGCGGTGGAAAAAAGCCCCGCCATGACGCGCGGCGTGAAATCGGGCGTCGGCGGTGCGATGTCCATCCGCACCATCGAACCCGCCGACATCATCCCCGAAGGCAAAAACTGGGGAATCGAAGTCAAAACCGAGTTTTCCGGCAACACCGTGGCGCAGAAAAACGACCTACGCCAATTCTTAGGCCGCGACTACCGCACCCTCTCGCCCATAGGCGCGACGGCGGACGGGGTATCGGGTATGCCCGATGTATTAACCGGCTATACCGGCAAACCTTCCCCCACCGCCCTGTTGTTGGACGAAGGCATAGCGGGTACGAAGTATGCGGGCGGCAAAAGCCACACCAACTTCAAAGACGACAGGCAGCTGATGTTGTCCGCCGCCTTCAAAACCGACATTACAGACGGCCTTGCCGCATACAGCCACCGCCAAAAGGGCAACTACTACGCGGGCAAACGCGGCTATCAAAGCTACCTCAACAACCCCATTTACGGTGCGGATGCCTGTTACGACCAGTATCCTGACAAATCATGGCGGGAAAAAGACATACTCTGCAAATCTTCCGCCAGCCTGGTGCCGAATATGGCCGTCCTGTTCAGGCCGGGCGAAGAAATCATGAACAGCCACACCGACACCAAAACCCTGCTGCTGAAAAACAACTGGTATCTGCCGGGCAACCAAAAAATCAGCCTGCAATATATGGACAACAAAATCGGCTTCGGCGAAATCAACCCCCTGATAACGGCATGGATACTCGGTTTCGCCGAACAATCCCTAGACGAACCCGCGCAGCAGGCACCGGGGATAGGCACGAAAATCGACAGCAAAACCTACAAAATCGGCTACGAATGGAAGCCGCAAAACAACAAATGGATAGACCTTCAAGCCGATATGTGGCGGGTGAAAACCGACAGCAACCGCCATCAGAGCGGCGGCCCCGTCGTCGGCGTTATTACGCCCGACTATGAGTACGACCTTTGGTACTGGTGCAACATACGCAAAAAACCGTCGCCCAACCTGCGGGGGGAAAGCTGCGAAAGCGCGATGGCGTCGAACACCTACGGCTCGGCCCGAACCCATGAAGAAGTGCTGCGCATGATAGAAGACACGCCCGACAAAATCGCCCGCAAGCTGGCAGAACACGATGAAAACAACCGTGCGATTACCGACCGCTGGATGGGGCATACGGGCGGCTACTACGCCATCACGCCCGCCGATAAAAATGTGATGACCGACCAGACCAACCAAATCGGCAAGCTGATGAACCTGGCCGAACTGAAGCAAAAGCTGAATCAGGAACGCTACTACATCGAACATCCCGACCGCATCATCGTTCCCGGCGCGCGGCAGCGTACCGACGTCGTCCGCAACGGCTTCAACCTCAGCAACCGCTTCCGCCTTTCCGACAAACTCAGCCTCACCCTTGCCGCCGACTACCAGCGCGAAACTCTGGAAGAACGCACCGATACCGCCGACAGCAATGATTTGATGAATACTTTCGGCGTACTGACCCGCATGGCGGCCTTGGGCGGCCCGCAGTCGGCGAAAAAGCGCGAATGGGGCGCGAACCTGGTATTCGATTGGAAACCGACTTCCCGCCTGAACATACAGGCGGGCGTGCGCTATCAGAACTTCAAAGGACGCAATATCGAACTGGCGCGGCAGCGTGCCGCACGCAACCCCTGGTATCAGTACGGCCTGGGTTCGGACAGCTATGTTACCGGTCTGATGATGCCTTATTACGAATTGGCGGATGAAGAAGACTTGCGCTTATTAGACGGTTTGCGGCGGACTTACAACCACAATTTTTGGGATCAGATGGATAAGCAGAGCGACGAGTATAAGCAACTGAACCGTCGCTTTACCGAAAAAAACGGCTATGGCTTTGATCATTTGAGACAAGACGATAACTATGATGACACCTGGTCTCACACCCGTATTTACGGCAAGGCTGACGGCAGCTTTGCAAAAAAAAATCAGGCTGATAAAGATAAAGACGCACTTTATATCCTGCGCCGCAAGCAAATTATCCCAATGGTCGCGGGCAAATTTGATACCGATAAAATACAGATTACGCCGGAAATGTACCGCGAAAGGGTAAACAATCCGCAGGGAAAAAGCGGCAGCTACCGCCGCTATATCCCAGGATCGCATCTTTACATGACCGACCCGGTACGCGAAGAAATGGAACGTATGGCCAATGAAAACCAAATTCCGTCAAAAGAAGACAATAATCAGGCACTGGAATTCAATAGCGACCTAAACCGTACAGCTTGGATGCGGCATCAATTCGGCGAAGCCGACCGCTGGCGCATGCCGCAGGAACAGCGCGCGCATTCCTGGGCGCCCATGCTGTCGGTCAGCTACGATCTTGCCGACAACCACCGCCTCTTCGCCCGCTATGCCCGCATGAGCCGCTTCCCCAGCCTTTACGAACTGACCGCCGCCACCGGCAGCGGCGGGCTGTACGGCAGCCAGACCGTGGCCGAATACAGCCTGAAGCCGGAAAAAAGCACCAACTGGGAAATCGGCTACAACTTCAATTTCGCCCCGCATTTCGCCAGGCTGCGCCAAGGCGACCTCCGCCTCACCTACTACAGCAATAAAATCAAAAACCAAATCGACACCTCGAATATGGACGGCGGCATGATCCAATACGACAAGGCAGTCAGCAAGGGGGTAGAACTGCAAAGCCGCCTCGACAGCGGCCGCTTCTTCGCCTCCTTCGGCGGCACTTACCGCTTGAAACATATGGTGTGCGACAAGGGCATCGCCTTCAAATTCGACTATTACCTGCAACGCGTACCCGAATGCCTCGAAGGCGGCTTCGGCCTCAGCCGCTTCTTCCAGTCCCTGCAGCCGAAATATTCGCTTACCCTTGATGTCGGCACGCGCTTCTTTAATGAAAAACTGGAATTGGGCATGCGTGCCATCCATCACAGCAAGGCGGAGCGGAAAAACTACGACAAGCTGATTGCCGACGGCGCGGGGAAGGTGTATGAGCGCAACGGCAAACCCTACGGCTGGCATGCCGCCACCCTTTTGGATGCCTATGCCCGCTACCGCATAGGGAAGCACATAGACTTGAATTTCGGCGTTACCAACCTTGCCAACCGCTATTACCTAGACCCGATGTCCAGCACCCCGGTTCCCGGCCCAGGCAGGACAATTACCTTCGGCATTAAGGGTAGGTTTTAGAGCTTGACTGTATCCTATGTAGCCGACGGGCAGGAATCTGCCCGTCGGCTACAGCCTGTTACCGTTACTATGATATTTGTATTTATTAGATGATAATGCAATGATATTAAAAATAAAATATTGACAAATGCAATCCGCACTTTACATTTAATAATGAGTTTTAATTAGATTTATATTTTTATTTATATTAATATGCGCCCTATCGGTAACACCCGATACACCTTGCCGCTCGAGACAAAACAGCGGTATCCACCATATCTTTTCTTTGAAAGAAAAATCATGAAAGCATCACAATTAGCCCTCGCTGTCCTTTTGACTGCAACCTTCAGCTCTGCTTATGCAGTTAATGTGGAAGGTGGTTCAAGCAAACTGAACTTAATCGAACCCAAAACATCCGATTCCCTGCCCTTTGGTTCGGGTGCTGCCGGCATCAAAGTCAGTACAGGCAATGGCTTATCCAATTCTATCAACCTCCAAGCCGGTCCCGCGCAGCGCATCCGTAATAAATACGGGAATTCTCCCATCAACGGCGGTAATCAGAACGCCAATGCAAATGGCACGGCCAATCCGAAATATCTGCAACCCGGCGACATCAACCCCATTGCAGGCTGGTTCTCAAAAACTAAGCTCGCCCAAGTGTGGTATGAAAAACGCGCCAACAACACCGAAGTGTTCAGCGTACGCCAAATGGCCGACCCCAAATTACCGATTGCGCCGAAATTCGGCGGCATGACCTTTGCCAAAGTGCCAACTGCGGCAACCAACGTCTTCTTCGGAGAATGGGCACCGCGCAGGGGAAATAGTAATCAAATCGCCAACAGCACAGATTTGAATATGAACGACGGCAATCGCACGGTTTGGTTCGTGGGAGAGAATCCGACAGCTAATATGCCGAAACTGGTCAATGCGAAATACAATGTATTAGGTATTAACAAGCATACTCCAGGGAAAAATGATTTCTATACCGGCATACTGACCGCCAACTATGGAACAGGTAAAAACGAACTGTCCGGCACTATTTCCCGCGCCGGGGACAGTGTAAACTTCGCCGGTACCAATATTCGGAGCAACGGCACATTTGACAACGGCAAGGCAAACGAACATATTACCGGCCGTTTTTACGGCAACGGTGCAGAAGCCTTGGCCGGTATCGTAGATCGTACGGGAGCGGATAAAGACGTAGCCTTCGGCGGCGCGAAAAAATAACCTTGTCCGCTTACGCGATTAGGGAATGCCGGTGTTTTCGGCGTTTGGCCGTCCGTTCCCGCAATCAGGAAAACCGCCGTTTTTTAACCGCAGCCGCAGTAGGCATAAATATACTGCGGCTGACCTGTTTCCGAAGTGCCGTACAAACCTGCATTGCCTTGCGGAATTTCTGTTTTTACTTCTTTCAGACGACCTCTCCGCCCCAAGGACACTATCTCATGAAACACCACTTCTGCCTGCTTTTCTTGCCGCTCTGTACAGTCTGTCTTGCCGCCCCGTCCGACGAGGCCGCAGACGAACGCCGCCGCCTGCTGGACGAGGGCAGCCGCCAAACGCAGCAATACCGCGAAAGCGGTTGGCTGGACACTGGACAGGCACGCGGGGAAGTGGGGGAAAACGACGGCTACATCATGATAGACGGTACAGTCTATCAAGTCGGCGATACGGCAGAAGAACTGGAAAGCGCGATTTACCACGCCCTCAACGCGCGGCAGTGGCACAAGGTGCGCCAGTTCGCTGCCCGCTACGCCAAACTGCCCCAGCACAAACCTGCGCTGATTCATTTGGCTGATGCGCTGCAAAAACGGGACGAAGGGGATTTCCGCGCGGCAGGGAACAGTTTTCAGACGGCCTTGGAAGCCGAACCCGACAATCCACGCCTGCTGCTCGAAGCGGGGCGGTTTTATGCCGAAGACAACCAAAACAAAGAGTCCGCTGCCGCATTTGAAAAAGTTCTGAAAACAGATATTCCTGCTGAAACCCGCCCCATCGTGGAAAACTACCTATCCGAACTGGGCAAACGCCGCCGCTGGCACGGCCAAATCAGCCTCGGCTACGGCTACAATAGCAATGTAAACCAAGGCAACGGCATCAGCCAATGCGTGTGGGAAATCGCGGGCATGTGCCTGATGGAGCGCACCCTGCCTGCGCCAACGGATTCGACCTTCTCATCCTATAGCGCGGCCTCCGAAAAAACCATCTCGCTCAAAGGGCATCACGGTGTACAGGTGCGCGGTGTGCTGTACGGCAACCGCTACACGGAAAAAGACAAAAGTTCGGCGGCCATGCCGGATTACGGCTATCACAACGGTTCGCTTTACGCGGGATACGCCTATGCCGACGCACGCTCCTCCTTTTCCCTGCTGCCCTATTTCGAATACGACTTCCGCAACCGCCACACCCACTACCGCGCATGGGGCACGGATGTCAACTGGTCACGCACACTCTCCCCACGCTGGCGCATTAACTCACATGCCGGAGCAAAAAAGACCGGATATAGTGGACAAAACAAAGATTATTTTGCCAACTATAAGCAATACGAACTGGGCGTAGGGGCAGAATTTTCTCTCACACCCCAAAGCGGCCTGTTCGCCAACTTTGATGCAACACGCAAAGCTTATCCCGAAAAATCTTCTTCCAGCAAGGAATATACGACACGGCTGGGCGCATATAGTTTTTTTTCAAGCGGTACTTATCTCAATACCATCCTGCTTCACCGCCGCAGTCTTTATGACGCGGCAAGTTTTGTCAGCGACAACAGACGGCGACGCGACAATCAATACATCATGATAGCCGCTGTAGGCTTTCCGCAGTGGAACCTTAAAGGTGTGTATCCTGAATTTCGTTTTAGACGCTCAATCTCCCATAGCAATACAGCACATTACCGCTACCGTCAAAATGAATGGCTACTAAATTTTAAATACCGATTTTAAATTGAGTCATTTAGCAATACCCTAAAACAGCGATACAACCATACTGTTTTAATCCTTTCTATTTCATGCCGTCTGAAAAAAAGCCGATACACCTTCCCGATGTATCGGCTTTCGCTATCTGCTCAACACTTAATTTCTGCCAGGCAATTCTTTTTCGCTCAATGGTTTGATGTACCAAATATCGCGGCAGTAGTCAGCGATGGAGCGGTCGGATGAGAAGAAGCCCATGTTGGCGATGTTGATCAAGGCTGATTTGCGCCATGCGGATACGTTGCGGTAGTGTTCGTCCGCTTTGTATTGCGTGTCGATGTAGCTGCGGAAATCGGCCATCAGTTGATAGAAGTCACCGTATGGTTGCAACACGTCGTTGTAGCGGTTTGGCTCTTCCGGAGAGAAAGTGCCTTGGCTGATTTGGTTGACGACGCGGCGCAGGTCGCTGTCTCGCTCGATATAGCTTAACGGGTCGTAACCGTTGCGGCGGATTTCTTCGACTTGTTCTACGGTGTTACCGAAGATATAGCAGTTGTCCGCGCCGACTTTTTCCAAAATCTCAACGTTCGCGCCGTCCAGCGTACCCATGCAGAGCGCGCCGTTAAGGGCGAATTTCATGTTGCTGGTACCGGATGCTTCTGTACCCGCCAGTGAGATTTGTTCGTGCAAATCAGCGGCTGGGATGATGATTTGGGCGAGGCTGACGCTGTAGTTCGGGATGAACACAACTTTAATCAGGTCGCGGATACGGGTGTCGTTGTTGATGACTTTGGCGACGTCATTAATCAGTCGGATAATTTTCTTCGCCATGTAATAAGCGGATGCAGCTTTACCGGCAAAGATGAACACGCGTGGCTGCCAATCGAAATCTGGGTTTTCCAGGATTTTGTTGTAGCGGTCGACGATATGCATCACGTTCAATGCTTGACGTTTGTACTCGTGGATTCGTTTGATTTGGATATCGAAAAGTGCATCGGTATTAACCTTGATGCCCAGCTCGGTTTCGATGTATTTGGCAAGGCGCTCTTTGGCGGCTTTTTTCACTTCGCCGAATTCTGCCTGTACGGAGGCATCGTCCACTTTGTCGTTGAGCTTGGTCAAGTTATCCAAATGCAGACGCCAGTCTTCGTCGCCCAGATGTTTGTCCAAGAATTTGGTCAGGCCCGGGTTGGCGATGTTGATCCAGCGGCGCGGGGTTACGCCGTTGGTTACGTTGGTAAAGCGTTCTGGGAACACTTTGGCAAAGTCGGCGAAGATGGATGTGGTCATCAAATCGGAGTGGATTTTGGCCACGCCGTTGACTTTGTGCGAACCGATCACGGCAAGCCATGCCATGCGGACGCGACGGCCGTGGGTTTCGTCAATAATGGATACGCGGCGGACAAAGTCATCGTCGAAGTTGCCGATGGCGCGTAAGGCATTGAGGAAGTAGGCGTTGATCTCAAAGATGATGTCCAAGTGGCGCGGCAGCAGACGGCCCATCAGGTCAACCTGCCAAGTTTCCAAGGCTTCGCTCATCAATGTGTGGTTGGTGTAAGAGAAAATCTTACAGCACATATTCCATGCTTCAGTCCATGCGATGCCCTCTTCGTCAATCAGGATGCGCATCAATTCTGGAATAGCGAGCACCGGATGGGTGTCGTTCAAATGGATGGCGACTTCGTCCGCCAAAGTGCGGATGCTTGGGAAACGGCATTTGTGGCGGGCGACGATGTCTTGAACGGAAGCGGAAACCAAGAAGTATTCTTGCTTCAGGCGCAATTCGCGGCCGGAATCGGTGGAGTCGTTCGGATACAGAACGCGTGAGATATTTTCGTCGCTGTTTTGTGCGCGAACGGCAGAGGCATAATCGCCTCGGTTGAAGTCGGCAAGGTCAAACAGGTTGCCTGCGTGTGCGGTCCACAAACGCAATGGGTTGGCACATTCACCGCCATAGCCCGGAATGATTTCATCGTATGCCCAAGCGGAAATTTCTTCGCTCGGCTGCCATTCTTTTTTGTCGCCCAAGTTCAACACTTGACCGCCGAAACGGACGGAATATTGTTTGTTCGGACGGGCAAATTGCCATGCCAAATCTTGGTCGAGCCACAAATCAGGTTTTTCAACTTGTTGGCCATCCACGATTTCTTGTTTGAACATACCGTATTGGTAACGGATACCGTAGCCCATGGCCGGAATGCGCAGGGTTGCCAAAGAGTCGAGGAAGCAGGCGGCCAGACGGCCCAAACCGCCATTACCCAAACCCGGATCTTCTTCTTGTTCGCATACATCGGCAAATTCTTTGCCCAGTTGCTTGAAGGCTTCTTCAAACTCGGCATAAACGCCTTCGTTAATCAGCGCGTTGACAAACGAACGTCCAAGCAGGAATTCCATAGACAGGTAATAAACCATGCGTTTGCTGTTATCGATGTGGGCGCGGCGTGTTTTGAGGAAATCTTCCGCAATCAGGTCACGCGCGGCAAGCATGGCGGCGTTGAGCCATTGGTGTGAAGTTGCCTCCTTCGGATCTACGCCCAAGATGAAAATCAGCTTGTAAACGATGGACTTGCGGATGGTTTCGGCGTCCGGTTTAGGCATTACATAATCGTAACCGGAGATGGGGAGTTTTTTCTTAGCCATGGAAGCCTTTCTCTAGCGTGAGGCACTGGACAACGCGCCTGATGGTTTTATTAAAAACAACGAAACTCGGTTTTCAGACGGCCTGACAACGGCAACAGGCCGTCTGAAAGGAATGGTGCGTAGATTTGTTACAAACTAAGGAGATTATAGCGGAAAGATTCAAAAAAAAGGATATATTTTTCTTTATAAAACATTCAATTAACAATTAAACCATTCATCATCTTATCGGCATTTTCAATTTATACTACCAAGCTAAAAATGAACAAATATCGACAAAATATCAAAGAGTTAATCAATCAATAGTTTAATTCTCATTTAATTTGTTTTATGTAAAATCCAAATCCCCATATGCTCAACAACACATTTTCCTGATTCTTCGTAATTAAATTTCTCAGATGGTACGCAAGAAATTTCCCAATTGCCTTGAGGCAGGTTAAATAACTGACGACTACGTTTGGCATTGACCAACAGCAGCCATTCATCGTCCAAAACAACCTGAATCGCCTTACTGCCCCTGTTGTGCCAACAATATTCGGTCATCGGGCTGCTATCGGAATTGAGCCATTGCACACGCTCTTTTTGCCACCAGCAATCATCTGTCAGCAGCTTGATTCGGCTGCGGACGCGTATCAGCTCTTGAGTGTAATCTTGCAACACATGGGACTCATTTTGCCAATCCAACCATGTAATCGGATTATCTTGGCAGTAGCTGTTGTTGTTGCCGTGCTGACTGTTGCCGAACTCATCGCCGGCCAAAAGCATGGGCGTACCGTTGGATAAAAATAAGGAGGCAAGCAGCGCTTTGGAAGTGTATTCGCGGTTGAGCAAAACCTCTTCATCATCGGTTTCGCCTTCTACGCCGTGGTTGTAGCTGATGTTTTCATTATGCCCGTCGCGGTTGTTTTCGCCGTTGGCTTCGTTGTGTTTTTCGTTGTAGCTGACCAAATCGCGTAGAGTGAAGCCGTCGTGTGCAGTGATGAAGTTGATGCTGGCGGACGGATGGCGGCCGCTGTGGTTGAAAATATCGGACGACCCGGCCAAACGTTCGGCAAATGCGCCCAAATTGCCGCTTTCCCATGACCAAAACGCTCGCATATCATCGCGGAAACGGCCGTTCCATTCGGCAAAAGGTTGCGGGAAATTGCCCAAGTGATAGCCGCCCTCGCCGATGTCCCATGCTTCGACAATCAGCTTCAAACCGGCCAATACCGGGTCTTGATACAAGACTTGGAAAAAACGGCCATACGATTGGAAATCAGGCTCGCGTCCCAATACGGTTCCCAAATCGAAACGAAAGCCGTCGACATGAAACTCTTCCGCCCAATAGCGCAGGCTGTCTGCCGCCCAACGGGTAACGTCACGCCGGACAATATTGAGCGTATTGCCGCAACCCGACCAGTTTTCATAATTGCCGTAAGGGGTGTGCCAATACCATAAGGTGTTATCGATACCGCGCTGACACAGCATCGGGCCTTTGTCGTCCTGCTCGGCCGTGTGGTTGTACACGACATCCAAAATCACTTCCAAACCTGCCTGATGCAGTGCTTTGACCGCTTGTTTAAATTCCGCCGCCGCACGTTCGGGATTGTCGGCATAAGACGGTTCGACGGCAAAATGGGAATAAGTGTTGTAGCCCCAATAATTGCTCAAACCCATCTGCTGAAGATGGTATTCATCCAGATGATGATGAATCGGCAGCAGCTCGACCGTCGTTACCCCCAATTCTTGCAAATAGGCCAAAACCCGTTTATCGCACAAGGCTTTATAAGTGCCTGCGTACTTCAAATCGGGGAATTGCTTGGTCAACCCTTTGACATGGGCTTCATAAATGACGGTTTTGCCCCACGGTATTTCCGGACGGCAATCTTTGGCCCAATTGAATCGGCTGCGTCCGACCACGACGCTTTTCGGCGCAACGGCGGCATTGTCGCGTTCATCTTCCGGTCTGAACCATGCCATTTCTTCGGCAGTACGGTAGCTTGGTTTACCGTCAATTTTTTTGGAATACGGGTCAATCAGCAATTTATTGGAATTAAAACATGAGCCGTATTCTGCGTTTTCACGTCCATACACGCGGAAACCGTATCGCTGCCCTGCCTTAACGTCCGGCACAAATCCGTAAAATACCGAACCGCGCCGCGAAGGCATCTCCAAACGGGTTTCTTTACCCTTATCAAACAGACACAATTCGACCTTTTCGGCATTGATGGAAAACAAGGTAAAATTCGCGCCCTTGCTTGTCAGGGTCGCGCCCATGGGATAAGGCTTGCCTTCCTCGATATGCCATGATTTGGCAGACATAGAATGATTCCTTGGTATGTATTTGGTTTCGTGTCCAATATAAGGCCGTCTGAAAATCTTTCAGACGGCCTTGAGTCATATTGATGTCACTATCTTTTAATTTTCAGCTGATTGGGCAGGCATGATGCCCACCCTCAAAGTTGATTTACGCTTCGTCTTTGACTGCCGCCTGATACAGGTAAACGGTTGCCAACGGCGGCACGGTAACAGACAAGGAATTTGGTTTGCCATGCGACCAAACTTCTTCTGTCTCCACCGTTGCGCCGGCAGAAACGCCGCTGCCTTTGTAATGCAGGTCGTCTGAATTGAGGATTTCGCGGTATTCGCCGGCAGAATTCACGCCAAAACGATAGCCTTCGCGCACCACAGGCGTGAAGTTGCTGATGACGATAACGCGGTTGCCTTCGCGGTCGCGGCGTTCGAAGACGAAAACGGAATTGTTGCCGTCGTCGGCGACCAGCCATTCGAAGCCTTCCGGCCATTGGTCCAATTGGTAAAGCGGCGCGGTGCCTTTATAGACATGGTTCAATTCGCGCACGAAGTCTTGTACGCCTTTGTGCCAGCCGCCCTCTTGCTCCAGCAGGAACCAATCCAGTCCTTCGTTGTAGTTCCACTCGCGGCCTTGTGCAAACTCGCTGCCCATAAACAAGAGTTTTTTGCCAGGGAAACCGTACATAAAGCCGTAGTAGGCGCGCAGGTTGGCAAATTGCTGCCAGCAGTCGCCGGGCATACGTCCGAGCAGCGAGCGTTTGCCGTGTACGACTTCATCGTGTGAAAGTGGCAGGACGAAGTTTTCGCTGTACTGGTACATCATGCCGAAGGTCATTTTGTTGTGGTGATATTTGCGGTTGATGGGGTCTTCCATCATGTAACGCAAAGTATCGTTCATCCAGCCCATATTCCATTTGAAGCTAAAGTTCAAACCTTCTTGACGGGTCACATTGGCGAATGAAGTGGATTCTTCGGCAATTTCGGTCGCAGCCGGAACTTCTTCTTTCAACATGGTGTTGGTATCGCGCAGGAAAGCGATGGCTTCAAGATTTTCATGGCCGCCGTATTGGTTCGGAATCCACTCGCCGTCTTTGCGCGAGTAGTTGCGGTAAATCATGGAAGCAACCGCGTCAACACGGATACCGTCGAAGCCGAAACGTTCTATCCAATACAGGGCGTTGCCTTGCAGGAAGTTTTTCACTTCGTTTCTGCCGAAGTTGTAAATCAGGGTGTTCCAGTCTTGATGGTAGCCTTCGCGCGGGTCGGCGTGTTCGTACAGCGCGGTGCCGTCAAACTTGGCCAGGCCGTGATCATCGGTTGGGAAATGGCCGACCACCCAGTCGAGGATAACACTGATGCCCTCGTTGTGCGCGGCTTTAATCAATGCGCGCAATTCTTCCGGCGAACCGAAACGACTGGTTGGCGCATACAAACCGGTTGCCTGATAGCCCCATGAGCCGTCAAACGGATATTCGGAAACAGGCAGAAACTCGATATGGGTAAAGCCCATGTCTTTGACGTATGCCACCAATTCTTTGGCCAGCTCTTCGTAAGTCAGCCAGAAGTTGTTTTCCGGATTGCGTTTCCACGAACCCAAATGCACTTCATAAATGCTGATCGGCGCATCAATGGCGTTGGCACGGGCGCGGAAAGCCGGTTCTTCCACTTCGTCAGGCAAACCGCGCACGATAGATGCCGTGGTCGGGCGCAGTTCCGCACCGAAAGCATACGGGTCGGCTTTTTCACGTACATTACCGTTGGCATCGCGGATTTCAAATTTGTAGAGGGCATTGAGTTTGACGGCAGGAATGAAGATGTCCCAAATGCCGTTGTCGCGGTGGAAACGCATCACATGGCGGCGGCCGTCCCAGTTGTTGAACTCGCCGATAACGGAAACGCGTTGCGCATTTGGCGCCCATACGGCAAAACATACGCCTTTCACGCCGTCCAACTCGGCAAAATGCGCGCCTAAAGTCTCATAAGGACGCAGGTGTTTGCCTTCGGCCAACAGCCAGGAATCCATGTCTTGCAACGCAGAGCCGAAATGATAAGGGTCTTCTTCAATCACTGGCTCGGTGTCTTCGGTGTAACGGATACGCAAAGCGTAATCGGACGCATCATCGGGCAAGACGGCCACAAAGAAACCGCGTTCATCAATTTTTTCAGACGGCACGATGAGTTCGCCGCTGCGGCGGTTCACGATATCCACGCTTACTGCGCCTGGAATCAAAACGCGTACTACTTCATCACCCTCTGCAAGGCGGTGTCGTCCCAGATAAGCGAACACATCGCTATGGGTGGCAAGAAACAGGCTTTCGACCGTATCGCGCTCGATTTGGTCAAGTTCATGATAAGTCTTGATTTGGCTGTTTGTTTTCATGCGTACCTCGTCAATAATGGCAAGTTGGCCGCCCATGAGGCGGTGTTGTAGGAAATCTTCCAAAGAAACCGGCATTTTTTGCGCCCAGTTCGGATAGCCTTCGGTTACACCCGGGACATTCAGATTGTCGATAACGCCCAGCAGGTTTTCCAGTTGTACGGCGTAAAGTTTGCTGCGGCTCAATGCGCCGTATTTGTGCAAAGCCGCCAGCAAGGTTTCATCGGCTTTTGCCGGCATTTGTACGTCTGCACCCAGACAGCCGGTATCTTTCAATTTATCCAGCAAATCGGCTTTATCGTGTTCGCGTTCATCCAAGGCCGTCTGAAAAGCGGTTGCATCAGGCAAAGTACCGAGTCTGAACATCGTATCCAAATCTTTGCCTATCCAATAACCTGCCAAGGGCGCGACATCGTGGGTGCTGATGACCGTAATCGCCTGCTCGGGGTATTCTTCAGGTAATTGGAAACCGTTCCAGCCCTTGCTGAAATACATTACTTTGTACGAGAACACCTGATAGCGGTTGAGCAGATGGCGGGCTTCGTCAGGTACCGTACCCAAATCCTCGCCGATAATGACGCAACGGTTGCGCCGGCTTTCCAATACCAAAATAGCAAACATCACTTCGGCATCGTAATGCACATACGCGCCGAAATCTGCTGTTTTACCGTTTAACACCCACCACAAACGACACAATGCCATCACATGGTCAATCCGCAACACGCCATACAGGCGCATGTTTTCGCGCAACAAATGGGCAAACTTCTCATAGCCCGTATGCTTCAACATCGACGGATTAAGCGGCGGCAAATCCCAATTCTGCCCTGTCGGCCCCAAAGGATCGGGCGGCGCGCCGACTGACAAGTCCATACAATAATCTTGGCGGTTCAACCAAGTATCCGCGCTGCCGCGCGCCACGCCGACTGCCAAATCGCCGTAAATGCCGAGTTTGACACCGTATTCGGCAGCGGCTTGGTTGACTTCGTGTAACTGCTCCGCGCAAAGCCATTGCAACCACATATAAAAACGGATTTCCCGCTCATGGCTGCGCGCGAATTTTTCTACCGCTTCGCCATCAGGCTGATGAAATTCAGACGGCCATGACTGCCAACCCACTTGTCCGGGACGGCTGTAATACTGGTCCAAAGCCTCAAACAAACCGAAGCCCTGCAAAGCCTTGCCTTTTTCTAATACAAATGCTTCAAATGCAGCCCGTTCATTTGCCGCAGCTTCGCAAGTATCTTGTTCAAACGCGTTAAACGCCATGTGCAACGCATCACGCTTGCATGCCCAAACCGCTGTATAAGTCACCGTTTCCGTAATACGTAAAGCGGCAATGCGCTGACGGATTTTCGGTTGAGCCAGCCAGTTTTTCAGTTGCTCGTTATAAGTAAACGCGCCGACTTTCTCGATATCCAAATAAATCGGATTAAGCCATTCGCGCGAAGAAGGGCTATACGGGCTGGCAAAGGCAGGCTTGCTGGTAAACAAGGCGTGTAAAGGGTTGATACCGACAAAATCCAGCTTTTTCTCCGCCGCATATTTCATCAGATTCAGCAAATCGGTAAAGTCGCCTATGCCCCAGTTGCGCTCGGAACGCAGGCTATACAAATGCATGGTCAGACCATTCATCCGACCGCCATTGGCAAGCAGTTTGGGTTGGTAAACCGATTCAGGCGCGACAATCAGGCGTACAAGGCGACATTTGCCGCCGGTCTCGACCGACAAAGTGTAATAACCGCAAGCCAGTTGGGGCAGCTTAATCCAAAGCGTATCGTTGTCGCCCGGATATAAAGTCAAGTTCTGGCACTCATCCGCCTCATCACTCAATACGACCACTTCCGCACCATGAAATTCAGACGGCATCTGTAAAGATTCTTCGCCGTTTTCATGCGCAACCATCGTATTCAGATAAAGGCCGTCTGAATCCGGTTTGCTTTTGTCCAAAACAGCAACGATCGATTCCAAAACTTCAGGTTTGGTCGCATGATATGTACCGTTGATGTCGTGGTAGCCTAAATCAATACCGGCCTCTACAGCCTGCTGCTCCAATGTTTCACTCATTGCATTCTGCCTGTTTTACCAACATCTGAATCTTAATACAGATTTTGTCGCACCGTTACATGTAATTCATTGTAGTCTCTAACAAAATCCATATTTCCCCGCTTGATTTGACCTGAGCCAAAATTTCCTATTTATCTGTCTTGTAAAAACTCAAAGGCCGTCTGAAAAGGAAGGTTTCATTCCTTTTCAGACGGCCTTTATCATGTTTCAAGCCTGATTAGTGGTGGTGATGACCGTGCGGGCCATGTACGTGACCGTGGGCAATTTCTTCCTCAGTCGCATCGCGCACACCTTCAACGGTCGCTTTGAACAATACTTTCATACCGGCCAAAGGATGGTTGCCGTCCACTACGGCTTTACCGTCGGCAACATCGGTTACACGATAAATCAATACATCGCCGGTTTCCGGATCATCGGCTTCAAACATCATGCCGACTTCAACTTCAACAGGGAACACGCTGACATCTTCAATGCGCACCAGCTCAGGATCTTGCTCGCCGAAAGCATCATCGGGCGACAAAGCCACTTCAACGGTATCGCCTACATTTTTGCCGTGCAACGCTTCTTCCACCAAAGGGAAAATACCGTCATAACCGCCATGCAGGTAAGCAATCGGCTCTTCGGTTTTGTCCAACAGTTGGTTGTTGGCATCGTACATTTCATAATGCAGGGAAACTACGGAATTTTTAACAATAGACATCATGCCGTCCTTAATCAATATTTAAAAGTTGCGCTACGGTTATTCTATCATAGTCGCAACCAAACAATCGGCTTGCTTTAATAAATACCTTGTGCAAATACAACAAAAAGATAAAAGCCTATATAAAAAAGCAAAATCAAATGATTTCAATACGCAAAAGTTGCTTTTTCACAACACAAAGTGATTAGATTACAAAAAACTTCCTCAAAGCAAAAACATTCCAAACCCTTAAAACCAATAACAAATAAAAATACACAACTCATTGAATACAATGTATTTTTAAAATCTTCATTAATAATGAATATTTTTAGATGATTTTTCGCGCGCCAATATGATTTACATTATTTTCACTATTTTCGTATTGATTTTAGCCGGCAAACGGTTACGCAACGTTGCATTGACCTATCCCGTGGGGCATAATATTGAAAAATTCAGCAATGAATTTCTACTGTATAGGCCGTCTGACGGCTATTTTTAGTTTAAATCGATTTAAAAAAGGTTCTTAAAAATGAAAAAATCTCTGTTCGCTGCTGCTTTGTTGTCTTTAGCTTTGGCCGCTTGTGGCGGTGCTGATAAAGCTGCTGAAACTGCTGCTTCTGCCGCTTCTGCTGCTTCCGAAGCCGCTGCATCTGCTACTGAAGCTGCTGCATCTGCTACTGAAGCTGCCGCTTCTGCTGCTACCGAAGCTACTGAAGCTGCTGCTTCTGCTACTGAAGCTGCTGCATCTGCTACTGAAGCCGCTGCTTCTGAAGCTGCTAAATAATATTCTTTTGAATATAAGAAAAGCAGGATACCATTGCGTATCCTGCTTTTTTACATTCCTCACACTCCCCTTCCCGACTTTTCCGCCTGACTGCCATGCACCTTCACGACCGTTTTGCAACGTTTCTTTCTGCCTCTGAAATCATCGAAGCCACTCCGGCCTTGTTAAACGACCAACGCTGCCGTTTTACTTCTTCTCCGGATATTGTCTTACAGCCGAACTCTGTCGAAAGCGTGCAGAAAATCATGCGTTTCTGTTTTGAAAACCGCATCCGTGTCACCCCGCAAGGTGGCAATACCGGATTATGCGGCGCAACGGTAACCACCGAGGGCGTACTGCTCAACCTCTCCAAGCTAAACCGCATCCGCGATATCAACCTTGCCGACAACAGCATGACGGTTGAAGCTGGCGTGATTTTGCAAAATGCTCAAAAGGCGGCAGCCGAAGCCGGACGACTGTTTCCGCTCAGCCTTGCCAGCGAAGGCTCTTGCCAAATCGGCGGCAATATCGCCTGTAATGCCGGCGGTTTGAATGTCTTGCGCTACGGCAGCATGCGTGATTTGGTATTGGGTTTGGAAGTCGTTTTACCAAACGGCGAACTGGTTTCCCACCTTCAGCCCCTGCACAAAAACACGACCGGCTACGATTTGCGCCATCTTTTTATCGGCAGCGAAGGAACATTGGGCATTATTACCGCCGCCACACTCAAACTCTTTGCCCAGCCCAAAACCAAAGCGACAGCATGGGTAAGTTTAGACGATATTGAATCCGCCGTCTCGCTTTTGACTGCGGTACAAGGCCATTTTGCCGAGCGCTTGACCAGCTTCGAGCTGATCAGCCGCTTTGCCCTCGATTTATCTTCGGAATTCAGCCAACTCAAAAAGCCTGCCGATGCGGAATGGCATATTTTAATTGAACTCGCAGATTCCGTTCCTGATGCCGGACTGGATGAAAAGCTTGCCGAATTTCTCTATCAAAACGGATGGGAAAACAGTATCTTGGCGCAATCCGAGCAAGAGCGCTCCGACTTATGGACCTTGCGTGAAAATATTTCCGCCTCCCAACGCAAACTCGGTACCAGCATCAAACACGACATCGCCGTCCCTATCGCCCAAGTGGCCGCCTTTATCCGCCAATGCGCCCCTGACCTGGAAACCCGTTTTCCCGGCATACAAATTGTCTGCTTCGGACATTTAGGCGACGGCAGCCTACATTATAATACATTCCTGCCCAACGTATTGAGCAACGAAGCCTACCAATACGAAGACGCCGTCAATACCATTGTTTATGAAAACATCCTTGCCTGCCACGGCACGATTGCTGCCGAACACGGCGTAGGCATTATTAAAAAACATTGGCTGCCCCGAGTGCGTACGCAGGCTGAACTCGTTCTGATGCATGCCATCAAAAATCAGCTTGACCCTTATGGCATTATGAATCCGGACAAACTCCTGCCTTCTTTGGATTAACCAATATAAAAGGCCGTCTGAAACATTTCAGACGGCCTTTTATCTTATTCAAACTATTTCAATGCCGTTTTCCAATCCAATCCGCCCAAGGACGGTACCTGTATCACTTCATTGGTATCCAAATTGACCGCTGTCAGCTCTCCACCCCACAACGCGCCGGTGTCCAAAGCGATAACCTGATCGGTATTAACGTAGCCCAATGACGACCAATGTCCGAAAACGGTAATATAATCCAAATTCTGCCTATCAGGCGCTTTAAACCAAGGGCGCAGGTAAAGCGGCATTTTTTTCAGAGTGGATTTATATTCGTAATCCAATTCGCCTTTGTACGTCAGCGCACGCATACGGGTAAAGACGTTGATAATCATGCGTAGGCGCTCATAGCCTGTCAAATCGTCCGTCCACTCGGTCGGCTTGTTGCCGTACATTTTGCCAAAAAATTTCCTGTACTTTTTACCTTGCAATTCATCCTCAGCTTCTCTGGCAAGACTTTCGGCTTTATCAACCGACCATTGCGGCAAAATACCAGCATGCACCATCACATGCCTGTCGCCGCGTACCAAAAGCGGTTGATGACGCAGCCAGTCAAGCATGGCATGACTATCGGGATGGGTCAAAATCGGCTCAACCGTATCGCTGCGCTTAAGCGTTCCTTCACCGCAACCGACTGCCAAAAGATGTAAATCATGATTGCCCAAAACCATTTGCACACTGCTGTCATGCTCTTTGGCAAATTCCAGGGTTTCCAAGGACTTCGGGCCGCGATTGACAATATCGCCGACCAGCCAAAGGGTGTCCGTACCATGATTAAAGCCGATTTTGGCAAGCAACAAAGTCAGCTCGTCAAAACAGCCTTGAATGTCTCCGATTGCGTAATGTGCCATTATTATTGTTTTCCGTTGTTATTATTTTCAGACGGCCTCAAGCCCAGCCCAGGCCGTCTGAAACATCAATTATGCGTTTAAAACCAATACTGCTTCCGCTTCAACCTGAACACCTTTAGGCAGGCTGGCCACGCCAACCGCCGCACGCGCAGGGAAAGGTTGTTCGATAAATTCAGCCATCACTTCATTGAACACGGCAAAGTTGGCCAAATCCGTCAAATAAGCATTGAGTTTGACGATATCGTTTAAAGAAACGCCGGCCGCTTCGGCTACGGCTTGCAGGTTTTTAAATACTTGCACTGCTTCGGCGCGGAAGTCGCCATTGCCGACCACAGTCATCGTAGCTGGATCCAAAGGAATCTGACCGCTCATATAAACCGTATCGCCTGCGCGGACTGCTTGGCTGTATGCGCCAATCGCGGCAGGGGCTTTGTCGGTATGAATAATGGTTTTAGACATGATATTCTCCTCAAGTAGAAATGTCAGAAACAGGGGGAAGCTTCGAATTTTACTTTCAACAGAAATACGTTTCAATAAAAGCATTCAATTAATGCGTTTAGCCCGTCTTGTTCTTCCCCGATTTTAAACCTACAATCCCACACATTATTCATTTCAAAGCCGAAATTATTATGTTTTTTGTCTTATCCCCAGCCAAAAACCTCAACGAAAAAGACCCCTCCCCCGTCAGCAGCTTTACCCTGCCCGACCTTCTGCCCGAAGCAGAAATCCTGATGCAGGAGTTGCGCCAGCTTGCCCCCCAACAAATCGCCGAGCTGATGCATGTTTCCGACAAAATCGCCCTGCTCAACGCCGAACGCAATGCCGTATGGCACACGCCGTTTACCCCTGAAAACGCCAAACAAGCCGTATTTATGTTCAACGGCGACGTCTATGAAGGCATCGCCGCCAATACGCTCAAACCGGAGCAAATCGACTACCTGCAACAACACGTCCGCCTGCTCTCCGGCCTATACGGCATACTGCGCCCGCTCGACTTGATGCAGCCCTACCGCTTGGAAATGGGCACGGCCTTTGCCAACTCGCGCGGCAAAAACCTCTACGAATTTTGGGGCGATAAAATTACCGACCTGCTCAACCAAACGCTGAAGCAGGCCGATAGCGACGTTTTAATCAACCTCGCCTCACAAGAATATTTCAAATCCGTCAACACCAAAAAACTCAACGCACGCCTGATTACACCGATTTTTAAAGATGAGAAAAACGGCAAATACAAAATCATCAGCTTCTACGCCAAGCGTGCACGCGGTTTGATGGTGCGCTACGCGGCAGAACACGGCATTACCGAGCCTGAAATACTCAAAAATTTCGACTACGAGGGCTATTCATTCAATGAAGCAGCTTCAAACGAAGCCGAATGGGTATTCATGCGTGAAGAACAATCCAAATAAAAACAGAATCCTAGATATTTTTTCTAAAATACCTCTTGGCAAAGGCCGTAAGTTCCATTAGTATTACGGCTTCAAGAACGGAAGCGTGGCAGAGCGGTTTAATGCAACGGTCTTGAAAACCGTCGAGGGTTGATAGCCCTCCGTGAGTTCGAATCTCACCGCTTCCGCCATCCTTGATAAGGATATAAAGACTTGATTGATTCAAGTCTTTTTTTATTTTTGTCCTTTTGAAATTTAAGTTTATGTTGATAGGTCAACATTATCGATAAACAAAAGGCTGTATGAAACTTCCCTATCCGGTTTCAGACGGCCTTTTAAACTTTATACCTATCCAAGTACCCCTTCCCTGTTTATAACCGAATACAAAACCAAAGGCCGTCTGAAAACTACTTCAGACGGCCTTTTCCTTTTCTACAAATCAAATGCGGCGTTAATCAAACGTTTGGTATAGTCGTTTTGCGGATGGTGGAAAATCTGATCCGCGCTGCCGTACTCAACCATTTCGCCCTGCTTCATCACAATCACATTGTCGCTGACAGCGCGCACGACAGACAGGTCATGACTGATGAACATATAAGTCAGGCCGTATTTCTTCTGCAAATCGCGCAAAAGTTCGACCACTTTGGATTGTACGGAGCGGTCAAGTGCAGAAGTCGGCTCGTCCAAAAGGATGAATTTCGGGCGCAGGATAACGGCGCGTGCAATGGCGATACGCTGACGCTGGCCGCCGGAAAATTCGTGCGGATAACGGTTGAGCGCATCAAGCGGCAGGGACACTTCCTTCATGACTTCCAAAACGCGTTGGATACGTTCTTTTTTGGTCATCTCGGGATGATGAACCGTCAAACCTTCTCCAATAATTTCGCCAACGGTCAAGCGTGGAGAAAGCGAACCGAACGGATCTTGGAACACAATTTGCCGTTGCGATTTCAGACGGCGTGCTTCTTCGGCGGTATAGTTTTTCAGGTCTTTGCCTTCAAAGGAGATATGGCCGGTATAAGGCAGCATCTGCATGACGGCTTTGCCCAGCGTGGATTTGCCGGAACCGGACTCGCCGACGACGCCCAATGTTTCGCCTTCTTTAATTTTGAGGCTGATGCCTTTGACCGCATCAAAAGTTTTGAGCGGCTTGCCGAAAAAATTTTGCTTCAATACGAAAGAAACATTGACATTATCGGCATCGATTAACACACCGGCGTTGTTTTCTTCCGGCTCTTTCATGCCTTTTGGAATGGCATTGATGAGTTCGGCGGTATATTCGTGTTTCGGATGGGCAAATACTTCTTTGATTTTGCCGCGCTCGACAATTTCGCCGTTACGCATGACGCAGACGGTTTTGGAATAGTGTTCCGCCAAACCCAAATCGTGGGTAATGAAGATAATCGCCATGCCCATTTGCTGTTGCAAATCATGGAGCAAATCGAGAATCTCGGCTTGAATGGTCACATCCAAAGCCGTGGTCGGCTCATCGGCAATCAGCAGGTCAGGTTCATTGATGAGCGCCATGGCAATCATAATGCGTTGCAGCTGACCGCCGGAAAACTCGTGCGGATATTGTTTCATGCGGCGCTCGGCTTCTTTGATGCCCACACGTTCCAACAATGCCAATGCTTTCTGCCCTGCTTCTTTGCGGCCGAGCTTTTTATTGTGCACACGCGCCGCTTCAATCAGTTGCGTACCGATACGCATAAACGGATTGAGCGAGGTCATCGGCTCTTGGAAAATCACGCTGATGCGATTGCCGCGCAAATCACGCAGGGTTTTCTCATCGGCATCCAAAATGGAAATGCCGTCAAAAGTAATGCGCGAATCTTTGCTGTATCGGGCAAATTTCTCAGGCAGCAGGCGCATAACGGACATAGATGTTACAGATTTGCCCGAGCCGGATTCGCCGACCAAAGCCAATGTTTCGCCCTCTGCCACTTTAAAGCTGACATTACGCACGGCATGCACGTTTTTTTCATGCAATTCAAAATTGATGTCCAGATTTTCTACAACCAGTAACTGTTTTGTCATTTTGATTATCCTTTTGGTTGCGGTTTAGCGGTCTTTCGGGTCGAGCGCATCGCGCAGGCCGTCGCCGATAAAGTTGAAACAGAACAAAGTGGTTACCAAGAAGAAACTCGGCACGAGCAGCTGCCATGGTGCGGCCTCCATCGAAATCGCGCCTTCTTGCAACATCGAACCCCAACTGGTCATCGGCTCTTGCACGCCCAAGCCCAAGAAGCTCAAGAAGGATTCAAACATAATCATGCCCGGCACCAGCAAAGAGGCATACACCATCACCACGCCTAAAACATTCGGAATAATGTGGCGCGTTACGATTTTACGTTTCGCCACACCGCTCACACGCGCTGCTTCGACAAACTCTTTATGCTTCAAGCTCAAGGTTTGACCGCGCACGATACGCGCCACGTCCAGCCAAGACACCAAACCCACGGCGGCAAAAATCAAAAGCAGGTTGCGGCCGAAGAATGTGGTCAGCAGAATCACGAAAAACATAAACGGAAACGCGTTCAAAATTTCCAAAAAGCGCATCATCAGCGAATCGAGCTTACCGCCGATAAAGCCGGCAATCGCGCCATAAAGCGTACCGATGACAACGGCCACCAATGCGCCGGCCACACCGACCAGCAAGGAAATACGTCCGCCGGTTGCCGCACGCGACAGCAAATCACGACCGAGCAAATCCGTACCCAGATAGTGATGGGTAGAAAAGGACGGCGGAATCTGCATATTGTCCCAGTCGGTAAAGTCGTAGGTGTAGCGGACAATCCATGGTGCCACAATCACAAAAATACTGATCAGCAACAGGATGATAATGCTGTACACCGCCGCTTTGTTCTGTTTAAAACGCCGCCATGCGTCGCTCCACAGGCTTTTGCCGTGTACTTGGGCGTATTCTGCTGCCTCTGCGAGGGCCTGAGTCTGCTTCTTTTTGAATAACATAATGTTCTCTCTCGCTTTTTATTCTTTCTTCAGGCCGTCTGAACGTTTCAGACGGCCTTTGCGCAAATGGGATTAATAACGGATTTTCGGGTCAATAATGGCATACAGAATATCGAGGATGGCGTTGAACAAAATGGTCATAATGCCGACCAAAATCGTCAAACCCAAAATCATGCCGTAGTCGCGGTTGAGTGCGCCGTTGACAAATAATTGTCCGACGCCGGGAATACCGAACACGTTTTCAATCACAATGGAGCCGGTGATGATGCCGACGAATGCAGGGCCTAAGAAAGAAACAATCGGCAGCATGGCGGGACGCAGCGCATGGCGCAGGATGATGCGGCTCATGGGCAGGCCTTTGGCGCGTGCCGTGCGGATAAAAGGGCTGTTCAATACTTCAATCATCGCGCCGCGCGTAATCCGCGCGATACTGGATACATAACCGATGGACAAAGTAACGACGGGCAAAATCAAGTTCATCAGTGCGCCATCGTTCCAACCGCCCGCAGGCAGCCATTGCAGTCTGACGGCAAACACCAGCACCAATACCGGCGCCATCACAAAACTGGGAACGACGATACCGGTCATCGCGCCGCTCATCAGCGCATAATCCAGCCAGCTGTTTTGTTTTAAGGCGGCGATAATGCCGATAAACATGCCGAAGATAGCGGCAATCAAAAAGGCGTAGAAGCCAAGTTCTGCCGATACCGGCAGGGATTGGGCAAGCAACTCATTAACGCTGAAATCTTTATATTTGAACGACGGCCCCAAATCCCCCTGAGCCAACTGCTTGAGGTAGTGGAAATATTGGAGGTACATCGGATCATTGAGGTGGTATTTGGCTTCAATGTTGGCCATGACCGCAGGCGGCAAATTGCGTTCACCTGTGAACGGGCTACCCGGTGCAAGCCGCATCAGGAAAAAAGATACGGTAATCAACACCAGCATGGTCGGGATGGAAGCACATATCCGTTTGATGATGAATTTCAACATAATCAGGCTGTCCTGTCTGAACATACCGGACTCGTGAAAACAAGCTGACCTGAAGCGGAAATCGGATGAATGGCAGCAGGCGTCTGTAACGTCGCCGCGCCGGTTTCTCTCTCTATTCCGACCGGGTTATTGTTTTTATTCGGAGTCGGGTAAGGTTTTTTTAGTTTTTAGATAATTGTTGTTATAAGGCCGTCTGAAACTTTGTATCCGCCGTTTCAGACGGCCTTTCACGTTAACGCGCCAAAGGTTCGGTGCGTTCAATCAGCCATGCTTTGGCCGCGCCTTCTGTCAAAGGCTCAAGACGGCGGCGCACTTCGGCGTGATATTGGTTCAGCCATTCGATTTCGCTGCCGGTCATCAGTTTGGTATCGATCAGGCGCGTATCGATTGGGCAGAGGGTAACGGTTTCAAAATACAGGAATTTGCCGAACTCGGTTTCCTCTGGGTTTTCAACCGGACGGTTGATTACCAGGCTTTCGATACGGATACCCCATTTGCCCGGACGGTAAAGACCCGGCTCGTTGGAAGTCAGCATGCCTGACTTCATCGCGTGATGCGGTTGCGGTACGGCGGCAACGGCAATGCTTTGCGGGCCTTCATGCACATTGAGGAAATAGCCCACACCATGACCTGTACCGTGACCGTAATCGCATTGCGCCTGCCAGAGCGATTTGCGGCAGATGGCATCAATCATCGGGCCTTTGATGTTTTCAGGGAAAATGGTCTCCGCCAGAGAAATATGCGCCTTCAACACCAAAGTGTAGTCGCGCTTCATGGCCGCACTCGGATTGCCGACAGGCACCACGCGCGTGATGTCGGTCGTACCGCCCCAGTATTGGCCGCCAGAATCAATCAGCAACATACCGTCGCCTTTGATTTTGCTGTTGTTTTCCGGTGTCGCGCTGTAATGAGGCAAGGCGGCATTGGCATTGTAGCCGGCGATGGTGTCGAAACTTGGCGAAATAAAGCCGGGACGTTGGCTGCGGTGTTTATAGAGCATGCCGTCGATGTCCAGCTCGCTCAATTCGCCGCCGTCTGCCAAGATTTGTTCAAACTCGGCAAAGAAGCCGCACAATGCCGCGCCGTCTTCCGCCATGGTATTGCGGATATGGGCGATGTCGGCATCGGATTTAACCGATTTGAAGAATGTACTTGGGTGGATGGCTTCAATTAAACGGACGTCTTCAGACAGGCGGCGCAAAGTGCCTACAGCAGTTTTGTTAGGATCAATCAGCAATGCGCCGTTAACGCCTGCCAAGTAGTCCGCCGCTTGCGCATAAGGCAACACTTCAAAACCTGCCACTTTCAAGGCTTCGGCAGATTCGGCTTTCAGACGGCCTGCATCGGTAAACAATACGGCTTTGTCTTGGCTGATAAACAAATGGGACAAGAACACAGGGTTGAACGGCACATCATCGCCGCGCAGATTGGTAATCCAAGCGATGTCGTCCAAAGAAGAAACCAAATGCGCATCTGCGCCCTGCTCCTTCATGGCCGCACGGATACGGGCCAGTTTTTCGGCCGCCGTTTCGGAAACATAGTCGGGATGGTGAACGTAGATTTCCGGAGTCGGCAATGCAGGACGGTCGTCCCACACTTCGTCCAACAAAGTTTCAGGATATTCGAGGCGGATGTTTTTGGCGGCAAGTGCCTGTTTCAAACCGCGCTCGCCGCTGAGTGCGAACATATCGGCAGGCGCGCCGACGACTGCACCCTCGGGCAGATTTTGTGCCAACCACTCGGTATAAGGCACATCAACGCCCATTTTTTGCAGCTCGATGCCGTTTGGCGCAAGCTGTTGGCCTGCCTGTTCCCAATAGCGGCTGTCCGTCCACACGCCTGCCTTATCGGCGGTCACCACCAAAGTGCCGGCCGAACCGGTAAAGCCGGAAAAATCGCGACGTGCCTGCCAATGCTCGGGCAGGTATTCGGAAAGGTGAGGATCGGCGGAAGGAATGACAAACGCGTCCACACCATGTTTTTTCATGGCTTCGCGTAAAGCGGACAAACGTTGTTGTACAGATTTCATGTGTTATGTCTCCTGTTGTTTCAGACGGCCTCTGTCATCAAGGCCGTCTGAAAACTTGTACTGTCTATAATCAATCTATTTTTTCGGTGCGAACGACCAGCTCTTGACCGTATAGTTCCGCAAAGGGTCTTTGTCGGAATAGCCGATAATATCGGGTTTGACCATACGCACTTCAACCTGATGATACAGCGGAATCAGCGCAGCGTCTTCTTGAAGCTGCTTCTCCGCATCGGCATAGAGATGGCTGCGCGCTTCCTTGCTGACGCCATCTTTCAGCGTATTGTTCATAAATGTGTCAAACGCCGCGCTTTTGTAGCGGAATGCATTGTTTGAGTTGTTGGATTTCAAAATATTGAGCATGCCCGCCGGATCGTTAAAATCGGAACACCAGCCGCTGAACGAAACCTTGAAATTACCTTGCGCGCGCGTATCCAAATAAGTTTTCCATTCCTCGTTGGACAAAGTCGGACGGATAAACGGAATGGCGGCTTTCCACACCGACTGCACGGCAGTAATTTGTTTTTTGGACGCTTCGCTGGTGCTGTACAAAATATCGAACTCAAGCGGATGGTCATCGTTGTAGCCTGCTTCGTTCAACAGTTTGCGTGCAGTTTCGATGCGTTTTTCAGGCGTCCACTCCTTCCACTCCGGATAAACAGGAATCACACCTTGCATTTGCGGCGGCGTCAATTGGAACGCAGGCGTATCACCACGGCCGCCGACTTTGACGACGATGTCGCGGCGCGTCAGCATATTGAGTGCCTTGCGGACGCGCGGATCGTTAAACGGCGCTGCTTC
Organism: Neisseria sp. P0006.S004; assembly: GCF_051963015.1. NCBI lineage: Bacteria > Pseudomonadati > Pseudomonadota > Betaproteobacteria > Neisseriales > Neisseriaceae > Neisseria > Neisseria sp. P0006.S004. Next base: position 259,345 of record NZ_JBQCUS010000001.1, on the reverse strand, counting down.
GTGGTTCGGCTCCAAATACCAGCTGCACAAAGAAGTTGTACGTTTCACTTGCCCTGGAAACTCAATATCCGCCACTTTAACCTGATCGCTGGGAATACCGTAAGTCACATCAATTTCATTGGCGCGATAACGGTTGTACTCGCCGCTACCTGACAAGAAAACCGCCTTCGGAATGGCCACTTTGTCTTTATCGTAATAATTGGGATTGCGTTCCATATTGATGTGGCTGTTGACTTTCCAATCCGTTAACAGATAAGCGCCACTGGAAACATAATGACCGGGCTGCGTCCACTTATTGCCATATTTTTCGACAGTGGCGCGGTGAACCGGAAATGTGAATTGCTGAATCAGCATATCGGGGAAATAAGGCACGGGCGCAATCAGCGTAAATTGCAGAGTCTTCGCGTCCAACGCCTTGACGCCCAATGTCTCAGACTTGGCTTTGCCGTTTAATATATCTTCCGCATTTTCCACTTGGGCATCGACCAAATAGCTGCCGAAAGGTGCGCCGGTGGCCGGATCGGCAAGACGGCGGAAGCTGTATACAAAATCTTCGGCAGTAATCGGATCGCCATTGCTCCATTTGGCATCACGCAGATGGAAGGTCCAAACACGCTCGCCCTCGCTCTCCCATTTTTCCGCCAAAGCAGGAATGGTTTTGCCTTCGGCATCCGTACCAACCAAACCATCCATCAACTGACGGATAATCGCACCGGCCGCCATATCGCCGCTCATCTGAGGATCCAGCGTACCCGGCTCGACGCCGTTGCTGACCACCACGCGCTCATAATCGGTACGTTTAAACTCAGGAGCAGGTTTGACATCGCGGCTGCACGCTGACAATGCGAATACGGCAGCCAATGATGCAGCCAACAGCGGATAGGTTTTTCCGGCCATATTTCATTCCTTCTTTTGGGTATTCTTCTTTTTCAGACGGCCTGATTATTCAAACTACACTCAACTACATTTATTTAGAAGTTCTCTAGCATAGTTAAATCATCCATTTCAAACCATGAAAATAGTGTTTTAAACCACATATTCCATCGAAATAATAATAGCCGTCTAAGATTGTCGGCAAATTAACACAAAAATACGTAACTGAAAACTATTTTTCAATTTATCCTACGATAAGTTACAAATGTATTGATTTTTTATGTTTTGTCAAATAAGATTATCCGAACTCTTTCGCCATAAGCAAGAAAAAGACATAAAAAGGAGAATCAAATGAAGAAGTTATCTTACTTTATTGCCACTGCCCTCATCGGCTCTTCCCTAAGTGCCGCCCACGCCGAACCTAAAATGAGCGGCACCATCTACATCATGACCGAGGTAGAACACAACAATAAAACCGGTGTAACCAATACAACCATTTCCGATAAAAGTTCTAGTCTTTATCTCTCCGATGAAGTACGACTCAACGACGACTTATGGTTGAAATGGCAACTTGGCTCCTTTATTTACTTCGATTCCGACCGCTGGGGCGGCTGGGGTACTGCCGACTCATACGTCGCGCTCAACAGCTACAAAAACCTTGGCACCGTCAAAATGGGTTACATCAGTACGCCCATGAACAGCATTTATCTGAACCCGTTCGACACCAACAGCCCGATTTTGGAGTTCGGCAAAATTTCCCGCTTCGGCCAACGCCGTGTTTCCATGGCTTATGAGTCGCCTTGGAAAAACGGTTTCCAATTCAAATTCAACGTTTCCCCCGGTTCCAATGCCGCGCGCAACAACAATGACTGGAATCCGGACAAAAAACGTGACGGCGACTGGGTCTTCGGCTGGGGTGTAGACTACTACCACCCAAACAACGGCTTTAACGCGCACTACGCTGCCGAATACGCACCCAACGACTCTCCAACCGAAACCAAAGACTTCCAAGCACACGCATTCATGGCCGGATACAGCAAAGACAAAATCTCCGTCGATGCTGCGTTCCAATACGCCAAAAACACTTGCGACGGCTTCAGCTGCTGGGGCGTATGGAAAGATGCAGCGGGCAACGTAGCCGGTTCTTACGACAAAGAAATCAACAACACCAAAGAATTTATGGTGTCCGGCTCATACAAAGTGGGCAATTTCAAACCTCAAATCGGCTTTGCCTACGGTAAAAGCTCTGTCGGCGAAGACTACAAACACGTCGCCGTCAGCACCGATTACAGCTTCTCCAAACGAACAACCGCCACACTTGGTGCCGGCTGGTTGAAAGAAAACGTCAATCCGAAATACGACGAAGATTTGCCGAAAAAATCTTCTTACGCAGTGGGCATGGTATTCAAACACCGCTATTAATGCCTGACAGATTAAAGGCCGTCTGAAACAATTTGTTCAGACGGCCTTTTCTACATCCTATAATTAAACTTGCAGCCCACCTTAAAAATCATTACATTGCCCACACTCAAGCAACAAAAACGTCATCATGAACGCCCACCGCACCCTCATCATCTCCGTTTTTATCGTCGCAAGCTGCGGCCTCGCTTACGAGCTTATCATCGCCGCGCTCGCAAGCTATCTTTTGGGCGACAGTATTTTGCAGTTTTCCTCCGTCATCGGGCTTTATCTGTTTTCAATGGGTATCGGTGCCCACCTGACCCAATACATCAAAGATAAAGACGTGTTGCACCGCTTTATCGAAATCGAACTTCTGGTCGGCATCATCGGCGGTATTTCCGCGCTGGCATTATTTGTGGCCTTCGGTTTATCCGCCGCCCCGTTCCGCACCCTGCTCTACGCTTTTGTACTGATTGTCGGCATGGTTGTCGGCATGGAAATTCCTTTGGTCATGCGCGTGTTAAACCAAAAAGGCGCAGAGTTTAAAGAACTCGTTTCCAAAGTATTGACTTTCGACTACTTGGGCGCACTTGCCGTCTCGTTATTATTTCCGCTCCTGCTCGCCCCCAAACTCGGCATGGCGCGTTCCGCCTTGTTGTTTGGCATCTTCAACGCCGCCGTCGCCTATCTGACCGCCCGCGTATTCAAATCCGAATTACCCCGCTATCACGCCATCCGTACGCGTGCGTTTATCGTATTGACCGCGCTCATTACGCTCTTCATCTACGCCGACCGTATCTCTTTCAAAGCCGAACAAAGCTATTTCGGCGATCCCGTCGTCTATCAAAGCCATTCTCCCTACCAACGGCTGGTCGTTACACGCTGGAAAGATGATACCCGTCTCTATATCAACGGCAACCTGCAATTCTCCTCACGCGACGAAGCACGTTACCATGAAGCACTTGTTCTGCCTGCCATGCAGATGGTGCCCCATGCCGAACGCATCCTGATTCTCGGCGGCGGCGACGGATTGGCGGCACGCGAAGTCTTGAAATACCCGCAGGTCAAAAATGTGACTTTGGTCGATCTCGACCCCGACATGACCGCCACCTTTAGAACCTCCGCCACCTTGAGCGCGCTCAACCAAGGCTCGCTGTCCCATCCCAAAATGCACGTCGTCAACGACGATGCCGCCAAATGGCTGGAAGGGTCGTCTGAAAAATTCGACGTTATCATCATCGACCTGCCCGACCCGTCCAATTTCTCGCTGGGCAAACTTTACTCCGTCCCCATGTACCGCCTCGTTGCCCGCCATCTTGAACCGCAGGGCAAGATTGTTGTGCAATCCACTTCGCCTTATTTCGCACCCAATGCCTACTGGTCGGTCGTTGCCACCCTCGAAGCGGCCAAGTTGAATACCGCGCCCTATCATGTTTACGTCCCTTCCTTTGGCGAATGGGGATTTGTGCTGGCAGGGTTTGACCAAAACTTCCCCATTCCGCAAAAATTCGACGTACGCACCCGCTATCTTAATGCCCAGACCGTTGCCGAAATGTTCCGTTTTCCGCCTGATATGGCAAGGCGCAAGGTGGAAGCAAATTATTTAAACAACCAAATTCTCGTCAGTTATTTTGAAAGCGATTGGAACAATGTGATGCGATAGAATATCTAAAGGCCGTCTGAAATATCTTCCTTCTTTTTATCTCTGTTCAGACGGCCTCATTACCCGTTTACCCTTTTTCACACAGCATTTGCTTGAAAAAATAAGGTTTATCTTTATCTAGATAGAACACAATCGACACTATCCGTTGAATGAAGGAACAAACACTTATGCAGTATTTTGGAATCGGTTTTTTGGTTTTAATCTTTTTGGAAATCATGTCCATCGTCTGGGTTGCAGACTGGATAGGTGGCGGCTGGACGCTGTTTGTGATGGCTCTCAGCTTTATCAGCGGTATCTTTATGCTGCGCCATACCGGCATTTCCGGCCTTTTGCTCGCAGGCGCAGCCGTCCGCAGCGGCCAAAACATTTCCCTCTATCAGATGTTGTGGCCGATTCGCTATACTGCTGCCGCGGTTTTCCTGCTCAGTCCCGGCTTTATTTCAACCGCCGTCGCCCTGCTCTTGCTGATTCCGTTTAAAGGCAACGCGACCGCTTCTTCTACGCAGTCTTTCCAAAGCCGTCAGACTTACAGCTCCGCCAAAGAGGATGAAGACATTATCGAAGGCGAATATACGGTTACGCGCACCAGCAAAGCCGACAAGCCGCAAGACTATATCGAACACAAACCCGATTGACGACTTCCTTCATAAAAGGCCGTCTGAATTAGGAATACCTCAAAAGTGTTTCATATTTCAGACGGCCTTAGTCATTTCCGGGCTTTGAAAATGTAAATATCGGTTTGTAATTCGGTTATTCCGCATAAATCATTTAAAATAAGCAGCTATTTTGATTCTAAAAACGACACGGTATCCAATGAACGTTCAACGTCTTTTCCCTCTCTCCCTCAGCTTGATTACCGCCGCTGTTTTATCGGCGTGCGCCACCCAAAACACACCGACTGCTTCGAAAACCGAAACCGTCGTTCAGCCTAAATCTACTTCTATTCCTTCACGCCGCGCCGACAGCGAATCCAAAGTCCTGTCCGATTACAGTCAATACCAAAGCGCCATCGATGCCGCCAAACGCGGCGACGATGCTTGGGTACAACAATTTTTATCCCAAGCCAGCGACAGCGCAATGGCTGAAAACGTCCGCAACGAATGGCTGAAAACCTTGGGTGCGCGCGGCCAATGGGATTTGTTCCGTCAAGAATTCAGTAAATTGAACGCCGCCGGCGTCGCACAAGAAGTGCAATGTTATGCCGATTTGAGCAGCGGCAATTACAGCAAAGCCGCCGAGCTGGTTCGCGTTACCGGCAAACTGCCTGCCGGCTGTACCCGCTTAGTTGAAAGCGCGGCAGCTTCAGGCCGTCTGAACACCAACGACGCATGGCGTCGCGTACGCGGCTTATTGAGCAACAGCCAAACCACAGATGCACGCAACCTCGCTGCCGCATTGGGCAGCCCGTTTGAAGGTGGCACGCAAGGTGCGGCCGAATACAGCCTGTTGAGCGTAATCGGCAAAGATGCACGTAAATCCGCTTCTGCCGCCGCCACCCTGTCCGACATGGAATCCGGCCTCAGCCGCGAACAACGCAGCTTCGCATGGGGCGTATTGGGCCACTACCATGCACAAAGCCAAAATATGCCGACCGCTTTGAGCTACTACGGTCGCGTTTCCGACCGCAAACAACTGACCGACGAACAATTGGAATGGTACGCACGCGCCGCTTTGCGTCTGCAACGTTGGGACGAATTGGCAAGCGTGATTCAGCATATGCCTGAAAAACTGCAAAAAGACCCGACATGGCAATATTGGCTGGGCCGCAGCTTTGCCGCACAAGGCAAAAGCAGCCAAGCCAAAGAAATGTATGAAAAAGCTGCCGCTTCCGGCCGCAATTTCTACGCCGTAATGGCAGGTGAAGAACTGGGCCGCCGCATCAATACGCGCAACAATGTTTCTGATGCCGATGCCAGAGACGTCCGCCGTATGAGCGAAGACGGTGCCATCAAACGCGCATTGGTTCTGTTTAAAAACAGCCAAAGCAACGGCGATTCCAAAATGCGCCGTCAGGCACAGGCGGAATGGCGTTTTGCCACCCGCGACTTCAACGAAGACAACCTGCTGACTGCCGCACAAGTCGCTTTCGACAACCAGTTCTACGACATGGCAATCAACAGCGCCGACCGTACCGACCACAAACTCAACTACAAACTGCGCTATCTCTCTCCGTTTAAAGACCTGACCGTCCGCTATGCCGCACAGGCAGGCGTTGACCCGGCATGGGTTTACGGTTTGATTCGCCAAGAGAGCCGCTTTGTCATGGGCGCGCAATCAAGCGTCGGCGCACAAGGCCTGATGCAGGTCATGCCTGCAACCGCCCGCGAAATTGCCGGCAAAATCGGCATGAGCAGCAGCGAACTCTACACCATGGACGGCAACATCCGCATGGGTACTTGGTACATGGCAGATGCCAAACGCCGCCTGCAAAATAACGAAGTGATGGCCACCGCAGGCTACAACGCCGGCCCCGGCCGCGCCCGCAACTGGCAGGCTTCTTCTCCTTTGGAAGGCGCCATCTACGCCGAGACCATCCCATTCACCGAAACTCGTGATTACGTGAAAAAAGTCATGACCAACGCGACTTATTACGCGTCATTGTTCAACGAACCGCAAACTTCGTTGAAACAACGTATGGGTACGGTTCCCGGCCGTTATTAATACCCGATAGGCCGTCTGAAAAGTGAGACAGAATCAAACGTTCAGACGGCCTGCAACCTTGACAGACTATCGGGTTTATAAGATAATCGCCCGATTGTTTCTGACCGAAAAGGTCACTTGCACGGCAAAAGCCGACTTGTTAGGAGGTGATGTTTACATCACGGCGCGTATCCCGCCCTGCCCTAGGCAAACCAGCGATACAACAACTCCCCCATTATGACAAACCGTCCTCTATTTCTTAAAACGGTTTGATTGAACAAAATTTAAAGGAAATAAAATGCCTGCTATTCGTGTTAAAGAGAATGAACCATTTGAAGTTGCCATGCGTCGTTTCAAACGTGCCGTAGAAAAAACCGGTCTGTTGACCGAACTGCGCGCCCGTGAAGCGTACGAAAAACCAACTACTGAACGCAAACGCAAAAAAGCTGCTGCAGCCAAACGTCTGCAAAAACGTCTGCGCAGCCAACAACTGCCTCCTAAAATGTACTAATTACAGGCCTGCCCTGTGATAAACGACACACCGCAAGGGCAGCTTTGCGGTGTGTTTTGTTTTTCAGACGGCACCTTTTTATTGATATAAAGTGAGAACATTATGAGCCTAAAAACACAATTAACCGAAGACATGAAAACCGCCATGCGTGCCAAAGACCAAGTGTCTTTAAGCACCATCCGCCTGATTAATGCCGCCATCAAACAATTTGAAGTAGATGAGCGCACCGAAGCCGATGACGCAAAAGTCATCTCTATCCTGACCAAAATGGTAAAACAGCGCAAAGACAGCGCCAAAATCTACACCGAAGCCGGCCGTCAAGATTTGGCTGACAAAGAAAACGCGGAAATCGAAATCCTCAATCGCTACCTGCCGCAAATGATGTCCGCAGAAGAAATCAAGACTGTCGTGGAAGCAGTCATTGCAGAAACCGGTGCATCAGGTATGGCAGATATGGGCAAAGTCATGGGCGTATTGAAGACCCGCCTGGCCGGCAAAGCCGACATGGGCGAAGTCAACAAGGTTTTGAAAACCGCATTGACTGCTTAATCATCAATAATTAAAAAGGCCGTCTGAAATATTATTTTCAGACGGCCTTTCTTATTATGCCAATCAAGCAGCAGTTACTTTACCTTCATGACGCAACAAAGTAATCAAATCGCTGATACGTTTTTTCATGGAACGGCGATCGACGATTTGGTCGATTGCGCCCTTCTCCAACAAAAATTCTGCACGTTGGAAACCTTCCGGCAAGGTTTCGCGTACAGTCTGCTCGATAACGCGCGGACCTGCAAAACCAATCAGCGCATTCGGTTCTGCCAAAACCACATCACCCAAGAAGGCAAAGCTGGCAGACACTCCGCCCATGGTCGGGTCGGTCAATACGGAAATAAACGGCAGACGTTTTTCAGTCAGCAAATGCAAAGCTGCGCTGGTCTTCGTCATCTGCATCAAAGAGTTAATCCCTTCCTGCATACGCGCACCACCGGAAGCCGCCACGCAAATAAACGAACAATTATCTGCAACGGCACGACGTACACCCTGCACGAAACGCTCGCCCACGACCGAACCCATAGAGCCGCCGATAAAACGGAATTCAAACGCAGCCACAACGACAGGCAGACCGTTCATGGTGCCTTTCATAACAACCAATGCATCGTCTTCGCCGGTTGCTTTACGCGCAGCCGCGAGGCGGTCGGGATATTTTTTGCTGTCTTTGAATTTCAGCGGATCTGTCGGTTTAATATTGGCTGCAATCTCTTCACGGCCTTCTTCATCCAAAAGCAGGTCCAAACGTTCGCGCGCAGAAAGCGGATTGTGGTGATTACATTTCGGGCAGACTTCGCTGTTTTGCTTCAACTCGGTTGAATAAACCGTTGCCGAACAAGACGGACATTTGTGCCACAGGCCTTCAGGGACGCTGGACGAACTGCTTCGGTTTTTAATTTTCGGAGGAAGAATTTTATCTAGCCAGCTCATGAATGACTCCTTGGTATTCAGAATTCAGACGGCCTGTTGAACGTAAGGCCGTCTGAAATAATGGAATAAAAAATATTAGCGAATCGCGTCTTTCAACTCTTTAACCAACACGCCTACTGCTTCAGCCTCGCTACCTGCGTGGCTTTCAATCTCTTTGACGATACGGCTGCCGACAATAACGGCATCTGCTACCGCACCAATCTTACGCGCACTCTCCGCATTATTGATGCCGAAGCCGACACCAATCGGAATATCAATGTATTTGCGCAAAAGCTCTATTTTACGCGAAACTTCTTCAGTATCCAAACTTGCCGCACCGGTTACACCTTTGAGAGATACATAATACACAAAACCGCCGGCTACTTTGGCAATCGTTTGAATACGCTCCTCAGTTGTTGTTGGTGCAATAAGGAAAATGCAATCAATACCTTGTACTTTCAACGACTCATGCAAAGGCGTAATGGTTTCTACCGGAGAATCCACGGTCAACACGCCATCAACACCTGCTTCGGCAGCCGCTTGTGCAAACGCCTGATAACCCATTTTATGTACTGGGTTCAAATAGCCCATTAACACGACCGGCGTTTTATCATTGGTTTGGCGGAACAAGCGCACTGTTTCCAATACGTCGTGCAAGGAAACTTGATTTGCCAACGCCCTTTCAGCCGCACGTTGAATAGTCGGGCCATCTGCCATCGGGTCAGAAAACGGCACACCCAGTTCCAAAATATCAGCACCATTAGCCACCAGGCTATGCATCAATGCCAAGGTCGTCTCAAGGTTGGGATCACCCACTGTAATATAAGGAATCAGTGCTTTTGCGCCATTGAGCGCTGAGAAAGTTTGTTGGATTCTGCTCATTTTCTGCTATCCATTTCATCGATTTGAATGTTGTCCGGCAACCTGTTTATTCTGCCGTTATATTTGTTTTAAAAACCTCAGTCTGCCATGAATAAGCGGCATTTATCCGCATTATCTAATGACTGTTTCTTCCAAATTGGCAAACAAGAGGCTAAGTATAACATTTACGGCTATTTCATAGAATCATTTGCAATCAAGATTCTGATATTTTGAAAGCAATATAAAACAATAAAGGCCGTCTGAAAATCATTCAAACAGCCTTTATTAGAATCAATTATGCAAATCTTTGTATGCCTTCGCACTTTTGATCACAATTTCCCTATCGATTACAGCTCGACATGGTGATTTTGTTTTTCAGAGCTCAGATGACGCTCTAAATCAGACAAAATCTGCGTCAGACCATGACGGACTTCTTCCGCATTGGCGGCAGGATTGCCGTTTGCATCCAAAGCGCCACGGCTGAACGTATCGATATACGGTTCAAACGTATCTTTCAGTTTCAACAACTTAACTACATCTGAGCGCGTATATCGATCGCCACCGTATCCAATCACAACATTATTTTCATGCTGCCATTGGGCAAACTGAGCCGGACTGATTTGCACCAATTGGCACATTTCATCCAACGTAAAATAACGCTTGGCAGGAATAACCGGATTATTGTTGTTTGTCATAGTAATGCTCCACCATGCCTTTGAGTTTTTGACTGGCATGGAAAGTTACCACACGGCGTGCGGTAATCGGCACTTCTTCGCCTGTTTTAGGGTTACGGCCAGGGCGTTGAGGTTTGTCGCGTAATTGGAAATTACCGAAACCGGAAATTTTAATTTCTTCACCACGCGCCAAAGTGCTGCGGATTTCTTCAAAAAAGAGCTCGACGATTTCTTTGGCATCATTCTTGGTGACGTTGCTGACTTTGTCGACCAAAATATCAGCCAATTCTGCTTTAGTTAGTGTCATGTGTTTACCTTCATTCAAACTGGTGCAATTATTACCAAAATTCTTTTAAAAATCAAGTCCTCACCAAAAAATCAAATATTATTGGTGATTTTTGGCGACAACTTTTATCTTATTTTAAGCGCGAAGCTGTGCGTCTTTTTCGGCTGCCGCTTTAATCATTTTCGCAACCAAAGGCTCGATGACTTCATCTGTCAGCGTGTTTTCCATATCTTGCAAAATGATTTTGACGGCAACGCTCTTCATGCCTTCAGGCACGCCCGTACCGCGGTAAACGTCAAACACGCTGATTTCTTGAACCAGCTTGTTTGCCGCCGCTTTCAGGGCATTTAACAAATCATCATGCGTTACAGCTTCAGGCATTACAAATGCCAAATCTCGGCGCGCAGGTTGGAATTTGGATACAGACTGATAACGGGTTTTCTCACGGCCCAATACCGCATCCATATCGATTTCAAACACCAGCGGCGCTTGTGGCAAATCATATTTTTGCAGCCATTTCGGATGCAACTCGCCAACAAAACCAACTACTTTGCCGTCTGAAACGATATTGGCGGCACGTCCTGGATGCAATGCCGGATGTTCTGTCTTAACAAAGGATACTTCCTTGTTTTTCAAAAGGCTCTCAACATCGGCTTTCATATCGTAAAAATCTACGTAGCGTGTTTTCTCACCCCATTGCTCAGGCAACACGGAGCCATACCACAAACCGCCAATACGTTCGTTTTGAACAAATTGATCAGCCGAATCTTTGCTGAACACACGGGCAATTTCAAACACGCGTACGCGGTTTTGCTTACGGTTCAAATTGTTTTGCAAAACTTCCACCAAACCGCCGATAAGCGTAGAACGCATAACGGCATACTGCGCCGCCAACGGATTTTGCAGGCGGATAGGATTGGTATTGGCAGCAAAGTCTTGCTCCCATTGCTCATCCACAAACGCATAGCTGACTACTTCGCGGTAACCGCGAGCCGCCATTTCGTTATAAACCGCAAAACGCGGACGTTTGGTTTCAGGCAAAGCCAACATCTTCAGACGGCCTGAAGTATAGTCGTCGGGAATATTTTCATAACCGTAAACACGACCGATTTCTTCAATCAAATCGGCTTCGATTTCGATGTCGAAACGGAAGCTAGGAGAAGTGACACGGAAGCCTTCTGCAGTTTTCTCAGGCTGCAAACCCAAGTGTTGCAAGATAATTTCGACTTGCTCGGCAGGGATTTCAACGCCCAATACCGTTTTCAGACGGCCTAAACGCAATTCGACCTGTTTTGCCTCGGGCAATTTGCCTTGTGCTTCAACCATTTCACCGGCCGCGCCACCGCAAATCTGCAACACCAATTCGCTAGCACGCTCAATGGCATCAGCTTGCAAGCGGTAATCCACACCACGTTCAAAACGGAAAGAAGAATCCGAGCCAAAACCGTATTGACGGGATTTACCGGCAATAATCTCTGGAGCAAACCAAGCAGCTTCCAACACAATATTTTGTGTCTCATCAGAAACCGCGCTTGCCTCGCCGCCCATCAAGCCGGCCAAGCTCAACGCACCTTTTTCATCAGCGACCACCAGTGTATTGTCAGCCAAAGTAACCATCTTCTCATTCAGACACGCCAAAGTCTCGCCATTTTGAGCACGGCGGACAATCAAACTGCCTGACAGCTTGTCAGCATCGAAAACATGCATAGGCTGACCGATTTCCAGCATCACATAGTTACCAATGTCCACCAATGCGGAAATGCTGCGGATACCGCTGCGTTCCAAACGTTGTTTCATCCAATCGGGAGTAGCCGCTTTCGCATTGACATTTTCAATAACGCGGCTGATAAAACGGCCGCAGTCGGCCGGTGCATCAATACGGACAGCCTGTTTTTTCTCGCTGCCGATAGAGGCCGTCTGAATTTCAACAGGCGTAAACGCACATTGAGTCAATGCAGAAACCTCACGCGCAATACCCTTAACGCTCAAACAATCAGCGCGGTTAGGCGTAATTTTTAACGTAAACAGCGTATCGTCCAAATCCAAGTATTCGCGGATGTTGGCACCGACAGGCGCATCTTCAGGCAAAATGTGCAGACCATCTACACCATCATCAGGCAAACCCAGTTCATTGGTCGAACACAGCATACCGTTTGATGGCACACCGCGCATTTTAGTCGGCTTAATTTTGAAATTGCCCGGCAAAACAGCACCCGGCAAGGAACACGGCACTTTAATGCCCGGTTTGACATTCGGCGCACCACAAACAATCTGAACCAACTCGCCCGTACCGGCATCAACTTGAGTAACGTTCAAACGGTCTGCATCAGGATGTTTTTCAACAGATTTTACTTCGGCAACAACCACGCCACTGAAAGCAGGGGCGGCAGTATCGATTTCTTCCACTTCCAAACCGGCCATGGTCAAAAGATGTTCCAGTTTATCGGCAGAAAGATCAGGATTGGCTTGGGTTCTCAGCCATGAATAAGGAAATTGCATGTTATGTTCTCAATCAACTAATTAACTTTTGTTTTATCAGATTTTGTTTTCAAACAACCTTTTCTTGGGTGGTAGGCTGAGTTTTAGAATTTCAGCCAGCTTGAAATTTTTCAATCGTTATCGTTTGTACAGGGAACAGGCCAAATCTTTGTTGTATGACGTGAACGGCAACTTCCGATGCATCGATGCCAATCCATTCTCTCCCTAAATTTTGTGCTGCCCACAAGGTTGAGCCACTGCCTGCAAAACAGTCTAAAACAATAGAGTCAGGGAGAGATGATTGAGCAATAATCATTTCCAGCATTTGAGCATTTTTTTCAGTTGGATAAATAGGGTAAACAGGATCTTTATACTGCCAAATATCCTGTATCTTTTTTCCCTTATGCTCATCGGCAAATTTTTTTATACGCGGAACACCATTTTTTGACCACTCTAATAATCCCTGTTCATCCAGCTTATCTAATTCAGATGGGGTACTGCGCCAATGCCTACCCTTCGGAGGCAAAATTCCACGCCACATTCCACCTGTTTCCCCATTTTGCGTTTCACCTGGTGCATGGACAGGGACCGTATTATAACGTCGCCCATTCTCATCAACCTTTTGAAACATTTCTATTTTGTCTTCATTGGTTAGTGGAATGGTAATGTTGTTGAAAATATTTTTTTTAGCGTTTTTAGCATAAAACAAAATCATATCTTTTTCATTGCCGAATGCTCGCCGTACAAAATTTTTGGGGTTCGATTTGATTCGGGCTATATCATTTTTAAAATTTTCCGCACCAAATACTTCATCCATAATAATTTTCAGATAATGCCCAACTTTACTATCAATATGTACATAAATTGATCCACGAGGCGACAATAATTCACGCATTAAAATCAGGCGTTCACGCATGAATTCCAAATACTCTTCCATGCTGCGACTATCAGAATATGCAGTAATGCCGTAAGTAGTACGACTTATGGTACTGCTTCGTCCATCTGATACAGTGAAATTTTGTTTTGTGTTATATGGTGGATCAATGTAAATCAAATCAATCCGTTCGCGATAGCCACTCTTAAGCAAGGCGGAGAGTGCATGGAAATTATCGCCGAAAAACAAAAGCGGAAGCGGTTTATTTAAGGCAAGCGGCGGAATTCTTTCAGCTTGTGCGATAATCTGATTTTCAGACTGCTTGTTGGGATAAATAAGCTGCATGGTCATACCGAAAACAAATAATCTCTCAACAAAACCGCCGATACGACCACTTCGTCATTAGTAAACGAGGAAAGCTCAGTAAACATTTTACCTCTGCTTTCAATATATAAAATACCATCTAAAATTGCGATGGTTTTGACCTGATAAGGAGAATACGCAAGCGGCGCACGCATAGTTGCCAATGCATCATTAAATTGAGCATTTTGATGTCCGCCAACATCGGTTAAAAACTTGGCTTCGCCGATAATATACGTCTGATTGAATTTAGCGATAAAATCCAATCCCTTATTATGTTGATAGCCCAAATGTGTTTTAGCAAATACTTCCATTGCCTTATCGCCAGCATTAAACACAATATTCCCTTGATAATTCAGAAATTCATCTACATTATCAGTAACCGGCACACCCAACGCACCGCTAGCAATCCAATTTTTAAACAATGGGCCGATTTGGCGGTTAGTTTCTTTGGGAACAGTAGTTTTGTCCAAAATCTCATCAAAACCCATTTCGATCAACATCCCCGCCAAACGGCTTACAGTAGCAGGATTGCGGGCAATCGCAGTTTTGTCCCGTTTCAGGTAGGCGACATAGCTGTCTTTAATCGGAAATATTTCCTGTTTGAGCAAAACGTACAGCAACTTTTCACCGTCCTGATTATCCAGATGTACGCGAATTTCTTTTTTCGTTTCTAAAGATAATTCTCGGCGCAAATTAATTGACATGGGATACACACGGTAGAGTTGATCCAGGTAATTACTTTGAGCTGCCAACTCAATACTTTTTTGCGTCCATAAATTCATATGTTCTATTTCCCTTTTTCAGATGACCAAAATCCCGTTATTTTGCAAACTGCTTCAAGAAGTTCAAATCGTTATCGAAGAACAAGCGCAGGTCATTGATGTTGTAGCGCAACATGGCAAAGCGGTCGAGACCGATACCGAAGGCGAAACCGGTGTATTTCTCAGGATCGATATTAACGTTTTTCAACACGTTAGGATGTACCATACCGCAACCGCCAACTTCCAACCATTTGCCGTTTTCGCCCATGATGTCGATTTCGGCAGAAGGCTCGGTAAACGGGAAGAAAGACGGACGGAAACGTACTTGCAGGTCATCGCGTTCAAAGAAGCGACGGATAAAATCAGTGAACACTGCTTTCAAGTCGGCAAAAGTGACACCCTCTTCCACCCACAAACCTTCGGCCTGATGGAACATAGGCGAGTGAGTGGCATCACTGTCCACACGGTAAACGCGGCCGGGAGCAATAATGCGGATAGGCGGCTCTTTTTTGTCGAGCATATAGCGGATTTGAATAGGCGAAGTGTGTGTACGCAAAACGTCGCCGTTTTCAACGTAGAAAGTATCTTGCATTGCACGCGCTGGGTGATTTGCAGGAATATTCAAGGCTTGGAAATTGTGGAAATCGTCTTCGATTTCAGGGCCGTCCGCCACTTCAAAACCCATACCGTGAAACAGATCAACCACACGTTGCAAAGTCAAAGTAACCGGATGCAAACCGCCATGCTCTTGTGCACGGCCCGGCAAAGTAATATCCAAGGCTTCTGCAGCCAATTGGGCTTGCAGCTTGGCTTCATTCAGGGCATCGCGTTTGGCATTAAAGGCCGTCTGAAACTGATTTTTGCATTCGTTAATGTGTGCGCCTATGGTTTTACGCTCTTCAGGAGACATTTGACCCAAAGTTTTCAAAAGCCCGGTCAATTCGCCGGTTTTACCAAGATAGCGTGCTTTAATTTGTTCTAAGGCATTGAAGTCTTGCGCGGTTTCAATAGCGGCAATACCTTCTGCAACGATACGGTTTACATTTTCCATAGTGGTTTATCGTCTGTTTGTTGATGGCAGGCCGTCTGAAACAACAAAGCCGTCTGTTGGATTTGATTGCAAACCCGTTCAGACGGCCTTTTGTCTTATTGCGGCCAATCCGTTTGATAAGAGAGGCCTATTCTATCGCAAATTAGTATAAAAAAATAGAGTTTAAAGAAAGAAAATCAACTACATAGGATTTCTTTAAGAAAAGAAAAAAGGAAGCATAAGCTTCCTTTTTAAATAATCTTATCGAATTAAGCAGCCAAAGCAGCTTTAGCTTTTTCAACCAATTGTGCGAATGCAGCTTTGTCGAATACAGCCAAATCAGCCAATACTTTGCGGTCGATTTCGATAGCAGCGCGTTTCAGGCCGTTCATGAATTTGCTGTAAGACAGACCATTTTCACGAGCACCTGCGTTGATACGAACGATCCACAGTTGACGGAATTGACGTTTGCGTTGGCGACGGTCACGGTATGCGTATTGACCGGCTTTCATTACCGCTTGTTTGGCAACACGGTAAACGTTTTTACGACGACCGCGGTAGCCTTTGGCTAACGCGAAGACTTTTTGGTGACGAGCACGAGCGGTAACACCGCGTTTTACGCGTGGCATATTCTAAACTCCTTAAGCGTAGGGCAACATTTTAGCAACAGAAGCCAAATCGCGTGAATCCACCATAGCGGTGCCGCGCAATTGACGTTTAGTTTTAGTGGTTTTTTTGGTCAGGATGTGACTTTTGAACGCATGACCGCGTTTTACACCACCGTTACCCAGTACTTTAAAGCGTTTTTTCGCGCTAGACTTGGTTTTCATTTTAGGCATTGGAAAACTCCATTCGTTATTAGATAAGGTATAAGGGGTTTTGAAATAAATTTCAAACACTTGGAACCCAAAACACCACGGTTTTTGCCGCTAATTAAACCTTATTTCGAGCGGCAATCGAAATAAGCCTTGCATTATAGCTTTATTTTTTCTTAGGCGCAATCATCATCACCATCTGGCGGCCTTCCATTTTAGGGAAGGACTCGATTTGTGCCACTTCAGCCAACTCTTCTTTTACGCGTTCAAGCAGTTGGGCGCCCAATTGTTGGTGGGCCATCTCACGACCGCGGAAACGCAATGTCACTTTGACTTTGTCACCATCGGCAAGGAAGCGGTTGATGTTGCGCATCTTGATTTGATAGTCGCCTTCATCAGTACCCGGACGGAATTTAATTTCCTTGATTTGTACCTGCTTTTGGTTTTTCTTGGCTTCGTCGCGCTTCTTGGCTTGTTGGTATTTATATTTACCGTAATCCATCAGTTTGCATACGGGCGGTTTGGCAGTCGGGGAAATTTCTACCAAATCGACATCTTGCTCTTCGGCCATAGCCAGAGCTTCACGAACTGAAACGACACCAAGCTGATCGCCTGACTCACTGATTAATCGCACTTCTTTGGCGGTAATTTCACCATTGATTCGTGCTTCGCGTTCTTGAGCGATGATGAATACTCCTATAAAAATTAATGATTGACGAGGGCGTCAGTGATTTCTTGCTGCAATTGCGCAATAAAATCATCTACATTCAAAGAACCCAAGTCTTCTGCTTTGCGGCGTACCGCAACTTTGTTTTCTTGTTTCTCTTTATCACCGACAACGATTTGATAAGGGAAACGGTATTGGCTGTTGTCGCGAATTTTGTAACCGATTTTTTCGTTACGCAAATCCAATTCAACACGGAAGCCTGCTGCCTGCAACTTAGCAGCCACTTCACGACAATAATCTGCTTGGTTCTCGGTGATATTCATAATCACCATTTGAACCGGCGCAAGCCACAATGGGAATGAGCCTGCATGGTTTTCAATCAGAATACCGATGAAGCGCTCCAACGAACCCAAAATAGCACGATGCAACATTACAGGACGCGCACGATCGTTGTTTTCTGTTACATATTCGGCATTCAAACGCTCCGGCAATACAAAGTCCAACTGCAGGGTACCGCACTGCCAAGAACGACCCAAGGCATCTTTGACATGGTACTCAATCTTAGGACCATAGAATGCACCTTCGCCAGGCAACTCTTCCCACTCTACGCCGCAAGCGGTCAATGCGTCACGCAGACCTTGTTCGGCTTTATCCCAAACTTCGTCAGAACCTGCACGTTGTTCAGGGCGGAGGGACAGCTTCACGGCAACATCATGGAATCCGAATTGTTTGTAAATGCGAACCAGCAATTCATTGAATGCACGTGCTTCATCAACGATTTGATCTTCGGTACAGAAGATATGCGCATCATCTTGCACAAAACCGCGAACACGCATCAGACCATGCAATGCACCGCTTGGTTCATTGCGGTGGCAAGAACCGAACTCAGCCAAACGCATTGGCAAATCGCGATATGAGCGCAAACCGTTATTGAAAATTTGCACATGACCCGGACAGTTCATCGGTTTAACCGCGTATTCGCGTTTTTCGGAACTGGTCACGAACATATTGTCTTTATAGTTTTCCCAGTGGCCGGATTTTTCCCAGAAGGTTTTATCCATAATCTGAGGTGTTTTCACCTCTTTATAACCAGCAGCATTCAGCTCTTTACGCATATGCTGCTCAATCACTTGCCACAAAGCCCAGCCTTTAGGATGCCAGAACACCATACCCGGCGCTTCATCTTGCAGGTGGAACAAATCCAATTGTTTACCCAGCTTACGGTGATCGCGTTTTTCTGCTTCCTCGATGCGTTGGATATAGGCTTTCAATTCGTCTTTACTTGCCCAAGCCGTACCGTAAATACGTTGCAACATTTCATTATTGCTGTCGCCGCGCCAGTATGCACCTGCCAGCTTGGTCAGCTTGAAGTTTTTCAAGAAACGGGTATTGGGAACGTGAGGACCGCGGCACATATCGACGTATTCTTGATGATGATACATACCCATTGCTTCCACTTCAGGCATGTCTTCAATCAGACGCAATTTGTACTCTTCGCCGCGATCTTGGAAAATTTTGACGGTTTCTGCACGAGGCGTCATCACTTTAATAACGTCATAGTCTTGTGCAATCAACTCTTTCATGCGCGCTTCGATAGCGGCCACATCATCAGGCGTAAATGGTTTTTCAGTCGCAATATCGTAATAGAACCCGTCTTCAATGACCGGGCCGATAACCATTTTGGCATCTGGATAGAGCTGCTTGACCGCATGACCAACCAAGTGCGCGCAGGAGTGGCGGATAATTTCCACGCCCTCTTTGTCTTTTGGCGTAATGATTTGAACATGAGCATCTTCGGTAATCGGATCACAAGCATCCACCAATTTACCGTTAACCTTGCCCGCTACCGTTGCCTTTGCCAGACCTGCACCGATAGACGCTGCAATTTGCGCCACGGTAACGGGTGATTCATATTGGCGGACCGAACCGTCCGGCAAGGTAATGTTCAACATCAGAAAGCTCCAAAACATTAAAAAATAACGGCATAAAGCCGTTATGGAAATTTGGTAGGCACAATTGGACTCGAACCAACGACCCCCACCATGTCAAGGTGGTGCTCTAACCAACTGAGCTATGTGCCTTCATCTAAGTCGCTTATTGTAACGAAGCGTGTTCCCTTTTGCAAGCATCTGTAAATACTTTTCAGACGGCCTGAATATTTTTGTTTGATTTATACCTCATTTTTTATTTCCTCCATCATTCAGACCGTCTGAAGCATTGTTTTGACAAAGATAAAATCCAGCCGTCAACCAACGAAAAATCCTTTATAATCTGCCCTTTCATTTCGCACACACGCGAACGTCCAATCTATTATTACTATGCTCAAATTTACCTTACACAAAAAAGACGGTCATGCCCGACGCGGCACTTTGGAACTGAACCACGGCAAAATCGAAACGCCGGTATTTATGCCTGTCGGCACTTACGGTTCGGTCAAAGCAATGAACCCGCAAAACCTGCATGACATCAAAGCACAAATCATCTTAGGCAACACTTACCATCTGTGGCTGCGCCCAGGTTTGGAAGTCATCGAACAATTCGGCGGCCTGCACGAATTTATCGGCTGGGATAAGCCGATTTTGACCGACTCGGGCGGTTTCCAAGTATTTTCGTTGTCCGATATGCGCAAGCTGACCGAAGAAGGCTGTACATTCCAAAGCCCGATCAACGGTGACAAACTGTTCCTCTCGCCTGAAGTGTCGATGAAAATCCAAACCGTATTGAATTCCGACATCGTGATGCAGTTGGACGAGTGTACCCCTGGCGAAGCAACGCACAGCCAAGCGCAAAAATCGCTGCAAATGAGCCTGCGCTGGGCAGAACGAAGCAAAAAGGCTTTTGAAGACCTGAAAAACCCGAATGCGCTGTTTGGCATTGTACAAGGCGCGATGTATGAAGATTTGCGCGAAGAATCGCTGAAAGGTTTGGAAGAGCTCGACTTCCCCGGCTTGGCCATCGGCGGATTGTCCGTTGGCGAACCTAAGCCCGAAATGTACCGCATGTTGCGCGCTGTTGGCCCTATCCTGCCGGAACACAAGCCACATTATTTGATGGGCGTCGGCACGCCTGAAGACTTGGTGTACGGCGTGGCACACGGCGTAGATATGTTCGACTGCGTTATGCCTACCCGCAATGCGCGTAACGGCTGGCTGTTTACCCGTTTTGGCGATTTGAAGATCAAAAACGCCAAACACAAACTCGACAAGCGTCCGATTGATGAAAGCTGCACCTGCTACGCCTGTCAGAATTTCAGCCGCTCCTACCTGCATCATCTGCACCGAGTCGGCGAAATTTTGGGCGCGCAGCTCAACACCATCCACAATCTGCACTTCTACCAAGTCATCATGGCAGAAATGCGCGAAGCCATCGAACAAGGCAAATTTGCCGATTGGCAGGCGCAATTCCATGAAAACCGCGCCCGCGGTGTGGATTAGTCCTTTTAAAGGCCGTCTGAAATCAGGTTTTAATTCAAACTGCTTTTCAGACGGCCTCAATATTCTTAATTAATAAAGCACAATCATGTCCCGTTTCCATACCGAACCGCCCTTAGCCTACACCGCACAAAACCGCACCGCCGTCCTGCTGCTCAACCTCGGCACGCCTGACGCGCCCACTGCTGCCGCAGTCAAACCTTACTTGAAAGAATTTCTGTCTGATCAACGCGTTGTCGAACTGCCCAAGCTCTTATGGCAACCGATATTGCGCGGCTTAGTATTGACTTTTCGCCCCAAAAAAAGCGCGCATGCCTATGAAAAAGTTTGGTTTAAAGAAGGTTCGCCGCTTGAGGTTTACACACACCGCCAAGCAGAAGCCCTGGCCAAACATTTGCCCGATGTTATCGTCCGTCATGCCATGACTTATGGCAATCCAAGCGTTGCCGATGTTTTGGCGGAACTCAAAGCCCAAGGCGTGGGCAAATTGCTGGTCATCCCGCTCTATCCGCAATATGCCGGCTCTTCTACCGGCGCGGCTTTGGACAAAGTGTTTCAAGAATTATTGCTGCAACGCAACCAAATGAGTGTCCGCACCGTCTCCCGTTACTACGACGATGCCGCCTATATTCAAGCCATGAAGCAGCATATTGAAGCCTATTGGGCCCAAAACGGACGCAGCGAAAAACTGATGTTGAGTTTCCACGGCATTCCGCAAAAGCATCACGACGACGGCGACCCTTATCCTGACGAGTGCCACCATACTGCCGAACTGCTGGCGCAGGCATTGGGCTTGGCCGAACAAGAATACATCGTTTCTTTCCAAAGCCAGTTTGGCAAATCCCAATGGGTCAAGCCCAGCACGCAAGCCCTGTTTGACCAGCTGCCGAAACAAGGCACAACCAAACTCGACGTATTCTGCCCCGGCTTCTTGGCCGACTGCCTCGAAACCATGGAAGAAATCGCCATTATGGGACGCGAACAATTCCACGCCGCAGGCGGCAAAGAATACCGTTACATCCCCTGCCTCAACGATTCCGCCGACTGGATTGCCGCACTTGCACAATTAAGTCGAGCCAATCTGCAAGGCTGGATTTGACCTAAACCAAAGGCCGTCTGAAAAATCCACTTTCAGACGGCCTTTAGCGTTATCATCAAGCTATTAAAACGCAAACCAAGCGTGTGGCCATCAAAAACACTACTCAAAAAGGAACACATCATGACTGCACTCCGCCCTATCCTGCTCCTTCTGACCGCACTCAGCATCCCAACCGCTTTTGCCACTGATGCCGCGTTGATGAGCAAAGGACAAAAGATTTACGAAACCAACTGCGCCGCCTGCCACGGTAAAAAAGGCGAAGGTCGAGGTGCCATGTTCCCGCCTTTATTCCAGTCCGACTATATCAACAAAAAACCGCAAGTCCTGTTGCAAAGCATGACCAAAGGCATCAACGGCCCAATTAAAGTAAACGGCAAATCCTACAACGGCTTCATGCCTTCTACCGCCATCAACGATGCCGATGTCGCCGCCGTTGCCACTTACATCATGAACGCCTTCAATAATGGCGGCGGTACGATTACTGAAGCAGATGTCAAAAAATCTCACGGGAAAAAATAAAACGTCTCTCCCCTAAGGGCCGTCTGAACATTTCAGACGGCCTTTTCGATATGGAACACATTCTTATTTCCATATTTATGGTTACGCAACATCAACAAACATACGCAAAAAACCGTCAAACCAAAAAAAGCATATGCGTTTTGTGTTAAAGTAAACGTTATTTAGCGGCTGTTTTACGTCCAGGCCGTCTGAAAGGTTTTATGTTATGAACTTTTTCCGCAAGACTGTTTTATTTCTAGTCGTCCTCTCCATATTTGCCGCCTGCGGCTCCTTTATTTCCCAATACGTTTTGGGCATGAACCCGTGCGTATTGTGCATCCTGCAACGCTTGTGCGTATTGGGTGTCGGGCTGTTGGCCATTGTTACGGCGTTCAGCTCTCAATCTTCCAAATTTGCCCGCTCGCTCTCGGCATTGTTGATTGCCGCCCCGGCCGTTTACGGCGCCGGTGTCGCCGCCTATCAAATTTGGTTGCAAAGCCTGCCGCCCGGCACCGCCCCTTCTTGCGGCGCACCTTGGACTTTCCGCCTGCGCGACTGGCCTTTGTTCGATTGGTTTGAACCCATCGTCCGCGGCTTTGGCAACTGCGCCGAGCCGGACTATCTATTCGGCGTCGCCCTGCCGGTGTGGAGTATTTTGTATTTCAGCTTCGTGGTATTGCTGCTGCTTTGGGCTTGGTTGAAAACCAGAAAAATCTGATTGGTTTCGATATAAAAAGGCCGTCTGAAATTTCAGACGGCCTTTTGTTCTTTAAACTGTTTAGTCCAGATTCAACACGGCAGAAGTGTAAACGTCTTGTACGTCGTCCAAATCTTCCAATGCGTCAATCAGTTTTTGCATCTTAACCGCATCTTCGCCGCTTAACTCGGTTTCGTTTTGGGCGCGCATGGTAACGTCGCCGTCAACAGATTTGTAACCTGCCGCTTCCAATGCCGCTTTCACGCCTGCCCAGTCGTTTGGCGCGGTAACCACTTCGATGGAACCGTCGTCGTTGGTGATGACATCTTCCGCACCGGCTTCCAAAGCCGCTTCCATCAGCGCATCTTCGTCAACGCCCGGTTCGAACACCAAATAGCCTTGATGAACGAAGTTGAACGCTACGCAGCCGTCGGTACCCAAGTTACCGCCGTTTTTAGTGAACGCATGGCGCACATCGGCAACGGTACGGGTTTTGTTGTCTGTCAGACAGTCCACCATCAAAGCCGCGCCGCCGATGCCGTAGCCTTCGTAACGCAACTCGATGTATTCCACGCCTTCCAGATTGCCCGTACCTTTATCGATGGCACGTTGCACATTGTCTTTAGGCATATTGTTTTCAGCGGCTTTTTCCAAAGCCAGGCGCAGGCGCGGGTTCGCGCCGGGATCGCCGCCACCCATGCGGGCAGCAACGGTAATTTCTTTAATCAGACGGGTGAAGATTTTGCCGCGTTTGGCATCTTGTCGGGCTTTTTTGTGTTGGATATTTGCCCACTTACTATGGCCTGCCATGTTGATTCCTTTCGTTTTTTCACGCGTTGAGGCGGAATTTGCTTCATTTGTAAGGCGTGCATTTTATCATAAGTTGCCTTTAGCCAAAATATTCAGACGGCCCAAACATTTGCAAAAAAAGGCCGTCTGAAAACAAAGAAACCTTTTTTAAATAAAGAAGCACATTTGCGGCAACCCTTTGTCAGTTTTTCGTTTTAATTCACGAAGGTTTACGGTATGATGACAAAATCGGTCAAAATTGTTAACAACTTAACCGGTATCGAATGGCAAAACGGCCTGCTCGCCGATATTGCCAAACGCGAAAAATGAGTGGGAGTAGTTACCCGTATCATTTTATTTTTATTGTTTTTATTAAAGGTTTTATTATGGAAGAAATATTGTCTGCTCTGGTGGGTGCAGTCAATCAGGTTCTTTGGGACTACCTGCTGATTTATGCCTTAATCGGTATCGGCCTGTTCTTTACCCTGTACTTGGGCGCGCCGCAAGTGACCAAATTGGGGGCGGGTTTTAAAGCCGTTTTCGGCGGCTTGTTCAGCAAAAAAGACAAAGACCACGAAGGCAAATCCCTGTCTCAATTTCAAGCGCTTGCCGTAGCGATTTCCGCGCAAATCGGTACCGGTAACGTTGCCGGTGTCGCCACTGCGATTACTGCCGGCGGCCCGGGTGCCATTTTTTGGATGTGGCTGTCTGCCATTCTGGGCATGTCCACCATTTTTGCAGAAGCCGTTTTGGCGCAAAAATACCGCGTGGTCAGCCACGGCAAATACATCGGCGGCCCTGCGTTTTACATCACGCACGGTCTGACGCCGAAAATCGGCCGTGGTGCGGCGCGTTTCCTGTCCGGCTTTTTCTCCATTGCCTTGATTATCGCGCTGGGCTTCATCGGTAACGCGACCCAATCCAATTCCATCGCCTCGGCTATGAATTTGGCTTTCGATATTCCCCCGATGGCTGTCGGCATTGCTTTGGCGGTATTCGCCGGCCTGATCATCATCGGCGGCATCAACCGCATTGCCGGTATCGCGCAATTTGTCGTGCCGTTTATGGCGGTGATTTACATCTTGTGTGCGGTGATTATTTTGTTCAAATTCTCCGACCACATCATCCCGATGTTCCACAGTATCTTTGTGGCCGCCTTCAATCCTGAAGCGGTATTGGGCGGTGCGGCCGGTATCGGTATGCGCGAGGCAGTCCGTTTCGGTGTGGCACGCGGCCTGTTTTCCAATGAAGCCGGTATGGGTTCGACCCCGCACGCTCATGCGACTGCCAACGTCAAACACCCTGTACAACAAGGTATGGCCGCATTTATCGGTATTTTTATCGATACACTGATGGTCTGCACGGCAACCGCGCTGATTATCCTGCTGACCGACGCCAACTTGTCCGGCGAAACCGGCGCGGCAGTTACCCAACTGGCTTTTAACAAAGCCTTCCCTGGTTTCGGTTCGCAACTGCTCGCCGTCTGTCTGACCTTCTTCGCCTTTACCACCATCATCGGCTGGTACTACTTCGGTGAATCCAATATCCGCTTCCTGTTCCGCGGCAAACACTTGGGCATCTACCGCGCACTGGTTTTGGTGGCCATCGTATTGGGTACATTGGGCAAAGTGGATTTGGTTTGGAGTATGTCCGATATGTTCAACGGCTTTATGGTCTTGCCGAACTTAATCGCCCTCTTCCTGCTGCGTAAGGAAATCCGTGCGGTTTACGACGATTATCTGGCGCAAACCAAAGCCGGCAAAGAGCTGACCTACAACTATGAATTCCACGAATTCCACGACAAAAACCCAGGTTAACGACAAACAAAAACCTCTCAGTCAAACTGAGAGGTTTTTTATTTCAGGCCGTCTGAAACTACAACACATAAAAATAAATGCTGATAAATTGCGTCAAACTGCCTGCCAAGACAAACAAGTGCCAGATACCGTGGCCGTGGCGGATTTTCGTATCGTTGATAAACCAATAAATCCCCACGCTATACAATACGCCGCCCAACACCAGCCAAAACAACCCGCCGGCCGAAAGCGACTGTATCAGCGGCCACACCGCCACCACAATCAGCCAGCCCATCAACACATAAATCACCATCGACAGCAGCCGCTTCTCGCTTTTACGCCCTATCGTCAGCTCCTGAACAATGCCCAGCAAAGCCAGCCCCCACGAAACGCCGAAAAGCGACCAGCCCCAGCCGCCGTGAAGGGTAATCAGCGTAAACGGCGTATAGCTGCCTGCAATCAAAAGATAAATCATGCAATGATCGACCTTTTGCAAAATTGCCTTGGCCTTCGGCTGCGGAATACTGTGGTATAAGGTTGAGCCCAAATACAGGAGTAGTAGGCAGACTCCGTAAGTTAGTGCACCGGCAATCCGATAGCCGTCCGCCGATTCCACCGCTTTCACCAGCATCAGCACCAACGCCGCCACTGCCAACAAGAAACCGGCCAAATGGCTGTACGCATTAAATCTCTCGCCGTGATACATAAACCATTCTCATTTATAAAAGACCAAAGTGTACGCTAAGACAGGCGCTTCGTCAGAAAAATCGGGTTAAAAATAAGTTAAAGCGCAAAGGCCGTCTGAAAAACACGGCCTTGCAATATAACAAAAACATCTTTGCAACAAACAAACCATTCTTTCCCTTTTTCAGACGGCCTCACTAAAGTATCGACTATCGCCAAGATTGCAAAGAGAGAAAAAATGTCCATCCAAAACCACCACCTCGACTGGCTCGAAGCCGAGTCTATCTACATCATCCGCGAAGTGATTGCCAATGCCCAAAACCCGGCTCTGCTGTTTTCCGGCGGCAAAGACTCCGTCGTATTGCTGGCGCTGGCCGTCAAAGCCTTCCAAATCGAAGGCCGTCCGCTGAAGCTGCCGTTCAAACTCCTGCACGTCGATACCGGCCACAACTACCCCGAAGTTATCCGTTTCCGCGATGATACGGTCGCACGCACCGGCGTACAACTTGTGGTCGGCAGCGTAGAAGAATCCATCCGCAAAGGCAGCGTCGTCTTACGCCGCGAAACCGATTCACGCAACGCCGCCCAAGCCGTTACACTGGTTGAAACCATCGAAGAACAAGGCTTTGATGCGCTGATGGGCGGCGCGCGCCGCGATGAAGAAAAAGCGCGCGCCAAAGAACGCATCTTCTCTTTCCGCGACGAGTTCGGCCAATGGGATCCTAAAAACCAACGTCCTGAATTATGGTCGCTCTACAATACGCGCCTATTTCAAGGCGAAAACATGCGCGTGTTCCCGATTTCCAACTGGACGGAATTGGACATTTGGCAATACATCGCACGCGAAAAACTCGCCCTGCCGCCAATTTATTACACCCACAAACGCGAAGTCGTCGAACGCAACGGCCTGCTCGTTCCCGTTACCCCGTTGACCCCAAAACGCGAAGGCGAAGTTGCCCAAATCCGTGATGTCCGTTTCCGCACCGTCGGCGATATTTCCTGCACCTGCCCTGTTGCCAGCACCGCCGCCACGCCGGAAGACATCATTGCCGAAACCGCCGCCGCAACCATTTCCGAACGCAGCGCCACACGCATGGACGACCGCGTATCGGAAGCGGCAATGGAAGAGCGCAAAAAACAAGGCTATTTCTAAACCGTTTTTTCAGACGACCCCTATATATTTCAAACCCGAACAACACGGCAACGCCATCCGCCCCTGCCGTGTTGTTTGCTTTATTATTCTTGCAAATATCATTTAACAACAAAAGCTTAATTAAAAATCCTTACCAAGCGACAAACAATAAAACATAAACAAACATGGTATAATGAACGCTTACAGGCAGAGATTTAGACAAAAGTCTCAGGCCGTCTGAAGGAGGAAAAACATGAATCGACGCGTTTATATCGTACATGGCTTTGAAGGCAATCCGCACGGCAATTGGTTTGACTGGCTTTGCGCCCAAGTCAAAAGCACCGGCGCACAAGCAATCTCCCTCGCCATGCCCAATCCCGACAAACCAAGCACGACCGCGTGGCAGTTTACCCTTGACCAGCACATCGGCAAGCCTGATGCCCATACCTTCCTAGTCGGCCACAGCCTCGGTTGCATTACCCTCCTTCACTTCCTCAGCCGACAACAGCCGCAAAAAATCGGCGGTCTGCTGCTTGCCGCGGGTTTTGCCGATACGTTGCCTCCCCTGCCCGCACTCGATGCCTACATTAAAGCAGCGTCCCCCGATTTCGACATCCTGCGCAAAATCGACATGCCCAAACACTGTCTGGTTTCCGACAACGATACCCATGTTCCGCCCGAACTGACTTTAGACATGGCGGCCAAACTCAAAAGCCCTGTTACCCATATTCCCGAAGGCGGCCATTTGATGGCTTCGGACGGCTTTACCCAACTGCCGCAGGCTTGGGAAGCACTGAAACCCATGTTGACCGAATAAACACACACTCTAATCCGGTTTTCAGACGGCCTTGTATGCTTCCCTTCCCCATGACAGGCCGTCTGAACGACAATAAAAAACAACCTGCCCTTTCAAGCAGGTTGTTTCTTTTTATGCCTTATTGACGGCAAATTTAATATTGCACCGTCCATTCAATCTCACCGCCGGCCCTCATCGGTACAAGTTCGCCATCGCCGTAAGGTACGCTGGCAGGTACGGTTTGCGTTTGTTTGAGCAATGTGATGGTATCGATATTTTCAGGCAGACCGTAGAAACGCGGGCCGTTTTTAGAAGCAAAGGCTTCCAGTTTGTCCAACGCGCCTGCTTTCTCAAACACTTCGGCATAAAGCTCGATAGCAGTCATCGCGCTGAACATACCGGCGCAACCGCAAGCATTTTCTTTGGCAGTTTTAGCATGTGGCGCAGAATCCGTGCCGAGGAAGAATTTGTGCGCCTTATCGCCGGTAACGGCGGCAACCAAGGCCTGACGGTGGGTTTCGCGTTTGAGTACGGGCAGGCAGAAATGATGAGGGCGCACGCCGCCGACCAAAAGGTCGTTGCGGTTGAGCAGCAAGTGTTGCGGCGTCACGGACGCGGCAACATTATCGCCTGCTTCCAATACCAGTCGGGCGGCTTCTGCAGTGGTAATGTGTTCAAACACTACTTTAAGATTCGGCACTTGTGCCAAAACCGGCTTCATCACGCGCTCGATAAAGGCGGCCTCGCGGTCGAAAATATCGATT
Organism: Neisseria sp. P0006.S004; assembly: GCF_051963015.1. Lineage (NCBI taxonomy): Bacteria > Pseudomonadati > Pseudomonadota > Betaproteobacteria > Neisseriales > Neisseriaceae > Neisseria > Neisseria sp. P0006.S004. Next base: position 230,304 of record NZ_JBQCUS010000001.1, on the reverse strand, counting down.
TCTGAATCAGTTACTTCGCCGTGAACCAAAAACAAAATACCCTGTTTTGCCATTTCTTCCAACACGGGAATCAGTTTGAACAAGTCAGTCACGCCGGAATCGGAATTGGTGGTCGCGCCTGCAGGATAAAGTTTGAAAGCCACGATACCGGCAGCCTTGGCTTCACGCACGAGTTCGGGAGTAGCGTTGTCGGTCAAATAAAGCGTCATCAACGGCTGGAAGGCGCTGCCTTCTGGCAGGGCGGCCATAATGCGCGCTTTGTATGCTTGGGCATCGGCAACGCTAACAACGGGCGGCTTCAGGTTGGGCATGATAACCGCGCGGCCCATTTGTCGGGCGGTGTACGGGGCAACGGCTTTGAGCGCGTCACCGTCGCGCAGGTGTAAGTGCATATCGTCGGGGCGGATGATGGTCAGGGTTTGCATAGCTTACTTTCGAGTGGTTTGGTTTGATAATGTTTCAGACGGCCTTTATTCGGCGGTAACGGTTTCTATTAATTTGATGTTTCAATCGTCAACCGGCCTAAGGCAAAACGGCGGCCTTATTGTCGTAAGAATGATGGGTCAAATAAAAAACAGCCTGTACCGGAAAATGCTCGGACGACGTTGTTTTGACGGTCAGCAAGGTTTCTTTCGGACTGCCGGACGCGCGCCATGCGTAGGAAATCTGACGCATAGGCAACGGGGCTTCCGACAAATTATCGGCACGCAACTCAGCGTTCAAACCTTGCGGCGGATTTTCTGCCAAAGCCAAAAATTGTTTAAAAATCAGATGGTCGTCGGCTTTAGCCGTGCGCACACTACAACTGTCTTCGGTCAGGCTCAAATAATAATCCGCGCCGTTTACCGTTTTCTTCCAAATGCTTAATGCCTCCAAATCCATCATTCCGGCAGGCAAATCGGTAATATCTTTTTTCGACAATAAAACCAGTTTGTTGGCATTGGCAAACTCGCCGACAAGGGCGGCATCGCCGTCTGCGGCCACGCAGCTTTGGCGGAACAAGTCGGTTACATTTTGGGCATAATCGGCAGCGTTCTGCGGCGAAACGCCTTCATTGCCGCATGCACTGAGGCAGACGGCCAATACGGCGGCAGACAACGCGACGGCTTTAGACATTTCAGACGGCCTTTATTTGTGCTTCAACACCAGCTTGAACACGCCGTCAGCCTCGCTCGATTCCAACAAGACATGTCCGGTCTGACGGCAAAACGCTTCAAAATCGCCGGGCGCGCCGCCATCAGTAGCCAATACGGTCAGCACTTCGCCCTCCTGCATTTGCGCCAAAGCTTTTTTGGCACGCAAAATCGGCAGAGGGCATTTCAAACCGATGACATCCAGAGTTTGTGTATTCATGATGAAAACTCGTCATATTAATCAGAATTAACGTCAATTATACCGCACTTACTTGCACCCCACCCTGCAAGCCCATAAAATAAAGCCGTTTTTCACTTTGGAGCTGTCTATGCGCCGTTTTGCCCTTCTCGCTCTCAGCCTTGCCGCGACTCAAGCATTTGCTTTGGGTTTCAGCCAAAAGGATACGCTGACCAACACGCGTTATCAGGAAAGCCCTGAAGAAGTTGCCGCACGAGAATTTAAAGAACACAAAGCCGAGTTGCCGCCCCTGCCCGATACCCAATCGGGCGATTGGTTCGATCTCTATGTCAACGAAACCTACGGCAAGCAGCCCAAAATCCTGCTCAGCAGCCTGCAAATCATGCCTGCGCCTGACAACAGCATCCGCTACGTCTTGAATGTGCGCTCCGACAAAGGCTACGACAACCTCTCCGTCGAAGGCCTCTATTGCGCCCGCACGTCCTTTACTTACAGCAATGACAAGCGTTCTTCTTACAAAGTATTCGCATACGGCGACACAGTAAATCACCGCTGGATCGAGCCGCGTAAAGGCGATTGGAAGCTGATCGGCAATGCGTTCAGCCGCAACGATGCCCTGCACACCGCCCTGTATCAGGCATTCTGTATCGACGGTATGCCGACAACGGTCGAAGGCTTGGTACAACGTTTGAAAGAACGCGGCGGCCGTCACGGTACAACGCTGACCAACCACGACAAATAAACTGCTTTAATCAAGAAAAAGGCCGTCTGAAATTTTTCAGACGGCCTTGTCTTTCAAGACGGCTTAGAATTTGTGATACAGGCCCACAGAAGCAGCTTTTTGTTCAACGCCGCCTTTGTTGGCTGCAGTCAGACGGGTTTTGTTGCCGACTTTCAGATACGCCAGTTGGGCATTGATGCCGGTGCGTTTGCTGAAGGTGTATTGGCCGCCGACAACGACTTGGTCGAATTTATCCACCAATTTCTCGCCACTGTTCACGCCCTTGGCAGGCCAGCCATGTGCATAAGTAATGCGTGGGGTCACGTTGCCGAATTTGTAGCCGACTGTTACCGCTGCATCAACTACTTTCACGGCTTCAGATTTGCCTGAATCGACAGTAATGTCACTACCCTTGTACTCATTAAAACCATCGGTGAAATAGCCTAAATATTCGTTGCCTGTCTCATGGCCTTTGGCATAGTGTACGCCGCCGCCGACAAAGAGATTGTCTTTATCGTAATAAGTTTCGACTTTGGCGATTTGCGCCGCTTTGACTTTGCCTGATTTGTCGGTGTATGCGCCGTTGTAGTGGCCGTAAGCCGCATTGGCAGTAAAGCCGTTTTTAGAGAAGCTCACGCCGCCGGTGTATTGGTCTTTAGCCGGTTTGGTGTGCGTGTATTTGTCTGAAGGATTGCGGTTGTCGCGCGGTGCGTAAGACACGTTGAATTTGAATCCGCCGAAATCCGGGCTGTCGTAGCGTACGGCGGCGTTGCGGTTGCCGGTACGGGTAAAGATGCCCAAGCCTGCGGCATTGGTTTTGTACATCCATGGATCGATGGTGTCCATTTCATTCAGCATATTGCTGAGTTTACCGGCGCGAATCTTACCGAAGTTACCTTGCAGGCCGATGAAGGAGTCCCGAGTGGCAAAACCTTGGGAACCGCCGGTAATGGCCGTTTTTTGTTCTACCTGCCAAATGGCTTTCAAATCGCCGCCCAAGTTCTCGCTGCCTTTGAAACCGATACGGGAGGTATTGTCATTGATGCTGGTTGCGGTAGAGCTGGTTTCAGAACCTGCATCACCTTTGATTTTTACTTGACCGACCGTCACGCTGCTTTTGATTTGACCATACAGAATCACTTCTGCAGATGCAGCCAGCGGCAAACCAGCAATAACCAAAGCGATAATCGATTTTTTCATTATTCTCTCCAAAACAAAGTTAAAATCTCGTGAAAACACGTTTAGCAATATTAATGTTTTCCAACGCTACAAACAACTACTTTCATCTTGATAGACACTTTTATTCATTAGAGTTTAGACTTTTTACAACATTTTTAAATAAAACAGGCCGTCTGAAAGAAATTTCAGACGGCCTCTCCCATTCAAAGTCACGGCAAGGACAATCATCCCTCTTATTGCAATCATTTAATCAAAAATGATTGCTTGATAAATGTTTGCCATATATCAACCCAATATCCCCAAATTGCCACTATCATTAACTTTTTTCTTATGAAGAAGTTTTTTTATATCAATAATTTATTTGGTATAAATTTTTCCTTTTACCTAATATAAATAAATAGGAGCCTTTATGTTGAACAAACATTTCTTTTTATCTTTGCTAATGGCTGTCTCTACTGCAGCGGTATCCGCCGAAACCCATCATGCACATTGGTCTTACACAGGTGAAAACGATGCTGCACACTGGGGCGACTTGAGTGAAGACTTTGCCGTCTGCAAAACAGGCAAACAGCAATCTCCAGTTGACTTCTCCACAACAAAAGCAGTAAAAGGCAAACAACCGGCATACCGTTACAACGTCGCCGACTACAAAGTAGAAAATAACGGCCATACCCTTCAAGCCACGCCGCAAGGCAAGGCCCAAACCATCGTGATTAACGGTAAAACCTATACCTTCAAACAATTCCACTTCCATACGCCGAGCGAACATACTTTCAAAGGCAAACATTTCCCGATGGAAGCGCATTTCGTCCATCAAGCCGAAGACGGTACTTTGGCGGTCATCGGCTCTGTATTTAAACCGGGCAAAAACAACCCTGCCTTGTCCGCACTCACTGCCAAAAAACTGAAAGCGGGCGAATCCGTAATGTTGAAAAACTTGAATATCCAAGCCCTGCTGCCTAAAGATAGCAAGTCATTCCAGCTGAAAGGCTCGCTGACAACGCCGCCTTGCAGCGAAAACGTGACTTGGGTTGTCTTAAAAACTCCGGTTCAGGCAGATGCGGCACAGTTTAAAGCCATGCGCGACATTATCGGCGGCGAAAACAACCGTCCCGTACAACCTTTGAACAACCGTGAAGTCAATGAAGACAAATAACTTCTAAGGCCGTCTGAAAACAAAAAAGCACCCGGAAACGGGTGCTTTTTCAATCACATCAATCAGGCTTTTTTGTTACCCAACGCGGCTTTCACAAACGCGCTGAACAAAGGATGGCCTTTGCGCGGATTGGAAGTGAATTCCGGATGGAACTGACAAGCGAAGAACCAAGGATGATTTGGCAATTCGATGGTTTCAACCAAACGCTCGCGGCCTGCGGATACGCCGCCAATGACCAAACCGGCTTTTTCCAACTGAGGAACATAGTTGTTGTTGACTTCGTAGCGGTGGCGATGACGTTCGCGGATATGTTCGCTGCCGTAGATTTTTGCAGCAAGGCTGCCCGGTTTGAGGTCAACTTCTTGTGCGCCCAAACGCATAGTACCGCCCAAATCGGCAGATTCGTCACGGGTTTCTACGCTGCCGTCGGCAGTTTGCCATTCGTCAATCAGGGCAACGACAGGCGCGGCGCATTTCAAGTCAAACTCGGTAGAGTTCGCACCTTTCAAGCCTGCAACATCGCGGGCGTATTCGATCAAGGCAATTTGCATGCCCAAACAGATGCCCAAGTATGGTACGTTGTTTTCACGTGCATAACGTACGGCGGCAATTTTGCCTTCTACGCCGCGTGAACCAAAGCCGCCCGGCACCAAAATCGCGTCCATGTCTTTGAGCATGGAAACGTCGCCATTGCCCTTCTCGATGCTTTCGCTGTCGACAAAGGTAATTTGTACGTCGGTTTCAGTGTGAATACCCGCGTGTTTCAGGGCTTCGATCAGCGATTTGTAGGACTCGGTCAAATCAACGTATTTGCCGACCATTGCGATTTTGACGGTGTGTTTCGGATTTTGAATCGCGTGAACGATTTTCTTCCATTCGGTCAAATCGGCTTGTTTGACATTCAGCTGCAACTGCTCGGTAATGATGCTGTCGATGCCTTGGTTGTGCAGCATTTCAGGGCATTCGTAAATGCTGTCCACATCGTAGCTGCCCACGATGGCACGTTCTTCAACGTTACAGAACAAAGCAATTTTACGGCGCTCGTCCGCAGGCATTTCTCTGTCCATACGGCAGATCAGGATGTCGGGTTGCAAACCAATGCTCAACATTTCTTTAACGGTATGCTGGGTCGGTTTGGTTTTGATTTCGCCGGCGGCGGCAATGTAAGGAACATAGCTCAGGTGGGCAAACAATGTATTGTTACGGCCGAGCTGGCTGCGCATTTGGCGGATGGCTTCCAAGAAAGGCAACGATTCGATATCGCCGACTGTACCGCCGATTTCGACAATCGCCACATCATAACCGGCCGCGCCTTCATGGATACGGCGTTTAATTTCATCGGTAATGTGCGGAATCACTTGTACGGTACCGCCCAAATAGTCGCCGCGACGCTCTTTAGCAATCACGTTTTCATAGACTTGGCCGGTACTGAAGCTGTTGCGGCGGGTCATGGTGGCGTTGATGAAACGCTCATAGTGACCGAGGTCGAGGTCGGTTTCCGCGCCGTCATCGGTTACGAATACTTCGCCGTGTTGAAACGGGCTCATGGTACCCGGGTCAACGTTGATATACGGGTCGAGCTTAAGCATGGTCACGTTCAAGCCACGCGACTCGAGAATAGTAGCAATAGAAGCGGCGGCGATACCTTTACCCAAAGAAGATACAACGCCGCCGGTTACGAAAATAAATTTAGTCATGATGTGATACCCATGTTGGAATGTGTGATTTTAACTTGAAGCAGCATATTCTGGCAAACGGCAAAAGCTTCAGGCCGTCTGAAAACAGCGTTTTCAGACGGCCTTATCATACTAATTCTATATATCAGCGCAACTCGCGGCGCAGGATTTTGCCAACGTTGGATTTTGGCAAATCGTCGCGGAATTCGATGTCTTTCGGCACTTTATAAGCAGTCAGCTCTTTACGGCAGAAATCGATCAACTCTTCCTTGGTCAAAGACGGATCTTTGCGTACGACGAAGACCTTAATCGCTTCACCGGTTTTCTCGCTTGCCACGCCGATACAGGCGACTTCCAAGACTTTGTCGTTGCTGGCCACCACTTCTTCAATTTCGTTCGGATACACATTGAAACCGGATACCACAATCAAATCTTTTTTGCGGTCCACCAACTTCAGCCAGCCTTTTTCATCCATCACGGCAATGTCGCCGGTCTCTAAAAAGCCGCGTGCATCGATTGCTTTGGCGGTTTCTTCAGGACGGTTCCAATAGCCTTTCATCACTTGCGGGCCGCGCACCCACAATTCGCCCGGCTGTCCGATAGGCACTTCTTTGCCGTCCGCATCGCGTAATTCGACTTCGGTCGAAGGAACCGGCAAACCGATACCGCCGCTGTAAGCCTTGATATTCAAAGGATTGCAACATACGCCTGGGCTGGCTTCGGTCAAGCCGTAAGCTTCCACAATCGGCGTACCGGTGATTTTTTTCCATTTTTCCGCCACGGCTTTTTGCGTTGCCATACCGCCGCCCAAAGTCAGCTTCAAACGGGAAAAATCGACTTCGGCGAAATCCGGACGGTTGACCATCGCATTAAACAAGGTATTCACGCCGATGAACACGCTGATCGGCTCTTTTTTCAATTCGCCGATAAACCCCTTCATATCGCGAGGGTTGGTAATCAGGATGATTTTAGAACCGGTATTAGCGAAAATCATCAGGTTTACCGTCAAGGCAAAGATATGATAAAGCGGCAACGCGGCAATAACCGTTTCTTTGCCTTCGTGCAGGCTGTTTTTAATCCATTCTTTTGCCTGCAACATATTGGCGCAGATATTGCCATGACTGAGGACGGCACCTTTTGCCAAACCGGTCGTGCCGCCTGTATATTGCAGCAAGGCAGTATCGTCGCGTGTCAACTCGACTGGTTTGAACGTATTTGCTGCACCTTGCTTCAAGGCCGTCTGAAAAGTCACGGTATTGGGAATGCGGTATTCCGGCACCATTTTTTTCACTTTGCGGATGACAAAGTTCATCAACGCGCCCTTAATCATGCCGAACATCTCACCGATCGATGCGACAATCACATGTTTGATTTGTGTACGCGGCAACACCAGCTCCAGCGTATTGGCAAAGTTCTCCAACACGACAATCGTTGTCGCGCCGCTATCTTTCAACTGATGCTCCAACTCGCGCGGCGTATAAAGCGGATTGGTATTCACTGCCACCAAACCTGCCTGCAAAATACCGAAAAGCGCAATCGGATATTGCAAAACGTTCGGCATCATAATCGCCACACGCTCACCGCGCGGCAGTTTCAATACGTTTTGCAGGTAAGACGCAAAATCGGTCGCCAACTTGCCCACTTCGGCATAAGTCAGCGTTTTGCCCATGTTTTGAAAAGCAGGTTTATCTGCGAATTTCTCGACACTTTGACGAAATACATCGCTGATAGAGCTGTATTGAGAGATATCGATTTCAGGGTTTACACCTTGTTCGTAGCTTTTGAGCCAGAGTTTTTCCATATTGATCAGTCTTTGTTTTAGTCGTTTTTTTAGAATGAAGGCCGTCAGAAAGGCTTGATTTAATCTGCCGCTTCGTTTTCAGACGGCCCTTGTGTTAAGCAGTAATGATGACAGGCTTGTCGGTGGACATGATGATGCCGCCGCCCAAGCACACATCGCCGTCATACAGTACCGCAGATTGGCCTGGGGTTACTGCCCACTGCGGCTCGTCAAAAACAAGCTCGATGGTTTCATCATCTAAATAACGCAACGTACAAGGCGCGTCGGCCATACGGTAGCGCGTTTTGCAGGTATAGCGTCCTTCTTTCGGACGTTCGGGCAATGTGAAGCTTAAATCGTTCATAATCAGGCTTTGCGTATAAAGCAAAGGATGGTCATGGCCTTGGACGACAATCAGTTCGTTTTTGGTCAAATCCTTGGCCGCGACAAACCATGGTTCGCCTGCGCCGCCGATACCCAAGCCTTTGCGTTGGCCCAGCGTGTAAAACATCAAACCGACGTGTTCGCCGACTACTTTGCCTTCAGGGGTAACCATTTTGCCATTATTGGTCGGCAGGTATTTTTGCAGAAATTCGCGGAACGGGCGTTCGCCGATAAAGCAAATACCGGTACTGTCTTTTTTGGTTGCAGTCGGTAATTTGAATTCTTCGGCAAGACGGCGGACTTCAGGCTTTTCCAACTCGCCCAATGGGAAAATCGCGCGCTCAAGTTGGAAAGGTTTGAGACGGTACAGGAAATAGCTTTGGTCTTTGTTTTGATCCAAGCCTTTGAGCAGGTAATGCACGCCGTTGCGAACTTCTTTACGGGCATAGTGTCCGGTGGCAATGGTATCGGCGCCCTGCTCGATGGCGTAGTCCAAAAAGCATTTGAATTTGATTTCGGCATTGCACAACACATCCGGATTCGGCGTGCGGCCTGCGCTGTATTCTTTGAGGAAATAGGCAAATACGTTGTCTTTATATTGCGCGGCAAAATTGACGATGTCGATATCGATGCCGATGATGTCGGCAACGGCAATGGCATCAAAGGAATCTTGTTTGATGCTGCAATATTCGTCGTTGTCGTCATCTTCCCAGTTCTGCATGAACACGCCGCTGATTTGATGGCCTTGCTGTTTGAGCAGGGCCGCAGTAACGGAGGAATCGACGCCGCCGGAGAGGCCGACGATGATGTTTGCTGGTGTGTTGTGAGTATTCATGAGCGGAATGTGGGTTTCAAATACATTTTTTAAAGCGTGATTTTAGCACATTTTGATTTGACGACAGAAAAGGCCGTCTGCAAGCCCAATGACTTTCAGACGGCCTTTATATGCAAATTCAAGCAATTAGTGCTGATGTGCACCACCGTGTGCGCCGTGATCGTGCTGCATTTCGGCTTTAGGCGCGGTTTTCACTTCTAGCTCGACAGTTTGAGGTTTGGCGTTTTTGAATTTCAGGGTTACAGGCACTTTTTCGCCTTCTTTCAATTGTTTTTTCAGGCCCATGAACATAACGTGGTAGCTGCCCGGTTTCAGCTCGGTTACGCCTTTTGCCGCCAAAGGCACGCCGCCTTTAACTTCGCGCATACGCATAACACCGTTGTCGTTAATATGGGTGTGTACTTCAACACGTTCGGCAACAGGGCTGCTGCCGCCTACCAAGAAGTCTTGTTTGGCTTCATCGTTTTGGATTTTCATGAATGCGCCACCCATTTTCATACCTTCGACAGTGGCACGTGCCCAACCGTCTTCAATATGGATACCGGCTGCAGATACGGAAGTTGCCAAGCCTGCCAGAATCAGGGTTGCCATTAATTTTTTCATGTTTTGCTCCTTGTGTTTGCCAAATGGCTGGGATATACAGCCTTCATCTTACAATCAAAGGCCGTCTGAAAACTTTGATATAGATTAATTAATACTATCTAATCCTAACGAATTACCATATTACCACATTTTTAAGCAGTTAATGCAACAATCCAAACAATAAATAACATGAACAAAGCCATCAGTTGCGCGGCCGAACCGGCATCTTTGGCACGCTTAGCCAGCTCGTGTTTTTCAGTAGAGGTATGGTCAACGGCTGCCTCGACGGCGGTATTAAACAATTCGGTAATCAGTGAAATAAACGATGCGACAACAAGCACCATTTTGGTGACCGGGCCAAAATCAAGGAACAAAGCCAAAAAAATTAAAATCAGGTTCAACCAAAAAACTTGGCGAAATGCGCTTTCATAACGATACGCGGCAGCCAGACCGTCTTTGGAATAACCAAACGCATTGATAATGCGCTTGATGCCGTTTTTTCCTTTTTTTTCAGATGCGTAGGAGGATGGTTCCATCATATTCTCAACATAAAAAGGCCGTCTGAAAAGAAACGGTCGGATCAATTTTCAGACGGCCTTTGGGTTTATTGTTTTGCCCAAGATGCCACGGCATCTGCGAACATGGCGGCAACGTCGAAATCTTTTTGCTTCATGATTTCTTGGAAGCCGGTCGGGCTGGTTACATTGACTTCTGTCAGGTTGCTGCCGATGACATCCAAACCTGCCAGCAAGATGCTGCGGCGTTTGAGTTCGGGAGCAAGAGTTTCTGCAATTTCACGGTCGCGCTCGCTCAATTCCTGCGCCACGCCTCGGCCGCCGGCAGCCAAGTTGCCGCGCGTTTCTCCGTTTTGCGGAATACGCGCCAAAGCATACGGAACAACTTCCCCGCCGATAATCAGAATGCGCTTGTCGCCATGTACGATTTCAGGAATATAACGTTGCGCCATGATGGTGCGTGAATCAAGCTGCATCAGGGTTTCCAAAATACTGCCGATATTGGGGTCGGATTCGGTCAGGCGGAAAATGCCCATACCGCCCATACCGTCCAAAGGTTTGATGATGATATCGCCGTGTTCTTTCAAAAAGGCACGGACATCGGCGGAACGTGTGGTAACCAAAGTCGGCGCGGTAAACTGGCTGAAATTCAAAATCGCCAATTTCTCATTGAAATCACGCATTGCTTGTCCGCTGTTAAATACTTTTGCGCCCTGCTGCTGTGCCAACGTCAAAAACTGGGTCGCGTACAGATATTGCATATCAAACGGCGGATCAGTGCGCATAATGACCGCATCGAAATCTTTCAAGGCCATCTGAACTTTTGTCTCTGCTTTAAACCATTCGTGATCGTCATCATTCTTCGCGCCGACAAACTCAAATGCCACCGCCTGAGCCACTACCAAGCCTTCACGGACGGACAATTCTCCGCTCAAGGTATGAAAAAGCTGCCAACCGCGCTTTGCCATTTCACGCATCATGGCGTAAGTAGTGTCTTTATAGGTTTTAAAACTTGCCATCGGATCGGCGATAAACAGGACTTTCATCAAAATTTCCTTGTAAACAGACGATATAATCATACCTCGTATTCTGCCTGCCTGAAAAGGTGTCAAAATATAGAAAAGGCCGTCTGAATCCTATTTTCAGACGGCCTTGAAGCTTTTAGGCGGCTGCCAAATGCAAGAGTTCGGCGGCATGGCTGCGTGTGGTATCGGTAATGATTTCGCCGCCCAACATACGCGCGATTTCCTCAATGCGCTGATGATGATCCAATACGCTGATTTCGCTGACGGTTTGTTCGCCTTCGCTATGTTTGCGCACTTGCCAATGGTTTTCACCGCAAGAGGCGACTTGGGGAAGATGGGTTACCGCCAAGACTTGATGTTTTTTACCCAAGGCACGCAAAGCTTTACCGACCATTTCGGCGACGCCGCCACCGATACCGGTATCCACTTCATCAAAAATCAATGTCGGCACTTGCGTGTATTGGCTGGCAACCACTTGCAAAGCCAAGCTGATACGCGCCAATTCGCCGCCGGAAGCCACTTTGTTCAAAGGACGGGACGGATTGCCTTTATTCGCCGCTACTTGGAATTGCACCTGCTCCAGACCATGCGCGGTCGGCGAAGACGGCAACAAGACGATGTCAAAACGTGCGCCCTTCATGGCCAAATGCTGCATATGCTCGGTAGTCTCTTCGCCCAAACGGCCGGCAGCCTGATGGCGCATAGCGGAGAGAACGTGAGCGGCTTCGTGGCATTCGGCAAGATTGCGCGCAACCGTATTTTCCAAGGCTTCCAAATCGGCAGCCGCTTGCAGGTTTTGCAGGCGCTCGTCAATTTCCGCCAACTTTTGCGGCAACTCTTCCGGCTCAATGCGGTATTTGCGCGCCATGCTCATCAATTCGCCCATACGGCTTTCTTGTGCGGCCAATTCATTCGGATCGATATCGCTGCGGCCGGCCACATCGCGCATATTGGCACTGATTTCCCCCAACTCGGCTTCAATACTTGCCAACATATTCAGGCTTTCGGCAAAGCGCGGTTCAATGTTTTGCAGATTGCCCAGCAATTTTTGGCATTGGTAGATTTGACGTTGGATGCCGTTGTCGCCGTCTATGCTTTCGCCCACCTGCTCGGCGGTTTGCAGCAACTCGGCCGAATGCGCCAGGCTGTCGTGGCTTTGGCTTAAGGTTTCCCATTCGTTGGGTTTGAGCTCCAATTGGTTCAACTCATTAAACTGCCATTCCAAACGCTCGCGCTCGATGGCCATGGTTTCTGCCTGCTCTTGCGCTTCTTGCAGTGCCTTTTTCGCATTGACCCAATTTTGATAAAGCTGTTTGACCGTTTCCGCCTGCTCTTTGCTGCCGGCAAATGCGTCCAACAACTCGCGTTGCGCAGATTCTTGATTCAACGAGTGATGGGCATTTTGGCCGTGAATATCGATTAACTGCTCGCCGATGGCTTTCAGTTGCGCCAATGTTGCTGCCTGATTATTGATATAACTGCGGCTTTTGCCCTTGGCATCGATAATACGGCGGATGCTGAGCTCTTCGGCATCTTCTTCCAAAAGGCCTTGCTCCTGCAGCTGCGTTTTCAGTTCAGGCAAACTACTGATATCGAACAAAGCCGACAACTGCGCTTCTTTGGCGCCGCTGCGCACTTGGCTGTAATCGGCTTTATCGCCCAACAACAGGCCAATCGCATCCAGAGTAATCGATTTGCCTGCGCCGGTCTCGCCCGTCAATACGGTAAAGCCGTTTTGAAAATCAAGATTCAGGTTTTCAACAATGACAAAATCACGCAAAGAAAGTGCCAACAGCATTGCAATATTCCTTAGTAAATCACCCGCACCTATGCGGAATAGCTTTAGATAAACTGATTATAACTAAGATTTTTTATAGTTTGAATCAGATTTTTCTTATAATTTATCTAAGATATTTATTTTAAACAAATTATTTTTTAAGCAGGCAATAAAAAGGCCGTCTGAATATTGCTACATGTTCAGACGGCCTAAATTTATTTTACTCTGCCAGTTCTACTTGTTCATGCCCCATTAATTCCTGCCCCACTCCGGCAAGCAGGTTCAGATAACGCTCATACTGCTTGAGCATATCGGCAATCAATTCTTTTTGCGTCATATATTGCACATCGTATCCATCGCGCCCATCCGAGAAATATGTCAACGGTATGAATGTTGCCTCATATTTGAAATGAGGCAGGCTGTCTTCGCGAATCAACTGGTCGGTAATTTCCCGCTTTACAGATTTAATCCCATAGACAAAATCCCTTACCGTCCCTTTATGCACCACCAGCTCCACCGACGGCTCATCCTGTTGCAACAGGCAACGGATTTCTACGTCCATATTGTATTTTTCGGTCAATTCGTTTTTCAATTCCTGCATTGCCGGAAGTGCCGTATTTTTCATAAATTTGATGATATCGACTTCCTGCGTCTGATTCATCATTTGGCCAAGGCGTTCCCTCCAATGATCGCCCGACCAGAAAATACTGCTCGGATTGACGGCGGTTGCAAAATAGTTGGCATCGTTGTTCAGGGCTTTCCACAAAGAAACCATCATAAAAATCATCAACACCGCAAACGGCAGAGACGCAATCAGGGTCATGGTTTGCAAGATAGGCAAACCCCCGGCACCCAGCAACACAATAGCCACAGCCGAAATCAACACACCCCACATAACCGATTGCCACTTAGGCGAAGCCAGCCCTTTATCGCGCGAAGCAATATTGTTCAGCACATAAATGCCCGAGTCGGCAGAAGTGATAAAAAACAGCGCAATCACCAGCAATGCCACCAAGCTGCTGACAACCGGCCACGGCAAATAATTCAAAAAGGCAAACAACAATTTTTCAGGCTCGTTGGTCAAGGCAGACAAGGCGCCGTTTGCTACATGCGTATCCAGCCACAAGGCTGAATTGCCAAATACGGTAAACCACAAAATACTCATCAGGCTAGGCACTGCCAATACGCCAAAAATAAATTCGCGGATGGTTCTGCCTCGCGAAATTCGGGCAATGAACAAACCGACAAAAGGCGACCACGAACACCACCAAGCCCAATACAACACCGTCCAGCCGGTAAACCATTTTGTATGCTCAGGCTCGTAGGTATATGACTTAAAGCTGAACGAAACGAAGTTACTCAAATAAGTGCCCAAATTGTCGCTGAATGCGAAAATCAAATACGTCGTCGGCATACTCAACAAGACAAACAACAGCAATGACAGTGCCAATACCAAGTTGGTTTCACTCAAAATTTTGACGCCTTTGCCCACGCCCGAAGTTGCGGAAAATATGGCAATCGCCATCACAACAACGATAATGCCGACCTGCAAAACATAGCTGTTGTCCTGCACCCAGCCCATCTTCAACAAACCTGAACCCATTTGTGCCGCGCCAAATCCCAAGGTTGTGATAATACCGAACAAAGTCGCAATCAAAGCCATCACATCGATGGCATTGCCCATTTTGCCGTTGATTTTGTCTTTTAAAATCGGATAAAAGCAGGAGCGCAACGCCAGCGGCAATTTATAGCGGAAACCGAAATACGCCAAGGCAAGCGCAATGATTCCGTAGATTGCCCAGGCATGAATCCCCCAGTGGAACACCGTATGCAGAATCGCCTCTTGCGCATTGCCTTTGGCAATCGGGGAAGAGAAATGTGATAACGGCTCAGCCACACCGAAAAACATCAAGCCCACGCCCATGCCGGCCGCAAACAGCATGGCCAGCCATGATAAAAACGAAAACTCAGGTTCATCCTCGTTTGTACCCAGCCTGATACTGCCGAAGCTGCTGATGGGAAGCGCCAATAAGAAAATAAGGAATACAGAGAAAGTCAGAATGTAAAACCAACTGACATTTTGAAAAATAAACTGCTTCATGGCATTTAACAAAGCCTCAGTATTTTGAGGCCAAACCAAAGCAGCTGACAAAAGCAAAAGGACGAAGAAAAGCGTAATACCGACCACGCTTGGGTTGAAAGAAGATTTGTTTTGAATAAATTGTTTGAATTTCATATCGGTTCCGTAGTTGATACAGCGCATATTTGAAGAACAAACGGGCTGCCGATTGATAAAGAAAGAAACGTTTCCGTATGCCTTCTCAAACTATTACAGAATGAGAGATATTTATTCTAATATTTTTTTAAATTATATCACAAAATCAATAAGTTATAAAACTAAACGAAAATTTTATTTAAAATCATAATGTTACACAACAATAAAAGCCGTCTGAAACACGATTGTTTCAGACGGCTTTTACATTTAAATCAATTAATCAGTCTGCTTCCTGATTCTACTGCTTCTTCATCGCCTGTCGGCGGCGTTTCCATCAAATCGGGCAACACCAGCTCGCCCAATTCAGTCAGCGGCGGCAATTCTTCCAAACTTTCCAAACACAAATCGCTTAAGAATGTTGCCGTCGTCGCCCACAAAGCCGGACGGCCGACAGAATCACGGTGGCCGATGACTTCAATCCAGCCCCTATCCTGCAAGGTTTGCATCACATTTTGCGACACCGCCACGCCTCGTATGCCTTCGATATCGCCACGCGTTACCGGTTGCTGATAGGCAATAATCGCCAGCGTTTCCATCACGGCACGGGAATAACGCGGAGCGCGCTGCTCTTGCAGGCTGCCCAGTCGTTCAAAGGCGGCTTGGGCAATTTGGAAGCGCCAGCCCTCATGGGTATGCACCAGTTGCAAAGCCCTGCCCTGCCAGCGAGCTTTTAGTTGCGCCAACACGTCAATCAGCTTGTCTTGCGACAACGGCGGCACGCACAATTCGCGCATGGCTTTTTCGTTTAAGGGTTCGACTTGCGTCAACAGCGCCGCTTCAATCAGCGCATCGGGAGAAAGTTTTTCAGTCATAATAAAATCAATGTTCAGACGGCATAAACAGCCAAAGGCCGTCTGAAAGATAATATGGTCAACGGTTTGTTACGAGCTCAAATGCGCTTTCAGTTTTTCTTCGTCCAAAAACCAATGGCAGATTTCGGTATCGCCATCCAGCAAAACAGGCACCAGCTCATTGTACTTTTCTTCTAAAACCGGATCGGCATCGATATCAACAATATCCAGTTCAAATCCAAACTGCTCCTGATAAGGCTTTAATTGTTCGCGCATTTTGTGGCACAGGCTGCAATATTCCCGAAACATCAAGGTCAGTTTCATGGCGGTTACTCTCGGAGGGACAAAAGCGGCCATTGTATAGCAAAATGCCGCCAAACCATACAGGCATGACAAAGGCCGTCTGAACAGGCGCGAAACGACACCTTCAGACGGCCTTTGTGTGTATTCTGAAATTAAGATTGAACGTTGATACCGGCAGTCACGGTATTTTGGGCACTGCTTGCAGTCAAAAACGACGCTGCCAATTCGCCGCAGCAACCGCAACAAGTCGCCACGCCCAATTGAGCCTGCAAATCGCTCATGGTGGTTGCACCGGCGGCGATGGTCTCTTTGATGTCGTGGTCAGTAATGGCGTTGCAGATGCAGACAAACATGATGTGCTCCAATAATTTTGTTACCCTCTGTAATTGAGAGTAGGATTTATTCTTGAACGTAAATATAAATAAAAACGGTTTGCATTGCAATATTGGCACTGTCCTTTTGTTTTGAAATTTTTCTATGTAAATTTGTATTTTGATTGTTATTTTATAAATAATAAACTTTATAACCGTTCAGACGGCCTCGATAACAAAAGGCGGTATCTTCGAGATGCCGCCTTTATTTATGAGCGGGAATGGTGTTCATCAACCATGTTTTTCAAACGGATATTGGCAACATGGGTATAAATCTGCGTGGTATTGATGTCGGAATGTCCCAACATCATCTGGACCGAACGCAAATCGACGCCGTGATTGACCAAATGCGTGGCAAAAGCATGGCGCAAACCGTGCGGGCTGAGCGAAGCAATACCGGCCGCTTCGGCATATTCTTTGACTATCATCCATGCAAGCTGACGGCTGATGCCGCTGCGTTTCTGGCTGACAAACACTTCGTCGCAAATTTTGTTTTTCAGCAACAACGGGCGCGATTCGTTGCAATAGCGTTCCACCCAATACGCTGCCTCCTGCCCCAGCGGAACCAGACGCACTTTGTCGCCCTTGCCTATGGTACGGATACTGCCGCGATGTAAATCGATATCGCTGAGCGTCAATTTGACGGCTTCGGTCACGCGCAAACCTGTTGCATACATTACTTCAAGCAAGGCTTTGTCGCGCAGCCCGTGCAGCGTTTCCACATCCGGCGCAGCCAGCAGCGCGTCGATTTGAGCTTCGGTAATCAGCGTGGGCAGTTTACGTTCAGATTTCGGCGCCTTGAGAAAACGGGTGGGATTGTCTGCTCTTTGGCCTGTTTCTTCCAACCAGCCGTACATGCGCTTACAAGCCGACAATGCCCGCGCTTGGGACGTGTTTTTTTCTCCCCCCGCATACACAGCATCAGACAGGGCAAATTCATCGGCACTCAACCAATCCTGCCCGCCCTCGGCCAAACGCGCCGCGACCTTGACTAAATCACGGCGGTAACTTTGCAACGTATTGTGGCTGAGCCTGTCTTGCAGCCAAAGGGATTCAAGCAGCTTGTCTATTAAATCGTCCATATTCATCAAACTGTATTGAAAGGCCGTCTGAACGGCATAACTTTACATCCGTTCAGACGGCCTTAGGTTTTCAAAGCCCTATTAAGAGGCTTGAGAAATTGTATCCAAAACTTCCTGCGCGTGTCCGGCCACTTTGACTTTGCGCCACTCATGGGCGATTTCGCCGTTTTCGTCCAGCACAAACGTGCTGCGCTCGATGCCGAGTGATTCTTTGCCGTAAAGCTTTTTCAGCTTGATCACGTCAAACAGTTTGCAAACAGTTTCTTCTTTGTCGCTCAACAATTCAAACTGGAAGCCTTGTTTGGCGCAGAAATTCTGATGCGATTTAACGCCGTCACGCGAAATGCCGACAACGGTATAGCCCAATGCTTTGAATTGCTCCAATCGGGCATTGAAATCCAAGCCTTCGGTGGTACAGCCGGGCGTGCTGTCTTTAGGATAAAAATAGACAACCAACGGCAAATGTTCGGCGGAGTTAAAATCGCTGCCGGAAGAAGATGGGAGTGTGAATTGATATTTTGACATATTATTCCTTTCAGACGGCCTAAACCTAGCCTGTATTTATTTTTCGCTTAAATTCAAATAACTGCGCGTACCTTGAAAATCTTCCAGTGCGCGCAACAAAAGCTGGAAGTGGTCGTCATTGCCGGCCAAATCCAACTCATCGGCATTGACGGTCAGCAAAGGCGCGCTTTGATACAAATGGAAGAAATGGCTGTATTCGTCATGCACCCGTCCCAAATAGCCTTCGGGAAACAAGCTGATGATGCCTTCGTGACGTTTTTGCAGGCGTTTGCGGTTGTTTTCGACGGCGGTTTGCAGATAAATCACCACATCGGGCTCTGCGTATTGCGGCAAAATGCGTTGCTTCATATCGGCAAAAAGCTGCTGCTCGTCATCATTCAAAACGATGGGCATAAAAATACGGTCTTTTTCCAATAAAAAGTCAGCCACAACCATTCCGCCTTGCGCGCATTGGTCTTCAATAATATTCACGCTTTCAGCGCGGCGCATCAGGAAGAAAAGTTCGGCAGCCAAGCCATTATTGGAAACATTGCTGTAAAACTTCATGAGAAACGGATTGTGATCCGGATTCTCCGACAACAGCAACGCACTGAAATGCTCTGCCAAGCGGCGGCTCAAAGCAGTCTTGCCGCTACCGATGGCGCCTTCGACAACAATATAACGAGGATTCATAGTAACTCTTTGTAATGTGTTTCCCAACAATATTTTATAGCAAAAAAGGCGTGTCCAACACGCCCTTTCTTGTTTTAGTCCGTTTTTCAGACGGCCCTTATTCTTTCAACAGGCAAATACCCTGCCCGCCCAAAGCCTGAGCCAAATCAGCCGCACGGCCATGCTCACCCAACTCGAAATCTGGAAGGATTTCGGCCAAAGGCAACATAACGAAACTGCGCTCATGCGCGCGCGGATGCGGCAAAGTCAGATGCGGGTCATCACTGCAGATACCGTCAAAATCGATAATGTCCAAATCCAAAGTACGCGGCGCATTACGGAAGGTACGTTCACGCCCAAATTCGGCCTCGATGCGGTTTAACTCTGCCAACAGCGCTACGCCGTCCAATGAAGTTTTCACGGTACAAACGGCATTCACAAAATCAGGCTGATCGTCATAGCCGACCGGCGCAGTCAGATACAGGGAAGAAGTCTTTTCAAGCCGGATATGAGGATGCGCGGCCAATTCGGCCAAAGCTGCGCGAACCTGTTCAGCAGGATTGGCGAGATTGCTGCCCAAAGCGATAACGGCAAAATGCGGATACATTTCAGACGGCCTCTTTTAAAACGGCAGCGTTTTAGTTTTGGCAAGGAAAACAATCGTGGCAACACACGACATGGCCAAAACGTAGACGATATAGAACTTCGGCGAACGCGGACGCGAACGCATCATAATCATGCCCAACACAATATAAACCAGCAACAGCAGGATTTTCATGCCGAGCCATGGCGCATTAAACGGCGAAAAATGAGTAATCTTCATCAGCCACAAGCCGGTAAACAGCAACATGGTGTCGTTCAAATGCGGCATGGCTTTCCAAATGCCAGCCAATGGCTTCTCAGGATGACGCCAGAGCAGGAAAAAACGGATGTTGAACAACAGGATGGTGATGGCAACGAAAATCTGATGGCTGTATTTTACAAACAGATATTGCATGGCAGTTTCTTATGTTGAGGGTTGAAAAACAAAGCAGCTATTTTACCGCAAACATCTATTTCTGACGCAACTTTTCAATCGCCAGCAGATAAGGAGGCTCATTGCGGCGGTTGACAAAGCCATAGCGTAACACGGCAAATGCTTCCTGCGGCAAAGTTTCCGCCCATTGCACAATCGCCTCAGCCTCTATTCGGCCAGCTTCATGCCCCTGATACAATACCGCCACGGCAAGACCGCCTTCTTTCAGCAAACCCAAAGTATCCGTCAGCGCACGGATGCTGCTTGCCGCTTCAGTCGTACAGCTTTTATCGCCACCCGGCAGCCAACCGAAATTAAATACTGCGGCATCTAAAGGCTCGTCGATATAAGATAAAAGGTTTTCATGGCCGTCATGTATCAGGGCTACCCGGCCATCTACGCCGTTTTCTTTCAGACGGCCTTGAGTCTGCATTAATGCTTTGGGTTGCACATCAAATGCCCACACCCTACCCGTCTCGCCAACCGACTGCGCCAACAGCAAAGTATCATGCCCGTTTCCGGCCGTCGCATCCAAAGCGCGGCCGCCTGATTTTAAGGCTTGTCGTAACAGGGAATGTGCAAAAGGAAGAATGTTTTCAAGCAGCATGATAAAGGTCGTCTGAAAATAAAAATACCCTACCGCAAAAGCGGTAAGGTATTGAAAAACAGGAATGCGTTACATCATTTATTCGGCAGGTTGTTGCACAGTCTCAACTTGAACCGGAGCAGCTGCGGCAGCGGCTTGAGGTTGTTTGTTTTCGTGTTGCAGGCTGACTGCGCGTGCAGGAACGATTGTTGAGATAGCGTGTTTGTAAACCATTTGAGTGACGGAAGTATTACGCAGCAGAACAACGTACTGGTCGAATGATTCCACTTGGCCTTGCAGCTTGATACCGTTTACCAAGTAGATCGAAACCGGAACGTGCTCTTTACGCAACGCATTCAAAAAAGGATCTTGTAACATTTGTCCTTTAGCTGTCATATTCTTGAGCTCCATTATTATGATTGTAAAGACGCCAAAATCGGCGTTTGATGGGATTGTAGCCCCGAATAAGATAAATTACCAACTATTTTTTTCTATCACACCGTTTAGGAATCCAGCAATAAGGGAACTTCCCGTCAAACCGACTGTTTCATTTCCATATTCACAACAACCCTAAACCCAAATTGGATGTTTTTTTTAAATTCGGCAAACCCTGTCGAAAATATGCCATGAAGTTCTAATAAGCTGTTTTTTATGATAAAAAGGCCGTCTGAAATTGTTCAGACGGCCTTTGTGTTTATTTACTGAATTGTTTTTTCACGCTGACTTTGGTTTTCTTCTTGAAGCGGTTTTTCTCTTCCTTGCGGCCTTCGCGTTTCTCAATACGGTTGCTCAGGCTGACACGGCGCAGCGGTTTTTTCTTCGGTTTGTCTTCCGCATTTTCATACGGGTTTTCCGAAACATTGTATTGAATTCTGAGCGGCGTACCTTGCAGATTGAAGGCTTTGCGGAACGTTTGGGTCAGATAACGTGTGTAGCTGTCAGAAATGGCGTGCAGCGAATTGCCGTGTACCACAATCACCGGCGGATTCATGCCACCTTGGTGGGCATAACGCATTTTCGGACGCACCAAGCCAGCACGTGGCGGTTGCTGACGCTCGATCGCGCTTTGCAAAACACGGGTAATTTTCGGCGTCGGCATCTTAATCATCGCCGCGTTGTAGGCAGCCTGAATGCTTTCAAACAAACCGTCTATACCGCGCTCTTTCAATGCAGAAATAAAGTGGAACTTAGCAAAATCAAGGAAATACAGTTTGCGGTTGATATCGCGTTTCACTTGCTCGCGGCGCTCTTCGCTGATGCCGTCCCATTTATTGACCGCCACCACCAAGGCACGTCCTGCTTCCAAAGCAAAACCTGCAATCGTCGCATCTTGGTCGGCGATATCTTGTTGCGCGTCCAATACCAAAACAGCAACGTTTGCCGCCTCAACCGCCTGCATGGCTTTGATAACGGAGAATTTTTCTACTGCTTCATCCACTTTACCACGACGGCGCACACCTGCGGTATCGATGATGGTAAACGGTTTGCCTTCACGTTCAAAATCAATATGGATACTATCACGCGTCGTGCCTGCCATATCGAAGGCAATCACGCGCTCTTCGCCGAGAATGGCGTTTACCAAGGTCGATTTACCGACATTTGGACGGCCGATCACAGCAAAAACAGGATGTTTCGCTTCTTCCTCTTCCTTTTCAGGCTCAGGGAAGGTTTCCAAAATATCTTCAATCAGATAATACACACCATCGCCATGCGCACCTGAAATCACATAAGGGTCGCCCAGGGCAAGTTCGTAGAACTCGGCGGCAAGTACGGCCCTATTGCCGCCTTCGCCTTTATTCACGGCCAAATAAACAGGACGCGGACTTTGGCGCAAACGGTCGGCAATGATTTTGTCTTGCGGCGTCAAACCGGTGCGGCCGTCCACCAAAAACACAACCGCATCGGCTTCATCGACAGCCTGCAAGGTCTGTTTCGCCATTTCGTGCAAAATGCCACTGTCCACAACCGGCTCAAAACCGCCGGTATCGATGACCAAATAAGGTTTGCTGCCGACTTTGCCATGACCGTAATGTCGGTCACGCGTCAGACCTGGCAAGTCATGCACGAGCGCGTCTTTGGTACGCGTCAAACGGTTGAATAAAGTAGATTTGCCGACATTGGGGCGGCCGACAAGCGCGATGGTTGGTTTCATGATTGAGTCTTTCTGTGTCAAGTGCCGCCTAAAAACGGGAGCGGAACACAAGCAGGTGTTTTAAAAACACGGTTGATAAGGATAAGTGTAGGCCGTCTGAAAAGTCATTGCAACTTCAGACGGCCTTGATTTCAAACAAACTTATTTCAAGCTGTCGATTTTCATTTGCAGCAATTCGCGGCCTACTGCGGTTTGCGGCATTTTGCTCAAAGCAGCTTCGTAACTTTGTACGGCTTCTTTGGTTTTATTTTGGGCAACGTAAACATCACCTTTGGTTTCCAGCATCAAAGGCTCGAAATCAGCCTCAATCTGAGTATTCAGGGCATTGATGGCGGCATCGTATTTTTTCTGCTGCAACAGGACAACGCCCAAACGCTGCGCCGCCAAAGCTTGAACCAGCGGTGCGTTTTGGTTTTTCAGCACCCAATTCAAATGACCTTCCGCCACATCATAACGGCCGGCATCAAACTCGGTTGCCGCTACCATCAAAGTAGCTTGGGCTGTCGAAATGGAATCAGGATAGTTTTTTTGCAATTCGGCCAAATCGGCGTTGATAGCTTTTTGGTCGGTTTTTTGCTGCGCCTTTTCCACCATTTGCGCCAATACGGCGGCGGCTTCCTGATCTTTTGAAGTTTTTTGGCCTTGGTAAATGGTGTAACCCAAATACCCCAAAGCCGCCACGATCAGCAAGGCAAAGATCCAACGGCCGGTTTTTTTCCAAAAATATTTAAAGTTGTCTAACTCTTGTTGTTCTTCCAAATGGGCTGCCATTTATGCGTTCTTCCATTGTTGTAAAGTGTCTGTCAAATCAGCGGCGGCAACGGTTTGTTGTTCGTGTTCGCCCTGCATATCTTTCAGGGTAACCGTACCGTTTGCCAGCTCATCCTGAGCCACAATCAGGGCAAAGCGTGCGCCACTGTTGTCTGCTTTTTTCATTTGCGCTTTCAGGCTCTGATAGCCGGAATGCTGCATCACATTGAAGCCTTGAGCGCGCAAGGCTTGCGCGTATTTCATCACCTGCAAGTCCGCACCTTCGCCTTGGTGCATTGCATAGACATCAGGCGCGGCGTTCACTTCCAGTGAGCCGTATTCGCTCACCAAAAGCAGCAGGCGCTCAATACCCATCGCAAAGCCGATAGACGGCGCAGGTTTGCCACCAAGCTCTTCAATCAAACCATCGTAACGGCCGCCACCGCACACAGTCGCCTGCGCGCCGAGTTTGTCGGTCGTCCACTCAAAAACCGTCTGATTGTAGTAATCCAAACCGCGGACCAAGCGCGGATTTTCAATATATTGAATACCCAAACCGTCCAACATCGCCTTGAAGCGTGCATAGTGGTTTTGCGAAGCCTCGCCCAAATAATCCACCAGACGCGGCGCCGCGTTGCAGATTTCCTGCAAATCAGGGTTTTTCGTATCCAAAACGCGCAAAGGATTGGTTTTCAGACGGCGTTTGCTGTCTTCGTCCAATTTATCTTCATAACGAGTCAGATATTCAACTAATGCCGCACGGTGTGCCGCGCGTTCCTCACGGTTGCCCAAGCTGTTGATTTCCAAAGTCAGGTATTCGCGAATACCCAATTTTTCCCACAAGTCGGCAGACATCGCGATGATTTCCGCATCAATATCCGGCCCTTCAAAACCCAAAGCCTCGATACCAACCTGATGGAACTGACGATAACGGCCTTTTTGCGGACGCTCGCGGCGGAACATCGGCCCCATATACCACAGCTTTTGCGGGCTGTTGTACAGAAGGTTGTGTTCGACCACAGCACGCAGACAAGAAGCCGTACCCTCAGGACGCAGACTCAAACTCAAAGAATCGTTTGAATCGGAGAAGGTGTACATTTCCTTGCCGACCACATCGGTTTCCTCGCCGATGGAGCGGACAAACAAACCAGTTTGCTCGACAATCGGCGTACGGATTTGCTGATAGCCGTAAGCGCGTGTCCAACGACCGACCGTATCTTCAAACGCCTGCCAAAACGCAGCCGTCAGTTTGAAATCTTTTTGTTCGACAGGTAAAAGGTCATTCATACCTTTTACAGATTGAATTTTTTGTGCCATTTCAATATGGGATAAGCGAAAATCAAATAGTTGGGCATTATAGCTGATTTTTAAGGGTTTGTGAGGTTGGGAACAAATCAAAAGGCCGTTTGAAAATCGGTTTTCGCATTCAAACGGCCTGTAAAGCAGATTGCAGAATCATATTCAATGATTTCAATCCTTCCCTTGCTTTTCAACTTAAATTTCTTAGAAACATATTCAATATAGATTCAATGTCGTTATACTTGGATTCTTTTCATCCCGTCCATATGCACTTCATGAAAACACTGCACTCTCTTTTTGTTATCGGCTTGTTAACCACCAGCTTATTCTCCCAAGCGACGGCTGCAAATAACGCCACAAACAATCAAACGAAAATAGATTTAGTCAAAAAGGTTTATCTGACCAAAGTGGATTTAGGCTCTGAACACAATCGTGTTACTATGCCTGAACTACAAAAAATCATCCGACAATTCAATAAATTCGACACAAATATCCGTAAGCAACCCAATATGGAGATGGGGTGTGACATGCCGATACATTACTACTTGGGTTTTGGTCAGGATCATCCTGATAACTTCCATAAAACTTTGCAAGTCAAGGTCACTTCTCCCCATACCGTCCGGGCAACATTTAAACAATTTGACGGCCATAGGGTCGGTGCAGATTTCATGTTGAAATGTACAGAAAACCGTTGTTTGATAGATGATTTTAAGATGATTGGCGATCAAACTAGTATTAAAACCGATTACAAACTCGTTTTGCGCAAACAAAAATGTGAGTGAGCCAACGAAACAAAAGGGCTGCCCAAACAAATGGAGCAGCCCTTTGATTTTGCAATCAAGGTCGTGAAGGATGCGGATTTAAGCGTACAGGCGGCAAATTAGGTTTTCCGTATTGGGAAACGGCTTGTCTGCCTGAAGCTGCTTTTCCTGACTGCATGACGTCGCTATCGTTGCGTATTGGATGTGCTGCATACTCGTCTTGATTTAATTGTGAAACTTCTTCATTTACTTCATGCTCTACCACAAGTTCATACTCATTATCGTATGCCTTATTCTTACCAAGCCGAACTTCCCCTCCCACCATAGCGGATACGGAAAACGCGGATAACATGATGATTATGCTGATTTCTTTCTGCATGATATTCTCCTTTTCTCAAATATTGCTTCTTTATCATTTCTTTAATTTATGCCACAAAAGCAAGTTCAAACAAAACCAGTTTCTTTGGTCGGTTGAAGAATCTATTTAAGCACAAAACCTGCATCACTACATATCCGTTATTAGAAGTTTATTTTCCATATAAACAAGGCCGTCTGAAAAAATCCTAAAAACCGAGTACAATCCGCCGCATGAAAAAACGTACCAATCCCCTCCCTCTTTTAGACGGTGTTAAACCCAGCTACTTGGTTTTGCCGCATGAAAAGCAGTTTTACGGCTTGCCGCTGCTGCATTTTTTATGCGCTCATTTTCCCTTTGTCGGCGAAGAAAACTGGCGGTGGCGGCTGAACAGCGGTTTTGTGGTGGGCGCGGATGGCGCGCCGTTTGATGAGAATACCTTGTTCGAACCCGGCAAGACGATGTTTTATTACCGTGAAACCAGCCGTGAGAGCGAGCCGCATATTCCGTTTGAAGAAAAGATTTTACATATTGATGAGCATTTGATTGTGGTGGACAAACCGCATTTTCTGCCCGTCATCCCCAGCGGCAGGTTTTTGCGGGAAACCCTGCTCACGCGCCTGCGTTTGCGGCCTGAATTGCAGCATTTGAATGTTGAAGACATTACGCCGATTCATCGCTTGGATAAAGATACGGCAGGCGTTATGCTGCTTTCGCTCAACCCTGCCACGCGTCGCGATTATCAGACCATGTTCCAAGAAAAAACCGTCCGAAAAACCTATGAAGCGGTGGCGCCGACGCGGACGGATTTGGACTATCCGCTGGATATTTCATCCCGAATGGAACGCGGCGAAAAATTCTTTCTCACGCGGGAAACGGAAGGAGAACCCAACGCCCACACGACCATCGAACTTATCGAAAACCGCGGCGCATTCAGCCTCTACCGCCTCACGCCGCATACAGGAAAGAAACACCAGCTCCGCGTGCATATGATGAGTTTGAACATGCCGTTGATGAACGATGCGCTTTACCCTACCCCCTTGGCGGCCGGTGATGAAGACTACGATAAACCTTTAAAACTTCTGGCCAAAAGAATAGAGTTTAACGATCCTGTCAGCGGAGAAATCCGCGTATTTGAAAGCGGCTTTACGCTGTAGTTATCCAATCCAATAAAAAAGGCCGTCTGAAATTGTTCAGACGGCCTTTTTGTCACGGAATCATTTGATTAGTGATGAATGCAGCTGCACTCTTTGTTCATATCAATCACCATACGGCCGGTAATTTTACCTTCGCGCATTTCTTGGAAGATGGCAGGCGCTTCATCCAAAGCACGCAATTCGACTTTAGGTACAACCAAACCTTCTGCGCCGAATTGGAATGCTTCTTCCAAATCTTTGCGGGTACCGACCAGAGAGCCGACCACTTCGATGCCGTCCAATACCAAACGTGGGATAGACAAGTCCATAGACTCAGGTGGCAAGCCGACTGCAACGACACGGCCGCCTGCGCGGACGCAGTTAACGCCTGAATTGAAGGCAGCAGCAGATACGGCTGTTACAACGGCTGCGTGTGCGCCGCCGGTTTTCTCTTGGATGACTTGAGCCGCATCTTCTTTGGCGGCATTGATTACCAAATCTGCGCCGCTTTCTTTAGCGAATGCCAGTTTTTCATCGTTGATGTCGATGGCGACGACATGCGCGCCAAATACTTTTTTCGCGTATTGAACCGCCAAGTTGCCCAAACCGCCTGCACCGTAAATCGCAATCCATTGGCCCGGACGAACGCCGGAAACTTTAATGGCTTTATAAGTGGTTACACCGGCACAAGTGATGCTCGAAGCTTGCGCAGGATCCAAACCATCAGGGACTTTGACCGCGTAATCGGCACTCACGATACAGTGGGTCGCCATACCGCCGTCGGCAGTATAGCCTGCGTTCAATACAGAGCGGCACAAGGTTTCGCGGCCGGTATTACAGTATTCGCAAGAACCACAGCTTTGGAACAGCCATGCGATGCTGACACGGTCGCCAACTTTCAGATTTTTCACACCGTCGGCAACTTCTTTAACCAAACCGATGCCTTCGTGTCCTAACACGCGACCCGGTTTGTCGCCGTAATCGCCTGCCGCAACGTGCAAGTCGGTGTGGCACACGCCGCAATACTCGACTTCCACTAACGCCTCGCCGTATTCCAGCGGACGCAGTTCGCGTTCAACAACTTCTACATCACCTGCTACATCTTTGTTTACTACCACAGCATGCATTTTCATGAGAGAGTCTCCTAGGGTGTTGAAAAACTGTTTAGCTATAAATGAGAATACTCCCCATACCCTAAACCGTCAACCCATAATCTTTTTTAAAACAATGGTTTATAATGTTATACCATAACAAAATCCATTTAATCCCTATAAATCTTTAAATATATTAACAAATGCACTTTTATTTCAATCAAATCCTTTATTTTTCAGACGGCCTGCTACATGAAACAACATTGCAAATGTAAATTTTGAGAATATTCTCATTTTTAGTACTTGAACTTAAAAAGAAAAAAGCATAAGCTGTTTTTCATGGTGCAAAACACCTATTCCCATTCATTAAGGAGACAGCATTATGGCAAAAGATTTAAATGTGTTTGATAAAGAATACGGCCTTTTAATCAACGGCGAATGGACAAAAGGTAGCGAAGGCAAACTTTTATCCTCTTACAACCCTGCCAATGGCGATGAGTTGGCCAAGTTCACAGACGCAACCGATGCCGATGTTGATGCTGCCGTAGCCGCTGCACAAGAAGCGTTTAAAACATGGCGTAAAACCACGACTGCCGAACGTGCGGCCATTTTAAACAAAATCGCCGATGTGATTGACGAAAACGCCGAATTGTTTGCTCTGCAGGAAACCTTGGACAACGGCAAACCCATCCGCGAAACCCGCGCTGCCGACGTACCTTTGGCTTCCGACCATTTCCGCTATTTCGCCAGCGTGATCCGCGGCGAAGAAGGCACTGCGACCCAGCTTGATGCAGAAGACCTGTCCATCGTTCTGCGCGAACCGATCGGCGTTGTCGGCCAAATCATTCCTTGGAACTTCCCATTCTTGATGGCCGCATGGAAAATCGCTCCGGCATTGGCCGCAGGTTGTACCATCGTCATCCACCCTTCTTCCAGCACTTCATTGAGCCTGTTGTCCCTCGCTCAAAAAATCAACCACCTGCTGCCTAAAGGCGTGTTGAACGTGATTACCGGCCGCGGTTCCAAATCCGGCGAATACATGCTGCACCACAAAGGCTTCAACAAACTGGCCTTTACCGGCTCAACCGAAGTCGGCCGTCGCGTCGGCATCGCCGCTGCCGAATTACTGATTCCGTCCACTTTGGAGTTGGGCGGCAAATCCGCCAACATCTTCTTCGACGATATGCCTTTCGACAAAGCCCTCGAAGGCGCGCAAAAAGGTATTTTGTTCAACCAAGGCCAAGTGTGCTGCGCCGGTTCGCGCATTTTTGTACAAGAAGGCATTTACGACAAATTCGTCAATGCTTTGGCTGAAGAATTCAAAAAAATCAAAGTCGGCCTGCCTTGGGAAGACGACACCCAAATGGGTTCGCAAGTCAATGCCGGTCAACTCGAGACCATTTTGAAATATGTCAAAATCGGTGAACAAGAAGGCTGCCGCATCATTACCGGCGGTAAAAAAATCGAAGGCGAATTGGGCAAAGGCGAATTTGTCGAGCCTACTTTGATTGAAGCCAGCAACGAAGCCCGTGTTTCCCAAGAAGAAATCTTCGGCCCGGTTGCCACCGTGATTAAATTCAAAACCGAAGAAGAAGTCATCAAAATGGCCAACGACAGCGAATACGGCTTGGGCGGCGCAGTGTGGAGTACCGACATCAACCGCTGCCTGCGCGTTTCCAACGCATTGGAAACCGGCCGCGTTTGGGTAAACTGCTACAACCGCCTGCCTGCCGGCGCGCCGTTTGGCGGCTACAAAACTTCAGGTATCGGCCGCGAAACCCACAAAATGATGCTCGCCGCCTACACCCAAGTGAAAAACATCTACATCAGCACCCGTGAAGAACGCGAAGGCTTCTATTAATCCGCCGTTTCACATTAATCTGATTTAAAAAATATAAAGGCCGTCTGAAACCTGTTTCAGACGGCCTTGTTTTATTCTGTTTTACAATAAATGCTTTATATCTTTCTCAAAAAAAGCCCCATCACTTTCTCTCCGGCCACAGCCAGCAATGCGCCGGCCACAACCACCATAGCACCCACATAGCTGACGAGATTCATATCCGAAGCGGCAAAATAATCGGGGGCGAGATGATGGCCGATGGTGGAAAATATCATGGTGAATACAGGAATCAGCGTGGTTACGATACTGACTTTTGAAGCGTCCCAATGATTGAGCGCTTCGCCGAATGAACCGTAGCCGATCAGCGTGTTCAAACAGCAATAGATAAAGCAGCCCCATAAAAACGGATTGCCGATATGGGCGATTTGAGACGGTTCGGCAAACGGCAGGAAAACAAAGCTGCTGCAAAAATAAATCATGAGCAGAATTTGTTGCGAATTGAAATGTTTGGACAAAAGTTTTTGCGCCACACCGTAGCACACCCAAATCATGCTGCCCGAAGCCGCCATCATCACGCCAACCGCGTAGCTGCCCAAGCTGAAAAGTTCGCCAAATTTATCGTTGAAAAACATGACCAAACCCGTCAGCAAAAGCATCAAGCCGATTTTCTGCCAGTGCGTAAAGGCTTCTTTAAACACGCCAACGCCGACCAAAATCATGGTAAAGGGCGAGAGTTGCCACAACACCTGCGTGGTTGTCGGAGAAATATAGTGCAAACCCATGGCAACAAGCACAAAGTTGGCAGAAATGCCGATAATGCCCAACAACAATAAAAATAAGGTTTGCTTGGAAAATTCAGACGGCCTCGGCAGCTTGCCGGTCAGCCCCAACAACGCAAACAACACCAGCGAAGCCACTAAAAAGCGTATCCATACCAGCGTGGGCGCATCGACGGCTTTTAAGGCCTGTTGAGCGATGACCGGCAGCGAACCCCAAGTCATGGTGGCAAGCAACGCCAATGAAAAGCCGAGCCAAGGTTTTTGTTTCTTCATTTTTCAGACGGCCTTTACTTACGCGGCTTCCCAGTAGTCGATATAAAGCTGCAATTCGAGATTATTCCGCCATTCGTTGGCAACGGGGCGGTACACCGTGCGGATGTATTCGGGAATGTCTTCGCTGCAACGCCAAAACATGGCTTCAAATTCATAGCCGTCTTTTTGCAGCCAGACTTTTTTGTGTTTGCCTTCCGCACCCAAAGGCTGCTGGCGGATGACGTGAAATTCGTCGGTAAAACTCGGCGGCGCAAAGCCCTGCCCCCAAACATGTCGGGCAAGGTTCTGCGCCTGTTCCAGCGTAATATCGCGGGCAGGCAGGCTGCCGTCGGTGATGAAGGTTTGCGACAAATCGTCTTCGCACACCATCTCGCGCACGGCTTCTTCAAAGGCCGTCTGAAACGCGGGGATATTGTGTTCAAGTATGCTCAAACCCGCCGCCATTGCGTGTCCGCCGAATTTCAAAATCAAATCGGGATGGCGTTTTGACACCAAGTCCAAAGCATCGCGTAGGTGCAGATTGGGAATGGAGCGTCCCGAACCGCGCACTTCGCCGTTGTCGGCAGGCGCAAACACGATGGTCGGACGATAAAAACGGTCTTTGAGGCGGCTGGCAACAATGCCGACCACGCCTTGATGGAAGTCATCGCGATATGCCACCAAAGTCGTCTGCCCTGAAGGCAGGGTTTCAGGAAAGGCGTTCAGTGCGTCTTGCAGCATAGACTGCTCGATTTCGCGGCGTTCGATATTGAGGTTGTTTAACTGAGCCGCCAGTTCCTGCGCCTCGGCATCATCTCGCGCCAATAGACAGGCAATGCCGACCGACATATCGTCCAGCCGTCCGGCCGCATTGATGCGCGGTCCCAACGCAAAGCCCATATCAAACGGCTGAGCCTTGCGCCAATCCCGTCGCGCCACTTCAAATAAGGCGCGGATACCGGGGCGCATTTTGCCCAAACGCATCCGTTTCAAACCTTGCGACACGAGGATACGGTTGTTGTGGTCCAGAGTGACGACGTCGGCAACGGTACCGAGTGCGACCAAATCCAAAAGGTCACCCAAATTCGGCTCTTTTAGGCCGTCTGAAAAATAATTGCGACAACGCAGTTCGGCACGCAAAGCCATCAATACATAAAAAATCACGCCCACGCCCGCCAAGCTTTTGCTTTGGAAACTGCAGCCTTTTTGGTTTGGATTGACGATGATGCAGTCGGGTACAGTCTCGGCAGGCAGATGGTGGTCGGTCACAATCACATCCAAACCCAACTCCTGCGCACGCGCCACGCCTGCAATGCTGGCGATACCGTTATCCACTGTTACCAACAAATCCACACCTTGCTCTGCCGCGATTTCAGCCAGCTCGGGCGTTAAGCCGTAGCCGTGTTCAAAGCGGTTGGGCACGAGAAAAT
This sequence comes from Neisseria sp. P0006.S004, assembly GCF_051963015.1. NCBI lineage: Bacteria > Pseudomonadati > Pseudomonadota > Betaproteobacteria > Neisseriales > Neisseriaceae > Neisseria > Neisseria sp. P0006.S004. Next base: position 197,898 of record NZ_JBQCUS010000001.1, on the reverse strand, counting down.
CCACTTTCGCCCCCATCGCCGCCAAACCGCTCATACCGACGGAGCACGCCGTCGCACCGTCGGCATCGTAGTCGGCGACAATCAGGATTTTTTCCTGACGCTCAATCGCATCCGCCAAACGGTCGGCGGCAGCTTCGCAGTTTGTCAACGTTTGATACGGCAAAAGAGCTCCAAGCTTGTCGTCCAACTCGGCCGGACTTTGCACATCACGCGCGGCACACAGCCGCGCAATCAAAGGATCGGTACCGGCAGTGAGCAATTCGTTGAAAACAGTCGGATTAATGGAGCGTGTTTGGATTTTGACGGACATGGTATGTGGGATTAAATAGAGAGAAAATTAATATATTTTTGAAGCGTTTATTTTAAGGTAGGGAAGGCCGTCTGAAACCTGCAATCCGTTTTCAGACGGCCTTGGATATTATTTGCGTGAAGCATCGATAATTTCACTGACTACGACATAGGGGACTGCTATCACTGCGCCGACTGCATCCAAAGCCAATGTGAATGGCGTTTGCAGGATATTCTCCGTCAACTTCTGAACGTCAGTGCTTTTTTTGGTTTCCGTATAATAAATTCTGACTGGGACGGCAGTATCAAAACGGCGGTCTTCAGCAACATTTTTCGGCGTTGCGTAATAATGACCTTCGGTAGAAATACACCGTGTGTAGACAGTTTCGTCCTCGAGTTCGACCGGCTTGAACGCCAGCTGTTTCAACTTAACAATCTCGGCAGCTTTTTGAGTATCGTAACGCAGGCAGAAATTCGAGCGGAAAGTTTGCGCTTCAGGGGATTTCAATTCGACCGGCAAAGCCTTATACGCATATCTTGGGTTTTGCTGAACCATTTGAAACTGTTTGTCCAATTTAACATCCAAGACCGCCTTCAACTTGGCCGAATCTTTAGGATTAACGACAAACCAATATTTTTTGCCCATCATGACCAGGCTGCCTGTTTCCAGTTGCGTATTGTCTTTGGCAACCACGCCAAATGCTTGAATATTGTCTTTGGCAACGGTTTTTTCGGTTGTGATTTTATGGAATGGGTTGTTCTCTCCCCAAAGAAAGACAGTACAACCATTCAGGGTTAGTGCACTAATTAACAAGGCAGGTACAAAGCGGCAAAATTTCATGGTCATCCTCCTTCAGTATTACGATACAGGCCGTCTGAAAACCGCAATCCGTTTTCAGACGGCCTTAAGGGTTTATTCTTCCCAATCCTGCCCTTCTTCTGAAGCATCGGATTGACCGACCTCCATCACTGCTTTAATTTCTTGGAACAGCGCGCGGAAGTTTTTCGGCGGTTTGTTTTGTTCCTGCTCTTTTTTAGTGTTGCGGATCAAGGTGCGTAATTTGCCGGCGTCGGCTTGCGGAAAATCGGCCATAAATTGGGTAATCGCGCCATCGTCTGCCAACAGTCGGGTACGCGCCTGCTCGACGCGTTGCAAAAAGGCATTGTGTGCCGTATTGTCGCCGCGCAGTTTGGCCAAATAAGCTTCGATGGGCGCAGGGTCGGTATCACGCATTAGGCGGCCGATAAATTGGGCTTGGCGTTTGAGCGCGCTGTTGGACGTGATTTTTTTATAGGTGGCGATGGCCTCGAATAGCTCTTCGTCCAAGCCGATTTTTTTCAACGTATCGCTGGAGAGCTTGGTCAATTCCATACCCAAAGCCTGCAAATCGTTCATCTGCTTTTTCATTTGGGTTTTGCTGACCCATTCGTCTTCTTGTTCAAACATTGTGTTTCCCTGATTTTCTGAATCTGCCTATTTTATCAGTTTTCAGACGGCCTTTCCGTGCGATTTTTGCAGAGGCCGTCTGAAACGGTTAAAATGCCGCAAAACCCTGTCAGGAAACCTTTTTATGCTGTTTAACCACACACCGGACGAGCTGTTGCGCTTGTGCGGACACACGCTGGATTTGGCCAAACAATCCGGCGCCACCTCGGCCGAAGCCGATTTCAGCGAGTCGCTCGGTCAAAGCGTCAGCGTGCGCTTGGGCGAAATCGAACAAATCGAGTTCCAACAAGACAAATCTTTAGACATTACGGTCTATGTCGGCCAACGCAAAGGCCGCGCCAGCACGGCCGATTTCTCCGAACGCGCCCTGCGAGATACGGTCAAGGCCGCCATCGATATTGCACGCTATACCGCCGAAGACGATTGCGCCGGCCTTGCCGACGCTGCCTTGATGGCAACCCATATCGGCGACCTCGACCGCTACCACGAATGGGATTTGAGTACCGAATCCGCCATCGATTTGGCCAAGCAATGCGAACAGGCCGCGCTGTCAACGGACAAACGCATTGAAAATTCCGAAGGCGCATCGGTTCATACCGGCCATTACCAATACGTCTACGGCAACACCCACGGCTTTGCCGCACACCAGCAAAGCACGCACCACAGCATTTCTTGCAGCGTGGTCGCCAGCGACGAACACGGCATGCAGCGCGACTATTGGTACGATTCTTCCTGCCGTCACGAAGACATGGACGCGCCCGAGCTCATCGGCCAAACCGCAGCCGAACGGACTTTACGCCGTCTGAACAGCCGCAGCGTTCCGACCGGCAGCTATCCCGTACTGTTTGACACCACTGTCGCCGTCGGCTTAATCGGCCACCTTATCGGCGCACTCAGCGGCGGCGCGCTCTACCGTCAAAGCAGCTTCCTAATTGACAGCATCGGCAAACAGGTGCTGCCCGAGTTTCTCAGCCTTCGTGAAGAACCGCATATCCTGCGCTCGTTCCGCAGCACTTATTTCGATGCCGAAGGCGTGGCCACGCAGCCGCGTTTTGTGGTGAAAGACGGCATAGTCGAAGGCTATTTCCTCAGCAGTTACAGCGCGAAAAAACTCGGCATGCAGACAACGGGCAACGCCGGCGGCGCGCACAATCTGTATCTGAACCACACCCACGCCACGCAGGCCGACCTGTTGAAAGAAATGGGGACAGGTTTGCTGGTTACCGAATTGATGGGACAAGGCGTCAACGGCATTACCGGCGACTACTCGCGCGGCGCGGCCGGTTTTTGGGTGGAAAACGGCGTCATTGCCTATCCGGTTCAGGAAATCACCATTGCCGGACGTTTGCAGGATATGTACCGCGACATCATCGGCGTGGCTGACGACGCATTACGCCGCTCGTCCAACCAAATCGGCTCCATCTTGGTTTCTAAAATGACGGTTGCCGGCAACTGATTGAACTAAATAGACAAAAGGCCGTCTGAAAGATATCTTTTCTTTTCAGACGGCCTCGCCGTTATCTACTTCCATAAAAAACACATCATGCATATTGTCGTTATCCCCTCTTGGTATCCTTCTTCCGAAACCGACGTGGACGGAATCTTTTTCTGCCTCCAAGCCCAAGCACTGCAACGCGAAGGCATGAAAATCGGCATGGTCGTACCCATGTTCCGCTACTTGAGAAGCCAGCCGAAAACCATCTTCTCGCGCTTCTACGGCCTACGCCGCCATCAGCAAGGCGGACTCAACACTTACGCCTACGACAGCATGTATTTCTTCCCGCGCTGTCCGGTTGTCGATATCGACCGTATCCGCTGGGTCAACGCAGGCATGAAAGCTTTTGAAGCCTATATCGCCGACAACGGCAGACCCGACGTAATTCACGCCCATTGTGTCAACTACGCCGCCATTTTGGCCTGCGCCATCTTCAAAAAATACGGCATTCCCTATGTGATTACCGAACACAGCAGCGCCATTTCACGCGGCCTTGTCCGCAAAAACCAATGGCCGTCCATGCACGAAGCCGTGCGCCACAGCGCGGCCCGGTTCGCCGTCAGCCGTGATTTCTGCCGCATTCTCGAAAAAACCTACGCCGGTACAGACTGGCAATACCTGCCCAATATGCTGGGCGGCAATTTTGAACAGGATTTCGAGTTCCCCGAAAAAAACAATCAAGACTTTACCTTCTGCAGTGTCTCCCACCTGCGTCACCTCAAAGGCCACGACCTGCTCCTGCCTGCTTTTGCCGAAGCACTCAAAACCTATCCGCAACTCAAACTCAAAATCGGCGGCGGCGGCGCAGAAGAAGGCCGTCTGAAACAACTGGCAAGCGACTTGGGCATCAATCACGCCGTTACCTTTACCGGCGCATTAACCACCGACCAAACCCTGGATCTCATGCGCCACAGCAACGCATTCGTCCTTGCCAGCCGTACCGAGACCTTCGGCGTCGTCTATATCGAAGCACTGTCGCAAGGTTTGCCCGTCATCGCCACACGCTGCGGCGGCCCCCAATCCATCGTCACTTCCGACAACGGCCTGCTGGTGCCAATCGAAAACATACCGGAACTGACCAAAGCATTGCTCACCCTCTACGAAAACCATGCACAATACGATCCCGTCCGCTTGCGCCAAGATTGCCTGCAACAATTCGGCAGCCGTGCCATTGCGCAACACCTGATCGGCACATTCCAAAAAGTGCTTAATAAGTAGGCATAAACCATACAGGCCGTCTGAAATCCTTCAGGCGGCCTGCCTGCTTCCAACAAGACAAATCTAGTGTAAAATTAAGACAATAACTAAACTTTTTGATTTAAAATCAGTCCAAGGAAAAACTGTTACTTATAATAATATCCCCACATACATTATGCGCTATTACGGAACGATTACTCGCTGGAACAGCAAGCGCGGCTTCGGCGCCGCTACCATAGAAGACACAGGCCAAGAAATCTTTCTTGCCCTTGCCGCCTTCACCACCCTTACCCGCCTTCCAGCCGAAGGGCAACACATCTCCTTCAACATCACAGAAGGCCGACGCGGTCGCAAAGAAGCCGAAAACGTCTGCTTCGCCCTCGATTGCGCCGACTGCTTCGATGTCCTCGTCCCTCCCCCCGAAAAACCCCTCGCCGGCAAACAGGCCATCGTCGGCCTGATTGCCGTTATCTTCGTCTGCAGCATTTTCGCCGCCTTGTGGTACGGCCTCCACTTTTCCGACAACAAACCTGAAGAGCCGGCCGTCAAAAAACAAGAAACCATGGTTCACGAAGTAGCCGCCAAAATCGAAGCCGAACGCAAAGCATGGCGCGATGCCGTCAATGGCAGCAACCAGCGCTCGGGGCAGCCTCAACGAGCCAAAGATAATACGTCGAAACAATAACGCTTTATCCAATACAAAAAGGCCGTCTGCAAAAATGGGAAGATGAAATTATAGATTTCTCCCTCATTCTTTCAGACGGCCTTTGTTCTTACCTCAATTCGGCTCAGCCATTTCCAACGCTTGTTTGATGTCCACAGCCACAACACGCGAGACGCCTTTTTCCTGCATGGTTACGCCGACGAGCTGCTCTGCCATTTCCATGGTCAGGCGGTTGTGGGAGATGTAGAGGAACTGGGTTTGAGCCGACATTTCTTTGACCAAGTTGCAGAAACGCGAGGTGTTAGCGTCGTCCAGCGGGGCGTCGACTTCGTCCAGAAGGCAGAAGGGGGCGGGGTTGAGGCTGAACAGGGCGAACACGAGGCTCATGGCGGTGAGGGCTTTTTCGCCGCCGGAGAGGAGGTGGATGGTACTGTTTTTCTTGCCGGGCGGGCGCGCCATGATGGATACGCCGGCGGTCAGGAGGTCGTCGCCTATCATTTTGAGGGTGGCTTCGCCGCCGCCGAACAGGGTCGGGAAGAAGGTTTGGACTTTGCCGTTGACGGCGTCGAAGGTTTCTTTGAAGCGCGCTTTGGTTTTGTCGTCGATTTGGGCGATGGCTTCTTCCAAAAGGGAGATGGCGGCCTGCACGTCTTCGCTCTGGCTGCGGTAGTAGCCGTCGCGTTCACGCGCTTCTTCAAGTTCTTGCAGGGCGGCAAGGTTGACGGCGCCGAGGGCTTCGATTTGCTGGGTGAGGCTGCCGATGCTGCTGTTCAATACTTTCGGCGATTCTTTCGCCAACGCTTCGAGCGCGTCCAAATCGGCGGCGCGTTCGGTCAGGTTTTGATGGTAGCGTTTGGCGTTGATCAGGGCTTCCTGCTGCTGCAACAGGGCGGTTTGGGTGGCGGCCTGAAGCTGCGGCAGCTTGGTTTGCAGGGTTTGTACGCGAGCGTATTGTTCCCTGCCCTGCTCCTGAATCTGCGCGAGTTTTTCCTGCACGGCGATGTATTCTTCGTCCAGCGTGTGCACGGCTTCGGTCAGCTCGTCGAGCTTGATGTGCTGCTCGTCGTTTTGGAACTCAGTCTCATAGGCGAGGGCAAGCTCTTGCTGGCGTTCCTGCCAGTCTAGGGTTTGCTGTTCGAGTCGGGCGATTTGCTGTTGGTAGTTTTGTTTTTGCTGGTTGAGCTTGTGGACGGCGACTTCCGCCAGCCCGTATTGGCGGTTGGCTTCCAGCAGGGCAAGCTGCGCCTGTTTCAGACGGCCTTGCTGCTCTTGGCGGCTGTGCGCGGTGGTTTGCTGTTGGTGTTCGAGTTCAGCGGCGGCTTCCTGCAAAGTAACGATGTCGTCTGAAAGCCCGTCGGACGTGTGTTGCAACACGGTCTGCTCTTCTGCCAACTGCGCCAGTTCGCGCTCGATGTGTTCGCGGCGGATTTGTCCTTGGTTGGTGCGTGCCAAGAGTTCGGCAGCGCGTTGCTGCGCCTGGCTGTACTGGCGCGTGTGCTGCTGTTGCTGCTGCATCAGGTTTTTGTGCTGCACTTCGGACGAGCGCACGGCGGCCTCCGCCTGTTTGAACGCGGCTTCGGCGGCTGAAAGTTCGGGGGAGAGGCTTTCCAGTTCGGACGCGATGCCGTCGAGGCGCGCTTTTTGGGCAATCAGGCTTTCCTGCGCGGGTTTGGCATAGAGCAGGACGCTGACTTTGTCGACCTGATGGCCTTCGGGCGTGAGCCAGATTTGGTGTGCGCCCAAATCGCTTTGATGCGCGAGGGCGTAGCTTAAATCGGGCGCGCACAATACGCCGTCGAGCCAGTGGTGCAATGCCGTCTGAAAAGGCGGCTGCGCTTGGATTTGATTCAGCAATGCCTGTACGGGCAGGGATTTTTTGATGCCGCCGGAGAGGTCGTCTGAAAGCCATGCCGCCTGCCCCTGCGGCAAAGGCACGGGCGGAACGAAGCCAGACGGCACGCTACGGGCGTGCAGACGTTCGGCAAGGATGACGGACAAGGCGTGCTGCCACTCGGCGGGCGCGGTGATGTGTTGCCACAGTTGCGGCGCGGCGGCGTGGTCGGTTGCCTGCCAGAAGTCGGCGGCTTCCTGCTGTTGCGACAGGATTTGCAACAACGCCTGCTGCTGAGCCTGCAAGGTGATGTGTTGCTGCTTCAGGCTTTGGAAGCGGCTTGAGGCCGTCTGAAACGCTTCGCGGGCGGTGTGTAAGGCTTCTTCGGCGGCGATGATTTGTTCTTCGTAATGCTCTTGCTGGCTTTGCAACAAAACGGCGACTTCCTGCGCGGCGGCGGTTTCGGCCTCGTCTGGCAGGTTCAGGGCTTGGTTTTCCTGTTTCAGACGACCTTTGCGCTCTTCGTGCTTGGCAACGGTTTGTTCGGCATGGGCAAGCTGCTGCTGCTTCAACGCCAGTTCGCGGCGGATGCGGTTTGCCTCGTCTTGCTGGGTTTGGAAGGCGGCGTTGAGCGTGGCTTGGGCTTCTTCCAATTCGGGCAGACGCTCTTCGTGTTCGGCAACCTGCATCGCCCACTCTGCCAATTCGGTTTGCTTTTCCTCGGCCTGCAACTCGTTTTCTTCAAGCTGCACACGGATTTGCTGCTGCTCCTGATGGATGCGCTGCATCTGCGCCTGCGCCGCCTGCTTGTCGCGTTCGATGCGTTGGTGCAGGTTTTGCTGATGGCGGATTTGTTCTTCCAAACGGGCAATCTGCTCGCGCAACACGCCGCGTTTGTTGCTCAATTCGTGCACCGCCTGTTGCTGCGACTGTTCGGCGGTCTGCAAGGCGTGTACTTCGTCGTTTAACGCCTGAACCTGCGTGGCGGTTTCATCCTGCTGCGCCTGCAAAAACTGATGCTGCGCGGTCGCCTTGTCGGCTGCTGCAAGCGATTGCTGCCATTGGGCGTAATCGAGCAAATCCTGTTGTTGGTTCAACTGCGCAGTCAGGGATTTGTAGCGTTCGGCGGTTTCAGCTTGTTTCTCCAGCTTTTCCACCTGACGCGCCAACTCGTTCTGCAAATCGCCCAAACGCTGCAAATGCTCGCGCGTGTCTTTCAGACGGCCTTCCGTCTCCTTGCGGCGTTCCTTATATTTGGACACGCCCGCCGCCTCCTCGATATAGGCGCGCAACTCCTCCGGCCGCGCTTCGATGATGCGCGAAATCATCCCCTGCTCGATAACGGCATAACCGCGCGCACCCACGCCCGTACCCAGAAACAAATCGGTAATGTCGCGGCGGCGCACGGTCTGATTGTTGATGAAATAAGTCGATTCGCCCTGACGCGTCAGCTGCCGCTTGATACTCACCTCAGCATACTGCCCCCACGCCCCCTGCAAACTGTGGTCGCTGTTGTCAAACACCAGCTCCACCGAAGCCCTTGGCGCAGGACGGCGCGTTGCCGCACCGTTAAAAATCACATCCTGCATACTCTCGCCGCGAAGCTGTTTCGCCGAAGCTTCGCCCAACACCCAGCGCACCGCGTCAATCACATTCGACTTGCCGCAGCCGTTTGGCCCGATAACCGCAACAAGCTGCCCCGGCACATGAATCGTGGTCGGATCGGTAAAAGATTTGAAGCCGGAGAGTTTGATGTGGGTCAGGCGCATGGCAATGTTTCGAATCGGAAAAGAAGGCGTATTTTAACGGAAATACGCTTATCCGTTGAGAGAAAATCTGACAACTCAAATCAAATAAAAAGGCCGTCTGAAGTTTCAGACGGCCTTTTGTTTTTTAACTTGAATTACACCGATACGGCTGCTTTGATATGCGGATGCGGATCGTAGCCTTCCAATTCAAAGTCTTCAAATTTGAAGGCAAACAAGTCTTTGACTTCAGGATTGATTTTCATGGTCGGCAGGCTTCGGAAATCGCGGCTCAATTGCAGCTGGGCCTGCTCGATATGGTTGCTGTACAAATGCGCATCGCCGAACGTATGGATAAATTCACCGGCTTCCAGGCCGCACACTTGGGCCATCATCATGGTCAACAATGCGTAGCTGGCGATGTTGAACGGTACGCCAAGGAAAATATCGGCGCTACGTTGGTAAAGCTGGCAAGACAGTTTTCCGTTGGCAACGTAAAACTGAAACAGCGCGTGGCAAGGCGGCAAGGCCATTTCGTCGACCAAAGCCGGATTCCATGCCGATACAATCAGGCGGCGTGAGTCAGGATTTTTTTTGATTTGTTCCACCACATTGGCAATTTGGTCGATATGGCGGCCGTCGGGTGCGGGCCAGCTGCGCCATTGGTAGCCGTAAACCGGGCCCAAATCACCGTTTTCATCCGCCCATTCGTTCCAAATAGACACATTGTTCTCTTTCAGGTATTTGATGTTGGTATCGCCTTTGAGAAACCAAAGCAGCTCATGAATAATCGAGCGAAGATGCAATTTTTTGGTAGTCAACAACGGAAAGCCTTCACTCAAATCAAAACGCATTTGGTAACCGAACACGGAACGCGTGCCGGTGCCGGTACGGTCGGATTTGTCGATACCATTGTCGAGAACATGGCGCATAAGGTCGTGATAGGCTTTCATGGGTTTCCTTAATGTATGTGTTGTGGAAATTTCGTGTGTATTGTACCGAATTTTCAGACGGCCTGCTTCTCTGTCTTCAATGGGGCGCCTTCCCCATATTCGCGTAGTACACTCATTAACAATGTTGACAATTCAGCGCTAATTTACACAAATTTATGAGCTAAATTAAATTTTTACAAAAAAATTTTCAATATTTTCTAGTTTAATTACTCGGCATTTTATTTTTATTTAAATCTATTCAATGAAATATTTTTAGATATTTTTAATTAAATTTAAAATATAATTCCATTTTTACAAATTGGTAAAAAAATAATGTCAACAATCTAGGTAAAATTTTTCTTGGCAAGTAAAATTTTTACAGCTATATTTCAAAACATAAATATTGAAATATCTCACTCAATAGGAGTAGAAAAATGACTGATCTGAACACCCTGTTTACCAATCTCAAACAACGCAACCCCAACCAAGAACCCTTCCATCAAGCCGTTGAAGAAGTGTTCATGAGTTTGGATCCGTTTTTGGCGAAAAACCCGAAATACACCCAACAAAGCCTGCTTGAGCGTATTGTTGAACCGGAGCGCGTGATTATGTTCCGCGTCACTTGGATGGACGACAAAGGCCAAGTCCAAGTTAACCGCGGCTACCGCATCCAAATGAATTCCGCCATCGGCCCTTACAAAGGCGGTTTACGTTTCCACCCGACCGTCGATTTGGGCGTGTTGAAATTCCTCGCCTTTGAACAAGTGTTCAAAAATGCGTTGACCACCCTGCCTATGGGCGGCGGCAAAGGCGGTTCCGACTTTGACCCTAAAGGCAAATCCGATGCCGAAGTAATGCGCTTCTGCCAAGCCTTTATGACCGAACTCTACCGCCACATTGGCGCCGACACCGACGTCCCTGCCGGTGATATCGGCGTAGGCGGCCGCGAAATCGGCTATCTGTTCGGCCAATACAAAAAAATCCGCAACGAATTTGCTTCCGTCCTGACCGGCAAAGGTCTCGAATGGGGCGGCAGCCTGATTCGCCCTGAAGCCACCGGCTACGGCTGCGTGTATTTTGCCCAAGCCATGTTGGAAACCCGCAACGACAGCATCGAAGGAAAACGCGTGTTGATTTCCGGCTCCGGCAACGTGGCGCAATACGCTGCCGAAAAAGCCATCCAACTGGGTGCAAAAGTATTGACCGTTTCCGACTCCAACGGCTTTGTCCTCTTCCCTGACAGCGGTATGACCGAAGCGCAACTGGCCGCTTTGATCGAGCTGAAAGAAGTACGCCGCGAACGCGTTGCCACTTACGCCAAAGAACAAGGCCTGCAATACTTTGAAAACCAAAAACCGTGGAACATCGCAGCCGAAGTCGCCCTGCCTTGCGCCACCCAAAACGAATTGGACGCAGACGCTGCTAAAATCCTGCTGGCAAACGGTTGCTATGTGGTTGCCGAAGGTGCGAACATGCCGTCAACTTTGGGCGCGGTCGAACAATTTATCAAAGCCGGCATCCTCTACGCTCCAGGCAAAGCGTCCAACGCCGGCGGCGTAGCGACTTCAGGTTTGGAAATGAGCCAAAACGCCATCCGCCTGTCTTGGACTCGTGAAGAAGTCGACCAACGCCTGTTTGACATCATGCACAACATCCACGAATCCTGCCTGAAATACGGCAAAGTCGGCGACAAAGTGAACTACGTCAATGGTGCGAACATTGCCGGTTTCGTCAAAGTTGCCGATGCCATGTTGGCGCAAGGTTTCTAAAAACTGCATCAACACAAATCATAAAGCCGTCTGAAATATTTCAGACGGCTTTTTTCTTTTCAAATAAATTTTATACGCCCAAATAACCTTCCCTGCTGGAAAGCCATCTTGCCAAATGCGCTTCGACGATTTCAGGGTTTTGTTCAATCAGCATCGGGGCGATTTCGCGCGCTTGTTCTAAAAGGTGTAAGTCTTCTTCAAGGTTGGCAAAGCGCAGCATGGGAACACCGCTTTGCCGCGCACCGAGAAACTCGCCTGGGCCGCGGATGTTGAGGTCTTGGCGGGCGATTTCAAAGCCGTCGGTGTGTTCGTAGATGACTTTTAGCCGTGCTTTGGCGAGTTCGCTCAAGGGTTCGGCAAACAGGAGGACGCACACGCTTTCTGCCGCGCCGCGCCCTACCCGCCCGCGTAATTGGTGCAGCTGCGCCAAGCCCATGCGCTCGGCGTGTTCGATCACCATCAGGGCGGCGTTGGGCACATCTACGCCGACTTCGATGACGGTGGTGGCGACCAAAACGTTCAGACGACCTGCGGCAAATTCCGCCATGACTTCGGCTTTTTCGGCGGCTTTCATGCGCCCGTGTACCAAGCCGATGCTGAGCTCGGGCAAGGCTACCTGAAGCTGCTCTAGGGTTTCGGTGGCGGTTTGCAGTTGCAGGGTTTCGCTTTCTTCAATCAGCGGACAGACCCAGTATGCCTGCTGCCCTTTGCGACAGATGTTGAGGACAAAGCCTTCGACTTCGGCGCGGCGGACGTTGTTAACGAGGCGGGTTTTAATCGGGGTGCGCCCGGGCGGCAATTTGTCGATGACGGACACGTCCAAGTCGGCAAAGAAACTCATGGCGAGCGTGCGTGGGATGGGCGTGGCAGACATCATCAGTTGGTGTACGTCGCGCCCTTTGTTTTTGAGGGAGAGGCGTTGGGCGACGCCGAAACGGTGTTGTTCATCCACAATCACCAAGCCCAGATTTTGAAACTCGACGTCGTCTGAAAACAGAGCGTGCGTACCAACGGCAATTTTGACAGAGCCGTCAGCCAGTTTGGCTTTGGCTTCGTCTTTGGCTTTTTTGCGCTGACTGCCTGAAAGCCAGACAACTTCAAGACCTAACGGCTCAAACCATTGTTTGAACTTGATGAAATGCTGTTCGGCAAGGATTTCGGTCGGCGCCATTACAGCCACCTGCGCGCCGAATTCGATAGCTGTCAAAGCAGACAAGGCGGCGACGATGGTTTTGCCGCTGCCGACATCGCCTTGTAACAGGCGGTGCATGGGGTGGGTTTGCGCCATATCGCGGCAGATTTCGGAAACAACTTTTTCTTGTGCATCGGTCAGGGCAAACGGTAATGCATGGCGCAGAGCTTGAGTCAATGTACCGTCGCCGCCCAATGCCGCCGCCGTGCCGCTGACGCGCTTCTGCCGCGCCAGCCGCATGGAAAGCTGTTGTGCCAAAAGTTCGTCAAATTTGAGCCGTTGCCATGCAGGCAGCGCGCCATCGGAAAGCTGGTGGATGGTGAAGCTCGGCGGCGGCGAATGCAAAAGGCGCAGGCTTTCGGCAAGGTGTGGCAGTTTCAGACGGCCTAATAAAGCATCAGGCAAGGTATCGTGCAGCGGCGTAACGTCCAAGGCCGTCTGAATAATACGGCGCAAAGTGGGCTGGTTCAAACCGTTTACGGTCGGATAAATCGGCGTAAGGCTTTCCGCCAAACCACTGCCCTCGGCATCGCGGATTTTGGGATGAATCATCTCGTCGCCGTGAAACCCGTGTTTGATTTCGCCCACAGCGCGGATGCGCTTACCGACCGCCATCTGTTTCTGGTTGCTGGCGTAAAAGTGGATGAAACGCAGAAAAAGAACGCTGCCGGAACCGTCGGCAATTTGGACAATCAACTGCTTGCGTGGCTTAAAAGTTACTTCCTGATGAATGACCTCGCCCTCAACCTGACACGGCACGCCGATCGGCGCATCCTTAATCGGCATGATGTGCGTCTCGTCCTCGTAACGCAACGGCAGATGCAACACCAAATCCCATGCGGTATGGAGGTTGAGTTTTTCGAGTTTCTTGGCGGAAACATCGGTAATTTTGAGCTGTTTTTGGGTTTCGGGCGTCATCTTAAAAGGCAGCTGATTGAAAGTTTGCTGTATTTTATCCGAAAACAAAAAGGCCGTCTGAACGCAATGTTTCAGACGGCCTTCAAAGCTGAATACTTGAAACAAATTAATATTTGAAAATACGCCGGCTATCGAATCAACTTCAGCCATTGTTAGGAAACAGCTTTCAGAAAAGAAGGATATTCAACCCATACTTTTATCAGGAATTTAGCAAATAATATTTACATACCCAATCATTATCCATTCTCTCTAGAAATGCCAATCCAATTTCAGTTTGACTGTCCGCGGTTCGCCATAGAAATTGTTTTGACCTCGCGTACGGTTGTAGTTGTTTTCAAAATACGTCCTGTCAGCCAGGTTAGTTCCTATCAGGCTGATTCTGCCGTGTTTGTGAAAGTCATATTGAACAAAGCCATCTATGAGTCCGTAGCCTCCTTGGCGAATATTGTAAAGGCTACTTGTGCGACTTTGCGCGGATATTCCGCCACCCAAGGTCAACTTAGTTTGAGGCAAGCGGTAGCTTGTACCGAGGCGGAACATATGTACCGGCGTGAAGTTACTGAAGTTATACGGGTCGGCAGTCGTGTTTTTCTCCAACCGCTCCGCGTTGACTTCTGCAGCATTTTTATACTTGCTTTTGTTATATGTGTAGCCAACAAAAATACGCCAGTTTTCCGACAATTCGCCAGCCAATTCAAGTTCTGCGCCACTACTCTTAACCTTACCCACAGGTTTGGCGATGGTTTGGAATGAACCTCCGTTACTACTAGTATCAGGAACAAATCCGAAATCGACAACGGTTCGGTTTTTCTGCTGTAAAACAAACAAGGCAAGCGAAGCATTCAGACGGCCTTGCAGGAACGACCCTTTCCAACCTATTTCATAGTTAGTCCCGATGAGTGGTGGAAGAACGGATTTGCTGGTTACATCAACGTTATCCTGTTGTTTAAAAATCTTAGTATAGCTGGCATACAAGCTTTGTTGCGGCGTCAGGTCGTAGGTAATGCCTGCATATGGCGTGAACCGATGACTTTGCATTTTTGAGGTGTAGTGTTCTTTGTCGATTTTGTTACTACTCTCAGTTTGAAATGCCGTAGCAGGCTGGCCGTAGCGTACAGGCATTTCTTTGGTTTGTGTGGTTTCATAGCGCGTATAGTGCATACCGCCCAAGAGATGCAGACGGTTGGTTGCATTAAAGCGGGTGCTGACAGTCAAAGAATGTGTTTTATTCGTGTTAAGGTATTTCGAATAATTGTATAACGCCGGAACATGATCATCTGCAACCTGAACAGTTTTCCACAGCGGCGTTTTCAGATATTGGTTTGCCCATTTCAAATTTCCCTCTTCATCCCGCTCCTGTATTTTGTTTCCATTTGCATCCAATTCGTAAACAGGATCTTGCACCATTACGCGCTCACCATTGTCGTTGACGGTCCAGACAGGCTTGCCCTCCGCATCCAAACGGGAAGTATATTTGGTAATATGCGCGCCACTGCATTCCGGCACATAGATTTTGTTATTACCTTTTTCGTTATAAATATGCCAATCTGGTTCGGCAATACCTTTTTCTAAAGGATTACGCTCCGGACCATCGGGATGAATGCCGCAACTGCCTGCACCTGCATAACCTTGAGGACGGACAAAATAACGGTTTTGATATATTTCCGTATAGGCAGAACGGATTTTTTCATTGTTATACGCATAACCGACAAAGAAATCATGTTCACGCCCAAGCAGGCGGTAGTTACCTGTCAGATCCAGCTTAAAGCCCCATTGCACATCGTGTTTGGTATAGTGCAACGGCATGAAGTTGTAACGGCGGTTGTATGTGTGGCGAAGATTGTATGCTGAGTCGTATAGACGGTTGGGAAACAGGCCTTCTGCATTGTTAATAATGCCTTGCTTTGCAAGCTCCTTATCAACAAACTCTTTTTTATCTACTTCTACACCCGGATCCTGCCAGTCGTTGCACAGGAAATCCAAACCAATGTCCTGCATACATTGATCAAAACCTGCCCGACGTGCTGCCGCCCTTTGGGAGCGATATTGTTCAAAAGCAGATGCATCGAAGTGATGGGCAACGTAATCTGCTTTTTTCTCTTCATATGTTTTAGTGACGCCATCACGATATTCTTTTAATTTTGCCAACGCCTTGTCTTTAGGCTCAAAAGGGATAACCTCTCCCTTTTCAGTTAGGAAACCTGTTGCCGCAGATGCTGAAATACCTGCCGCGTGTTCGTTTTTCAGAAAAAATTGTCCGACTTTGGCATCTGAATCGTTACGCGTATAAGAAATTTCGGCATTGAGTTGCCATCCATTGTCAAAGACATGTTTGAAACCGGAAAAAATATTGTATTTATCAGCATTCAGGCGTGACCATGAGGTTTCACCCAAATAAGTATTACGTGGCAATTTCAAAGGATTGTTACAGGCCGGACTGGAGCTGAAGGCCGCAGTTTTTTGATCCTCACAAGGTAAAATCACGCCGGCAAAATCGGGAATATCTTTATTTTTCTGATAAGTACCACCCAAAGTCAGCATACTGTTATCACTCAAATCCGCATCAATCACGCCATAAACCATATCTTTCTTGTTCCATACACCCTCTTTAAAAGAACGGTGATCCTCATGAACACCAACCAGCCTACCACGTACCGTATGTTCATTATTCAAGCTTCCAGATACATCCAAAGCCAAACGCTTGCTGCCCCTATGGTCAGTGCTGATTTCACCTGTATGCTTAAACAGAGCTGTTGGCCGCTTACGGATTAAATTAATGGTTCCACCCGGTTCGGAATTGGATTGAGTAAGACCGGTTGCACCTCTGACAACCTCAATGTGATCATAAACAGCAAGGTCTGTACTGGGTGAGACATCGATTTTTGCCGTATAGCCCGAACGTCCAGACACATTAGTGGTAATACCGTCTTCACCAATCTGATCAACATAGAAACCACGAGACAAAAAACGAGTTTGCAGGCCCGAATCGCGAACCACGTTGATTCCCGTAGTGTTTTTCATTGCATCTTCTAAAGAATATATTGCTTTATCATCTAGCTGCCGACGCGTCATTACGCTCACCGACTGCGGTGTATCCTTGCCTGAAATACGCAACCCAGTCGCCGTTGCCATTGTTCCGATTGTATAAGACTGACTGCGCTCGGTATTCCTTTGTGCCTGCCGTTTGCCACTGACCTTGACCGTATCCATATCTACATGTTCAACTTCTTGATGTCCCGTATCTGCAAAAACAGTTTGGCAAGGCAGCACCAATAACAAACAAATTGTTTTCATTTGAAAATCAGGTTTCACAACTATTTCCTTAATTAATAGAATCTACTTGCTGGATAAAATTCTAATTTGTTGATTTTAAATGGTATATAAACCTATAAAAATTAAAAATATTATCGTAATGATAAACAATATCATTATATACTTATTACATTAATATATGAACTTTTTATTATAGATTTTTCTTATGTCCTAATTCTCAAATAAAAAAGGCCGTCTGAACGCAATGTTTCAGATGGCCTTAATTTAGGTATAACGCGATTAAGCGTTAGCTTCCTGTTGTTGTTGGTAGATTGCTTCGAAGTTGATCGGAGCAAGCAGTACAGGTGGGAAGCCGGCGCGGGTTACGCTGTTGGAAATGGCTTCGCGTGCGTAAGGGAACAGGATGTTCGGACAAGCAACGCCCAGCAGCAGTTGTACGTCTTCTTCAGGAATGTTTTCCAGACGGAAGATGCCGCTTTGGGTAACTTCGTTCAAGAACATGGTGCGCTCTTCGTTCAGTTTGGCAGTCACGGTCACGGTCACGTCAACGCTGTAGAAGCCATCTTCCAGTTTGGTGTTGCCGGTAGAAACGCGCATATCGACTTCAGGCTCGCCTTGTTCCAAGAAGATTTGTGGTGCGTGAGGCACTTCCAAAGACAAGTCTTTTACATACAGACGCTCAACGCTGAATACAGGTTGCAATTCTTCGCTCATTTTATTTTCCTAAGTTAAGGGTTAAGGATTCAGTAATTCGTCCAACTTGCCTTCCTGCTGCAAGCGGTACAAATCGGTAAAGCCACCGACATGGGTATCGCCGATAAAAATCTGCGGCACGCTGCGCTGGCCGGAAAGCTGCCGCATTTCGGCAAAAACTTCCGGATTGCCGTCGATGCGGATTTCGTTGATTTCTTTCACACCCACCGCCTGCAACAGCCTTTTCGCCATGGTGCAGTACGGGCAATATGGACCAGTATAAACAGTAACGGTTTGCATGATTTCTTCCAAAATACCAATGTTCATGACTATATGGGCATAGGTGCTATTTTACAAGTATTCCCGCCGTACGGTTGTAAAAAACATTCAGACGGCCTCTTGACTGTAAACATCTGCGCAGATGCGGAAAAACCATAATTAAAGTATGATAAGCGCTTTCGCAGAATGACTTTTGCCATTTGTTTTTTGGAGAAGAACACATCGCAAAAGTTTTTCTATTCAAAATCAGGTATCCCCATGCTTTCAGGAATTCCCATCCCCAAGGACGCCGTGCGTCCGCCCGAAACTGTCCTCGTCAACATCACGCCGCAAGAAACGCGTGTGGCTGTTTTGGAAGAGAACAATATCTGCGAGCTGCACATCGAGCGCAACAGCGGCCATAGCTTGGTCGGCAATATTTATTTGGGCGTCGTCAAACGCGTCCTCCCTGGCATGCAAAGCGCGTTCATCGATATCGGCTTGGAACGCGCCGCGTTTCTGCACATCGTCGACGTCCTCGAACAACGCCGCAATCCGGATGAAACCCAACGCATCGAACACATGCTCTTTGAAGGCCAGTCTGTCTTGGTTCAGGTCATTAAAGACCCCATCAACACCAAAGGCGCGCGCCTGTCCACCCAAATCTCACTGGCCGGCCGTTTCCTCGTGCATCTTCCGCAAGAAGACCACATCGGTATTTCCCAACGCATCGAGGATGATGCCGAACGCAGCAGCCTGAGGGAGCGCCTCAACAACCTGCTGCCCGAAAACGCCTGCCACGGCTACATCATCCGCACCAACGCTGAAAACGCCTCCGATGACCAACTGCAATCAGACATCAACTATCTGACCAAAGTGTGGGAACACATTCAAAAACAAGCGAAAATCCAGCCGCCCGAAACCCTGCTGTATCAAGATTTGCCTTTGAGCCTGCGCGTTTTGCGCGATATGTTCAGCCTCGATACGCACAAAATCCTGGTCGATTCCACTGAAAACCACCGCCGCATGACCCAGTTTGCCGAACAATATGTTCAAGGTGCATTGGGCAGAATCGAGCTGTTTAAAGGCGAACGCCCCCTATTTGAAACCCACAACATCGAGCAGGAAATCGCCCGCGCCCTGCAACCGCGCGTCAACCTCAACTTCGGCAGCTACCTCATCATCGAGTCCACCGAAGCCATGACCACCATCGATGTCAACACCGGCGGCTTTGTCGGCGCGCGCAATTTTGATGAAACCATCTTCCGCACCAACCTCGAAGCCTGCCACACCATCGCCCGCGAGCTTCGCCTGCGCAATCTCGGCGGCATCATCATCATCGACTTCATCGATATGGCGCAGGAAGTCCACCGCGAAGCCGTCCTGCAAGAGCTTGCCAAAGCCCTCAGTTTCGACCGCACCCGCGTCACTCTCAACGGCTTTACCAGTCTGGGCCTTGTTGAACTGACCCGCAAACGCTCGCGTGAAAACTTAAGTCAAATCCTCTGCGAACCCTGCCCTTCCTGCCAAGGCCGGGGCCGTCTGAAAACGCCACAAACCGTGTGCTACGAAATCCAACGCGAAATCGTCCGCGAAGCGCGCCGCTACGATGTCCAAGCCTTCCGCATTTTGGCCGCTCCAAATGTCATCGACTTATTCTTAGACGAAGAATCGCAATCGCTGGCGATGTTGATAGACTTTATCGGCAAACCGATTTCACTGGCAGTCGAAACCGCCTACACGCAGGAACAATACGATATTGTGTTGCTGTAAAGATAAAAGGCCGTCTGAAAACTTTTCAGACGGCCTTCTTGTTTGAGTAAATAAAGATTACGGTTTCACTACTTTACCGTTGATTTTAACGGAAGTCAGTTTCAGGTTGTAGGTTTTGCCGTCATCGGTATAACTTATTTGCGCAGGGATATTGTCGATATCGGAAGCAAACGAGTAAGTAACGGTATCGTCGCCGCGGCGGACGCGATATTTGCTTACAGGCGTTGTGCCGCCGTTCAGTTTATAGCTTTCGCTGCCGATTTTGTTCATGTTGCCGACGGTATAGAGTTTTTTACCGTTGGTAATTTTCAAACCTGACGGCAGGCGCACGTCATTGGCGGCCAGTTGCCATGCCAAAGTGAACAAGTCCATGGCCGGGCCGGATTTTTCGGTTTTCAAATCACCTGCTTTGCCGTAAGTGATGTTGCCGCCGGAGAATTTGGCCTCGGCATACAATTTACCGCCGCGTACATCTTTGTAGTAAGACGGATTCAAGGTCGTGCCGTTGATGCTGCCGCCTGATTCAAAGCGGATATTGTAAAGCGGTACTTTGATGGTAGAGACGATTTTGTATTGGCTGCCGCTGCGTGTGAAGGTCATGGTGGCAGGAATACCGTAGCTGCCTGAGTATTGCAAAACGGCAGATTGCGGCAATTCAGCGGCTTGTGCGCCGATGGAGGCAGTGAGCAGGGAAAGTGTCAGCAGGGTTGTTTTAATCGGATTCATGATGTTTTCCTTGTGTGTATCGTGTTTTAATTAAGCCAACAGGCTTTGACCGGCGGCATTGCGTTGTGCATTTAAAACGCGGTTGCCTTCGATTTTCAGACGGCCTGCAACGAAATCAGCAACGGCTTGCGGAAACAGCTGGTGTTCAACCGTCAGCACGCGTGCAGCAACGTCGGCGGCGGTATCGCCGTCCAAAATCGGCACAATGCCTTGTGAAATAATCGGGCCGCAATCCAGCTCGGGGGTCACGAAATGGATGGTGCAGCCAGCTACTCGGCAACCTGCTTCCAATGCGCGTTCGTGGGTATGCAAACCGGTGAAAGAAGGCAGGATGGACGGATGGATGTTGATCAGGCGGTTTTCATAATGCGCGCAGAATTCGGGGGTCAAAATGCGCATGAAGCCCGCCAATACAACCAAATCCGGCTGATAGGCATCGATTTTTTCCATCATGGCCTGATCAAATGCCAGACGCGAGTCGAAGTTTTTATGGTTCAAACTGTCGGTGGCAATACCGCGCTCTGCCGCCCATGCCAATCCGGCTGCGGTCTCGCTGTTACTCAATACGGCTGCAATGTTGGCATCGGAAATATTGGCATTCACAATCGCCTGCATATTGCTGCCGCGTCCGGAAATAAGGATGACGATATTTTTCATCATAATTCCTTGTTTGTTTGGAACAAAGGCCGTCTGAAACGGAATTTTTTCAGACGGCCTTTTATCCGTTGTTTAAGGGCGTAAGCCTTGATTCGGATTATTGAACTTTTTGTACGTCAACTTGTACTGGTTGTTGTGCGGCAGCATCAGGCGCGCCGACTTTAACCAGTTTCACGTCGAATACCAAAGTAGCGTTCGGGCCGATTTTATCGCCGGCGCCAACTTCGCGGTAAGCCAGTTTGGCCGGGATGTAGAATGTTGCTTCGCCGCCTTCTTTCAAGAGTTGGATACCTTCAGTCCAACCTGGAATCACTTGGCTTACAGGGAAGCTTACTGGGCCACCGTTGGCTTTGCTGCTGTCAAATACGGTACCATCAATCAGACGGCCTTCATATTCAACGGTAACCATATCGTCTTTAGTCGGTTTTTTACCTTCGCCTTCTTTGGTAATTTTGTATTGCAGACCGGAAGCGCTGGTTTTCACGCCTTCTTTAGTCGCGTTTTCTTTCAAGAACGCTTCGCCTTTTTCCAAGTTTACTTTGGCATCTTCAGCACGTTTGGCAGTAGCTTTTTCTTGTTGCTCTTGCAGGAATTTCATCATCACTTCCTGAGCTTGGGCTTCAGTCATTTTGACTTCTTTACCTTCAAACATGGCTTCCATGGCTTCGGTGAAGACTTTCAAATCGATTTCCGTACCTTGGTCTTTCATTTGTTTCAATGAACGGCCGATGTCCACACCCATTGCGTAGCTGGCTTGTTGGGCAGTAGAACCGATGGCAGAAGCATCTGCAGTCGCATTTGAAGCTGCGGAAGCAGCAGGGGCATCTTTAGCGGCAGTGTCTTTTTGGTTGCAAGCAGTCAGTGCCAACAAAGCAGACAAAGCCAATGCGCTGAATTTGAAAGTTTTGTTCATGATTATGTCTTTTCCGGAAAGGTCAAAAAAGGGGATTATAGCTGAGTTTGATTGAAATGGAATCAAGGTGGATTAAAATTTGTAAAGGCTCTTATCAAAAACATTAAGGCCGTCTGAAAACAGGTTTCAGACGGCCTACTTTTAGCTATCGGTCAAACGATTAATACCAGCCGCGCAGTTTCATTGCTTTTTCAACACGACGGATACTCATCATGTAAGAAGCGGTACGCAGGTCGACATCGTATTCTTGAGCCAAGTTCCAAATATCGCGGAACGCACGGCGTAGGACAACGGTTTCTTTCTCTTGAACTTCGTCAAACTCCCAGTAGTAGCCTTGCAGGTTTTGTACCCATTCAAAATAAGATACAACCACGCCGCCGCAGTTTGCCAAAATATCAGGAACAACCAATACGCCGTTTTGACGCAGGATAACGTCTGCTTCAGGAGTAGTCGGACCGTTTGCGCCTTCAACCACGATTTTCGCGCGGACTTTACCAGCATTTTCAGAAGTCAGTTGGTTTTCCAGCGCGCAAGGGGCGAGGACGTCCACATCCAGAGCCAAAAGTTCGGCATTGCTGATTTCTTTGCCGTAGCCGGCTTCGTTGGTAATGAAACCTTTTTCTTGGAATTCTTTGATGATTGCTTCCATATCCAAGCCGTTTTCGTTGTAGATGGCAACGTCAACGGTAGATACGGCAACGATTTTCGCGCCAGCTTTGTGTGCATAGTAACCGGTGTGGTAGCCCACGTTACCGAAACCTTGAATGGCGTAAGTGGCACCCTTCACGTCTTTGCCCAGTTTTTCCAAAGCTTGAACGGCGGCGAAGTTTACGCCGTAACCAGTGGCCTCAGTACGCGCCAAGGAGCCGCCAAACTCAACCGGTTTGCCGGTGAATACGCCCGGTGCAGAATGTTTCACGACGTTTTCATAGGCATCAACCATCCAAGACATGATTTTGCCGTTGGTGTTCACATCAGGTGCAGGAATATCGATTTTCTCGCCAATCAGCGGAGAAATGGCTTCGGAATAAGCGCGGGCGATGCGTTCCAATTCCGCTTCGGAATAGTTACGCGGATCCAAAGTAATACCGCCCTTACCGCCGCCGTAAGGAATACCGGCCACGCAGCATTTGATGGTCATCCAGATAGACAGGGCTTTAACCTCGTCCATATTCACATGAGGATGGAAACGTACGCCGCCTTTGTAAGGGCCGACGGCATTATTGTGTTGTGAACGGTAGCCGGTGAAGTTTTCTACTGTACCGTTGTCGAGCTTGACAGGGAAGTTGACTTCCAAAACACGTTGCGGCTTTTTCAAGATTTCAAATACTGCCGGGTCGGCATTCAGGCGATCGCAGGCAATTTTTACTTGTTTTTGTGCAATTTCAAACGGATTCAGTGTTTCTTTAACAGCAGATGCGGACATGTATTTTTCCTTTTCATACACATGATTAGACGAGAGCCATACTTGTTACTATATACAAAAACAGGAAAAAATGTAATAGCATGTAGTCGATAAAAAGCAAATCCATTCATTTATATATAAATTTAGTTTGAGGCCGTCTGAAAATATCGGCATGCCGACCAAAAAATTTTCAGACGGCCTAGCATAAATACTCATCAAACCATTCAAAAAAGTACACAAACCCTTTGTTTTTTAATACCTACCAAACCACCCTTTTTGTTGACAAAATCCCTTCCATATTCCAAATAGGCTAACAGCCTTACACCAGCAAAAATTGTTAACAATTTAAACAAATATCCCTTTAAAGAATCAGCAAAACATCGGCAAATCAGGCAAACAATGTTAAAATAACCGCTTAAATAATATGACAGAAAGCTACTCAATGACCACTGCTGCTTTAGAACACGTTCAAGCCGTTGCCTTTGATTTGGACGGTACCTTATGTGATTCCGTTCCCGATTTGGCCGCAGCAGCCCAAGCCATGTGTGCGCACTTGGGTTTACCTGTTTTGCCCACCCAAACGGTTGAAAGTTATGTCGGCGACGGCATCAGCAAGTTGGTTCATCGCGTTATTACCAATGATCGTGAAAAAGAAGCCGATCCTGAAATCTGGGAAAAAGGTTTTGTGTTCTTTATGAAATATTATCGCGAGCACTTGAGCGACTTTACCCGCCCCTACCCTGAAACCGAAGCCGGTCTCGGCCTGCTCAAGTCCTTGGGGATTCCATTGGTTGTCATTACCAATAAAAACGAAATTCTGGCTGCAGAGCTGCTGAAACAGCTCAATCTCGACGACTATTTCAGCCTGGTTCTCGGCGGCGACAGCCTTACTGAGAAAAAACCCAGCCCATTGCTGCTTCAACATGCGGCCGAAGTTCTGGGCATCGACGTTGCCAATATGCTGATGGTGGGCGACTCCAAAAATGACATTCTTGCCGCTAAAGCAGCCGGTTGCTTCAGCGTCGGCGTAACATTCGGCTACGGCGACATGACCTTGCTCTCCCAAGACAAAGCGACCAAACCTGATTTGTTGATTCGCGCGCTGCCTGAAATCTACGAAAATCTGCAACCGCAAAAAAACAAAGACGAAGAATAATTCGGCTTTATTTTCAGACGGCCTTTTCGGTTCTTTCACCTAATCAGGCCGTCTGAAATGTAATTCAATGTAGTTAAACTCCCTCCTCTTCCATATCCCATGAAACCTCCCAAAACCTTACGCGCCCGCGCCTTGGATATTCTTTCCCGTCAAGAAGTCAGCCGTGTCGGCTTGAAACGCAAACTGGCTCCGCACGCTGAAAGCGAAGAAGAATTGGAAAAGGTTTTGGACGAATTCGTCGAACGAAATTGGCAATCCGACCAACGTTACGCAGAAGCCTATATTCACAGCAAAAGCAACCGTTACGGCACGCTCCGCCTCAAGCAAGCCTTGGCACAACAAGGCATTGATGCAGACGACTGTCGGGAGTTCCTACCCGATAGGGAGGACGAGCTGCAAACCGCTATTTCCGTCTTGCGTAAAAAATTCAAGCAAGAAGCCCAAGATTTGAAAGAAAAACAAAAACAAGCGCGTTTCCTTGCTTATCGCGGCTTTGGTGCCGATACCATTCAGACGGCCTTAAAAACGGCGTGGAATGAAGACGAAGACTTCTATCAATAATCATTCCCACTTGAATCTTTGCTTCTATCGGCGTACCCTTACGTTTTTATTCAATAATTCAATCAGAGCTTCATCATGTCCGACAAACCGCACGATACACCTAATCCCCTACTCGAAGACGAACGCAAAAATCCTGTTTACCGCTTGGGTCAGGCGGTAGCCGGATTCATGTTGCTGGTTTGGGCCGGCGTTTTAGCCTTGGTTTTCTTCTTGGTTTTCCGTTTTTGGTTGAGTTAAACCCAATCCAATTACAAAAAAGCCATAAACCCTCTTAAAAAGAAGCCAACAGCTTTTATTTGTAAACATCAAAAAGGCCGTCTGAAAACACTTTCAGACGGCCTTTGCTTATAACGAGATCATCCTCGAATCACTTTGCGGATATTCAGATTGGCATGCATTGCATGAATAATCTGATTAACCTGATCCAAGTCTTTGACTTTAATTGTGAATTTAAATTCTACAAAACCTTCCGTTCCTGCTTGCGCTTTGGTTGGCGTATCGACAGATTCGATATCCGCACCGGAATTGGAAATCGCTTGCGCCATTGAAGCCAACAAACCATGCGCATCTTCGGATTTGACGTTGAGGATGGTGCGGTACGTTTGATTGCGCATACTGTCCCAACCGGCATCCAACTGCTCTTCCGGATCGGCTTTAACCAAAGTTTGGCAGGTATCACGGTGGATAATCATGCCCTTGTCTTTGACCAATAAGGCGCGAATCGGATCGCCAGGGATCGGATGGCAACACTCGGCAAAATGAATCCGGCCGGTTTCTTGATCGTTGACTTTGATCGGGCTGAGTTTGACTGTACTGCCAAAATGTTGGCCCGCCAACTCGGCAATGTGCATGGCAACGTGTACCGGCAAAGTATGCCCCATACCGACATTGTAGAGGACCTCTTCAAACGAGGTTTGTTTGGTATTCAAATCGGCAAGGTATTTTTCTTTGAGGTCGTCTGAAAGCAGGATGTCTTTAGGCAACAGGCTGGATAAAGCTTTTTGCAGCAGGTTCTCACCCAAAACAACGGCATCGTGACGATTCAGATTTTTAATGTATTGGCGGATGGCACTGCGCGCACGGCTGGAAACGGCAAAATTCAACCATGCCACATTGGGCTTGGCATGTTCGGAAGTAATGATTTCGACCGTATCACCGGTTTTCAGCTTGGTACGCAACGGCATCATGACATTATTAATGCGCGCGGCAACGGTTTTATGGCCGATGTTGGTGTGCACGGCATAGGCAAAGTCAATCGGCGTCGCACCTTTAGGCAAGGTAAGGATATCGCCTTTTGGGGTAACGATATAGACTTCGTTGGGGAACAAATCGACTTTGACATGCTCCAGAAACTCGATGGCATCTGAGCTGCTGGCTTGCAGGTCAAGAATATTTTTCATCCATCGGTTCATATGGAGGACGGCTTGGTCTGGAGTATTTTCACCGGATTTGTAAATCCAATGGCCAGCAATACCGCCCTCTGCCACAGCGTCCATTTCACGCGTACGGATTTGCACTTCGATCGGCAAACCGTAAGGACCGACCAAAGTCGTGTGCAGGCTTTGGTAGCCGTTGCTTTTCGGAATGGCGATATAGTCTTTAAAACGGCCGGGCTTGGGGTGGTATAAATTATGCAATGCACCCAACGCGGCATAACAGGCAGGAATATTGTTTACAATGACCCGAAAGCCGTAGATATCCATTACTTCGGCAAAACGTAGCTTTTTAGCCAGCATTTTTTGATGGATGCTGTATAAGTTTTTCTCGCGGCCTTTGATTTTGGCTTCAATATTGACACCGACCAAACGCTGACTGAATGCACGCAACACTTTGCCGACAACATCGCGGCGATTTTTGCGGCTATTGTCCATGGCTTTTTTCAGGGTTTCGTAGCGTCTTGGGTGGAGGTTTTGGAACGATAAGTCTTGAAGCTCTTGATACGCATTGTTCAGGCCAATGCGGTTGGCGATTTGAGCATAAATTTCGAGGGTTTCTTTGGCGATGCGACGGCGTTTTTCCGGACGCATAGAGCCAAGGGTACGCATATTGTGCAATCGGTCGGCAAGTTTGACGACGATGACGCGCACATCTTTAGTCATGGCGAGGATAAGTTTGCGGAAACTTTCCGCCTGGTGCTCGGCATGATCTTCAAATTTGAGTTTTTCCAGCTTGGAGAGGCCATCTACCATTTCAGCAATAGTATCGCCGAATTCTGCCGCCATTTCGACTTTGGTTACACCCGTATCTTCCAATACATCATGCATAACACCCGCGCAGAGTCCTTGAACATCCATGTGCCAAATTGCAAGCTGCGTGGCAACGGCAAGAGGATGGGTGATGTAGGGTTCGCCGCTTTTACGGGTTTGTCCGTCATGGGCGTGGAAAGCGTAGGCAACGGCTCTTTCAAGCTCGGCCTGCTCGTTGGTATTGAGATAGGATGCGGTGCGAAACAGAAGCTCGCGCGCTTCTGCTGTCAACGGGTCATAGGGGGCGGTAGGCAGTGGGGCTGGCATTTTCAGACGGCCTTTTATGGCTATTTTTAAGCCGTCAGACTGTATCGGTTGTGATATCGCACCGATACAGTCCGCGCGGCGGTTTTATCGGTTTGCCGGTTGGTTTATTTATTGCGGGTCAGCAGCTCGGTTCCGATTTGTCCGGCAGCGATTTCGCGCAGGGCGGTTACGGTTGGTTTGTTGTTGCGGATGTCGTCAACCAAAGGCGTATTGCCGTTTTCGAGCTGGCGTGCGCGACGGGCGGCAACGAGGGTAAGGTCGAAGTGGTTAGGGATTTTACCTGTGCAGTCTTCAGTAGTAATACGGGCCATGTTTGCTTGCTTTCTTTCTATGTTTCAAATAAACGGTTATTTTCGCTGTTTTTTACGAATTTTCCAACAGGTTTGAGATAAATCCCTGCTGGGCGGATTTTTTCAGACGGCCTGCTTTAATAATGTGGAACAAATCGGCTTCGGCACGATCCAAATCGTCATTCACGACAACGTAATCGAACAAAACGGATTGCTCAATCTCATGTCGGGCTTTTGAAAGACGTGTTTGAATAACTTCTTCGCTGTCTGTACCACGGCCGATCAAACGTTGCGCCAAAACTTCAAAGGAAGGCGGCAGGATGAAAATGCTGCTGGCTTCAGGCAACGATTTACGCACTTGCGCCGCACCTTGCACATCAATTTCCAAAATTACGTCATAGCCCTCTTCACTCAGCGAATTCACGCCGGCAATGCTGGTGCCGTAATAATTGCCGAACACATTGGCGTGTTCCAAAAATGCTCTTTGCTCAATCAGCGATTCAAATTCTTCTTTGGGAACAAAGTGGTAATGCACACCATGTGCCTCACCCTCTCGCGGCTGGCGCGTGGTATGAGAAATAGAAACACGGATGTCGTCATGATTTTTCAACAGGCGTGACACCAAGGTCGTTTTACCTGTGCCGGAAGCGGCAGAAATGATGTAAATATTGCCTTTTTTATGATTTTGCATGGTGGTTCAGCCGATGGTATGTATCTGTAAATTATAACACAACACAATGTTTCTCGGAATTTCAGACGGCATGTTGCAAAATTTGGCTATTGTATCGATTAATTTGGCAAGTCCGCATATGACCGCTACAATATCGTGTTAAAAACTTTTTGATTTCGGAATGTCGAGATGTTGATTCATCCTGAAGTAATGGGCGTAGAAGCTTTAGCGGACAAAATCCGTAAAATTGAAAACTGGCCGCAAAAAGGGATTTTGTTTCATGACATTACTCCCGTTTTGCAAAGCGCAGAATATTTCCGCCTGCTGGTCGATTTACTGGTTTACCGCTATATGGGGCAAAAAGTTGATGTCGTTGCGGGCTTGGATGCGCGCGGCTTCATCATTGGCGCGGCTTTGGCCTATCAGCTGAACGTCGGCTTTGTCCCCATCCGCAAAAAAGGCAAACTACCGTTTGATACGGTTTCTCAAAGTTACGCTTTAGAATATGGCGAAGCAACGGTAGAAATCCATACCGACGCCATCAAGCCGGGCGCACGCGTTTTGTTGGTAGATGATTTAGTGGCAACCGGCGGCACAATGCTGGCAGGTGTCGAACTGATCCGCAAACTGGGCGGTGAAGTAATCGAAGCGGCTGCCATTTTGGAATTTACCGATTTGGACGGCGGCAAAAAAATCCGTGAAAGCGGCGCGCCGTTATTTACCCTGTGCCAAAACAAAGGCTGTATGTAACACACAAAAAACCGCAAGCTGATCAGCCTGCGGTTTTTTATGATCAAAACTATTCGAGAACGTATCCGTCTGTATCCCAAAAGGTTTTTTTCACCAACTGGTCGTCTTTATAAACCAACTCGGATTTCTTCGCACCATCATCATACCAATCCAAAATAATGCCGCTGCGTTTGCCGTTGCGAATACTCAATTCAGACACAACGCGGCCATTTTCATCCCAACTAATGATCTCCGTCGGTTTGTCATTGCTCATCATCATTTCGGTTTTCGGGCTGCCGTCTGAATACCATTGTTTCCAATGACCATTGGCTTTATCATGCTTAAACTGAATTTCGCTTTCTTTCACACCATTTCGGTAATAGCGAGAACCCACGCCCTCACTCAGGCCATTTTGATAAGGCATCACCGCAGATTTTTTGCCGTTTGGATACCAGTTGACCCATTCGCCATGCGGTTTTCCGTTGCGATAGCTGCCAACCATCTTTTTCTGACCGTTGAAATGCCACAGGGTCAGCGTACCATTATCCAACGCCGGCACAAAAACCTTAATCTGACCGGCAGGTACTTCATAAGGATCAGAATATTTTTTCATCGATGGATAGTAAAAATCCTGTACCTGAGCCTTGCCTGCCTCAATCTTGTATTGTCGGACATAAGCAACCGAAGGCATGGTCGCCGTCAGTTTACCGTTTTGATTGAAATAAACGGTATGTTGCTGGGCAAAGGCAGAAACGGGCATACTGAACAAAGCAGCAGCCACCAGGCCTGATTTTAAATAATTATTCATAATATGGAGTTTGGCAGTATATGTTCTACAAAAAGTCAGTAATAAAAATCCACTGACATTAGAAACTATGACGAATATTATAAGCTATAGTTTCAAAGCCTGCTTGGATTTCATATTCGGCATACCATAGGTATTTGTATTTTCTTAAAACATTAAAGATTATACAGAATAAAGGCCGTCTGAAACTTTTTTCAGACATCCTTTGTTTTATTCATATCAAAATAAACTACTCTTCACCCAATAATTGCTCACGGGTCAATAAGAATACAAACCCATCGCCACCGCTGGTTTCCAACCAAGTAAACGGCAATTCGGGATAAGCCGCTTCCAATACTTCACGGTTATGACCGATTTCAACCAACAATACACCTTTCGGATTCAAATATTTCGCAGCCTGCAAAATGATTTGGCGTGTAGCATCCAAACCATCTTCTCCGCTACCCAAAGCCAATTCCGGCTCATGTAGGTATTCATCAGGCAGCGCTTCTACAGATTCCGCATCGACATAAGGCGGATTGGAAACAATCAAGTCGTAGGTTTCATCCAGACCTTCAAACAAATCGGTATGCACCAAGCTGATACGGTCTTCCAAACCATAATCTTCGATATTGATGGCGGCTACTTCCAGCGCATCCAAGCTTAAATCAACGGCATCAATTTGTGCATCGGGATAGTGATGCGCCATTTGAATGGCCAAACAGCCGCTACCGGTACACAAATCCAAAGCTCGATGCACCAACTCATCATGTTCAATCCAAGGACGGATACCGTCGCCCAGCAATTCATAAATGAAAGAACGAGGCACGATAACACGCTCATCGACATAAAAATCAAACTCACCCTGCCATGCCTGATGCGTCAGATACGCGGCAGGAATATGCTCAACTGCGCGACGTTCGATAATCGACAGCACTTCCTCCTTCTCACTTTGCAACAATTTGGCATCCAAATAAGGCTCCAACATATCCAAAGGCAGGTTCAAAGTATGCAAAATCAGATAGGCTGCCTCGTCATGGGCATTATCACTTCCGTGTCCGAAAAACAGTCCGGCATCATTAAAACGGCTGACGGCGAAACGCAATAAATCGCGAACAGTGGTCAGCTCTTGAGCAGCTTGGTTGAACATAATGTTTTGTCTTGTCGATTTAAGAATGTTGAAATTATAACAGAAAGGCCGTCTGAAAACTTTTCAGACGGCCTTCGATTTAATTCAGCTTAAGATTATTTATCGCGGCTGAATACGATTTTGGTAGCTTGGATAGCAACGCAGACAGCACCACCGATGAAGATCAAGTCAGCAGCGGTACGAACCCAACGCAGGGTATCCAGGATTTCCATTTGCAGGAATTCTTCGCTACGTGCATACCACAGACCATGAGTGATAGAAGCGTAAGCTTGGATCACGCCGACCGGCAACAGGCTGATGGCAATCATACCGACCAGACCGCCGTTCAGCAGCCAGAAGCCCCAAGTCATCAGTTTGTCATCAAATTGAGCATTAGGTTTCAGGTAGCGTGCAACCAGCAATACAAAACCCAGAGCCAAGAAACCATACACACCGAACAGAGCCGCGTGAGCGTGAACTGCAGTAGTGTTCAGACCTTGGATGTAGAACAGGGAAATCGGCGGGTTAATCAGGAAGCCGAATACGCCAGCACCGATCATGTTCCAGAAGGCAACTGCTACGAAGCACATCAGAGGCCAACGCAGACGTTTCGCCCAGTCGGACAGGTGTTGGTAAGACCAGTGTTCGTAAGCTTCACGACCCAGCAGAACCAAAGGCACAACTTCCAAAGCGGAGAAACATGCACCGATTGCCATAGAAGCAGAGGTAGAGCCGGAGAAGTACAAGTGGTGCAATGTACCTGGAATACCGCCCAACATGAAGATGGCGGCAGCGGCCAGAGTAGAAGCAGTAGCAGTACTACGGCGAACAAAGCCCATGTTGTAGAAGATGAATGCGAAGGCGGCAGTAGCGAACACCTCGAAGAAGCCTTCTACCCACAGGTGAACCACCCACCAACGCCAGTATTCCATCACAGCGATTGGAGATTTCTCACCGTAGAACAGACCAGGAGCGTAGAACACACCCACACCGACCATAGAAGCTACGAAGATAGCCAACAGGTTTTTGTCTGTACCTTTTTCTTTAAAGGCAGAGATGGTGCAACGCAGCATCAGGAACAGCCACAACAGCAAGCCGACCATCAGCAGAAGTTGCCAGAAACGACCCAAATCCAAGTATTCGTAACCTTGGTGACCGAACCAGAAGTTCAGCTCAGGCGGAATGATGTGAGTCAAAGCAAAGAAGTTACCTGCGTAAGAACCGCCGACTACGATGAACAGGGCGATGTACAGGAAGTTCACACCGGCACGTTGGAATTTAGGATCTTTACCGCCGTTCACAATCGGAGCCAAGAACAGACCTGCCGTCAGGAAGCCGGTTGCAATCCAGAAAATAGCGGATTGGATGTGCCAAGTACGGGTCAACGCATATGGGAACCAGTCGGCCATTTCAAAGCCCAAGGCGGTATCGATACCGTAGAAACCTTGACCTTCGACAGTATAGTGAGCAGTCAAACCACCCAACAGTACTTGTACGACAAACAGCGCAACAGTCAGGAATACATATTTGCCCAACGCTTTTTGAGAAGGAGTCAGTTGTACTTTGGAAATAGGATCCTCAGTAGGTACTTCAACCTCTTCGTGTTTGGTCAAGAAAGAGTAACCCCACATCAGCAAGCCGATACCCATCAGCAACAATACCACGCTGGTGAAGGACCACATGTAGTTTTCAGTAGTCGGTACGTTGTTGATCAAAGGCTCGTGCGGCCAGTTGTTGGTGTAAGTGAAGTTCTCGTCAGGACGGTTGGCCGAAGCAGACCAAGAAGTCCAGAAGAAGAAGTTGAACAGTTTTTCACGCGCTTCTTGGCTTGGCAATGTGTTGTTTTTCATTGCAAAGTGTTCGCGAGTGGTTTGGAACTTAGGATCGTCGCTGTACACACCGTGGTAGTAAGGCAGAATGCTTTCGATCGCTTTCACGCGAGTATCGCTGATAACGACAGAACCGTCTTCCTTAATACGGCTTTGGTTGCGGTATTCGTCAGCCAAACGGGTTTTCAGAACAGCTTGTTCCTCAGGAGAAACTTCGTCAAATTTTTTACCGTAAGTTTCTTGCGCAGTCAGATCCAACCATGCAACCAGCTCGCGGTGCAGCCAGTCGGCAGTCCAGTCCGGAGCTTGGTATGCACCGTGACCCAATACAGAGCCAACTTCCATACCGCCGGTAGTTTGCCATGCAGATTGACCTGCCAAAATATCGTCTTTGGTCATCAGGACTTTGCCGGATGCAGAAACGACTTGTTCAGGGTATGGCGGAGCCTTTTTATAGACCTCGCTACCCATATAACCAAGAATGGTAAAGCATACTGCCAGTACGGCAAACAGCAAGTACCAAAGCTTCTTGTACTGTCCCATTTTGAGTACTCCTTGATTTTGGTAAAAAGTGGTTGGGTATTAATTCATCAAATATGAATGTTAAAGATTGTATCACGGTTTTAAAAGTAAAGAAATATTTTGTCAATAATATTCCTTTAAAACCATTAACTTACATGATATTGATTCCTATTATCTTGTATAACTCCTCCTTTGTTATATTTTGTGTTAAGCCCACACTAACATTTTCACACAAAAATAAACTTTTCGGTTTAGTTTTTTATACTACTAAAGGAGTATTTAAGGATTAAAAGATTCATATTCATTGAACAATTTGATTTATGTCAAAATACACCCAAACAAGCGCCTACATAATCATACAAAATTTCAAACCATCCTATCAGGATACTTAACTTTTCTTACAATAAGGAAACTTTAAACATGAAACGCCAAACCTTAGCTGCACTTATCGCTTCTGTATTTGCACTGGCCGCATGCGGCGAACAAGCTGCTAAACCAGCTGAAACTCCGGCTGCCACCGCTTCTGCCGAAGCTCCTGCTGCTGCTTCTGACTCACAAGCTGCTGCCGAGACTCCTTCTTCAGAATTGCCTGTAGTCGATGCCATCATGACTCACGCTCCGGAAGTTCCACCTGCAATCGATCGCGATCATCCGGCTAAAGTACGCGTTAAAATGGAAACCGTCGAAAAAACCATGACTATGGAAGACGGTGTTGAATACCACTACTGGACATTCAACGGCGACGTTCCGGGCCAAATGATTCGTGTACGCGAAGGCGATACCGTAGAAGTAGAATTCTCTAACAATCCTTCTTCTACTGTTCCTCACAACGTTGACTTCCACGCTGCTACCGGTCAAGGCGGTGGTGCAGAAGCTTCTTTCACTGCCCCAGGCCACACTTCTACTTTCAGCTTTAAAGCTCTGCAAGCCGGTTTGTACATTTACCACTGTGCCGTTGCTCCTGTAGGTATGCACATCGCCAACGGTATGTACGGTTTGATCTTGGTTGAACCTAAAGAAGGCCTGCCTAAAGTAGATAAAGAGTTCTACATCGTACAAGGCGACTTCTATACTAAAGGTAAAAAAGGCGCTCAAGGCCTGCAACCTTTCGATATGGACAAAGCAATTGCCGAACAACCTGAATACGTTGTATTCAACGGTCACGTAGGCTCTATCGCCGGTGACAACGCCCTGAAAGCCAAAGCTGGTGAAACTGTTCGTATGTACGTTGGTAACGGTGGTCCTAACTTGGTATCTTCTTTCCACGTTATCGGCGAAATCTTCGACAAAGTATATGTTGAAGGTGGTAAACTGATTAACGAAAACGTACAAAGCACTGTGATTCCTGCCGGTGGCGCCGCCATGATCGAATTCAAAGTCGATATTCCAGGCAGCTACACTATAGTTGACCACTCTATCTTCCGTGCGTTCAACAAAGGTGCTTTGGGTCAATTGAAAGTTGAGGGTAACGAAAACCCTGAAATCATGACCAAAAAACTGAGCGACACCGTTTACCAACCTGCCGGTGCTGCCGCTTCTGCCCCAGCCGCTGCGTCTGCCGCACCTGCTGCTTCTGAAGCCGCTAAATAATCCCTCGGTTTAATACGCCAAGCCACTGCTACTCTTCTCTTAGAGTCGCAGTGGCTTCCATCACAATTAATCTTCCTATTCAATCAGACAGATTGATTTTTCAGACGGCCTTGTTATGATTAGGCTATCTTAAAAATAAATTTTCTGTTTCAATCGATAATAAGGGCGTACCATGAAACTCATACGACTCCTCCTCTTAGGCAGTGCCTTAATCTGCGGCAATACATTTGCAGCCGAAATGGTAAAAATCGAAGGAGGCAGCTATCGCCCTCTCTATCTTAAAAAAGAGACTTCCCTTATTAAAGTCAAGCCCTTCCAACTTGATAAATATCCTGTAACCAATGCCGAATTCGCCGAATTTTTGAAAACACATCCACAATGGCAAAAAGACAAAATCAGCTCTAAACAAGCTGAAAAAGCTTACCTGAAACATTGGGTAAAAAACGGCAGCAACAGTTATGCGCCTAAAGCCAGCGAACTCAAACATCCGGTAACTAATGTTTCATGGTTTGCCGCCAATGCCTACTGCGTTTCCAAAGGCAAACGCCTGCCGACTATTGACGAGTGGGAATTTGCAGGCTTGGCTTCTACCACTCAAAAAGATGGCTCTGCCGAACCCGGCTACAACCGCACCATCTTGGATTGGTATGCAGACGGCGGCCGCAACGGCCTGCACGACATCGGTAAAAACAAACCCAACTACTGGGGCGTATACGATATGCACGGCCTGATTTGGGAATGGACTGAAGACTTCAACAGCAGCCAACTCTCTGCCGGCTCGTCCAACACACAAATGTTCTGTAGCGGCGCATCCGTAGGCTCAAGCGACCCGTCCAACTATGCGGCATTCTTACGCTACGGCATCCGCACCAGCCTACAGTCCAAATATGTTTTAAATAACTTGGGCTTCCGCTGTGCGAGCAAATAAAGTTTAGTTTTTTATCACCAAAGCAGCTTTGGCGGTACTGAAAGGTATCGCCGCTTTTTTTGGCCGTCTGAAAAGATATGGCGCACAAAGACAAATTGTGGCATAATCCGCCCGTCTTTCTAAAAAGGCACTTAGGAGTTTGCTTAGGTCGTTTGGCTTGGCAAACTTGTCCGAACCTGAAAAGGTTCTTTTATTTTCGGAGTTATCCATCATGGCATTGACCGTAGAACAAAAAGCACAAATTGTTAAAGATTTCCAACGCAAAGAAGGCGATACCGGCTCTTCTGAAGTACAAGTCGCTCTGTTGACTTTCCGCATCAACGACCTGACTCCTCACTTCAAAGCCAACCCTAAAGACCACCACAGCCGTCGCGGCCTGTTGAAAATGGTTAGCCAACGTCGTCGCCTGTTGTCTTACCTGCGTCGTACTCAGCCTGATACTTACCGTACACTGATTACCCGCCTGGGTCTGCGTAAATAATTTATGCTTAAATCAACACCGCCTTCGGGCGGTGTTTTTTATTAACATACCGATGCCGTCTGAAACACAGGCCCACGCTCTGTGTTATACTTCCACACGCTTAAGCAGCAAGGCTTAAACTTCCAATCACTCCTTAAAGCTCCCATCAAAGCGAGAATCTGAATTGTCTGTTCATTCCATGTTGCACTCAGGAAAATTTTGGCTGAAATCCCTGGTTTTCAGCATTGCCGTGCTTTTATGCCTCGCGGCGGTATTGAGTGCCTTAATGTTCCGCATATTCAATACAGAAAACATCGACGCATTCATACAGAAAAACTTTTCTGCCCATGGCTGCCAAGTCAAATACAACGCCAATATCAGCAGAAAATGGCTACCGCGCCCTACGCTGATTTTAAAAGACCTCAGCCTTTCCTCTTCCGAACCTGACACGCCGACGCTGAACATCACCGAATCCAAAATGGGCTTTGGCTGGAGCAGCCTATGGTCGGATACCCCCATTCTTGAAAAATGGATTCTTTTAAACCCGACACTGACACTGGATTCAAAACACCATCTGCCCGCCTGCCTGCAACAGGACCCATCGTCAAAAGAAAGTTTTCAGCTCAACCGCATCATCATCAATAACGGCAGCATCCGTTATCACACTAAAGAGCAAAATATTGCCTTAAACAACCTGCAATTTTCCCTGCAGCAAGCCGATTCAGACGGCCATCCCTTCGACATCAGCGGCACACTGCAAAACATCGGCAACCCCATCAGTTGGCAGGGTGCAGGCTATCTGGTACCCAACAATGCCGGTTGGAGTGTTCCCGCCCTTAAGCTGAACCTGCAAACCGTATTACTCAAAAACAAGCTGGATGCCCAAATCGCAGGCAGCCTTAATTGGCAAAACCAAACCGCCCTACTCCGCGACTTCAATCTGCAAGCCGAAAGCGGCTTTCAAAACTTGCATATCAACGCACGTTCGCCCCTATTGCAATTCAAAAACGGCTATTTACACCTTAATACACTCAACGGCGCATTGACTGCCGGCAGCGAAAACAACCAATGGGACGGCTCATTCAAACTGGACAAAGCCAACCTCTACGCAACCGTTTTGACCGCCGCCAATTTTGAACTCAAAGGCAGCCATAAAAACGACCGTCTCCAAACCAACTTTACCTTTTCCAGCCCGTTGGTTTGGCAAAAAGGCAAAGGCATCGATGCGCCCAAACTGCACCTCAGCACCCTGCAAGACACCATCAACCGCCTTCCCCGTCCACGCTTCATCAGCACACTCGAAGGGCAGGCCAACTTCAGCCTGAACACATGGGAAGGCCGTCTGAAAGGCGCATTTGACAGGCAGGCCCTTGCCTTGGCCTTTAAATACCAACGCGATGCCCAACCGCGTCCGCACCTTGACGCCGGTATCGCCTTACAAAAACTTAATCTGACCCCTTACTTAGAAGACCTGAAAACCCAGCCGTCACTCAATCTTCCTTCCCTGCTGGCCAAATCCTGGCTGCCCGACATTGAGGCCAACCTTCAAATCGGCACCATTCAAACTGCCGGCCTGCAACTTGAAAACGTCGAATCCCTGCTTACCGCAGATAAAGAACATATCGCCCTGCACCGTTTCAAAGCCGGGCTTTATGGCGGCAAAACAGAGGGCGGACTGAGTATTGCAGCCACCGAACCCACTTCCTACCACCTTCAGCAAAACGCAAAAGGCATACAAATTCAGCCGCTGCTGCAAGACTTGTTCGGCTTCCACAGCTTCAGCGGCAGCGGCGACGCCGTTATCGACATTCAAACTTCCGGCAACGATCGCACCCAAATGATACAAGCCCTAAACGGCAGCCTGCTCCTCGATATTACCAACGGCGCATGGCACGGCATCGATATGGACAGCATTCTGAAAAACGGCATCTCTTCGGAAAAAATCGACAACAGCAACCTCAAAACCCCTTTCCATCATTTCATCCTCAATAGCGAAATCGAGAAAGGCATCAGCCATCATATCAATACCGAACTGTTTTCCGACAGCCTGCACGTTGTCAGCAGCGGCTATACCGATTTGAATACCCAAAAGCTATCCGAAAACCTGCTTATCAGCAACGTATTGCAACCCAAAAACAAACCGATTCCCCTCAAAATCGGCGGAACCGTACAAAACCCTTCCATTACCCTTGATTACAGCCGCTTGACCAATGGCATGAATACGTCTGCAGAAAAACAAAAAGCCCTGCAAGAAACCATACAAGAACAATGGAAGTGGCTCAAACCGCGCTAAATTTTTAAATCAAAGGCCGTCTGAAACCCAAAAAGTTTCAGACGGCCTTTTAACAGATACATTGTCAGAATAAGATGTTTATTGGGGAATGACCATATACACAATCAGTGCAACAATGATGGCAAACCATATAACCAACATTATCAAGCCTTTTTTGGAGAGTTTTCTTTTTCTCCAATCGAGCCTCAATATTTCTATCGTACCCTCAAACATAGACCCAATTATTTCCATCAATATTTGAAGTAGAAATTCCAATAAATCCGACATCTACAAACCCAAACTCTCCCAAATCTCATCGATTTTGGCCGTAACGGCAGGGTCTTTTTTGATCACACGACCCCATTCGCGGTCGGTTTCGCCCGGCCATTTGTTGGTCGCATCCAAACCCATTTTGCCGCCGAGTCCGCTGATGGGGCTGGCGAAGTCGAGGTAATCGATGGGCGTGTTTTCCATCAAAACGGTATCGCGTACAGGGTCCATGCGCGTGGTTACCGCCCAGATGACTTCTTTCCAATCTCGCACGTCCACATCGTCATCGACCACGATGATGAATTTGGTGTACATAAATTGGCGCAGGAACGACCAGCAACCCATCATCACGCGCTTGGCGTGTCCGGCGTACTGTTTTTTCATGCTGACCACCGCCATGCGGTAGGAGCAGCCTTCGGGCGGCAGGTAGAAATCGGTGATTTCGGGGAACTGCTTTTGCAAAAGCGGTACGAACACTTCGTTCAACGCCACGCCCAAAACGGCGGGTTCATCGGGCGGTTTGCCTGTGTAGGTGGAGTGGTAAATCGGGTTTTCGCGCATGGTGATACGTTCGACCGTAAACACGGGGAAATGATCCTGCTCGTTGTAATAACCCGTGTGGTCGCCGTATGGGCCTTCCAACGCGGTTTCGTTCGGATGGATAACACCTTCCAACACAATTTCAGCACGGGCAGGCACTTGCAAATCATTGCCGATACATTTCACCAGCTCCGTCCGCGAACCGCGCAGCAGTCCGGCAAACTGGTATTCGCTCAAGGTATCGGGAACGGGCGTTACCGCGCCCAAAATGGTGGCGGGGTCGCAGCCGAGCACGACGGCGACGGGATACGGCGTATCGGGATTGAGTTTTCGGAATTCCTGATAATCCAACGCGCCGCCGCGATGCGACAGCCAGCGCATAATCAGCTTGTTTTTGCCGATTAACTGCTGACGGTAAATACCGAGATTTTGACGTTTTTTGTGCGGTCCGCGCGTGACGGTCAAGCCCCACGTTACCAGTGGCGCAACGTCTTCCGGCCAGCAATGCTGAATCGGAAGTTTATACAAATCAACGTCTTCGCCTTCCCACACGATTTCCTGACACGGCGCGTTTTTCACCACGTTCGGCGCCATGCTCCAAATATCTTTCAGCAGCGGCAATTTGGAAAACGCGTCTTTAATACCTTTGGGCGGTTCGGGTTCTTTCAAATACGCCAGCGTCTGCCCGATTTCGCGCAGCTTGGATACGCTGTCCGCACTCATGCCCAGCGCCACGCGTTCGGGCGTGCCGAACAGATTCGCCAACACGGGATAATCATAACGCGTACCGTCAGGCTTAATCGGATTTTCAAACAGCAACGCCGGCCCCTCGGCGCGCAGCACGCGGTCGGCGATTTCGGTCATTTCCAAATGCGGCGACACCGGATGCTGAATGCGCTTGAGTTTGCCATCAGCTTCCAATCCGGCGATAAATTCTCGCAGATCTCTGTATTTCATGTTGATCCTTATTTGAGGCCGTCTGAAAACCAAATTTTGGATTTCAGACGGCCTGAATCATATATTGCAATATGGCTTTGGGGCATTCGCTGTTTTCAGCAAAAACCAATATGTACCATATGGGTTGTGAATACTGAACTTCCAGCCCTTGTAGCAGAAATCTATCCACGTTTCACCTGTAATCGTATCAGACACGAAGGTAATAGGCATTCCGCTGAAGTGGACAATTTGCTCAATAGCGGACAGGTTTACAAAACAGTTGCAGGAAAAGGTAGGAAATATCAAGTATGGTTTCGTTCAAGAGAGGAATGTTTACCTTTTTGTTCTTAGTAATCCGATCCGAATACCGCATCTATCCTTGCCTGCGCTTCAGCGTATTCTATGCCTTGGTAAAAGTCGCGTACCAGCGGATGTTTACTGCTTTGATGGAGTTGTAGCAGAGGACGTTGGTTATTGAGCTGAGTAACGACATTACAATGCAGACCGAAGGTGTTGGTTTCATATGGGGGCAGCCAGTTGCATATCATACCGAAATAAACAACGTTTTCC
This sequence comes from Neisseria sp. P0006.S004, assembly GCF_051963015.1. Lineage (NCBI taxonomy): Bacteria > Pseudomonadati > Pseudomonadota > Betaproteobacteria > Neisseriales > Neisseriaceae > Neisseria > Neisseria sp. P0006.S004. Next base: position 156,973 of record NZ_JBQCUS010000001.1, on the reverse strand, counting down.
GGATTATCATGGAAGTGGCTTTTATAATCGTTAAAACTCTTTTCGCTGACAGATACCCATACGCCGTATTCCAACGTTTCCTCATGTCCGATAATGGGGATATGCAGCACCGTGCGGATAAAGCGGTCAGTTTGGTCAGGATAGCGGATAATGCAGAAATCACCGTTACACTCGGCCTGGTAGGTACTACGTTCGTCCTCGCTTAACTCATTATAGGGATCTGGAGTGATAAAGCCGATTGCGGGCATCTCTTCATGATTTTCGCCGCAGGAAGTACAAGTGTACATAATGGATTCCTTTTGAATTTTAGATTCTTTAATTCCACAACCAACTTTCCAAACAGGCCGTCTGAAAACAGACTTCCATTTCGGGTTTGAAAGATAAACCAGCAGCTATTGTACCTGCCAAATCTGTTCAAATCCCAACTTTCCACGTCCGAATTTCGAGATTTTTTGCAAACTACCGTCAAATTTAAACAATATCTGCTTGTGATTGCTTTCAGACGGCCTTATCTTTGGTAAAATTCCAACTTAATCCAGTCATCAATCAATATTTATCGTGGGACGGCGGCCATGTTTGCAATTTTAGAATCTTTTTTCGTTGAATACGGCTATGCGGCCGTGTTTTTCGTTTTGGTTATTTGCGGCTTCGGCGTGCCGATTCCTGAAGATTTAACACTGGTAACCGGCGGCGTGATTTCCGGCCTGGGTTATACCAACTCGCATATTATGTTTGCCGTCGGTATGCTCGGCGTATTGGTAGGCGACGGCTTTATGTTTGCGGCCGGCCGGATTTGGGGACAAAGAATCCTTAAATTCAAACCGATTGCCCGCGTGATGACGCCCAAACGCTATGCTCAAGTACAGGAAAAATTCGACAAATACGGCAACTGGGTTTTATTCGTCGCCCGTTTCCTGCCCGGCCTGCGTACCGCTGTTTTCGTGACCGCAGGCATCAGCCGCAAGGTTTCCTACCTGCGCTTTATCCTGATGGACGGCTTGGCCGCGCTGATTTCCGTTCCGGTTTGGATTTATCTGGGCGAATACGGCGCACGCAATACAGACTGGCTGATGGAAAAAATGCACAGCCTGCAATCAGGTATTTTTACCGTACTGGGCATCGGCGCAGTCATTGTCGGCTGGATTTGGTGGAGAAAACACCGCCGCCATACCTTCTTCCGTGAAAAATTACACGAAAAACGCGCTGCAAAAGCCAAAAAACAAGCCAATCAATAAACCATTCCAGGCCGTCTGAAACACTTCCCCGCTTTCAGACGGCCTCAATCATTCATCAGAAACACCATGAAACAAAAAATCTTCGTCCTCTACACCGGCGGCACCATCGGCATGACCCAAAGCAGCGCCGGCCTGCGTCCCGACACCGCTCTCGTCGATAAAGCCCTTGCCCCCTTTTCAGACGGCCTTGATTTCGAATGGCACGTTTGCCAGCCGCTCATCGATTCTTCCGCGGTAACGCTGCAAAACCAGCACGACTGGCTGGAGCTTATTATCGCCAAACTGCCTGACTATGACGGCATTTTGGTGCTGCACGGCACGGATACCATGGCATACACTGCCAACCTCTTCGCCCTTTCGCTGCAAGGTTTGGACAAACCCGTTATCCTGACTGGCTCACAATGGCCTTACGATGCCGCAAACAGCGATGCGCCGCGCAACCTTGCCACCGCCGTTTCCGCCTTCTCGCTCAAACTCAAACAAGTGGCGATTGCCTTTGACGGCAAACTCTTCCCCGCCGTCGGCAGCAGCAAGGTCAGCACCGAAACCGCCGCAGGTTTTGACAACCTGCATTTTGGCGCGCTCGCCGAATGGGAGGAAAACAAAGGTTGGCACAATATCCGTATCGCCCTAGCCCAACATTCAGACAGCCTCAATCCGCATCTTCCAAATCCTGAAGCCAAAGTTTCCGTCCGCACGCTGATTCCCGGTTATGCCACGCAAGAACTTTCAGACGGCCTGCCCCACCTTTCCGCCCAAGCCCTAATCCTGAAAAGCTACGGCCACGGCAATGCGCCGAGCGACGATGCGTTTGTCCGAGCCGTCCAAGCCTTTACGCAACAAGGCAAATTGCTGCTCAACATCAGCCAAGTACCGCAAGGTTGCGCCGCCGCCGTCTATGCCCAAGGCGATGCTTTGCGTCAGGCAGGTATCATCAACGGCGGCAAATGCAATCTCGAAACTGCCACCGCGCTGATGACCCTTGCCGTTTCCCATGACTGGAATGCAAATAAGGTGCAACAAGAATTGCGTCAATTAAATCTGCTGTAAACCGCCATTAAACATGACTTTCACCGACACCCACTGCCATCTTGCCGATCCTAAACTTGCCGATACGCTGCCTGCCGTGCTTGCCGAAGCGCAAGCCGTTGGCGTGGCTCGTTTTATCGTACCGGCTACATCTCCCAATGATTGGCAGGCAGTTGCGCAGTTGGAAAGGCCGTCTGAAAACATCCATATCGCTTTGGGCATTCATCCGTGGTTTTCAGACGGCCTCAACGAAGCGGCATTCCAAGAATTAGAGAAAGAATTAATCCGGCATCCGCAAGCATGGGTTGGCGAAATCGGTTTGGATTTTTATGGAAAAGAGCAAACCCAAGCACAACGCAACACGCAGACTGACGTCTTTATCCGCCAACTTACCCTCGCCCAACACCTCAACCGCCGTGTCATCATTCATAATCTGAAAGCCACCGCCGCCATTGCCGCCGCCGTCAAAACCGCCGGTTTCACGCAAGGCGGTATCGTCCACGCCTTCTCCGGCAGCGTAGAAGAAGCGCGGATTTTGGTGAAACTCGGCTTCAAAATCGGCATAGGCTCGCTGCTGCTCAATCCCAATGCCAAAAAAGTCCGTGCCGCCTTACAAGCCTTAGACGACACGGATTTCGTTCTCGAAACCGACAGCCCCTTTATGCTCGGCCACGAAACCAATACCCCGGCCAACATCCGCCGTATCGCCGAAATTGCCGCAGAACTGCGCGGCATACCGCTGGCGCAACTGGCTGAAATAACCGAGCAAAACGTGGATTCCCTGCTCCATACTTCCCCTTGATATACCGACTTCAAGGCATCAAAAACCTCGCCCTGCCATTTCGTTTCCAAACCGACACACTCTGCCCTTCCTACCCCATATTCATGAATAAAAAGCGATACAAGGCCGTCTGAAAAAATGTTTTTGGCACAAAATATCGTTCACTCAGTCATCTCAGCTTTTTAACACCGTATTTTCCCTTTGATTGATAAAAAGTATTACGCATATTATTGGGCAAACTTTTTATTTACGTTAAAATATGCCTTTTTTTGATAATAAGGCCGTCTGAAAAAGGCGGAAACTAATTATGGCTGAACAACATACACACGCTTCCACCTGGAAGAGCAAAATCAATGCTCTCGGCCCGGGTATCATGATGGCTTCGGCAGCAGTCGGCGGCTCGCACCTGATTGCCTCCACGCAGGCAGGCGCACTTTACGGCTGGCAGCTTGCGCTGATCATTATTCTGACCAACCTGTTCAAATACCCGTTTTTCCGCTTCAGCGCACATTACACGCTGGATACGGGCAAAAGCCTGATTGAAGGCTATGCCGAAAAAAGCCGTGTTTATTTGTGGGTATTTTTGATTTTGTGTATTGCATCGGCAACGATTAATGCCGGCGCGGTCGCCATCGTTACCGCCGCCATCGTCAAAATGGCGATCCCATCACTGACTTTCGATGCCGGCATGGTGTCCGCCATGATTATGGTTTCCTGCCTGCTGATTTTGGCAAGCGGCCGCTATAAAGCATTGGACAACGTTTCCAAAATCATCATCGTCAGCCTGACCATCGCCACCGTCGCCGCAGCCGCCGTGGCCATGTCTCGTGGCATGCAGATGAAACCCGACTTTATCGAGCCTACCCCGTGGACACTGGCAGGCTTGGGCTTCCTCATCGCACTGATGGGCTGGATGCCTGCGCCGATTGAAATTTCCGCCATCAACTCTTTGTGGGTAACCGAAAAACAACGCATCAACCCTTCCAGCTACCGCGACGGTATTTTCGACTTCAACGTCGGCTACATTACCAGCGCGATTTTGGCGGTCGTTTTCCTCGCCTTGGGTGCATATGTACAATACGGCAACGGCGAGGAAGTGCAAATGGCGGGCGGCAAATATGTTGGCCAACTGATTAATATGTACGCCGTTACCATCGGCGACTGGTCGCGTCCGCTGGTGGCATTTATCGCCTTTGCCTGTATGTACGGCACCACCATTACCGTAGTAGACGGCTACGCGCGCGCGATTGCCGAACCGGTACGCCTGCTGCGCGGCAAAAACAAAACCGGCAATGTCGAACTGTTTGCTTGGAACGTCTGGGTCGCAGGCTCAGGCTTGGCAGTGATTTTCTGGTTCAACAGCGCAATGGCCGAGCTGCTCAAATTCGCCATGATCACCGCTTTCGTTGCCGCCCCAGTGTTCGCTTGGTTGAACTACCGCCTCGTCAAAGGCGACAAACGCCACAAACTGACGATGGGCATGAACTTCCTCGCCATTATCGGTTTGATTTATTTGACCGGCTTTACCGTTTTGTTCCTACTGAACCAAACAGGCATCTTGGCTGCGCCTAAATAAGCCCATATAAAAAAGGCCGTCTGAAACTTAAAAACAGGTTTCAGACGGCCTTTCCAATCCATCATATCTTTTTGAATTTTCATTCAAACCCATTATAATGACTCCTTATTTCGCCGTTGCAGACCACTCGACGGCATCCGTATTTTGGAAAATTTATGAAGCCGTCTATCTTAGAAAAACTACAACAACTCAGCGACCGACTGGAAGAAGTCACGCACCTGCTCGGTCAGCCTGAAGCCACGTCCGACATGGACAACTACCGCAAACTCACACGCGAACACGCCGAACTGACCCCCGTCGTCGAAGTCTTCCAAAACTACCAACTGGCGCAAAGCGACTTGGCAGATGCCGAAGAAATGCTGTCCGACCCTGAAATGAAAGACTTTGCCGCCGAAGAAATCGAAGCCGCAAAAGCCAAAATCGACGAACTCGATACCGAATTGCAAAAACTGCTACTGCCCAAAGACGCCGACGACGACAAAAACATCTTTATCGAAGTGCGCGCCGGTACCGGCGGCGACGAAGCCGCGCTGTTTGCAGGCGATTTGCTGCGTATGTACAGCCGCTACGCCGAGCGCAACCGTTGGCAGGTTGAAATCGTTTCCGCCAACGAAAGCGAATTGGGCGGCTATAAAGAAGTCATCGCCCGCATTATCGGCTTGGGCGCATACAGCCGTCTAAAATTTGAATCCGGCGGCCACCGCGTACAACGCGTCCCCGCGACCGAAAGCCAAGGCCGTATCCATACTTCCGCCTGTACCGTTGCCGTCATGCCCGAAGCAGACGAACTGGAAGACATTGAACTGAACTCCGCCGACCTGCGCATCGATACCTTCCGCGCATCCGGTGCCGGCGGTCAGCACATCAACAAAACTGACTCCGCCGTCCGCATTACCCACTTGCCGACAGGTATGGTGGTCGAATGCCAAGACGGCCGCAGCCAACACGCGAACAAAGCGCAGGCGATGAAAGTCCTCGCCGCCCGCTTAAACGACGCGCAAAAACGCGAAGCCCAAGCCAAAGAAGCCGCCGAACGCAAATCCCTAATCGGCAGCGGCGACCGCAGCGAACGCATCCGCACCTACAACTACCCACAAGGCCGCGTGACCGACCACCGCATCAACCTTACCCTGCACAAACTGGATTTTGTGATGGACGGCGATTTGGAAGAAATTACCAATGCCCTGATTGCCGAGCATCAAGCCGAGCTTTTGGCGGCAATGGGGGATTGATGAATTTAGCCCATTGCGTTTATACTTTTCAGACGGCCTGATGACATATGTCAACATGACCGTGAATACATTAAAGAAACTTCAATCCTGAAGTATTAAAATGCAGCATCAGCTGCGCCACAGCAACACCCTTCTACAATTAACGAAAGAGAGGACACAAAATGGCAAAAATCTTAATCGCACCGGTATCTACCGGCTTGAGCGCCGATGCAGCGGCAAAAGCATTTGCAGCGGCATTGAATGCGCAAGTTTTCCAAGCCGTTGACTCCACTACAGAAGCCCTGTTGGCTCAAGGTAAGAGCGACGACTGGTTTGACGCACTTGTCGGTAAAGTTGCAGCATTGAATGCAGATAACCTCGTTATCGAAGGCATCACTCCTGATGCAGACAAATTGTTCTTGGCAGGCAAAAACGTCGAATTGGCGTTGTCTTTGGACGCAGGCGTTGTATTGGCGCTGAAATCCGACAATACTGACGCGGCCGCCATCGCCCAACAATTAAACCTCACCAAACAGCTCTACACCAACTCCTCGGGCTTATTGGAAGGTTTCATCATTGACGGCGCAGCCGCTGCTTTAGGCGCACAAGTTGCCGAGCAAACCGGCCTGACTTTCTTCGGCTCCAGCGACAAACTGCAAGATGTCTCCGCTTTGGCCAAACGCGAAGCCAAACGCCTGTCTCCAGCTCAATTCCGTTACAACCTGATCGATTTCGCACGCAAAGCCGATATGCGTATCGTTCTGCCTGAAGGCGCCGAACCACGCACCGTCGCTGCCGCTGCTATCTGTCACGAAAAAGGCATCGCCCGTTGCGTACTGTTGGCTACCCGAGAAGAAGTTGAAGCCGTTGCTAAAGAACGCGGCATTTCCCTGCCTGATTCTTTGGAAATCATTGATCCTGCTACTTTGGTTGAACAATACGTTGAGCCGATGTGCGAATTGCGCAAATCCAAAGGCCTGACTCCTGAAGATGCACGCAAACAGCTGCAAGATACCGTCGTACTCGGTACCATGATGATGGCTCAAAACGACGTAGACGGTTTGGTTTCCGGTGCAGTCCACACCACTGCCAACACCATCCGCCCTGCCCTGCAACTTATTAAAACCGCTCCGGGTGCAAGCCTTGTATCCAGCGTATTCTTCATGTTGCTGCCTAACCAAGTATTGGCATTTGCCGACTGCGCGGTTAATCCGAACCCAACTCCGGAACAACTGGCCGACATCGCTATCCAATCTGCCGACAGCGCCAAAGCTTTCGGTATCGATCCAAAAGTGGCCATGATTTCCTACTCTACCATCAACTCAGGCAGCGGCCCTGATGTCGATGCAGTGATAGAAGCAACCAAACTGGCTAATGAAAAACGCCCTGATTTGGCCATCGAAGGCCCGTTGCAATACGATGCGGCTACCGTTCCATCTATCGGCCAATCCAAAGCTCCGGGCAGCGCTGTTGCCGGTCAAGCAACCGTTTTGGTTTTCCCAGACCTCAATACCGGCAACTGTACTTACAAAGCCGTACAACGCAGCGCCAACGTCCTGAGCGTAGGCCCGTTGTTGCAAGGTTTGCGTAAACCGGTTAACGACTTGTCCCGCGGCGCATTGATTGAAGACATCGTCTTCACCATCGCCCTGACTGCCGTTCAAGCCAAACAAATGCAAGGCTGATTGACAAGCTGATGCTTTGAAATCAAAGGCCGTCTGAAACCGATGTTTCAGACGGCCTTTCGTATCTTTGCGCCAACTATATTATAATTCGCCATTATTTTCTGAAAGACTGCCCCAATGACTGCCTACCAGCAACAACTAGCCGACAAAAAGCAATATCTTCAGCAACTTTTCCAAGGACTGGATTTCCCTGAAATCGAAGTCTTTGAATCTCCGGAACAGCATTACAGAATGCGTGCCGAGTTCCGCATCTGGCATGAAGGCGGCGAAATGTTTTACGCCATGTTTGAGCGCGGGCAAAAGGCAAGCGGGGCAAGCCTGATCCGTTGCGACCAATTTCCTGCCGCGTCCGAATCCATCAATACCTTGATGCCGAAATTGATTGAAGCCGCGTCCAATCATCCCGAGCTGAAAAACCGCTGGTACGCCGTCGAATTTTTGTCCACTTTAAGCGGCGAAATGCTGGTAACCATGATTTACCACAAGAAGCTGAACGAAGCATGGCAACAAGCCGCGCAAGAGTTGGCACACAATTTGGGCATCCACATCATCGGCCGCAGCCGCGGACAAAAAATCGTATTAAGCCAAGATTTTGTGACCGAAGCGTTGGAAGTCAACGGCAAAACCTTCCGCTATCGTCAAATCGAGGGCAGCTTTACCCAACCCAATGCCCAAGTGTGCCAAAAAATGCTGACTTGGGCGTGTGATGCTGCGCAAAACTTAGGCAAAGACATGCTTGAGTTGTACTGCGGCAACGGCAATTTCACCCTGCCGCTTTCGCAACATTTCAATCAAGTGTTGGCGACCGAAGTATCTAAAACCTCCGTCAACGCCGCCCAATGGAATATTGAAGCCAACCAAATTACCAATCTTAAAATCGCCCGCCTGTCTGCGGAAGAATTTACCGAGGCCTACACGCAAAACCGCGAATTCCGCCGCCTGCAAGAACAAAGCATCGACTTGAAAAACTATGATTTTTCAACTATTTTTGTCGATCCTCCTCGCGCCGGCATTGATGATGAGACGCTCAAATTGGTTGCCCGATTCGACAACGTCCTCTATATTTCCTGCAACCCTGAGACCCTGCGTGCCAATCTCGACACGCTCTGTCAAACCCATACCATCGAACGCGTCGCCCTGTTCGACCAATTCCCATTTACCCACCATATCGAAAGCGGCGTTTGGTTGAAGAAAAAATAAAACCATACAAAAAGGCCGTCTGAATGTTCAGACGGCCTTTAATTAACGGCATATTAAGCAATTTTCAAATCAATCCGCTTCCAAAACCACTTTCATGGCTTGGTTTTCAGCAGCGTGTTTGAACACATCGTAAGCTTTTTCCAATTCGCTGAATTTGAAATGGTGGGTCATCATTTTGGTGTAATCCACTGAGCTGCTGGAAATGGCTTTCATCAGCATTTCGGTGGTATTGGCGTTAACCAGGCCGGTAGTAATGGCAAGGTTTTTAATCCACAGTTTTTCCAGTTTGAAATCAACGGATTGACCATGTACGCCAACCACAGCGATATGGCCGCCGGGTTTCACGATGTCTTGACACATATTCCAAGTCGCAGGGATACCGACCGCTTCAATGGCGCAATCTACTCCGTCTTCGCCAACAATGTCGGCAACTTGCTTGCTTACATCGCCGGAAGCAGGGTTGATGGTATGGGTCGCGCCCAATTCTTTCGCCAGTTTCAAGCGGTTTTCGTCCATATCGCAAACAATGATGGCGGCAGGGCTATACAGTTGCGCAGTCAGCAGCGCAGACATACCGACAGGGCCGGCACCTGCAATGAATACAGTATCGCCAGGTTTCACATCGCCATATTGCACGCCGATTTCGTGGGCGGTCGGTAAGGCATCGCTCAACAGCAGGGCAACTTCTTCGTTGACGTTGTCAGGCAGCGGAACCAAGCTGTTGTCTGCATAAGGCGTACGGACGTATTCGGCCTGAGTGCCGTCAATCATATAGCCCAAGATCCAACCGCCGTTGCGGCAGTGTGAATAAAGTTGGATTTTACAGTTGTCGCAAGTACAGCATTTGCTGACACATGAAATAATGACTTTATCACCGACTTTGATGTTTTTTACAGCATCGCCGACTTCTTCTACAATACCAATGCCCTCATGACCGAGAATGCGACCATCGGCAACTTCAGGGTTTTTACCCTTCCAAATACCCAAGTCAGTACCGCAAATCGTGGTTTTAACGATTTTGACGACTGCATCGGTCGGATCGATAATTTGAGGGCGAGGTTTTTCTTCGAAACGGATGTCGTTTGCGCCATGATAAACCATTGCTTTCATGTGAATCTCCTTGAGCAGTTAATAAACTCTAACAATACAGCGTAAATCCACGTTAACTATATTTATATACCCCTCCACCTAATAAGTCAATTCTGATTATTATTTATAATGTTATAATATAACTCATTGTTTTAAAAATAAATAATTAAACGGCAAATATTAATGAACACACCCACATCCTTCGCACGACGACTCATCGATTGGCAACGGCAGCATGGCCGTCACGACTTGCCTTGGCAGGTCAAAGACCCTTATTCCGTCTGGCTTTCAGAAATCATGCTCCAACAAACACAGGTTGCTACCGTATTGGACTACTATCCGCGTTTCTTAGCCAAATTCCCAACCGTGCAATCGCTTGCCGCTGCGCCGCAAGACGAGGTTTTATCCCTATGGGCAGGCTTGGGCTATTACAGCCGTGCACGCAATCTGCACAAAGCCGCGCAACAAGTCGTCGGACAATTCGGCGGTATCTTTCCATCCGAACGCAAAGACTTAGAAACGCTCTGCGGCGTAGGCAGAAGTACCGCCGCCGCCATTTCTGCCTTTGCTTTCAACCGACGCGAAACTATCTTGGACGGCAACGTCAAACGCGTTCTCTGCCGTGTCTTTGCCAAAGACGGCAATCCGCAAGATAAAAAATTTGAAAACGCGCTTTGGACACTTGCCGAAAGCCTGCTACCATCTGAAAACGCTGATATGCCTGCCTATACACAAGGGCTGATGGACTTGGGTGCAACCGTCTGCAAACGAACAAAACCTTTGTGCCATCAATGCCCTATGGCAGACATCTGCGAAGCAAAAAAACAAAACCGCATTGACGAGCTGCCCCGCAAAAAAACTGCTCCCGAAGTGCAAACCCTACCGCTTTACTGGCTGATTATCCATAACACTGACGGCGCATTATTGCTTGAAAAACGCCCTGCCAAAGGCATTTGGGGCGGTCTGTATTGCGTACCCTGTTTTGAAAAATTAGACGATTTGTATGCCTACGCCAAACGCTTCGGTATTACTTCAGACGGCCTTGAAGAACAAACCACGTTTACCCACCGCCTGACCCACCGTTTATTGATGATTACCCCTTTTCAGACGCAACAAAGGCCGTCTGAACATCTTTCAGACGGCCTTTGGATATCAGCGGAACATTTGGCAGATTATGGCTTGCCCAAACCTTTAATCAAATATTTAGCTAAAGGCTAAACCGCCCTATTCCACAATCTCTTTAAATACAACTTCTTTCCCACCGCGAATCAGCACGGCAAACCCGTCGCCAATCTGCCAACGCGAGCTTGGATTGGCGTACTCGACGCCCTGACTCCGCAAGCGGACTTGCGCCAGTTTCTCAACCGTATTGCCTTCACGCAGCTCAACCATCATCGGGCTGTGGCTGTTGATATAAATTGCAGTAATCGTCCGACCTTGTGCGGATTGATAACGGACAGAATACGTCTGCGCCTGTGCAATGATCGGTAACGGCGCGTCTGGACGCACGGCCTTATACGAACCGCACGCAGCGCACAAACTCACGCACAAAGCGCAGATGATTTTGTTCAACATAGGCATAGATTAGTAATGGTGATGCGGAATCTCGCCATCAAGACGGTAATAAGTGCCGCAATACGGGCATTCAATCTCGCTGTTGGACTGAATCGGCAAGAACACGCGCGGATGGCCGTTCCATGTTTCATGATTAGGACCGGAGCAATGCAGCGGCAAATCCTGCGGCTTGATGACTACAACGTTTTTTTCAGACTGTGTACTCATGGTTTGGTTCCTCACTATGTTTTCTTATCTTCCGATATTGTAAAGCAAAACGGCCGATAGGTTCAGACTGAAAACATTATATAATCACTTTTTTCAGACGGCCTTTGATGATGATGACTACCCTGCTCCGCCTCCAAGATTTCGATACTTCCGATTCCGCTTCATTTCTTTATACACTCAGCGCAGCCTATTTGGATCACACCGAACAGGCAGGCGACGAGGAAATGTCCGGCCTCAACGACGAACAGCATACATTGACCGCCCTTTGCTACCTCGACAGCCAAATTCAAGAAGGCGGCTTCGTACAGCTTATCGCTTCAGGATACGGAGAATACATCTTCGGCAATCCGGTTGCCGACAGCCTACGCCGCTGGCGCATCAAACCGATACCGAAAATCTTAGACAAAGCCAAAGCCTTGTACGAAAAACACGGCGAAGCCATTGAAAAAATGGCAGATGAGCAAAGGGATTTCGACGAAATCCGCAAAGCTTTTCCCAATTTTGAAGAGCTTGACGGCGATTATTATGACGTTGCCGACGAAGACTTGGAAACCGCAGCAGCCTACGTTCAAGCAAATTGGGATAAATTTGCCAAACTGTCAGACTGAAACCATAAAACTTTGCCGGTTTGAATCATCTGTTCAAACCGGCAAAATCATCAATACATCGAATTAACGTTTGTTTTTCTGATAAATCGGCATTACTTCAGGCAACATTTTGCGGATTGCATTGATACGCGCCTGATTGGTCGGGTGGGTCGACAAAATAGACAATGAGCTGCCGCCCTGTACTTTGTTCATTTTTTCCCACACGCTTACCGCAGCCTCAGGGTTGTAGCCTGCTTCAGCCATCAAACGCACACCGCCGGCATCCGCTTCGCTTTCCTGATGGCGTGAGAACGGTTTGGTCGCCAACAAATCTGCACCCAAGCCGACCAAATCACCATCCACACCGGTCGAGCTGGCCAAAATAGAACCACCTAAACCGGTCAATACTTGTCCGCCCAAAGCTTTTTTACTGTGCTCTAACAAAGCATGGGTCATTTCATGGCCGACAACAGCGGCAATTTCAGCATCCGTCAGCTTCAATTTTTCTACTATGCCGGTGTACACGGCCATTTTACCGCCCGGCATTGCCCATGCGTTCATTTCATCACTGCGGATAACGTTCATCTGCCAGTTGAAAGGCACGCCGGTTTTGTTGGCGCGCTCAGCATGAGGACGCAGACGTGCAAACACGCGTTGAACGCGTTGAGCAGTTGGAGATGAAACATCCAAAACTTTTTGACCACGCGCTTTTTGGATGACTTGTGAGTAACTTTTAGCCGCGTCTTCATTCAAAGTCGCAGTATCGTAGCCAACCATATCCGCTACAGAAGTACAGCCGGTCAACGCCAAAATCACGCCCATGCCGGCCCAATATTTTTTATTCCATTTTTTCAACATGTTTTCTCTCTGTGTTTTTAAGTTAATGTAACGACATTGTACCCAAATTTAATACACTTTACACAAAAGGCCGTCTGAACGGTTTCAGACGGCCTTTAAGCGTAACATTTAAGAACGGCGCTGCAACATCCAAGACTCAATCTTACGCGCATCGTTCACGCGGGTTGTAGAAGACGGAGAGTTGAGCAATACGATGGTAATCGGCTGATTCTGTACATTGGCCTTAACCACCATAGAACGTCCTGCCTCGCGGATATAGCCGGTTTTCTGCAATTCAATATTCCAGCTACCCTCACGCACCAAGGCATTAGAGTTTTTGTAGTTTTGACGACCGTTTGCCGTCCAAACCGAGCCGTAATTCGAAGTAGAATTTTTGCGGATCAGCGGATATTTGCTGGCTGCCGCAACCATGCGGTTCAAATCGCGCGCAGTTGAAACGTTTTGGAAATTCAAACCGGTAGGCTCATAGAAACGGCTGCTGGTCATACCCAGGCTTTGCGCTTTGGCATTCATTGCCGCAACAAACGCGCTCATACCGCCAGGATAAGTACGGCCCAACGCATGAGTAGCACGGTTTTCACTGCTCATCAGGCTCAGGTGCAACAGTTCGCCGCGTGTCAGCGTCGTGCCGATGCTCAAACGGCTGCCCGTACCTTTCAGACGGTCGATTTCAGCCTCGGTAATCGTGATAGGCTCGTTCATATCCAGATGCGCATCCAACACCACCATCGCGCTCATCAATTTGGAAATAGAGGCAATCGGCATGACACGATCAGGGTTTTTCTGATACAGCACTTCACCGGTTTTATTATTGAAAATCAAAGCAGATTGCGAAGACAGCAGAGGACCTGCCAAAGCGGCTTGAGCTTCGACTTGGTCGGCATGACTCAACGCAAAAGCTTCCATCGGGTCATTTTGCACTGGGAAATTTTGCTCCAAAAACTGTCCCAATACATCCATATCATCGGCAACGGCAGGCGCAGAAGCAAAGGCCAATGCCACACCTGTCCATACCATTCCTAAAGTTTTATAGATTTTCATATCTGCCAATTCAAAAAAATACATTTAATTCAACATTCTGTTAAATTTTTCGACAATTGTAAAGCGAGTTGAGAAAACTTTGCGTTTGTTTGCGAGATATTCAAATCCAGCGTCCGCATCTGTTTCTTAGACGATACGGCGCAATACCTGCTCTGATTTGAAAAAACACAAGATAGTCATTATACTTAGGCTCCTTTGTCAGAGGCATTCCCTCAATCCGGCAATACGCCCGAAATATCTGTTCCCCCTTTACAACACAGCCTCCATACAACCATACGAAGAAATTATTATGTCTGAAGAAAAACGCACCTGTTCATTCTGCGGGAAGTCCGAAAACGACGTTAAAAATCTGATCGAAGGCGAACACGCCTTTATCTGCAACGAATGTGTAGAAACTTGCGGCATAATGCTGCAAGACAACGAATCCGGCGAAATTGAAAACGAGCTTGCCAAAGCGAAAGAAGAAAACGCCGAGAAAAAACTGCCTACCCCTGCCGAAATCGTTGCCAACCTCAACGACCACGTTATTGGTCAGGAACACGCAAAAAAAGCGTTGGCAGTATCGGTTTACAACCACTACAAACGCCTACGCCACCCGAAAGCAGAGGGCAAAGTGGAATTGTCCAAATCCAATATCCTGCTTATCGGCCCTACCGGCTCAGGTAAAACCCTGTTGGCGCAATCTTTGGCGCGCAAACTGGATGTGCCTTTTGTCATGGCGGATGCCACAACTTTAACCGAAGCCGGTTATGTCGGTGAAGACGTCGAACAAATCATCACCAAACTTTTGGGCAAATGTGATTTTGACGTTGAAAAAGCCCAGCGCGGCATCGTTTATATCGATGAAATCGATAAAATTTCACGCAAAAGTGACAATCCGTCCATCACGCGCGACGTATCCGGCGAAGGCGTGCAACAAGCCTTGCTGAAACTGATTGAAGGCACGGTAGCCAGCGTTCCCCCTCAAGGCGGCCGCAAACATCCGAACCAAGAATTCATCAACGTTGATACCACCAACATCCTCTTTATCTGCGGCGGTGCATTTGCCGGCTTGGAAAAAGTCATCCGCCAACGTACTGAAAAAGGCGGTATCGGCTTTGGTGCAGCGGTACACAGCAAAGATGAAAACGCCGATATTTCAGCCCTGTTTGAAACAGTCGAGCCTGAAGACTTGATTAAATTCGGTTTGATTCCTGAGCTTATCGGCCGTCTGCCCGTGATTGCCACATTGGCAGAATTGGACGAAGATGCTTTGGTCAACATTTTAACCGAACCGAAAAATGCCTTGGTCAAACAATATCAGACCTTGTTTGAAATGGAAAATGTCGGCCTTGAGTTTGAAGAAGATGCCTTGCGCAGCATCGCCAAACTGGCGATGGAACGTAAAACCGGTGCGCGCGGCCTGCGCTCTATCGTCGAACGTTGCCTCTTGGACACCATGTACGCCCTGCCAGATTTGAAAGGCGTAGCAAAAGTCGTCATCAATAAAGAGGTCGTGGAAAAAGGCGAACAGCCAAAACTTTTCCGTGCAGACGGCAGCGAATATAAGCAATAAGGATCATTCTCCGAAAAAGACGTGTACCCGTTACACGTCTTTTTTATTTTTCAATAAAACCAAAAGCATATCTTTTAATAATGGTCTTATACTTGAAAAAACAAAGGCCGTCTGAAATATATTCAGACGGCCTTTGTTTTCAAGTTGCTCTAAGTCTGCCTTCATCCGGAGTATTGATGAGAGTGACTTCCTTGAATTTTATGAAGCTTATTTTTTTACTTTTTTAACAGCTTTTTTAGCAGGAACAGCTTTGGCGGCAGGCTCAGAAGCTGCAACTTCAGGAGCAGCAGTTTCAGAATCAGCTACAGGCTCAGAGGCAGCAGGCTCGGAAGCAGCTGATTCAGCGGTACGTTGATAGCCTTTGCCTTTCATGCAGGCATCAAATACAGCACGATCAGCATTTTCACCAGATGCTTGTTGGCATTGAGTCATTGCTTCTTCAACAGTGATGCGTGGCGCTGCCGCTTCTTCAGGTTTGGAAGAAGAACAAGCTGCCAACATCAGGCTACCGGTTGCAAGAGCGATTAATAAAGTTTTCATAATTGTATATTCCTAAATTTTGATTTTATGGTTTACCGTTAAACGGGAGATACAGGCTACAAAACAAGCTCTGCACCTCAATATTGAGTACGTGAGTACAATTTAGTTTCATTTCAGCCTGTAAGTTTTTGATAAATTAATTCTATTGACGTTAAGACAAATGCTTAATTCCCAATAAACTCAAAACCTTGCAGGCCAGCCATTTTTTCTGTTTTTGAACTGTAAAAATATCAAAACTTGGTCAATTCTAGCCGCAACCATCATTTGGGGAGTCCCTCTTTTTATGGCATAATGAACTACTTGACGGATTATTCCGCTCCCCATTTTTTCAAACCGCAGAATCAACATCATACTGCGGTTTGTCCATTTCAGAATCAGATTTTTCAGACGGCCTATCATTCAAAAGGCCGTCTGAACAGAAAGCCACCATCATGAATCCTTTCTCTTCACTCGGTTTAGGCAGCGAATTGGTCTCTGCCCTGACCGATCAAGGGTATGAAAACCCGACGCCTATCCAAGCCGCAGCAATTCCTAAAGCCTTGGCAGGACACGATCTTTTGGCCGCAGCACAAACAGGCACAGGTAAAACCGCCGCCTTTATGCTGCCCAGCCTCGAACGCCTGAAACGCTACGCTACATCCAGCACTTCCCCGGCCATGCACCCCGTCCGCATGCTGGTATTGACCCCGACCCGCGAACTGGCCGATCAAATCGATCAAAACGTACAGGCATACATTAAAAATCTTCCTTTGCGCCATACCGTCCTCTTCGGCGGCATCAATATGGACAAACAAACTGCCGACTTGCGCGCCGGTTGTGAAATCGTTGTTGCCACGGTTGGCCGACTGCTCGACCACGTCAAACAAAAAAACATCAATTTAAACAAAGTTGAAATCGTTGTACTCGATGAAGCCGACCGTATGCTTGATATGGGTTTCATCGACGATATCCGCAAAATCATGCAGATGCTGCCCAAACAGCGGCAAACCCTGCTTTTCTCAGCCACTTTCTCACCACCTATCCGCAAGCTCGCGCAAGATTTTATGCACACGCCTGAAATGGTTGAAGTGGCTGCGCAAAACACCACCAACGCCAATGTCGAGCAACACATCATTGCCGTTGATGCACTCAAAAAACGCAACCTGCTCGAACGTCTGATTGTTGATTTGCATATGAATCAAGTCATTGTATTCTGCAAAACCAAACAAAGCGTCGATCAAGTTACCCGCGACCTCGTCCGCCGCAACATCGCCGCGCAATCCATCCACGGCGACAAATCCCAACAAAGCCGATTGGAAACCCTCAACGCCTTTAAAGAAGGCACATTACGCGTTTTGGTTGCCACTGACGTTGCCGCGCGCGGTCTGGATATTGCCGAGTTGCCTTTCGTCATCAACTACGAGCTACCAACCCAACCCGAAGACTACGTCCACCGCATCGGACGTACCGGCCGAGCCGGTGCCGACGGCGTTGCCATTTCTTTAATGGATAAAACCGAACAGAAAATGTTTGAATCCATTAAAGAGCTGACCGGCAGCGATTTGAATGTGGAACGCATCGAAGGCTTCGAGCCGCATTGGTGGGGCAACGACAATCAAGATGAAGCCGAAGCGCAACCGGTTCAACATAACGACAGCCGCTCTCGCCGTGATGATAGAAACAAACGCAACGAATACGCGAATAAATCAGACAAAAACTCGAAAAAAGTAGAAGAGAAAAACGATCCGGGTATTGTCTGCGGTAAAATTGCCGGCAGAACACGCCGCAGCCGTCACGAGCGTCAGTCTTGCGCCCTGCTCCAACCTGGTTTTGGAGTAAAGTAAACAACGCTGCTTACTCGGTTTTCTGATTATTTATCCTAAGCAAAGGCTGTCTGAAACTTATCTTTCAGACGGCCTTTTATTAAACTAAAAATAAAAAGGACGTGATGAACACGTCCTTTATTTTTCCGTTTCAGACGGCCTTTATTATTTAAGGCCGTCTGAAAATCGGTTTACCTTGCTATATTAAACATTCACTTTCTCGGCTACTTCGTTGTAGCTGTCGATTTCGTTGAAGTTCATGTAGCGGTAGATTTGGTCACCCTGCTCGTTGATGATACCGATATTGGCTTGGTATTCTTCAACAGTCGGGATTTTACCCAGTTTGGAGCAGATTGCCGCCAACTCAGCCGAGCCGAGGTAAACAAAGGTGTTTTTACCCAAGCGGTTCGGGAAGTTACGGGTAGAAGTGGACATTACAGTCGCGCCTTCGTGTACTTGTGCTTGGTTACCCATACACAATGAGCAACCCGGCATTTCCATACGCGCGCCTGCACGGCCGAGTACACCGTAGTGACCTTCGTCAGACAACTCTTTCGCATCCATTTTGGTCGGAGGCGCCATCCACAGACGTACAGGGATGTCGGTTTTACCTTCCAAGAGTTTGGAAGCGGCGCGGAAGTGGCCGATGTTGGTCATACAAGAACCGATGAACACTTCATCAATTTTGGTGCCGGAGCGTTCAGACATGAAGCACACATCGTCAGGGTCATTCGGGCAAGCAATAATCGGCTCTTTAATGTCGTCCATGTTGATTTCAATCACGGCGGCGTATTCGGCATCTTTATCCGCTTCGAGCAATTCAGGATTTGCCAACCATGCTTCCATGGCTTTGATACGGCGTTCCAAAGTGCGAGGATCTTGATAGCCGTTGGCAATCATGTTTTTCATCAACACAATGTTGGATTTCATGTACTCGATAATCGGCTCTTTATTGAGCTTCACAGTACAGCCTGCAGCGGAGCGTTCGGCAGACGCGTCAGTCAATTCAAAGGCTTGTTCCACTTTCAAATCAGGCAGGCCTTCGATTTCGAGGATGCGGCCTGAGAAGATGTTTTTCTTACCGGCTTTGGCAACGGTCAGCAAACCTTGTTTAATCGCGTACAACGGAATGGCGTTCACCAAATCGCGCAGGGTTACGCCCGGTTGCAGTTTGCCGCTGAAGCGTACCAATACGGACTCAGGCATATCGAGCGGCATTACGCCGGTAGCTGCTGCGAAAGCAACCAAGCCCGAACCGGCAGGGAAAGAAATACCGATAGGGAAACGGGTGTGGCTATCGCCGCCGGTACCGACTGTATCAGGCAACAGCAGACGGTTGAGCCATGAGTGAATCACGCCGTCGCCCGGACGCAGAGATACACCGCCACGGGTAGAGATGAAGGCAGGCAATTCTTTATGGGTTCTGACATCGACAGGTTTCGGATAAGCAGCGGTGTGACAGAAAGACTGCATCACCATATCTGCTGAGAAGCCCAAGCAAGCCAGGTCTTTCAATTCGTCGCGAGTCATCGGACCGGTAGTATCTTGCGAGCCGACAGTAGTCATGCGTGGTTCGCAGTAAGTACCCGGACGCACGCCTTTGCCTTCCGGCAAACCGCAGGCGCGACCAACCATTTTTTGAGCCAATGTGAAACCGGCTTTGCTTTCAGCTGGCGCTTGAGGCAGACGGAACTCGGTAGAAGCAGGCAATTTCAGTGCTTCGCGCGCTTTGGCAGTCAGACCGCGACCGATAATCAGGTTAATACGACCACCGGCTTGCACTTCGTCCAGCAATACTTGAGATTTCAGGCTGAACTCGGCAACAGTTTCACCGTTTTTCACGATTTTGCCTTCGTAAGGCAGGATATCGACGACATCGCCCATTTTCAGAGCAGATACATCGACTTCAATCGGCAATGCGCCGGAGTCTTCTTGAGTATTGAAGAAAATAGGCGCAATTTTGCCACCCAAGCATACGCCGCCAAAACGTTTGTTCGGTACGAACGGAATATCTTCGCCTGTATGCCAAATGACGGAGTTGGTCGCGGATTTACGTGAAGAACCGGTACCGACCACGTCGCCAACGTAAGCAACCGGATGGCCTTTGGCTTTGAGTTCTTCCAACAATTTAATCGGACCGACTTCGCCCGGTTTGTCAGGATTGATGCCGTCGCGCGGGTTTTTCAACATCGCCAGCGCGTGCAGAGGGATATCAGGACGGCTCCATGCGTCAGGTGCAGGAGAGAGGTCGTCTGTATTGGTTTCACCGTCGACTTTGAAGACGGTAACAGTGATTTTTTCTGGAACTTTGGCACGAGAAGTGAACCATTCGGCATCAGCCCAAGATTGCAATACTTCTTGCGCGTATTTATTGCCTTTTTCGGCTTTTTCTTGAACATCGTGGAAAGAGTCAAACATCAACAGAGTGTGTTTCAGACCATTTGCAGCGATAGGCGCAAGTTTGTCGTTGTCCAAGAGTTCGATGAGTGCATGAATGTTGTAACCTCCAAGCATGGTACCCAACAGCTCGGTAGCATACTCAGGGGAAATCAACGGGCTGGATGCGCTGCCTTCGGCAACGGCAGCCAAAAATGAGGCCTTAACTTTGGCGGCATCGTCCACACCGGGCGGTACACGGTGAGCCAACAGCTCAACCAAGAATTCACCTTCACCGGCAGGCGGATTTTTCAGCAGCTCAACCAAATCAGCGGTTTGCTGAGCAGTCAGAGGAAGGGCGGGAATACCAAGGGCAGCGCGCTCGGCGGCGGCTTTACGATAGGCTTCTAACATCTCTTTGTTCCTTTTTCTGTTTTTTCTTCTGGGCAGTTGCAAATGATTTGCAATTAAAGATTGTAAACAATCCTTTTAAGCATCATAGACCAGTTTTCAAAAAATGGGAACAGTTATGTTACTGAATGTAATAAATTTAAACTATTTTATTTAATGTATTAATAGTTTAATCTATCTAACGCCGCCCTCTCTTGTATGTTTTAGCCAAACAGACGGGAAACTTCGGCTGATTTTTTACGGTACGGCAAGATGATTTCAACGCGGAACAGGCCGTCTGATTGGAGGCTTCTGATTTTCGCATCGGTGTCATACATCAAAGTCAGGCGCTCTTTCAGGTTGCGTAAGGCCATAGAATTGCCTTTATGCGGCTTGGTATTTTCATTAGGTTCCGTTCCGCACGGATTCTCGATACTGATGAAAATAGAGGATTTTTCCAATTTTGTTAATACCGTAATTATCCCTGGACGGTGGGTGGATTCGACACCATGAAAGACGGCATTTTCCAAAAGCGGCTGCAGCAGCAGATGCGGCGTTTCCGCATCGTCGGGCGCATGGTGTTGCCACATAACCTGTACGCGCATATGCCCCATGCGGATTTGCTCGATGGCAATATATTCCTGCGCCCATTCGATTTCCTGCCCCAAGGTACTGTTTTGACTGCCGTCGCGCAACTGTGCGCGGAACAGGTTGGCCAGATTTTCCAGCAAAGTTTCCGCATCATACGGACGCAGACGAATTAAGCTGATGGCGGCATTCAGGCTGTTAAACAAGAAATGCGGACGGATACGCGCCGTCAACGCGCTCAGCCTGGCTTCGGAAATGGAAGGCGCAAGGCTGTTGCGGCGGGCGGCTTCGATGTACATGAAACTGAAACAAAAAAAGGTCAGCAAAAAGAAGTGTTGAATCAGCTGCCACATCTCTGTCTTCAAAATCACTACATCGACAAACAAAAAAATCAGCAGGTTGGAGACGTAGGAAATCACGACGCTGTACTGCGAGCGAAGCAGGGACGGCGCAAATGCCTGTAAAAAATAGACCTTAAGTAAAATTAAGAGGATGACGGGGCAAGCCCATGAAAAATGTTGGAAAATCTGTTCCGGATAAGGCACGCCCGATACCGTCATCAACGGAAAGATAAACAAACTGATTAATAAAACAATAAGCAGGCGCACCAAAGTTGCGGAATTGCGCAAATCCGGCACTGCGAAATTCTGGTTTATTTGACGTATAATAGACATGATTTCAACCGTTTTCTTTCATAATGTATAGACGGGTCTGCTATATTGAAGACGTAGACCCTGTTTTTTTATTTATATTTTAAGGATGCTGATATGAGCAAGGACAAAACCTGGTCAGGCCGTTTTAACGAACCTGTTTCCGAGCTGGTCAAAAAATATACCGGCTCGATTGATTTTGACAAACGGCTGGCAGAATGGGACATCCAAGGCTCGCTGGCACACGCGCAAATGCTGACACAGTCGGGCGTTTTGAGCGAAGACGACCTCTCCGCCATCCGTCAGGGCATGGCCGAGATTATAGCAGAAATCAAGGAAGGAACTATTTCCTGGTCGCTGGATTTGGAAGATGTCCACATGAACATCGAACGCCGCCTCACCGACAAAATCGGCGACGCCGGCAAACGCCTGCACACCGGCCGCAGCCGCAACGACCAAGTCGCTACCGACATCCGCCTGTGGCTGCGCGATCAAATTACCGTTATCCAAAGCCTGATTCAAAACCTTCAGACGGCCTTGGTTGATTTGGCGGAGCAAAATGCCGAAACGGTCATGCCCGGCTTTACCCATCTGCAAGTCGCCCAGCCGGTCAGCTTCGGGCATCACATGCTCGCCTACGTTGAAATGCTCGGCCGCGATTTTGAGCGCATGGCCGACTGCCGCAAACGCGTCAACCGTATGCCACTCGGCGCCGCCGCACTGGCCGGTACCACCTACCCGATTCAGCGCGAAATCACCGCTGAATTGCTGGGTTTTGAGCAAATCTGCCAAAACTCGCTCGATGCCGTGTCTGACCGCGATTTTGCCATTGAGTTCACCGCCGCCGCCTCGCTGATTATGGTTCACCTGAGCCGCCTGTCTGAAGAATTGATTTTGTGGATGAGCCCGCGTTTCGGCTTTATCGACATTGCCGACCGTTTCTGCACCGGCTCGTCTATCATGCCGCAAAAGAAAAACCCCGACGTGCCCGAACTCGTGCGCGGTAAATCCGGTCGCGTGATTGGCCACCTTATCGGCCTGGTTACCCTGATGAAATCGCAACCTTTGGCATACAACAAAGACAATCAGGAAGACAAAGAGCCACTGTTTGACACTGCCGACACGCTTATCGACACCCTGCGCATTTACGCCGACATGATGCGCGGCGTAACCGTCAAACCCGACAATATGCGCGCCGCCGTGATGCAGGGCTTCGCTACTGCCACCGATTTGGCGGATTACTTGGTGAAAAAGGGCATGCCTTTCCGCGACAGCCACGAAGTCGTTGCCCAAGCCGTGCGCCATGCTGATGAAGCTGGCGTTGATTTGAGCGAATTGCCACTCGAAGTCCTGCAAGGTTTCAGCGGTTTGATTGCCGAAGATGTGTACACTGTGCTGACACCCGAAGGCAGCTTAAACGCGCGCAACCACTTGGGCGGCACCGCGCCTGAACAAGTCCGTTTCCAAGTGAAACGCTGGCGTGAATTGTTGGCTTAAACCCATCTAAACACATAATAAAAGGCCGTCTGAAAATTTTCAGACGGCCTTTTGATTGCCCGTGTTACACTCAACCTCACAATAAAAACAGATAAAACCTAAACTTACCTTCAAACGAGAAAACACGCCTCCTGACTTTGCCGCCGTCTTCAAACAAAAAAAGGAGTAAGGATGAAAAACATTGTCTTAAAATTGATCATGATCTGCCTATGCTGCGGATGCTATGCCGTATTCGTTGCCTGGGAAAATGGCGGATTCAGCCAGCTCCATGATTTTCAAGCAATAGAGAGCAACGGTATGAGCGCATACCTTCATCAAACCTCCGCCGCCACCATGCAGGCTGAAAAAAACGAGCTGTCGATTTTGCAAAACAACCAAAACAGCTTAGCCTCTTGCGTCGGCATTGAATCTTTATGCGAACACGCCAAGCCGGGCATCTGGGTTGAACATGCCAAATTCTTACAACACAAAGACACGGGCAAATTATTGGTACTTTCGTTGGATTATTTGGAAAACAATGACACCGCAAAAACCCTACACAACCGCTATACTGCATCGCTCCTCCCCCAAGCAGACAGAACGGAAGCGTGGCATTATGCCCGGCGTACATTTTTGAGCTCAATAATATTTCTAATGGGCATCCATCTGCTGCCAATGATTTTTGCCCTATTCGAAGAAAAGACAAGCGCAGCATAAAAACATGCTGTCTGAACACATTTTCAGACGGCATGTTTCATTATTAAAGCTTAACGCGGATGAACCATATCGGCAGGAACAACCAATTCATCAAACTCTTCGCCTGTCAACAAGCCCAGTTCAATGGCGGTTTCGCGCAACGATTTATCGTTTTTATAGGCGGTTTTGGCGACTTTGGCGGCGTTTTCGTAGCCGATTTTACGGTTTAACGCAGTAACCAACATCAGGGAATGGTGCAGGAAATAGTCGATTTTTTCCGGTACGGGTTCGATGCCGACGGCGCAGTTTTCGTTGAAGCTGTTGCACGCATCGCCCAAGAGGCGGATGGATTGCAAGAGATTGTAAGCGATAACGGGCATATAGACGTTCAGCTCGAAATTGCCCGACGCGCCCGCCATGCCGATGGTAACGTCGTTGCCGAACACTTGGCAGCACACCATGGTCATCGCTTCGCATTGGGTCGGGTTGACTTTGCCCGGCATGATGGACGAACCCGGCTCGTTTTCGGGGATTTTGATTTCGCCCAAACCGCAGCGCGGGCCGCTTGCCAGCCAGCGGATGTCGTTGGCGATTTTGTTCAGGCTTGCCGCCAGCGTTTTTAATGCGCCCGAAGCGGCAACGGCGGCATCGCGTCCACCCAAGGCTTCAAATTTGTTCGGCGCGCTGACAAACGGCAGACCGGACAATTCGGCAAGTTTGGCAGCAGCTTTTTCGGCGTATTCGGGATGGCTGTTTAAACCCGTGCCGACTGCCGTGCCGCCCAAGGCAAGTTCATACAAGTCTTTAAGTGCATCGTTCAGACGGCCTAAACCGTGATCGAGCTGGGAAACGTAGCCGGAAAACTCTTGTCCCAAAGTCAACGGCGTCGCATCCTGCAAATGGGTGCGGCCAATTTTGACGATGGGAGCAAATTCTTTGGCTTTTTTGTCCAATGTGTCGCGCAGGGCTTTTACCGCCGGAATAAGGTGGCGGTTGATTTCAATCGCGGCGGCGACGTGGATGGCGGTCGGAAACGCATCATTGGTCGATTGCGCGTGGTTCACATGGTCGTTGGGATGGACGGGCTGATACGCCGCCAAACCCGTACCGGCGATTTCGTTGGCGCGGTTCGCCAGCACTTCGTTCATGTTCATATTGGATTGCGTGCCGGAGCCGGTCTGCCAGACCACTAAGGGGAACTGCCCGTCGAGCTTGCCGTTCAACACATCGTCCGCCGCCTGAGTAATCAAATCCGCCTGTTCAGGCTTAATCCTGCCGAGGGCAACATTGGTGGCGGCTGCGGCTTTTTTCACCAACGCCAAAGCATAAATCAGCGGCTGCGGCAGGGTTTCGCCGCCGATTTTGAAATTGTTGCGGCTGCGCTGGGTTTGCGCGCCCCAATAGGCTTCGGACGGGACTTCGACATTGCCCATGGTGTCGTGTTCGGTACGGGTACTCATGCGTTTCTCCTATATTTAAACAGAAATAATAATGATTCGTAAATTTATTATACCCAGCAAAAGACCGTCTGAAAAGAGAGAGGTTTTCAGACGGCCTTTTGCTTTATCAACCTGAAATATTAATAGAAGATAAAACCCGATTTCGGAGCAAATACAACCTGCGCCGCCGCTCCCCTCTTCTAAAAATTTTCCTCCTTGCCGATTTGTATTTTGCGCTAGGTGTTTATCGACAATAAATACCTTATCGTTTCTTTACTTTGTTTCTCTCCAAGAGCATAATGAATAAAAATGATTATCAGGAGATGAAGATGAAACGAAAACATTTGGTTTACCTGTTAATGAGCGGTTTTGCCGCCGCAAACGGCTTTGCCGAAACCTTGGCAGACCCCGATGAAATCCAGCCTGTCAAAACCTTCTCCCCTCCCAAACCGATTGCACCGACCGCCGCACAAGGCTATTTCCCCGAAAACCAATTCGACCGCACCGACCGCAACGATCACTACTTTGTTACCGAAAACATAGACCAAGCCTTCCGTCCGCTGAAAGCAAACAGCGGCTTTTACGGCAAAAGTTTTTACAATTCCGTTACCGCGCAAGCGCGCGGGGCAAAAGTGTACGGCGTGGCCAACCTCAATCACACCAAGGCCAACGGCTACAAAGACGGCGACAGCAATCAAACCGATTGGAAATACAGCCGTTTCAATCAAGCCTTGGTACTCGGTTTTGTGCCGTCTGAAAATCAGGAATACCGCCTCACCTACCTACACGACGACATCAACAACGACCGCCAACCGCAGTTCGTCAACGACGCATTAGATACCGAACGCCACATCGCCAAACTCAACGCGCGTTGGGGTAATGCCGATTTGAGCAATACGGTCAGCGCAGAAGCAGGTGTCATCAAACTCAAACGCCATGCTGACAATTACTCCCTGCGCCTAAACAACACGCCGCAGCAAGTGTTCGTAGAGCTTGACCGCAAAGTGTACGACTTCTCGCTCAAACACGATGCGGATTTCGGCAAATTCCACAACACCGCTGCCGTCAGCTACCGCAACGACAGCCAAAACGGCGAGCGCAACGCCCACACCGTCATGCGCGATTTCCTCAACGGCTACCGTTTCGCCGATGTACACCTCGACCGCTGGCGCATCGCCGATACCCTGTCTTACAAGTTTGACGACCAACACAAACTGGGCTTGGGCTTAAGCTACGAAATCAACGAAGCGGACGTTCGCAAAAATACGGCGCAGCCCGCCCATCCGATGAACCGCAACCTTGCCTTCGCCTCATCGCAACAAATCTGGAAAACCCATTACGGCTACGACTTCAACGGCAAAGTGCGCCGTCATGCCTTCTCAGGCGAACTCAAATACGATTTCACGCCGTCTGAAACGCAAAAATACAGCGTTTCCCTTGCTCACTTAGAACGCATCGGCGACAACACCGAACGCTTCAACTCGCTTGCCGCCATCGTGCAAAACCGCATGAACGGCGCGCTGATGAACCCAAACCCAACCGCTGCCATCGCAGGCAATCCCCTGCTGAAAACCGAAAAACACAACCGCATCAAACTCACCGCCGACAGCCGCAACGACTACTACAACGGCTATATGAACTCGCTCGCAGGAGCTGGCTGGAACGTGGGCGGCACACTTGTGGCGGACAAAGTCAAAGACCTGATTATTTTTGACCGCGCCCACGGACAAAGCGGCACGGCTTCCAAAGGCGGCGGCATCATCACACGCAACGTGGACGCACGATTGTTTACCGCGCAGGCCTACGCGCGTTACAACTTCAATCCGCATTGGGCGGCAGGCATCAAAGCCGCCTACAACTATGGGCACAACGAAACCGACGGCAGGCCGCTCTATCAAATCCGTCCGTTTGAAGCCGCCGTCCAAGCCGACTACAAAAACTACTTTGCCCACGGCAGCTACAACATCGGTGCCGCAACACGCTTTGTCGCCAAACAAACGCGTGGCGATTTTGATGCGGCAAGCGGCCTGGGCATAGACAAACGCGAAGCCGCCAAAGGCTTTACCGTTGCCGACCTTTACGCAGGCGTAAACATCAAAGACAAATACGGCTTACGCTTAGGCGTGAACAATGTGTTCAACAAAAAATACGCCGAATACATCAGCGGCGACCACGTCCTTGCCCTATCCCCCAGCGTAGTGTATGCACCGGGCAGGACATATTGGTTGAGTTTGCATGCGGCGTTTTAAAATCAGGCCGTCTGAAAGAATGCCTGCATTGGCTTATTAAGAATTAGGAGATAAAAATGGATATGAAAAGACGCGATTTCTTAAAAATGACTGCCGCGCTGGCAGCAGCAAGCGTTTCGCCTTCGCTGCTGGCGGCGGGGAAAGAGCAGTTTACCGTATACGGCGCGCCGGCGATGCCCAGCGTAACCATTGCCGTAGCGGCGTTGCAAGGCAAGCTGGCGAAACAGGCTGATGTGTCGCTGAAAATTTGGCGTTCGCCCGACCAACTGCGCGCGGGCGTGGCGAGCGGGCAATTTAAAGTGATGATGAGTCCGAGCAATGTCGGCGTAAACCTGCACAACCAAGGGCAGAAAGTCGGCATGGTCAATATTTTGACCAACGGCATCACGCAGCTGATGTGCAAAGGCAGCGCGATTGCCTCGCCGCAGGATTTGGTCGGCAAAAAAATCCTCGTGCCGTTTAAAAACGACATGCCCGACATCGTGTTGCAAGCCTTGTTGAAAAAACTGAAAATCGACGCGCACAAAGTCGGCATCACTTACACCGCCAC
Organism: Neisseria sp. P0006.S004; assembly: GCF_051963015.1. Classification (NCBI taxonomy): domain Bacteria; kingdom Pseudomonadati; phylum Pseudomonadota; class Betaproteobacteria; order Neisseriales; family Neisseriaceae; genus Neisseria; species Neisseria sp. P0006.S004. Next base: position 128,588 of record NZ_JBQCUS010000001.1, on the reverse strand, counting down.
TCCGCCCGAAGCAGTCGGACTGTTTTTAAGCAAAGACTACCACGCCGCCATCCTGCCCGAGCCGATGGCAACCGCCAGCCTACTTAAAGGCAAAACCATGGGCATAAACGTTGTGCGCGGTTTTGACTTAGTAAAAGCATGGGGGCAGGCGTTTGACACCAAACCGCTGATTCCGATGGCGGGCATCATCGCCAACGAAGAATATTTCCACGCGCACAAAGCGCAATTTGACCTCTTCCATCAGGATTTGAAAAACGCGCTCAACTGGATACTTGCCAACCGCCAAAGCGCGGCGAAAATCGGCAAAAACTACCTCCCGGCCCCCGAACCCGCCCTAGTCATGGGCTTGGACGGCGCGCGGCTGACGGTAACCAAAGGCAGCGAAGTGAAGAACGAGATTTTGAAGTTTTACGAAATCCTGATGCAGTTCAACCCGAAACTTCTAGGCGGTAAACTGCCGGATAATGGGTTCTTCTTGGCTTAAAATGGGAGAAAGGCCGTCTGAAAGTGTAGAATAATTGCAAGTATTCAATCTTCTATTTTCAGACGACCTCAGAGCATTATCCGCTGCGTAGGTTAAATCAATTCCCAGCAGCGTAGGTCGGATTCTTGAATCCGACATTTCGGCTAAACGGGGGCTGTCGGATACGAGTATCCGACCTACTTTTTTTCAGACGGCCTATCCTTGCCAAAACATAACGGCCTTTCCTTTCCAAAACATAACGACAAACCAACACTCAAACCATGATTAAAACCGACAAAATCCGCAAACCGCAGCCTGCGCTGTTTTACATCATCGACTACCTTTGGAGCGGCTTTGCCGGTTTGAGCGTGGCGATGGTGGTGGTGGCGTTGTGGGCGTGGGGCAGTGCCGTGTTCGGCGAATTTATGCTGCCTGCGCCGGTAGAGGTGTTTCAAAAGTCTTTGGATTTATTGCAACATTTTCAGGAAAACGAAATCGGGATTTCGCTGTGGCGATCGGTGGTGGGTATTTCGGTTGCGCTGGTAGCTGGATTGACAGCGGGGCTGGTGGCGGGCAGTTTTAAGACGGCGATGGCGTTGCTCAAGCCTGTGATTACAATTTTGTTGGCGATGCCGCCGATTATTTGGGTGGTAATGGCGTTGTTTTGGTTCGGTTTCGGCAATCCGAGCGTATTGTTTACCATCATTGTATTGGTTGCGCCGCTGACGTTTGCGAGTGCGGCGGTCGGGATGGCGAGTGTGAACAAGCAGCATGAGGAATTGTTTGACGCTTATAAATTAGGCCGTCTGAAAAAAATCCGTTATCTGTATATCCCGCATCTGACGGGCTATGTGATTTCCAGTGTCGGCGTGGCGGTGGCGATGGGGGTGAAGGTGGTGATTATGGCGGAACTCTTGGGCGCGAGCGAAGGCGTGGGCGCGCGGATTGCAGACGCAAGGGCGATGCTGGAGACTTCGACGGTGATGGCTTATGTGGTGTTGGTTATCGTGTTTGTGTCGCTGTTTGAATACCTGATTACCAAGCCTTTGGAAATTTTGTTTATGCCGTGGAGGAGATGATGCTCTGTCTTGAAAACGTGCGTTTTGAAATTCTCCGCGACCCCATCGTACGCGATTTCAGTTTGAACTTGCAACATGGCGAAGTGAAGGCCTTGTTCGGGCCGAGCGGCTGCGGCAAGACGACGGTTTTGCGGTTGATTGCGGGCTTGGAAACGCCAAAATCGGGCACAATACGCAATACTTTCCGCAAAACGGGTTTTCTGTTTCAGGAAAACCGCTTGCCGGAAAACCTGACCGCGATGCAGAATATCGCGATTTTTATGGACAAACCCGATGAAGGCAAAATCATCGCGCTGGCGGCGAAAGTTGGGTTGACTGCGGGTGATTTGAACAAATATCCGACCGAATTGTCCGGCGGCATGGCGAAACGGGTGGCGTTTTTGCGCCTGCTGCTGTGCGGCTGCGACCTTGCCTTGCTGGACGAGCCGTTTGTCGGTTTGGACCGCGATTTGCGCGATATTTTGGTTGCCATGCTGGTGGAAAAAATCGAGCGGCAGGGCATGGCGTGTATGCTGGTAACGCACGACCGCTTCGAAGCCGCGCGCCTGAGCCATGAAATCATGCTGCTTTCCACTAAGGGCATGAACGTGCAAAACGTGATAACCCTGCCCACGCCGCTGTCCGAACGCGATTCGGCTTTTGAAGAGGTCGTGGTGGCAAGGGAGTTTCAAGGGATTCATTATTATGAGTGATACGGGCATTTGAGTATCTGACAAACCTTGCGGTTCGTTGCCCTCTCCCTAACCCTCTCCCACGGGGAGAGGGGATCAGGTTTCTGAAAATCAGAGGGCGCGTAGGGTTGGGAATCAGTTGGCAGGTAAACCCGAAAATGTTCAGGCTCGACAGCCCAATTCCCTCTCCCCGTGGGAGAGGGCTAGGGAGAGGGTAAGCAAGCCGCAGGCTTGCCTCTTTAGCGAAAGATACGAATCTGTTATCCGAACGCGATTCGGTTTTTGAAAAAGCCGTGGTGCCAAGGGGGCAGAGGATTCATTATGAGGTGCTTTATGTTTTCGACTGTGATTACTGCTGCTGTTTTATATATTGCTACAGCAGTAGATTTGTTGGTAATACTATTAATATTTTTTGCTAGAGCAAATACTAGAAAAGAATATCGAGATATTTATATCGGACAATATTTAGGTTCTGCAATTTTAATATTAGTTAGTTTATTTCTAGCTTTTGTTTTGAATTATGTTCCGGAAAAATGGGTGTTGGGTTTATTAGGTTTAATACCTATTTACTTAGGTATTAAAGTTGCTATTTACGACGATTGTGAGGGCGAAAAAAGAGCTAAAAAAGAATTGGATGAAAAAGGGTTGTCAAAATTAGTCGGTATTGTTGCTTTGGTTACAGTTGCTAGTTGTGGTGCAGATAATATTGGACTTTTTGTTCCTTACTTTGTGACTTTAGATCTTGTTGACTTATTAGTTACTCTTCTTGTATTTTTAATATTGATTTTTGTTTTAGTATATACAGCACAAAGATTGGCTAATATTTCAGGTGTTGGTGAAATTGTAGAGAAGTTTAGTCGTTGGATAATGGCTGTTATTTATATTGGTTTAGGATTATTTATTATTATTGAAAATAATACAATTCAAACAATAATATCAATAATATGAATAATACAGGCATTTGAGTATCTGACAAACCTTGCGGTTCGTTGCCCTCTCCCTAACCCTCTCCCACGGGGAGAGGGAATCAAGTTGCTGAAAATCAAAGAGTGCAGGATTGGGAATTAGATGGCAGGTAAACCTGAAAATGTTCAGGCTCGACAGCCCAATTCCCTCTCCCCGTGGGAGAGGGTTAGGGAGAGGGCAAGCAAGCCGAAGGTTTGCTTCTTCAATACAAGATACAACCCTGTCCTCCCAATAAATCTATATCCGAAAGCATCTTCATGCAGAATCAAGCCAAACCATGAATAAGTTTTTCACCCACCCCATGCGGCCGTTTTTCGTCGGTGCGGCGGTGCTTGCCATACTCGGCGCGTTGGTGTTTTTCATCAGCCCCGGTGCCGTCATTTTGCACCGCCAAATCTTCTTAGAACTCATGCTGCCTGCAGCATACGGCGGCTTCCTGACTGCCGCCATGCTCGAATGGACGGGTTATAAAGGTCGTCTGAAACCTGTCGCTACTTTGATGGCGGCATTGTTGCTCGCCGCATCCGCCATACTGCCCTTTTCGCCGCAAACTGCCTCATTTTTCGTTGCCAGCTATTGGCTGGTATTGCTACTGTTTTGCGCTTGGCTGATTTGGCTCGACCGCAACACCGACAACTTTGCCCTACTAGTGCTGCTCGCTGCATTTACCGTTTTTCAGACGGCCTACGCCGTCAGCGGCGATTTGAACTTACTGCGCGCGCAAGTACATCTGAACATGGCGGCTGTCATGTTTGTATCCGTCCGCGTCAGCATTCTTTTGGGCGCGGAAGCCCTTAAAGAATGCCATCTGAAAGACCCTGTTTTTATTCCAAATATCGTTTATAAAAACATCGCCATTACTTTCCTGCTGTTGCACGCCGCCGCCGAACTTTGGCTGCCTGCGCAAACCGCCGGTTTTACCGCGCTTGCCGTCGGCTTCATCTTGCTTGCCAAGCTGCGTGAGCTTCACCATCATGAACTCCTGCGCAAACACTACGTCCGCACTTATTACCTGCTCCAGCTCTTTGCCGCCGCAGGCTATCTATGGACAGGCGCGGCGAAACTGCAAAATCTGCCTGCCTCCGCGCCCCTGCACCTGATTACCCTCGGCGGCATGATGGGCGGCGTGATGATGGTGTGGCTGACCGCCGGACTGTGGCACAGCGGCTTTACCAAACTTGACTACCCCAAGCTCTGCCGCATTGCCGTTCCCCTACTCTTTATGGCTGCTGTCTCGCGCGCTTTCTTGATGAACGTGAACCCGATATTTTTCATCACCATTCCTTCGATTCTGACTGCCACTGTATTCGTACTATATCTTTTCACATTTGTACCGATATTTCGGGATAATGCATTTACGGATGATCCGGAATAAAACAAAAGGCCGTCTGAAAGTTTCAGACGGCCTTGGCATTTAACTAAATGCTTTATTTGTTGGCATTCAAATAAAGATTAATCAGACGTGTAGTGGAGCTGTCGTGTTTTTGCACTTCGGTCTCGCCGGTCAATTCGGCAAGAATGGTTTTGGCCAGTTGTTTGCCGAGCTCTACGCCCCATTGGTCAAAGCTGTTGATGCCCCAAATAATGCCTTGTACGAAGGTTTTGTGTTCGTACATGGCAATTAGGCTGCCCATATTGCGCGGGTTGATTTTGTCCATGAGGATAAGGTTGGTCGGACGGTTGCCGGAGAAGGTTTTGTGCGGAACCAGCTCTTCGATACGCGCTTCATCCATGCCTTGGGCTTGAAGCTCGGCGCGTACTTCATCAGGCGTTTTGCCGCGCATAAAGGCTTCGGCTTGGGCAAAGACGTTTGCCAACAGGATTTCGTGGTGGCCTTGCAAATTGCTGCGTTTTTCAAGAGAGGCGATGAGGTCAATCGGCGTGATGTGCGTACCTTGGTGCAGCAGTTGGAAGAATGCGTGCTGGCCGTTGATACCGGTTTCGCCCCAAATAATCGGGGAAGTTTCGTAACCGACCGGTTTACCGTCAAGGGTAACTTGTTTGCCGTTGCTCTCCATATCGAGCTGCTGAATGAATTTAGGCAGGCGGTGGAGATGTTGGTCGTAAGGCGCGATAACGTGGCTGCCACCGCCGTAGTAGTTGATGTACCAGATGCCGATAAGGGCGAGGATGACGGGCATGTTGCGCTCTAGCGGCGTATTGATGAAGTGTTGGTCCATCAGGTGTGCGCCGTTGAGCATTTCGATGAAGTTTTCTTCGCCGAGATACAGCATAATCGGCAGGCCGATGGCCGACCACAGGCTGTATCGTCCGCCGACCCAGTCCCAAAATTCAAACATATTGGCGGTATCGATACCGAATTCGGCAACGGCTTTTTGGTTGGTCGATACGGCAACGAAGTGTTTGGCCACGGCGCTTTCATCGCCTGCATGATCCAAGAACCATTTACGCGCAGTCAGGGCGTTGGTCAGGGTTTCTTGGGTGGTAAAGGTTTTGGAGGCGATGATGAAGAGGGTGGTCTCAGGGTGGACTTTGGACAATACGTCGCGCAGTTGGGAGCCGTCCACATTGGAGACGAAGTGCATGTTCAAACGCGGATGGCCGAAAGGCTTGAGCGCAGTACACATCATCAGAGGGCCGAGGTCAGAGCCGCCGATACCGATGTTGACGACGTCGGTAATGACTTGATTGGTATAGCCCAACCAGCTGCCGCTGCGGACTTCATGCGCGAACTCGCCCATGCGTTGCAGGACATGGTTGACCTTAGGCATTACATCTTCGCCATCCACGACGATAGGGGCGTTGGTGCGGTTGCGCAGGGCAACGTGGAGTACGGCGCGGTTTTCTGTCGTATTGATTTTTTCACCGTGGAACATTTGCTGCATCCGTTCCGGCACGCCTGCTTCACGCGCCAACTCGAACAAAAGCGACATGGTTTCGTCGTTGATACGGTTTTTAGAATAATCCAAAGTCAGGCCGCCAACCTGCAGCCAGTAGCGCTCGGCACGTTCGGGATCTTGCTCGAACATTTCGCGCATGTGTTGTTCTTTGGTTTCGTCAAAATGTATCCATAATTTTGACCAAGCTGGTAAATCGTGAAGGTGTTTCATCGGATGCTCTCCTGGATAGTGGACAGTTTTGTTGAGAAAACGGCCGTGAGGTCGTCTGAAACGGGAACGGGATGGTTTCCGTTTTTTGAGGTTTCAGACGGCCTTGATGTGGGTTGGGGCCGTCTGAAAATGTCAGTGAAGAATCAATCTTTATCGTATTCGATGTGTTTGTTATGTATGCTTTTTTTACTTTTTTGCAGTTGCGTGCTGGCAGTGTCACCCAAGCGTAAAGCCAAGCCGATAGCAAGAATGTCGATAACGGCCAACTGCAGAAGACGGGACACCATAGGCGTATAAAGCTCGGCATTTTCCTGAGTAGCAATGCTCAATACACAGTCGGCCATTTGGGCCAACGGTGAATCATTACGGGTCAGCGCGATAACGGCTGCACCGTTTTCTTTGGCGATACTGGCCGCGTCCAACAATTCGATAGATGAGCCGGTATTGGAAATCGCCACCAACACATCCTGCTCGGTCAATACGGAAGCCGCCATCAGCTGGGTATGCGTATCGACATAGGCAACGGTGGACATACCGAAGCGGAAGAATTTGTGTTGCGCATCTTGGGCAACGATGCCGGAATTGCCGACACCATAAAACTCAACGCGTCGCGCGTGCATCAGAATGGCAATCGCGTTTTCCAGTTCGGATTCTTTCAGGAAACGGCGCTCGCCCAAGAGGGAGGCTGCGGCGTTGCCCAATACTTTTTCGACCACGCTGCCCATGTTGTCATCGGCGTTTAATTCTTCATGAACGTAAGGCATGCCTTCGTGGCCGATGCTGGCAGACAAAGCGAGTTTGAACTCAGGCAAGCCTTTGTAACCCAAGCTGCGGCAGAAACGGATTACTGTCGGCTGACTGACGGACGCACGCTCGGCGATTTCCGCCACAGCGGCATGAACGAACCATTTCGGCTCGGCCAGCGCAGATTCGGCAACTTTGCGTTCTGCGCCGGAGAGGTTGGACAATGATTCGCTGATTTTGCTTAACATATACTCTACCCTTTGATTTTTTGACGTTCAGGACAAGGGTTTTTTCCACCCCCTACCCTGCACCGCCGTTTGTGTGTTTAAACGTTATTTAAATGATTGTCTAATGCGACCGCCGCGCCGACGATGCCCGGAAACTCGCTCAATACGACATACACGGGAATGGCGGCAAGATAAGCCTCAAAGCGACCTTTATTTTCAAAGCGGCTGCGGAATGGAGACGTTTTAAAGTAATCCAACACGCGCGGGATAATGCCGCCGCACAAATACACGCCGCCGCGCGCACCCAATGACAAAGCCAAATTGGAAGCAACCGTACCCAGCATGGCGCAGAAAATATCCAAAGTCTGACGGCAAATCGGCGATGTTCCGCTCAATGTCTTATCGGTGATTTCAGAAGGCTTCAGACGGCATTGTTTGATGTTGTCGCGTTTGGCCAATGCTTCGTAAATCAGGCTCAAACCTGCGCCGCTCAAGAAACGCTCGGCAGAAACATGGCCGTATTTGTTTTTAGCGTATTGCCAAATCAATACTTCCATATCGTCAAACGGCGGGAAGCTGGTATGGCCGCCCTCGCCTGCCAACGCCACCCAGCCGGCAGCGCTGTGCACCAAACCGCTGACACCCAAACCGGTACCCGGACCGATAACGGCTTTAGGCGCAAATTCGATGGGTTTTTGACCGCCGATTTGTATCAAGTCTTTCTTATCGGTTTTTGTTACCGCCAAAGCCTGGGCAGTAAAGTCGTTCAACAGAATCAACGTTTCAAAACCCAAAGCCTGGCGGGTGGTTTCGATGGAGAATGCCCAGTGGTGGTTGGTCATCTGCACCCAGTCGCCCAAAATCGGATTGGCAATCGCAAAGGCGGCGTGCAAGACTTTCGGACTGCCTGCGCGTTCCAAATAAGTTTTGGCGGCATCGACAATGGTGTCGTAATCCTGGCAAGGCAAGACTTCAGCCTTTTCAATGACCTGTGGTGCAGTTTCAAGTGCAAAACGGGCATTCGTACCGCCGATATCGGCGACCAAACGAGGATAAGCTTCAGTGTGCATAGTAGACATGGCAGTTAATTCCTTGGTGATTGAGAATCAGACTGGTCGGATATTCGGTATCGGCCCTTGCGGCGGCTTTATCAAATACTGCTTTTTTCTCTGCGCCTTGAATAGCCAAAAATACATTCGGCGTTTTGGCAATCGCACCCAAAGTCATGCTCACACGCTCATGCGGCGCGGTAACTGGCGTAGTATGAATCAATGTCGGGTCATTGGCTTCATTGATTGCTGCCTGTAATTGAGGCGCTTGAGGGAACAACGACGCCGTATGTCCGTCTGAACCCATGCCCAACACCAGTACGTCAGGTTGCTTGTAATGTTTCAATGCATAAGCAACGACAACTTCAGGTTGTAATTCAGTTTCAGACTTTCCGTCTTCAACAAAAGGAATCCATGTGGCAACGGCCGCGTTATTTTTGAGCAGATATTCGCGTACCAAGCCTGTATTGCTGTCGGCATGCGTGGTCGGAACGATACGCTCGTCCACCAAAGTAATGCCGACGTTTTGCCAATTTAAATCTTTTTGCGACAAAGCCTCGAAAAATGCAATCGGCGAACGACCGCCGGAAACAGCCAAAACCGCATGGCCTTTCTCATTCAACGCGGTTTGCAATGCGGCGGCAACAGCATCGGCGAGAGCTTGCGCGGCAGTTGCAGCGTTTTCTTGTTCGTGCCAAACAAACATGTTTCGTCCTTTCATGGTTTCAGACGGCCTTTTGTTGGAAAACAAGGCCGTCTGAAAGAAATATTATTGCTCTTCGTGCCACTTGTTGCCGTCACGTGCCAACAGCGCGCGCGCAGCTTCAGGACCCCAAGAATGGGCTTCGTAAGCATGCGGAGGCGTTGTATTGTTCGCCCAGTTTTCCAGGATAGGCATCACATATTCCCAAGCAGCTTCGAGTTCGTCACGACGGTTGAACAAAGCGAGTTTGCCGTTAATCACATCCAGCAGCAGGCGCTCATAAGCCTCGGCACGACGACCCTCTACGGCTGTGCCCAAATCCACGCCAATCGGTGTAACTTCGACTTTGTTGCCTGCACCCGGGGTTTTCACTTGCGTGTAAAGGCGGACGGATTCGGTCGGTTGTAGTTCAATAACCAAACGATTCGGCGCAGGTTGGCTGTTGTCAAAAATATGGTTTTGCAGCGGACGGAAGTTCAACACGATTTCCGCCACTTTTCCTGCCATGCGTTTGCCGGTACGCAGGTAGAAAGGTACGCCTTTCCAACGCTCGTTTTCAATTTCGGCTTTGATGGCAACATAGGTTTCAGTGAAACTGTCTTTCGGTACGTCGACTTCTTCCAGATAGCCGTTCATACCGTTTGCTGCAACATATTGGCCGCGAATAACATTTTCGTTGACGGATTCGATGGTCAGCGGTTTCAGCGATTTGATGACTTTCACTTTCTCGTCGCGTACGGCATCCGCATCCAAGCTTGCCGGCGCTTCCATAGCAGTCATACAAAGCATTTGCATCAAGTGGTTTTGCACCATATCGCGCAACGCGCCGGTAATATCGTAAAACTCGCCGCGTTCTTCCACGCCCAACTGCTCGGCAATGGTCAGCTGTACGCTTTCAATATATTTATTGTTCCACAAAGGCTCGAACATCACATTGGCAAAACGCAAGGCCAGCAGGTTTTGCAGGCTTTCTTTACCCAAATAATGGTCGATGCGGTAGATTTGTTCTTCTTTGAAATAACGGGCCACATCTGTATTGATTTGCTGAGAAGAAGCCAAGTCCGTACCCAACGGTTTTTCCAAAACCACGCGTACGTTATCAGCATTCAAACCGATTTCAGCAAGGTTTTCACAGGCTTGCGCAAAGAATTTCGGCGCAGTTGAGAGGTAGATCACGACATTTTCAGTATTCTTGCGCGCTTTTACCAAGTCGCCCAAGGTAATGAAATCGCCTTTCTTTGTCACATCGACTTTTAAATACTCGAGACGTTGGATGAACGATGCCCACGCTTCATCTGAGAAGTTTTGTTTGACATGGATTTTAGAATTCGTTTCCACTTTGGCCAAAAAGCCGGCAGTATCCAATTCGCTACGGCTTACGCCCAAAATACGACCTTCGGGATGAAGCAAACCGGCTACATGCGCCTGATACAGGCAAGGCAAAAGTTTACGCATTGCCAAATCGCCGGTCGCGCCAAACAACACCAAATCAAAATTTGTCTGTGTACTCATTGTTTCATCTCTCGTTGAGGAAGCTTGCTTCAAAACTTTTGGACTGTCATCATCTATAAAAATTGATTAGAATCAAAAGCCTTTAAGCAATAAGCAGTAAAAAACCAATCGCCTGCACCAAAATTTCAAACAAGCGGGCTAATGAGTAGTAATACTACACATGGCTACACATTTTGTCTATTCTCATTTTTACAAATTGTTTGATTTAACATAAAAGTTTGATGACTTTTACAGCTCATCGTTTTACGAATTGACTATACCTCGATTTAAATCAAATTTCTTCCACTTAGTAAATTATTTTGTAACAAAATTACAGATTTTGTACTATAATATGCGGACGCTTCGAAGAGAAAATCTTCAAATATTCAGACGGCCCATATTATTCATTCCCACAGCTCAAGGCCGTCTGAAAAACACCCAATACAAAAATCAGAAACGCGCAAACAAAATCCCTATCATATCGTTTAGCCAGGAGACCGTACATGAACCCCACTCCTATTCACCCAAAACTCGCCGAAATTACCGAGCGCATCATCGAGCGCAGCCGCCCGACGCGTGAAAAGTATCTGGCGAAAATCCGCAGCGCCAAACAGATGGGACGCTTAGAGCGCAACCAGCTCGGCTGCAGCAACTTGGCACACGGCTATGCCTCCATGCCTAAGAGCATCAAAATCGAAATGCTTCAGGAAACCGTCCCCAACTTAGGCATCATCACTGCCTACAATGACATGGTTTCCGCACACCAGCCGTTTAAAGACTTCCCTGACCAAATCAAAGACGAAGCACAAAAAAACGGCGCTACCGCCCAAGTCGCCGGCGGCACACCCGCCATGTGCGACGGCATCACGCAAGGTTATGCCGGTATGGAATTGTCGCTGTTCTCCCGCGACGTGATTGCCATGAGTACCGCCATCGGTCTGTCGCATCAAATGTTTGACGGTAGCCTGTTTATGGGCGTATGCGACAAAATCGTACCGGGTTTGATGATTGGTGCTTTGTCTTTCGGCCATATTCCGGGAATCTTCGTTCCGGCAGGCCCGATGTCCAGCGGTATCGGCAATAAGGAAAAAGCCCGTACCCGCCAGCTTTTTGCCGAAGGCAAAGTCGGCCGTGATGCCCTGCTTGAAAGCGAAATGGGTTCTTACCACAGCCCGGGTACTTGTACCTTCTACGGCACCGCCAACTCCAACCAAATGATGATGGAAATGATGGGCGTACACCTGCCTGCCGCCGCCTTCGTCCACCCTTACACTGACCTGCGCGAGGCACTGACCCGCTACGCTGCCGGACACCTCGCGCGCGGCATTAAAAACGGTACCATCAAACCATTGGGCGAAATGTTGACCGAAAAATCCTTCATCAACGCCCTGATTGGCCTGATGGCAACCGGCGGCTCGACCAACCACACCATGCACCTCGTCGCCATGGCGCGCGCCGCAGGCGTGATTTTGAACTGGGATGACTTTGACGAAATTTCTTCCATCATCCCGTTGCTGATCCGCGTGTACCCCAACGGCAAAGCTGACGTGAACCACTTTACCGCAGCAGGTGGCCTGCCTTTCGTTATCCGCGAATTACTGGACGCAGGCCTGTTGCACGACGATGTCGATACCGTCGTCGGACACGGTATGCGCCACTACACTAAAGAGCCTTTCCTCATCGACGGCAAACTCGAATGGCGCGAAGCCCCCGAAACCAGCGGCAACGACGACATCCTGCGCAAAGCCGACAACCCGTTCTCCCCGGACGGCGGCCTGCGCCTGATGAAAGGCAACATCGGTCGCGGCGTAATTAAAGTATCCGCCGTGCGCGAAGGCTGCCGCATCATCGAAGCGCCTGCCATCGTGTTCAACGACCAGCGCGAAGTATTGGCCGCATTTGAACGCGGCGAGTTAGAACGCGATTTTGTATGCGTTGTCCGCTACCAAGGCCCGCGTGCCAACGGTATGCCCGAATTGCACAAACTGACCCCACCTTTGGGTATCCTGCAAGACCGCGGCTTCAAAGTGGCGCTGCTGACCGACGGCCGTATGTCCGGCGCGTCCGGCAAAGTGCCCGCGTCCATTCACATGACGCCCGAAGCCCTGATGGGCGGCAACATCGCCAAAATCCGTACCGGCGACCTGATCCGCTTCGACTCTGTTACCGGCGAACTCAACGTCCTGATCAACGAAGCCGAATGGAACGCCCGCGAAGTCGAATGTATCGACTTGAGCGCGAACCAACAAGGTTGCGGCCGCGAACTCTTCGCAAACTTCCGCAGCATGACCAGCAGCGCCGAAACCGGTGCCATGAGCTTCGGCGGCGAATTTGCCTAAACCCTTTTCAGACGGCCTTTTAAAACAATCAGGCCGTCTGAAACCATGTTAACGACCCTATTACGATACAGTCCCCAACGGAGACCTAAAATGTCTAAACTGACCCCTCGTGAAATTCTGACTGCCGGCGCAGTTGTGCCGGTAATGGCGATTGACGACTTGAGTACTGCCGTCGATTTATCCCACGCCCTTGTCGAAGGCGGCATTCCCACCCTCGAAATCACCCTGCGCACCCCTGTCGGCCTCGATGCCATCCGCCTGATTGCCAAAGAAGTGCCCAACGCCATCGTCGGCGCAGGTACGGTAACCAATCCCGAACAGCTCAAAGCCGTCGAAGACGCAGGTGCGGTTTTCGCCATCAGCCCGGGTTTGCACGAATCCCTCGCCAAAGCCAGCCACAACAGCGGCATTCCCCTGATTCCCGGCGTTGCCACTCCGGGCGAAGTCCAACTGGCTTTGGAACACGGCATCGACACACTTAAACTCTTCCCCGCCGAAGTCGTTGGTGGCAAAGCCATGCTCAAGGCACTCTACGGCCCTTATGCCGACGTACGCTTCTGCCCGACCGGCGGCATCAGCCTGGCAACTGCACCCGAGTACTTGGCACTGCCTAATGTCTTGTGCGTCGGCGGCTCATGGCTGACTCCGAAAGAAGCCATCAAAAACAAAGACTGGGACACCATCACCCGTCTGGCTCGCGAAGCTGCCGCTTTGAAACCAAAAGCCTAATCAGGTTATAAGGTTAAAAAAAGCCGTCTGAATATGATTTCAGACGGCCTTTTTATATCAATTAAGCCAACACTTTCCGTGCCGCTTCCACACCCCAATACAAAGCCTCTTCAAATACCGAATAACTGCTTAAGTCACTGTGTGCGAACAACAATCCGCCATTTCGGTTTCTGATTTTTAATAAAGCCTCATCGCTTAAATAGCCGGGTTTCGGCACGCTCATACCATGCCCGCGAACGGTAATGTCAACATGGGAAACGTGCCGCCAAAAGCCTTCGCCGTAAGCGGTAAGCAGATCTTGGGCGGCAAGCTGGAGCAGCTCTTCGTCGCTTGCTTCAAGCAGCTGGCGGCGGACGGCTTGTGGCGTATCGTGGTTGAGCGCGGCGTAGGCAGTAAAAATCGTGCGTTCAGGACGGGCAACCCGAATAAACTGATTGGTCGCAACAACATAGCCCAGCCCTTGGCTGCCATAAACCACATTGTCCCACGCAAGTTCGCTGTTGTTTTTTTCTTTCGGGAAGCTGTGCAGTTCAAAATTAGAAACCAGCCATGGTGCGTATTCTGGGATGTCCAGACCAAATTGTTCGGGAGATTCAATAATGCGGGCGGCAACCATCAGCGGCATGGCGGAGATAACGTGTTGTGCGGTGACGGCAACGGTTTCGCCTTTTGCATTATCACGCAGCCACACTTCAATCCGGCCGTCTGAAAGCGGTTTGATTTTGACGGCGGAAGCATTAATTGAAGCAGGCTTCTCCAAACGGATACGGTTTTCAGACGGCCATTGCCAGCCTTCCTGCAAACCGGCATGACGGCGCAGGTTTTCGGAAAGATGTGCCAAACCTTCGGGCCAAGTGAGGACGGTTTCTGCATTGTTGCGGGCAGCAAAATAATGCAATCCGGCAAAGGCAGACACTTGCCCTATCCCTTGCCCGTAATCATCGCGGCAACAATAATCTAGATACCATAAAAGCTCGGTCGAGTGGTAACCTTCTTGCTCAAGCCATTGTTTAAACGTCAGATTATCGAGTTTGCGCCATGTTTCATCTGTCGATGACAGCGCAATTGGAATGGCAAAAATTTTCTTACCGTCATTGCCGTAAGCTTGTTTTAGACGGCCGATTAAATCAAAAAACCGTTTGGAATCCGCATCTTCTTTCGGCAATAAATGTTCCACCCATTTATCCTGATATAAGAGGCGCGATTCGGGCGCATAGACCAAATCGGTTTCCCTAAAGCTGCCGTCCGACTGCAAAATACCGAAATTCTCCAACATCTCGCGCACATACACGCTTTCTTTCGACGGCAAAGCCAAATAATGCGCACCACTCGGCGCTTTCAGGCCGTCTGAAGACGTATAGGCGGCATTGTTGCCATTACGTTCAAACCCTTCTGCCAACAATACATCGCGGTGATGATGCTTCGCCAAATACCACAACGCCCCCAAACCCGCCGCACCGCCACCGAGTATCAACGTATTGCATTCATAACGACTGGTCGGCGGACTGAGCAATTCCCCGTCGCGCAACAAATGCCCCAACGGCAAGCCGACACGGTTAATAGAAACCGGCGGTTTATGGTTGAGGTATTTGTAAGTCTGCCAAGAAAAAGCAGAAGCAGCGCCAAGCGCGGCGGTATAGCTGAGAAATTGACGGCGGGTTAGCATGTTTTATAAAAAGGTCGTCTGAAAAAATAAAAGTAAAACGGTACAACGAGGTTAATCAGGTCTCGCGTTATTTATGTCCTGCCGAATAACCATGATAGGAACTGCCTGAATGCGATGAGTCGCTGTCTTCCGCTTTGACATAGTTGAACAAGACGGTAAGAAAAATGATGAAAGCAAAGAAAATAATCGTCCCTCCCCGTTCTTCTTCATAATCACGATCGTTTTTATATCTGTCAGAAACCCATATCCATACCAACGCACACAGACTGACCACTATACCGACAGGACTACGTAGATGCGGTGACAGCCAGGCCGGAAGGTTGACGATGATAAGAATCAGCATAGCAATGATACGGGCTACATTATCTCTACTCCCAACATTTCTATTGTCTCCCTTCAGCCAGTAAGAGAGCATCTCCTTAGTATCAAAAGACAGGCCGAATGCCTTTCTCATTTGACGGTAAGACACAGGACTGCTTTTACTCCAGACTATTTCATCCTTGCTCTGCTCAGAACACAGAATGACATTCCGGCCATAACTTTTCTTGCCGCTATATTCCTTGTAATGAAGCAAATCGCCTTGTTTGACTTTCCAATAAAAAGCACCAGCCGCTGCCTCGACCTGCCCGTGGTAATGATCAATCAACATTTCACCGGCAGGATTGCCACTTGAATCAAAGTCCGGCCATGTGTGTAAAGTTTCTGACAGCCGCCAGCGTTTTCCAGACTCAATCAGCCAGGCAAACCCTTGTTGCGTGTTATAAAGTAGATATTCCGTCCAGTATTCAGACTGATTTTGGTTATAGGACGATATTTCGGCAAATCTTACAGCCCCGATAATCAGATATTCTGTATCGTTCAGACGGCCTTTCGTACCTATGGAAAGCGTGAACAGGTTTTCTTGTTCTTTCCTTTGGGCATTTGCCTCCATCAACGCAACAGTATCTTTTGTCGTGTTCAAACTGCTGCCGCAAGACTGACACAAAAGGAAAGAAGTAACACCCCTTGGCCAATGAACAGGAGAGCCGCAATGCAGGCAGTTTTCAGAAAGAATCTCTCCTTTCAGACGGCCTGCACTTTCACGGATTTCATCATCACTGCGCTTATTTTCCAGCTTCAAACTGTCCAAACTGACTATGCGTCCGAAGTAGGAGTCCATTGGAAAAGTCGAATAATCCAAGGTCAAAAACAAATTGCCGCGTCGCCAGTCGCAAACCTCGCCTGTCGCTTGATTCCCAGATAAATTGAACGGCAATTCGCCTTGCGCATCAGTATCACGGTAATGTATGGTGCGGACGTCTGACGCAATAAAGGTTTGGCCATTAAAGACCAACGAACTGGAGCCAGCTTTCACCGACTTAAAATTTTTCGGCCCCCGTCTCCTCTTCTGGGAAAGCAAACAAGTCATCGCATATAAATCGCCAACCTCGGAAAGCCAGCCGGTCTGCCCGTCATCAAACAAGACATACCATTCATTCCATGCGCCGACATCGTAATGCACCTGCAATCGCCCAATCAGCGTAAATTTCCGATCATCAAAAACGCCTCTCGTTCCAATCTGCAACGGACTGAAATCTTCCAGCAACGCAGAATCACGCCCTGAATTGACAACAAAATATCCGCTCCTCCCCTTACCGATTCTAGCAACCAGCATACTGTGACAATGGCCACACACCAGCGTCACGGCAGTAGCGGAATACGCCTCCACAGGCGCACCACAGCTTGGGCAATCGGTTTTAAAAAAAGGCGTTTTTTCCATATAACGTCAATATTTCAGTTTAATCAGCACAAGGTTTAAGGCCGTCTGAAAACGGATTGAATATGCTTTCAGACGGCCTGACAGATTTTATTGTTCAACCGATGGTTGTACATCGTCCAGTATGCCTTCGCCACGTTGCACAACCGTCCAAACAGCCCTTGCTGCCGCCAACTCTCTACACAAGATTTCCTTCACTTTTTCCAATTTCATACCGCCGCAGATAAATGCGTCTATAGCGGCGAAGCGGTGTTCAGGCCAAGTATGGATACTGATATGGGACTCGGCGAGCAGTAAAACGCCGGTTACGCCGCCAGCGCCGCCGAAGGTATGGAAATGTTCGGTCAATATGGTGGCTTCTGCAGCTTGTGCGGCAGCTGCCAAAGCAGTTTTCAGACGGCCTTCATCTTTTAAGATGGCTTCATCGCAGCCATATAAGTCCAATAGACCATGATTACCGGGGGCATGGGTCATTTATGGCCTCCGGAATAACCGCTGCCGCCGTAATAGCCTCCGGAGTGCATACGCGAGCCGTCGGAGTCGGAAGAGCCGTAGCTGATAATCATGGAGATGACGATGATGATGGTGCTGAAAATGATGTAAGTGATTCTCGACATGTTAATCCTCGTCCTCGTCTTTTTTGCCCATGGCCCACAACAACCAGCATCCTACAAAGATGACGGAAAGTGCAGCAGAGCTGTCGCCGGTCAAAAGCGCAGGGAGATTGACGACAACCAGGATGGCAGTCATTATAATTCTTAATGATTTATCAATGCCGTCCACCGCCATGTTTGCAGTGTAATGCGGAGCTTGGCTGGTCAGATTAAACGCGTCTGCAATTTCCCGATAAGCAATTGGGGCACTTCTAGTCCATGCCATTTCGTGACTGTTTAGTTCGGAGCCAATCTTACGGCTTTGCCCGTCTCGGTAATCGCTGTAATAGTTCAAATCACCGCTTCGAACACGCCAATAAAACGCGCCGCTGGCAATCCTGACCCGTCCGCCATAGTCATAAAGTTTGCCATAGCCTTGCGGTTGGCGGTTGCGGTCGAGGCGCGGCCAATCATTCAAGGTTTCAGAAATATTCCAACCTTCATCAGCTTCAACCAGCCATAAGAAACCCTGTGTAGGGTTGTAAAGCAGATACTCTGTCCACTGCCCTTCTGGTGCCAATGTATGTTTGGCACCTTTAAACAAGTTATCAAATGTTTCCTGCGTATCTGTTTCTAAATATCGGATTGCGCCGATAACATGAAATTCTTTATTTTTCAGGCGGCCTGTCAAGCCGACAGGCAGAGTAAACATCGTATTTTGCGACAAACGCAGATTGTTCGCGGTAATAAGTTCCGCTTTATCTTTGCCGACTGCCAATTCGCTGCCGCAACTTTGACAGTTCAGATGGGAAGTCAGCCCGTTTACCCAATGAATGGATGAGCCGCAGTTAGGACAGTTTTCTGAAGTAATACTGCCTTTCAGACGGCCTGCGCTTTCTTTAATTTCATCTTCGTGGCGCGTGTTTTCCAGCTTCAAATCATCTAGGTTTACCATCCGCCCGAAGAAGGCTTCGGGTGTTTCATTGTTGTAATCGAGCGTGATGAAAAGGTTTTCGCAACGCCAGTCGGAAACCCGATTTTCTGTATCTTCTTTCAAAACAAACGGCAATTCGCCCTGCGCGGCGGCGCGTTTCAAGCTGATTTTGCGGACATCGGAGGCAATATAGTACTTATCTTGGAAAGTCAGCTCGCTAAATCCGGCTCGCGTGTCTTCAAATTTCGGCGGATTATCGATTTCGACCGGCATGGTCATCACATACAAATCGCCCGCCTCAGAAAGCCAACCGGCTCTGCCGTCGTCAAACAGCGCATACCATTCATTCCACGCACCATCGTCGTATTGCACCTGAAGCCGTCCGACCAAGGTAAAACGTTGAGCGACAAATGTGCCGCTGGTTCCGATTTGTAAAGGACTAAAATCTTCCAGCAATGCGGAATCACGGCCAGAGTCGACAACGCCGTTATCTTGCCGTACCAGCATGCTGTTGCAATAACCGCACACCAGCGTCACGGCAGAAGCAGAATGCGCTTCGACAGGTGCGCCGCAGCTTGGGCAGTCGGTTTTGAAGAAAGGAGTGTGAGACATGGGTTTGCTTTTTCAGAATGGGTTGGAGTGTTTCAGACGGCCTTAGCGTTTCTATCAACTGGTTTTATCCATGATTTCAGATTAGAAACAAACCAAATCGCCGAACGGACTCAATCAAATGACTAGAAAGGCCGTCTGAAACCTTTTCACAGAAGCAGCTCAACGCTTCTTTTGAATGATATTTTTCAGACGGCCTTCAATTGATTAACCAATCAGCTGCTTCAACACTTCAGCCTTGGCTTTATCAAAATCTTCTTGCGAAATCAAACCGCCATCCAGCAAAGACTTGAGTTTCACCAATTTCGCCTGCGGATCTTCGGCAACCGGCTGAGCATTTTGCTGAGCCTGTTGCGTATTCGGCTGCATCATGCTAGACATGGCACCTGCCATCGCCTGACCAATACCGGCACCCACGCCCAAACCTGCACCGATTCCGGCAAGTCCGCCTTCATTTTGTGCCGCAAGCGGGATAGATTCGGCGGTTTGATATTGGGTGTAACGTCCCAAATCGCCGATAACACCCATCGAAATTTTCTTATCCAACGCAGCCTGAATAGTCGCAGGCAAGGTAATGCTTTCAACAGTGAAGTTTTCCAGCGCCAAACCCAGCTTGGCAAATTCAGCGCCAAGCAATTCGCCGATTTTTTGCGACAGCAAAACTTGGTTCGCCGCCATATCCAAGAATGGGATACCGGAGCTGCCAAACGCGGCCGCCAATTGGGTGACTGCAATATTACGTAGCTGGTTTTCCAAGTCTACACCGCTGTATTGCGCCGCCACGCCGCTGACTTCTTTGAAAAATTTTGCCGGATCGCTGATGCGGTAAGAATACATACCGAACGAACGCAGTTGCACCGCACCAAACTCGGCATCGCGCACAGTAACTGGTTGGGATGTACCCCATTTTCGTGCGAGCTGTTGTTTAGTATTGAAAAAGTAAACATCTGATTTAAACGGAGACTCAAAAAGCTTGTCCCAGTTTTTCAAGTTGGTCAGCACTGGCAGTGTTTGCGTATTGAGCGTGTAACGCCCCGGACCAAACATGTCGGCGGTCACGCCTTCATCGACAAACATCGCCATCTGCGCCTCACGCACAGTCAGGCTCGCACCGTTTTGGATCTCCTCATCGGCAATCGGAAAACGCCACATCAGCAGGCTGTCATCGGGATTCGGCCATTGAATGACGTCGATAAACTGTTTCTTGATAAAGTTGAACATTTCAACTCCTTATAAAATAAATCGGGATACAAAATTCAAGGTATGGGTATTCAAGTCAAGCAAGCAGCGTTCAAAATGCCAATCGAGATGGACACTGCACCAAACAACGCGCCGACGGCAACATTGTTGCCGATGAGTTCTGCGGTAGCGCCTTTAATCATCATTGTCGCAGCGAAATAGACAAAAATCTGAATTACGGCTGCGGCAAGGGCCCACAGGATAAAATCGATGAAGCTGACGCTGTGGGCAATACTTGAAGCCAGTGTCAGACAAAAACCGACCAAAGCACCGCCAAACGACAAGGCGCAGGCAAGGTTGCCGTTTTTAATCAGGCGCAATTCTTCAACGGGTGTAATCCGCAGATATACGGCAGCAAAAACAACGGTCATGGCGATACCTGCCAACATGTATTGCAGGTAGAGCAGATATTGGGACAGAGAAATACTCACGATAAGATTCCTTGGTTTGCAATAAAGTGATTATGCCATATTTTTGAAGATAAACCCTTCGGAAAATATGGCATTTTTAGAAGCACTTCAGGCCGTCTGAAACGGTCTGATTTTTAATTCATGTTTTATTGTGATAATTGTTGACGATTTTTGTATGTTTATGTAACTATTGCGCACCGCTATTTATTAGAGCAAAGAGGAGAATATGAGCATACTCGCTGCCATCCGCCCTAAAGAGCCTTTGCGCCATCTGCGCTGGTTTGACATGCTGATTGTGACCGCTATCCTGTTCGGTCAATTTGCCTACCGTTCTACCCAACTTTATATTGCCAGCCTGATGCCGCAAGTGGAAACAGCCGCTGTTGCCGAAGAGGCGCGCGATACTGCGGTAACCGGCGTGGCTTATTCTGAAAACATGAGCCTGCAGTTGACGCTGCTTGCTATTGCTCTGATTTACCTCGTTATCCGCCGTTTCGACTTTAAGCAGTTGCCAATTCGCTTTAATTTAGGCGTATTGTTTTGGACGCCTGTGATTTTTATCCTGATGGGCTTAACTGCCGATGCGGTAACTTCATTAAGCGGCGGCTACAATTACTTTACCACTGAAATCTTCCAATACATCAAACCATTATCCATCTTCGATAAATTCGCTGCCCTTGCACCGATGGCCATCCTCTACGGCCTTTTAAACGGCTTTTATGAGGAATTCTGCTTCCTCGGCCTTTTGACCTGCGTGAAAGACAAATACAAATGGCAGGCATTGGCCTATTCGACCTTGGTGCGCATCTCCTTCCATACTTATCAAGGCATGCTTTGGGCGACCGTTATCGGCGTTGTTTTTGGCTTGATGTACTACTTCTTCTACAAATACAAAGTCAAAAACCTGCTGCCGTTTTTCCTGATTCACGCCTTGGCAGATATCTTCGGCTCCGGCTTCATCTATTTGATTTGCGCTTAATGGCAATGGCTGACTGAATAAACAAGGCCGTCTGAAACATCATTTTTCAGACGGCCTTTTATCATCTATCGGTTTACTTAATCAAAGTAATTGCCACATCGGCATCTTCGGTTGCAACGGCCTCAATCACTGCATCGCCGCCAAACCGCAAAACCGAGCCTGCGCCGACAGTATGTTTTTCAGTCTGATTCAACGTCACGTCAAAACTTCCTTTTCCAACGGCAAAAATCAGTGTTTTAAAACCCGGATGATCGTGCGGCTTAATCTGTTCCCCTTTTTTCATATCTTTCTTAACGACCATGTAATTTTCGCCGCTGAAAATCTTACCGTTTTCGGAAGAAACCTCTCCCAAAGGCGCGGCAGAAACAGCAACGGAAAACAAAGCGGACAGCAATACAGCAGAAATATTGGCAACTTTCATGACAAGCCTTTCTTAAAAACAGAACCCTCATTCTATAAAAAACCACTTCATTATTCAATAATAATTCTTATTTCTAATAAAAAGGCCGTCTGAAACCCAACGATATTTTTCAGACGGCCTGATTGACCTGTATAATATTTTCTTATTAATAAAATCGCTTTACACACCCATCAAATGGAAACCGTCAGAAAAGATCCGCTCGGCTCGGCATGGATGGTTATTGCCGCGCTCGGCTTTACCGTCATGAACCTCTCCATCAAAGCCGCCTCAACGCAATTCGGCTTTTCCAGCGGCGAGCTGGTCTTTTGGCGCATGCTGGTCTCCACCCTGTTCTTAGGCATCATAGCCAAAGCGCAAGGCAACACGTTTTCCACGCCGCATTGGAAAACCCATCTCAACCGCAGCGTCATCGGCACGCTTGCCATGATGTGCACGTTTTATTCCGTCATGCACCTGCCGCTGGCAACAGGCGTCACGCTCAACTACACGTCTTCCATCTGGCTGGCTATTTTCTCATTTTTCATTTTAAAAGAAAGAATTACGCTTTATACCCAAGCCATTTTGGTTATGGGCTTTATCGGCGTTATCCTGTTGCTCAACCCATCTTTTCAAGGCGGACAGGAATTTGCCGCGCTGGTCAGCTTGGCAGGCGGCGCCATGTCGGGCTGGGCGTATTTACAGGTGCGCGAACTCTCGCTTTTAGGCGAACCGGGCTGGCGCGTGGTGTTTTACCTCTCGCTTACCGGCCTGATTATGGGCGCAGTCTGGAGCACCATCACAGGCTGGCATCCGCTGACCGTCTCTTCCCTGCCCTATCTGGCCGGCATCGGCATCTCCGCCATGATTGCACAATTGGCCATGACCCGCGCCTATAAGGTCGGCAAGAAATTTACCGTTGCCTCGCTTTCCTACCTGACCGTCGTTTCCTCCGCCCTATCCGGCGTACTGCTTTTCGGCGATAAAATCACTTGGCAGGAAGCCGCCGGCATGGTTATCATTGTTGCAGGCGGCGTGTTCAGCAGTTTTACTCCGGCCTCAATCAAAAAATTTCTGATGAAGCAATAATTTAACAAGGAGAACACCATGATTTCCATCCGCGAACAATCTTACGGCTTAAACGTAGCGCTGTACAACGAGTTCACTTTGGACGATTTCCGCCAATTGGAAGAAGCCTTGTTGGCCGCAAAACAAAAAGTCCATCTGCCCGACATCCTGTTGGACTTGTCCATGCTGAAAGACTTCACCATCGATATGGCGGTCGAACAAATCAAATTCCTCAACCAACATGAAACCGACTTTGGCCGCGTTGCCGTCATTACCGACGACATCTGGATCAAACTCGGCGCGCGCCTTTCCAGCCTCTTGACCAACCAACATCCCAAATATTTCAGCAATGCTACCGAAGCACAGGCTTGGTTGTTGGCAAGCAATTTGAAATAAAGACAAGGCCGTCTGAACGCATTACCTGAGCAAATTCAAAACCGCTTAGGCTCAAAATCAACGGTATCACAATATTTTTCAAAGCGTCAAAAAGGCCGTCTGAAACCTTGCAACCTGCAAAGTTTCAGACGGCCTTTCATCGTTTTTATTCAAAAACTTACATCACATCCAATACATCAATGCCCAGCAAATCCAAGCCTTGTTTCAGCATGTCGCCGGTCAGCTTCGCCAGTTGCAGTCGGCTGTTGCGGGTTGCACCTTCTGATTTCAGGATTGGGCAGGCTTCGTAGAAACGGCTGAACAAGGTAGCGATTTGATAGAGGTAGGCGGCGAGGTAGTGCGGATACGCAGTATCTGCCACGCTTTGCAGCACGTCTTCAAATTTCAGCAACTCGACGGCCAGTTGTTTTTCCAAAGGTTCGGTTAAAACGGTTGGCGCATTTGCGTCCCATTCGCCTGCTTTGCGAAACACGCTTTGTACGCGTGTGTAGGCGTATTGCAGGTAAGGGGCGGTATTGCCCTCAAACGAAAGCATGGCGTCCCAGTCGAACACATAATCGCTGGTTCGGTTTTTGCTCAAGTCTGCGTATTTGACCGCACCGATGCCGACGGTTTTGCCGATTTTACCTGCCTCGTCTGCACCCAATTCAGGATTTTTCTCTTTCACCAAAGCGGTGGCGCGCTCAACGGCTTCAGTCAGCAGATCAACCAGTTTTACGGTGTCGCCGCTGCGTGTTTTGAACGGTTTGCCGTCTTTGCCCATCATGGTACCGAAGCCGATAAACTCGGCTTTTACATCTTCCGGCAGATAGCCTGCTTTGCGGGAAGTGGTAAAGAGTTGCTCAAAGTGCAGGGCTTGGCGGTGGTCGACGACATACAACAGGCGGTCGGCATGAAGCGTACCGACGCGGTAGCGCAAACACGCCAAGTCGGTGGAAGCATAAAGGAAGCCGCCGCCTTGTTTTTGTACGATAAATGCGGCAGGTTCGCCCTCTTTGTTTTTAAACTCGTCCAAGAACACGACTTTCGCGCCGTCGTCTTCGACTGCCAAACCTTTTTCGACCAAATCATCGACTACGGGTTGCAAATCGTCGTTGTATTTAGATTCGCCCGCCACGTCTTCAGGGCGCAGTTTCAAGCCCAGCGTGTCGTAAACGGCTTGGGCATGCGAGAGCGAAATATCGACAAACTGTTTCCACAACGCCAAAACGGTTTCATCGCCGCCTTGCAGTTTCACAACGTATTCGCGCGCGGTGTCGGCAAAGGCAGGATCTTCGTCAAAGCGCACTTTGGCGGCGCGGTAAAACTGCTCCAAATCCGCCAGTTCAAATGCAGCATTGTCTTTTTGCTGCTCGACCAAATAAGCGACCAACATGCCGAATTGCGTACCCCAGTCGCCGACGTGGTTTTGACGGATAACAGTGTTGCCCATAAATTCCAACACGCGTGAAATGCTGTCGCCGATGATGCTGGAACGCAGGTGGCCGACGTGCATTTCTTTGGCCAGATTAGGCGAAGAATAGTCGATAACGACGGTTTGCGGTTTGTCGGTTTTCGCTACGCCGAAACGCGCGTCGTTCAAGGCCGTCTGAATGTTTTGCGCAAGGAATTCAGGGCGCAGGCGCAGGTTGATGAAACCCGGACCGGCTACTTCCGCGCTTTCAATCACGGCGTTGTCTGCCAATGCTTCGGCAACCTTTTGCGCCAACTCGCGCGGATTTTGTTTGGCTTTTTTCGCCGCACCCATTACGCCGTTGATTTGGAAATCGCCGAAGTCGGGATTTTTTGCCGCCTGCAATACGACGGGGCTGTCGGACAAACCGGCAGCGGCAAAGGCTGCTTGGGCTTCACGTTCGACGGTTTGGTATAAATTCATGTTGTCGGTCTCTATCAATTCAAATCAGGCGGTATTTTAAAAGAATTTCGGGCTTTAAAACAGGGCAAGCTGCAATACTTTTCCAGCGGCTTGTTATATGATTGCATTCTGATTCAACGATTTTGCTGTAAAGGCCGTCTGAAAGGAAAAGCCATGAACCCCAAAAATACGCTTTGTCTGATTGTCGATATTCAAGAACGCCTGCTGCCCGCCCTTTCCGGCACGGACAAAATGTTGGAACGCTGCCGCCTGCTGATTCAAGGTTTGACGGCTTTGGACGTACCCTCTGCCGTAACCGAACAATATCCGAAAGGTTTGGGCAACACCGTATCCGCCGTATCGCTGCTGTTACCCGAAGGTACGCCTGTTGTCGAAAAAAACCAATTCTCGGCGTTTTTGCCCGAAATTCAGGAAATATTACGCAAAAACGACATCAAAAACGTTATTTTGGTTGGAGCGGAAGCGCATATCTGTATGCTTCAGACGGCCTTGGATTTGAAAGCGCAAGGTTATACTGTGTTCCTGCCTTTTGAATGCACCGCCTCGCGCACAACGGCCAACCGCGACAATGGTTTGGCGCAAATGAGCCGTCAAGGCATTATCGTTTCCAATGTCGAAAGTATTTTGTTCCAACTGCTCGGCGATGCCAAACATCCGGCCTTTAAGACTATCTCCAAACTGATTCAATAACAGGCCGTCTGAAATGCAATACACCATCCGCCCTGCCCTGCGCCAAGACTTGCCCGCCATCGTCGATATTTACAACAGCACTGTGGCCACGCGCCAATCCACGGCCGATTTGTCGCCGACCACGGTTGCCGAACGCGAAATGTGGTTTGCCGCACACACGGACAAACGCCCGATCTACGCCCTTTACGATGCCGACGGCACCGTATTGGCCTGGGGCAGTTTCAGCGACTACTATCCGCGCTACGCCTACCACATCAGCGCGGAAGTCAGCATTTATGTCCGCCACGATATGCGCGGCGCAGGCGTGGGCAAAATCCTGTTGCGGCACATGCTCGAACGCGCGCCGTCCTTAGGCATCCACAACGTCATCGCGCTTGTGTTCGGCCACAACTATCCGAGCCTGAACCTGTTTCACCGTTTCGGTTTTGAAGAATGGGGGCGGCTGCCGCAAGTCTGCGATTTGGAAACCATGTTGGCAGACGTGGTGATTTTGGGTAAAAAGATTGTGGATTGATTACGACAAAGGCCATCTGAAAACTGAATTCAGACGGCCTTTTTACGGCAAAACCTTTATTCCGGTTTCTTCGCCAGCATGGTAACGAATTTAAACTGAATCGGATTGCCGAATTCGTCTTTCGCGTGCATCGAACCCAGCTCTTCCTTGTATTCCACCAATTCCCAATCCTTATAGTATTCGCGCAGTTCGTCCTCGCTGAATTTGAACGGGAACGGCATCGGGCAAGGGAAATCTTCCGTATCCATCGCAGAAACGATCAGGTTGTAGCCGCCGGGGTTGGTGTGTTCCTTCATATTGGCAATCACGTCAGGAACGTAACGCGGCATCAGGAACATAAACACCACAGTTGCCACCATATAATCGAAGTTTTCCTGAATATTGGCGGCATTGAGGTCGTATTCAAACGCGCGGACATTCAACTCTTCAATACGCGCCAGCTCTTCCACGTTTTGAACCGCGTTCGGATTATTATCGACAGCGGTAACGTCAAAACCTTTCAAACCCAGATACAGCGCATTACGGCCCTGACCGCAGCCCATATCCAAAACCTTGCCGACGGGCACGATGCCTTCGGCGGCACGGACGGCCGAATGTGTCGCGCTCATGCCGTATTTCTTATTGAAATAGTCTGCTGCCTCGCAGTAAAACGACAGTTGGATTTCCGTGTCTTGCGTTTGCGGCGCGATAAAATGCCATGCTTGCGGATGGATAATCCAATCGCCGCTCTCAGGCGTCAGCTCGTGCGTGGCCGTAATATTGCCCGCTTCGTCCAATTCATTGAAGTTCAGACGGCCTTGGAGGACATTGAGGCAGCCCCAAGTACCGGCGGCGGTATTGTGTTTGGACAACAAAGCTTCGGGAATCTCGTCCGCCGTCCACACCGGCATCTGTTTGTAACAAAACAATTCTTGCTGTTCGCTCATCATATTTCCTTTCTATTTTGACGGTTTCAACACAGCTTCTGCCAAGGCTTTTTGAATGGCAATCACGCTCTTGTCGCTTTTAAACTGCAAGGTTTCAGTCGGCACTTCGCTGGAAGAAACCCAAATCTTCAGCTCGGCATCCAAATCGAAATGACCCGAGGTTTCCACCGAAAAGCGCGATACGGAACGATACGGAATCGAACGGTAAGACACTTTCTTGCCGGTCAAACCCTGTTTGTCCACCAACACCAGCCGATATTCGGTAAACACAATCAAATCGCGCACCAGGCTGAATGCCATTTTTACCTGTTCGCCATCAATCAGGATATTCGCCAAATCGCGTTCCACCGCATCGGCGTCTTTTTGCGAAGCATTGCCCAAAAGGCCGCTGAACAATCCCATATCTGCCTGCTTTCTATACGAGTGATAAGTGCAGGGTATTTTACACGTGCAAACCGTATTTGCCGATATTTCAGACGGCCTTATGTTATGATACCGCCTTATTCGACAAAGACATGCCCATGGATAAACCCGTTTACCTCTACACAGACGGCGCATGCAAAGGCAACCCCGGCGCAGGCGGCTGGGGGGTATTTATGCGCTACGGCACACACGAAAAAGAATTGTTCGGCGGCGAAGCCGAAACCACCAACAACCGCATGGAGCTGACCGCCGTCATTGAAGGCCTGAAATCCTTAAAACGCCGCTGCCAAGTCGTTATCTGCACCGACTCGCAATACGTCAAAAACGGCATGGAAAGCTGGATACACGGTTGGAAAAAAAACGGCTGGAAAACCGCCGCCAAAAAACCGGTTAAAAACGACGATTTATGGAAAGAGCTGGATAGTTTGGTTCAACAGCACGATGTCCGCTGGACGTGGGTAAAAGGCCATGCCGGACACCCTGAAAACGAAAAAGCCGACGAGCTTGCCAACCGCGGGGCGGCAAAATTTGCATAACACTTCGTCCATGACTGTACTCAAACATCTCAAACCATTCTTTTGGATTGCTATCATTGCATTGGTTTGTGTGACGCCAATGGCACTTAATGTTCGCCTATTCGCCGTTTCATGATGTCAATGATTTTTTTTTAGCTTTGGCTTGTGTGATCACGTTAAGAGTGCCGAAGAATGTGCCGACTGAATCACGCCCGCCTATTTATTTTGGTGGTTTATAACTGAACCGTGGCTTTTCGCATTCATCACGCTGACTGCCATTTACCTCATTCTAAAAATCCTGATTGAAATCATCCGATTCCTATTCAGACTGAGAAAGAAAAACCCATGACCTGCCCCATCTGCACTGCCGACAACGAAGACATTTTGCTGCAAACGCCCAATCTGCGCGTTATCGCCGTCCACAACGAAGCCGGCGCACCCGCATTCTGCCGCGTTATTTGGAATGACCATGTTTCCGAGATGACCGACCTTTCCCCTGCCGAACGCAACGAAATCATGGAAATGGTATATCAGGTTGAAGCCGCAATGCGCCAAGTCTTCTGCCCGGCCAAAATCAATCTGGCCAGCCTCGGCAATGTTGTGCCCCACCTGCATTGGCACGTCATCGCCCGTTTTGAAAACGACGCCAACTTCCCCGCGCCGATTTGGGCTGCACCCCTCCGCGAACACGGTATGGCCTTGCCTGAAAATTGGCCGCAACAAATCAAAAACTTAATCGCTTAAGCTTTCAGACGGCCTCTATAATTCGATACGACACGCCTCAGGTCGTCTGAACATATAACGAAAGGAAAACCTCAATGAACTCTACCACGCGCCGCCATTTCCTACGTACCTGCTCTGCCGCGGCAGGCGCAGGGTTGTTGCAAGCCTGCGGCACAGGCACAACCACCACGCCGCAAACCAAAACCACTTCTACCACCGCGAAAGCCAAAACCGTGCAACCTAAGCAACCCCATCCGCCACGTTCCGGCGACAACCTCCTGCGCGTTGTTGCGCCGTCAGGCTTCGCCGAAGACCCCAACCGCGTGACCACCGGCCTGACCCGTCTCTACAACGCAGGCTTTACCGTGACCAACCAACAAGCAGGCAGCCGCCGTTACCAACGCTTTGCCGGCAGCGATGCCCAACGCGCCGCCGACTTCCAAGACGTTGCCAACGGCCGCGTCGAAACGCCTAAAGTCTTGATGGGCCTGCGCGGCGGCTACGGCGCGGCACGCATCCTGCCGCAAATTGACTTTGCCTCACTCGGCGCCAGAATGCGCGAACGCGGCACATTATTCTTCGGTTTCAGCGACGTGTGCGCCGTCCAACTCGCCCTGTTGGCCAAAGGCAATATGATGAGCTTTGCAGGCCCGATGGTGTACAGCGAATTCGGCAAAGCAGACCCCAGCGTCTTTACCATGGATTCTTTCATTCGCGGCACGACCAACAACGTCAACATCGTTGATGTTCCGACCATCCAACGTGCCGATGTCAACGTCGAAGGCACATTGTGGGGCGGCAACCTCAGCGTTCTCGCCTCCCTTGCCGGTACGCCTTATATGCCTGATATTCAAGGCGGCATCCTCTTTATCGAAGACGTCAGCGAGCAACCCTACCGCATCGAGCGCATGCTCAACACGCTTTATCTGTCAGGTGTTTTACAAAAACAACGCGCCATCATCTTCGGCG
Source organism: Neisseria sp. P0006.S004 (assembly GCF_051963015.1). Lineage (NCBI taxonomy): Bacteria > Pseudomonadati > Pseudomonadota > Betaproteobacteria > Neisseriales > Neisseriaceae > Neisseria > Neisseria sp. P0006.S004. Next base: position 98,373 of record NZ_JBQCUS010000001.1, on the reverse strand, counting down.
ATTTCCGCATGGGCACCATCCGCGACGTGTACGACTCCAGCTACGATTTCTCCGCCGTCGTCAACCACATTTCGCGCACCGCCAAGATTCCTGTGTTGACCGGCTTCCCATTCGGCCACATCACCAACAAAACCACTTTCCCGTTGGGCGCGCATGCCAAAGTCCGCAATACCGGTAACGGCGGTTATTCCGTAACCTTCAGCAGCTATCCTACGCTGAACCCGTCCGCACTGACACTCGACAACCTGCTGCCGCCTCCTGTTCCAACTTACGACAGCACCATCTACCGCGACAGCATTACTGAAGAAGTCACCGAATAAGGCTTGTTCAAATCAAAAGGCCGTCTGAAACCCAGTTTCAGACGGCCTTTTTATATCTTCATCTTAACCGTAACGCCGTTGAAAATCTTTCATAAAGTCGGCCAACGCGTTCACACCTTCAAGCGGCATCGCATTGTAAATGCTGGCACGCATACCGCCGACGGTTTTATAGCCTTTGAGCAGGCACAAGCCCTGCAACTCGGCTTCCAACACAAAACGGCGGTCCAAGTCTTCGCTTGCGGTTTTGAAGACCACGTTCATTTTGGAGCGTGCATCAGGATGGATATCGTTGATGTAAAAACCGCCGCTGCCGTCTATCGTCTCGTACAAGGTTTGCGCCTTTATTCGATTGACCGCTTCAATTTTTTTCACACCGCCCTGTGTTTGCAGCCAGCGGAACACCAAGCCCGACATATAAATCGCATAAGTGGAAGGCGTGTTGTACATACCGTCGCGGTTGATATGCGAACGGTAGTTGAACACATCGGGAATATCGTTCGGACAACGTTCCAGCAAATCCTCGCGGATAATGACCACGGTCGCACCGGCAGGACCGATATTTTTTTGTGCGCCGGCATAAATCAAGCCGTAATCGGACACATTAAACTCACGCGACAAAATCTCGCTCGACATATCGCACACCAGCGGTGGCAGGCCGTCTGAAAGCTTGGGGACGTTTTGATACTGCAAGCCGTTGACGGTTTCATTAATCGCAAAATGAACAAACGCGGAATTCGGGTTGACATCCCAATCCTCCACCGCAGGCAGGTTTTTATAGGCATATTGCTCGCCGCCATGCGCGGCCAAACGGATTTCGGCATTACTCAAACGGCTCATCTGTTCATAGGCAATGCGGCTCCAGTTGCCCGTTACCACCGCGTCAGCAGTCGCAAAACCGTGCGCCAAATTCATGGCTACCATATTGAATTGCGTGGTCGCGCCGCCCTGTAAAAACAAGATTTTATAGTTGGACGGAATATTCAAAAGCTGGCGCAAGTCTTGTTCGGCATGATGCAGAATACTCAAAAACATATCCGAACGGTGGCTCATCGCCATCACGGGGAAACCCGTACCGTTGTAGTCGAGCATTTCCTGTTGCGCGGTACGCAATACCGCTTCCGGCAATACGGCAGGACCGGCGGAAAAATTGTAAATTGGGTGTGCGGACATGGCGGCCTTCTTTCTTATTCGGTGGGTATGAAGAAATTGTAGAACCGCCTTGCACATTGTGCAAGCACGAAAAATCAGGAAATCCAAGACCGTCTGAAAACAAAGTAATGCCAATCCTTTGTTTTACAAAATAATTTCAGAAACACCATATCAAAACTTGTCAACAATTTCCTTTTCAGACGGCCTCACCCCTATCCTTCCATTTACGCAATCACTTCAAAAAATCCACGCCAAATCAACACTTTTCTTTTATCTTGAAAACAGTTATAATAGGCCAATTTTTCAAATCACACGAAAAATGGCCGCGCGGCCATTTTTTTGTTTATGTACTTCTGGAGAAGCATGGATATTCAAAGCATTCTTGATAAAACCCTGCCCGGCTTGGGCTACGAGCTGGTCGATTTCGAACTGACCGCACAAGGCGATTTACGCATTTTCATTGATAAAGACGGCGGCATTACCGTCGAAGACTGCGCCACTGTCAGCAACCATCTGAGCCGCGTATTCATGGTTGAAGACATCGACTACAAACGCTTGGAAATCTCCAGCCCGGGCCTTGACCGACCGTTGAAAAAAGCCGCCGATTTCGTGCGCTTTGCCGGCCAGAACGCCAAAATCAAAACACGCCTGCCGATTGATGGTCAGAAAAACTTCATCGGCCGCATCGAATCTTGCGAAAACGACATCGTTACCGTCTCTTTCGACGGCAAAACCGCCCAAATCGAATTGAGCAACATCGACAAAGCCCGTTTGCGCCCCGAATTTAAATTTTAAAAACCGATTACTTGGAGATTCTAGAAAATGAGTCGCGAAATGTTACAGCTGGCCGAAGCGCTGGCAAGTGAAAAAAATGTTGAAACGGAAGTCGTATTCAAAGCCCTTGAATTCGCCCTCTCTACTGCCGCCAAGAAAAAAGCCGACCGCGAGCACATGGACGTGCGCGTCGAAATCGACCGCGATACCGGCGAATACCAAACCTTCCGCCGCTGGCTGATTGTTGCCGATGAAGACTACACCTACCCCGACGTAGAAAAAACCATCGAGGAAATCCAAGAAGAAATCCCCGGCACCACCATCCAAATCGGCGAATACTACGAAGAGCAGCTGCCAAACGAAGGCTTCGGCCGCCAAGCAGCGCAAACCGCCAAACAAATCATCCTGCAACGCATCCGTGATGCGGAGCGCGAGCAAAACCTGAACGAGTTCCTTGCTTCTAAAGAAGACATTGTTTCCGGCACCGTAAAACGCGTCGAGCGCCACGGCATCATCGTTGAAGTCGTCGCGGGCAAACTTGACGCCCTGATTCCGCGTGAAGAAATGATTCCGCGCGAAAACTTCCGCAGCGGCGACCGCATCCGCGCCCTCTTCCTGCGTGTGGACGAAATCGGCAATACCGGCCGCAAACAAGTCATTTTGAGCCGTACCAGCGGCGACTTCTTGGCCAAACTCTACGCCAACGAAGTGCCTGAAATTGCAGACGGCCTATTGGAAATCCGCGAAGTAGCACGCGATCCAGGCCAACGCGCCAAAGTTGCCGTTAAAGCCAACGACCAACGCATCGACCCGCAAGGTACTTGTATCGGCGTGCGCGGTTCCCGTGTTAACGCCGTGAGCAACGAATTGTCCGGCGAACGCATTGACATCGTATTGTGGTCTCCAGAGCCTGCCCAATTCGTAATGAATGCGCTGTCTCCTGCCGAAGTGAGCCGCATCGTGATTGACGAAGACAAACACGCTGTTGACGTGATTGTTGATGAAAACCAACTGGCGCTGGCCATCGGCCGCGGCGGTCAAAACGTCCGTCTGGCTTCCATCCTGACCGGCTGGCAGCTGAACATCATGACCGTTGAAGAAGCAGACGAGCGCAATGCCGCCGAAGACGCGGTTATCCGCAACCTCTTCACCACCCACTTGAACATCGACGACGAAACCGCCGATATCTTGGTGGAAGAAGGTTTTGCCACTTTGGAAGAAGTTGCTTACGTTCCAGCGGCAGAATTGCTCGCCATTGACGGCTTTGACGAAGAAATCGTTGAAACCCTGCGCAACCGCGCACGCGACGCGATCCTGACCATTACCATCGCCGCAGAAGAAAAACTGGGTGAAGTGTCTGAAGACATGCGCAATTTGGACGGCGTAGATTCCGACATGTTGCGCAAACTTGCCGAAGCCGGCGTTACCCAACGCGATGATCTGGCCGAATTGTCTGTTGACGAATTGGTCGAAATTACCGGTGTTGACGAAGAAGAAGCCAAAAAAGTGATTTTGGCTGCACGCGAACACTGGTTTACTGAAGAAAACAACTAAGGGGGTACTGAATGAGTAATACAACCGTAGCGCAATTTGCCGCCGAACTAAACCGCCCCGTCGATGATTTGCTTAAACAATTGAAAGAAGCCGGGGTCAATAAAAACAGCGGTAATGACAGCATAACCACTGACGACAAACAACTGCTGACCGCTTACCTGCAAAAGAAAAACGGCAGCAACAGCGGCACCATCAGCATCCGCCGCAAAAAAACCGAAGTCAGCACCGTTGACGGCGTAAAAGTGGAAACACGCCGCCGTAGCCGTGCCGTTACCATTCCTTCTTCCGAAGAGTTGGCAGCAGAAGCCAAAGCCAAAGTAGCAGCGGAAAACCAAAAAGCCGAAGCAGAAAAAGCAGCCGCTCAAGCTGCTGAAGAAAAAGCTGAAGCAGAAGCTGCCGCAAAAGCCGAAGCCCGCGCCAAAGCAGAGGCCGAAGCAGCCAGACTGAAAGCTGCCAAAGCCGCACCAAAAGCGGAAGGCAAACCTGCCGAAGCTAAAAAAGAAGAAGCCAAACCGGTTGAAGCTGTAGAAGCCAAGACCGAAGTAAAAGTTGAAGCTAAAGCAGACAACAAGCCGTCTGAAAAATCCGTTGAAGCTGAAAAACCAGCCGAAGCCAAAAAACCTGCCAAAGCCAAACAAGACAAAGGCGGCAAAGGCAAAGAAGCGAAAAAGGCAGCCAAACCTGCCGCTCCTGCCGTACCGCAACCTGTCGTCAGCGTGGAAGAACAGGCTCAACGCGATGAAGAAGCCCGTCGTGCCGCTGCCCTGCGTGCGCATCAAGAAGCCTTGTTGAAAGAAAAACAAGAGCGTCAAGCGCGCCGTGAAGCCATGAAACAACAGGCCGATCAAGACTCAAAACCTGCTAAAGAAGCCAAATCAGGCGAACGCAACAAACCTGCCGAGAAAGCAAAAGCGGCATCCGGCGAAGGCAAATCCGAACACAACGCGCGCGGTAAAAAAGAAGACCGTCGTGACCGTGATGAAGACACTCAAGGCCGCAATACTAAAGGCAAAGGCGGCAAAGGTGGTCGCGACCGCAACAATGCACGCAATGGCGACGACGAGCGCGTACGCGGCGGCAAAAAAGGTAAAAAACTCAAACTTGAGCCAAACCAACACGCCTTCCAAGCGCCGACCGAACCTGTCGTACACGAAGTTTTGGTACCTGAAACCATTACCGTTGCCGACTTGGCACACAAAATGGCCGTTAAAGGCGTCGAAGTGGTTAAAGCCCTGATGAAAATGGGCATGATGGTAACCATCAACCAATCTATCGACCAAGACACTGCCCTGATTGTGGTCGAAGAACTCGGCCACATCGGTAAACCTGCCGCCGCCGACGATCCTGAAGCATTCTTGGATGAAGGCGTTGAAGCAGGAGAAGCCGAAGCATTGCCACGTCCTCCGGTTGTGACCGTAATGGGTCACGTTGACCACGGTAAAACTTCCCTGCTGGACTACATCCGCCGTGCCAAAGTGGTACAAGGCGAAGCGGGTGGCATTACCCAACACATCGGTGCATACCACGTTGAAACCCCTCGCGGCGTGATTACCTTCTTGGATACTCCGGGTCACGAAGCGTTTACTGCCATGCGTGCGCGCGGTGCGAAAGCAACCGATATCGTGATTCTTGTGGTTGCAGCCGACGACGGCGTGATGCCGCAAACCATCGAGGCGATTGCCCACGCCAAAGCCGCGGGCGTACCGATGGTGGTTGCCGTCAACAAAATCGATAAAGAAGCTGCCAACCCAGAGCGTATCCGCCAAGAGCTGACTGCGCACGAAGTCGTGCCTGACGAATGGGGCGGCGATGTACAGTTCATCGATGTTTCCGCTAAAAAAGGCCTGAACATCGATGCATTGCTCGAAGCCGTCTTGCTCGAAGCCGAAGTTTTGGAACTGACTGCTCCAGTCGATGCACCTGCCAAAGGTATCATCGTTGAGGCTCGCTTGGACAAAGGCCGCGGCGCGGTTGCCACCCTCTTGGTACAAAGCGGTACGCTGAAAAAAGGCGATATGCTGCTGGCCGGTACTGCATTCGGTAAAATCCGTGCGATGGTTGACGAAAACGGCAAAGCCATCAATGAAGCCGGCCCATCTATCCCTGTCGAAATCCTCGGCTTGTCCGACGTTCCGAACGCAGGCGAAGATGCAATGGTATTGGCCGACGAGAAAAAAGCGCGCGAAATCGCCCTCTTCCGTCAAGGCAAATACCGCGACGTGCGCTTGGCCAAACAACAGGCCGCGAAACTGGAAAACATGTTCAACAACATGGGCGAAAACCAAGCCCAATCCTTGTCCGTCATCATCAAAGCAGACGTACAAGGTTCTTACGAAGCTTTGGCGGGCAGCCTGAAAAAACTGTCCACCGACGAAGTGAAAGTGAACGTGTTGCACAGCGGTGTTGGCGGTATTACCGAATCTGATGTCAACTTGGCCATCGCTTCCGGCGCATTCATCATCGGCTTTAACGTCCGTGCAGATGCTTCCGCACGCAAACTGGCTGAGAATGAAAACGTGGAAATCCGTTACTATAACATCATTTACGATGCCATCGACGACGTGAAAGCCGCCATGAGCGGTATGCTCTCTCCGGAAGAGAAAGAGCAAGTAACCGGTACGGTCGAAATCCGTCAGGTTATTTCCGTTTCCAAAGTCGGCAATATTGCAGGCTGTATGGTTACCGACGGTGTGGTCAAACGCGATTCCCACGTCCGCCTCATCCGCAACAACGTGGTTATCCATACCGGTGAGCTGTCTTCTTTGAAACGCTACAAAGACGACGTCAAAGAAGTCCGCATGGGCTTCGAATGTGGTCTGATGCTCAAAGGCTACAACGAGATTATGGAAGGCGACCAACTCGAATGTTTCGACATCGTCGAAGTTGCCCGTACTCTGTAATCAGACAGGCCGTCTGAAAAATCAGAAGCAGGTTTTGCAATGCGAAACCTGCTTCTGATTTTTCAGACGGCCTTTTTACAACCATTCATAGTTTGAAACTATGAAAATTGATGTGTGGTATATAAGAAACAAAACAACCGCACAAGGCAAAGCCATTTGGCAAAAGAATAGACGGCAAACTAAGCCTGATAAGGCTCTCTACATATTGTCATATCTTAACGTTTCTGTTGTTTTTATCAAATTTCGGCACTAGTATATACAGCCTAAACACAATACAAATTAAGCAATACCGGCCATATGCCGGATACGTTTACTTCCTTGTTACTCTCATCAATATCTAAAGAAAATATCATGACAATCGAAAAAGCAATGCGCATCCGCAATGCGCAATTTGAATTACGACATTTAGAGCAATTGCAGCCGTCCCCCCTTGCACAAGCAACAACAGGCACATCGGGAGATGACGTTTATTATGTAACCCGCAGTGACGATAAAATCATTGAAAACCCAAATGGTGGCGATGATACGGTTTACAGCAACGTCAGCTATACCCTTCCAAACCACGTTGAAAACCTTGTTTTGACCGGTATAGCCAACATCTTCGGCGCAGGCAACAACAGCAACAACATCCTCATCGGCAATGAAGGCAGCAACCGCCTCAACAGCGGCCGCGGCGACGACATCGTTTACGGCGGTGGTGGCAACGATTTCATCAACGGCGGCGAAGGCAACGACCGTCTTTTCGGCGAAACAGGCAATGACACCCTCAACGGCGAAGCAGGCAACGATGTGCTTGAAGGTGGCGAAGGTGACGACACCTATCTTTTCTCTGCCAAAAGCGAGCAAGACACCATCATCGACAATCAAGGCCATAATAGCATCCGCTTTCATACCGACCTAAGCCTTAACGATTTGACCGTTGAAGCCCGAAACAACGAAACCGGCGGTCAAGACTGGCTGATCGCCGTGAAAAACAGCAACGCCGTTTTAACCATCAAAAACCAATACACTCAAAACGGTACAACACCGGCAGTCTCCCAATTCATCATCGGCACACAAAAACTGGATGTAAACAGCTTTGCCAAATATTTCAATATTTCCCTGACTGAGCATACCGAAAGCGGCCGGACCATCGATGGCAGCGATGGTAATGACCACCTGATCGGCACATCCGGCGATGATATTATCGACGGCAAAGCCGGTGCCGACATTATGGAAGGCGGAGACGGCAATGACACTTACTATGTTGATAACGCAAAAGACGTAGTGATTGAACAAGCTGGCGGCGGCGAAGACACCGTATTCAGCAGCATTTCATATACTGCCGCCACCCACGTCGAAAATGTTACCTTGACCGGCACAGCCAATATTTTTGCCGCCGGCAACAACAGCAATAACATCCTGACCGGCAACGAAGGCCGCAACCGTCTCAATAGCGGACGCGGTGATGATACCATTTACGGCATGGGTGGCAACGACAACCTCAACGGCGGCGACGGCAACGATTATCTGGATGGCGGCGATGGCAACGATGCCATCAATGGCGATGCTGGAGACGATGTTTTGGTGGGCGGCAACGGCAAAGACATTCTAAAAGGCGGCGCCGGAAACGATACCTATATCTACGGCGACAACGATACCATTATAGACAACCAAGGCATCAATACCCTCAAGTTTTCAGACGGCCTGAACAATGCCAAGCTCAACCTGAAGACCATTCATAACGACGACGGCAGCCAAAGCTGGGAAATTACTTCTGAGCAAGGTTCAGCCCTGATTCAAAACCAAATCGGCGCAGATGGCAGCGTTTCCATCGACCGTTTCCAGTTTAACGACCAAACCTACACTGCCGCGCAGTTCCAACAAGCCTTCCAAGCCCTGAAAGCCGAAACCATCAAATTTGTCGGTACAAACGGCGACGATACCTTGCATGGCGATGCAGGCAACAATGAAATCGACGGCGGCAATGACGGCCGCGACATCCTCTATGGCCACGATGGCGATGACATCTTGCGCGAACACAGCGAAACCTATTACGGCAACAAACCCGCTTCCGACGATAAACTCTACGGCGGCAACGGTAACGACAAACTCTATGCTCATGTAGGCGCAGACTTACTCGACGGCGGCGCAGGCAATGATTATCTGGAAGGCGGCGAACACAACGACACCTATGTTTTCGGAAAAGGTTACGGACACGACACCATTTTCGACTACAACTTCGGTTTCGACAACGAGGCCGGCCTGCACACGCTCAACGCCAACACCGTGAAATTTAGCGGCGGCATTACCCTTGACGACCTTGAAATTACCGTTAAAAAAGGTTACGACAAAACCGATATTGCCGACCTGCCCGACAGCAACCAATTTGTATCTCCCCCCCTGCTGGATGGCGACACTTGGCATATCCACATCAAAGGCACAGACGATGTTTTGACTATCAAAAATCAAAGCGGTATTTATGGGGCGATTTCCGAGTTTCAGTTTGACGGCAATGCCTCATACAGCACGGGCGAACTGATCAACCACTTCAAACTGTCTATCCCGCACATGATCGGCAACAAAAACATCGTCCAATACACCGGCCAACCCGTTGAAGAACTCAACCGGGATGTGTACAACAACTTCAACCACACCATCCATGCCGATAGCGACAACAGCGATTTAGATTTGTCGCGTTACACTTCTGTTGTCGAATACAGGGGCAACCGCAGTGATGAAACCATTACTTTGGGCCGCGGCATCAACATCGTCGATACAGCCGGCGGCAACGACACCATTACCGATCCGGGTGCCGACAACACCATCATCATGTTTGGCAGAAACAGCGGCAACGACACCTTTAATCCGTATGGTGGCAGCGATACCCAAGTCCTTTTCAAAGAAGGGCTGACGCTGAAAGATTTACAGTTGAAAACCGGCGATGATTGGGTCTTAACCATCAAAGATACAGGCGACACCCTGACCATCCATGATATTGCCAACAATAATATCGACAGCTTTGTATTTGAAAGCGGTAAGAGTTACACCGCCGACGAAATCAGCAAAGCACTGATTACTGAAAATACGCAAAACAACGGTATCCTGTAAAACCCAAAGGCCGTCTGAAACCTGAATTCAGACGGCCTCAGTCTTTTGCTGATTTATTTATCTTTCCGCTATATAATTATTCTCATTCAAGTTCACAAGAAAGAATAAAACATGGATGCCTTAAATCTCCTGACCACACGTCGCTCTTCCAAAAAACTGGCTGCTCCGGCACCCAATGCCAAGCAACTGGAACAAATGCTGCAAGCGGCAACACAAGTGCCCGATCACGGCAATATGCGCCCCTACCGCTTTACCGTTATTCAAAGCGAGACCGGCTTGCAACGTTTCCGCGAGCTGTTGAGCAAGACCGTTACCGAACTCAACTTCGGTGATGATGCCATGAAAAAGGCCGAACGTGTCGGCAACATGGCGCCTATGATTATCGGCGTTACATTTGCGCCGAACCGTGAAGTGGCAAAACCCAAACCTGAATGGGAACAAATGCTGACTGCCGGCTGTGCCGCCTATGCTTTACAACTGGCTGCTTCTGCTCAAGGCTTCGACAATGTTTGGATTACGGGCATGTGGGTCAACAGCCCATTGTTGCGCGAAGCATTTGAGTGTACCGACAAAGACAAAATCATCGGCCTGATGATGATTGGTTCGCCGACCGAAGAAGGCGGCGGCCCGAAAAATACCAACTTAGAATGTTTTACAACTTATTGGTAAAGCCTGAAAATACTAAGGCCATCTGAAAAACCTGATTTAATGGTTTTCAGACGGCCTTTTTATGTCTCTTGTCAAAATATCAAGCAGGATTCATAAACGCTTCAACTTCTTCCAAAGAAATATCCGCCGTCGCGCCATGACGTGAAGCCACCAATGCACCCAGCGCACAAGCAAAAGCAATGGCTTCTTGAGGAGGCGCATTGTTCAGCAGTTTGTAAGTCAAACCGGCAAGGAAGCTGTCGCCTGAGCCGACAGTATCCACCACTTTGACGCGGAAACCGCAATGACGGTACAACTCTCCGTCCTTATACAAAACCGCGCCATGACTGCCCAAAGTCACGCAAAGGATTTTGACGCCGGTCAGCTCAACAAGGTAGCTGATATTCTGCTCGATACTGTGATAAGGAGAGCCATAAGCCGCAGCCAATTCATACAACTCATCATCGTTGAGTTTGACCATATCGGACTGTTTCATGGTCTCCAGCAAGCGGGCAATATCGTAATGCGGCTTGCGCAGATTAACGTCAAAAATTTTGAATTTGGCTTCTTTCAGCAAAACTGCCAAGCTTTTACGCGAAACTTCATCACGGGTTGCCAAGCTGCCAAAAACGAAAGCATCGGATTCTGCCACACGTTTGATTGCCGCATCATCAACCGCAATCCTATCCCACGCGCAAGGATAAACAATCTCATAAGACGCACTGCCAGACTTGTCCAAGTGTACTTTCACCAAACTGGTCGCACATTCGTGGCAAACCTGCAAATAATCAGTATTGACGTTTTTACTTTGAATTTGACATAGCAATTCTTCGCCATCGGCATCATCGCCGCGACGACTGATGATGGCAGCATCGATACCCAAAGACTGCAAACGGACAGCAACATTTAGGGGTGCACCACCCAATACCTTCCCGTTTGGAAAATCGTCCCACAGCACTTCGCCGAAACTGGTTACTTTCATTCTTGGCCTTCCTTTTTTGAGGTTGATTGGCAGGGTCTGCGCACCCGACAGATTTTTTGCAAATCATGTACTTGTAGTAAAACTCCAGCATCGGGGGCAAAAGTATTATGTTTTAAAATATTGGGACTGACAAGCAATTAAGGGGATATCAGACAATAAACTTGATTCATCACAAAATTATATTGTTCCTATTTTTTCTTTTTCTTTCACGTTTATCCCCTCTCATTTCATTAAAACAAAACATTCTGAAATTTAAATACAAAAGGCCGTCTGAAAACTGATTCAATCAATTTTCAGACGGCCTTTATCGAATTATTGCAGCGATTAAACTACAACTTCTTCTTTTTTCTTCACTTCTTTGGCAATGTTCTCACGACTCAAGCCAAACATCAGCAAGAGCGGGCTGGCAACCAATACGGAAGAGTAAATACCGAACACGATACCGATGGTCAGCGCCATAGAGAAACCGTGCAAGGCTGCACCGCCGAACACCAGCATAGAAACAACCATTGCCTCGGTCGAACCGTGGGTAATGATGGTACGGCTCATGGTGGCGGTAATCGCGTTGTCGATGACCTCCGGCACAGTGTGGCCGCGCATATGCGGCTTACGGAAGTTTTCACGAATACGGTCAAACACAACCACAGATTCGTTCACGGAATAACCCAAAACTGCCAAAATACCTGCCAAGACAGTCAGAGAGAATTCCCATTGAAAGAAGGCGAAACAGCCGAGAATAATCACAATATCGTGCATATTCGCAATAATCGCGGACACTGCAAAACGCCACTCAAAACGCATAGACAGATAAACAATGATACCTGCCACCACGAAGCCCAATGCCATCAAACCATTGGTAACCAATTCTTCACCAACCTGAGGGCCGATGAATTCAACTTGGCGCAAAGTAACGTCAGGATTGTCTTTTTTCAGCAAATCCATTACTTGGTTGGACAGCTGGGCAGACGTTACGCCTTCTTTGTTCGGCAGGCGAATCATAATGTGTTTATTCGTGCCCAATGCCTGAACCTGTACATCACCCATTTTCAGCGTATCGAGGCGTTCGCGTGTTTTATTCACATCCACGCCCTGCTGATATTGGACTTCCATCACCGTACCGCCGGTAAATTCGACGGAGAAATTCAGACCCTTGGTTACCAAAAAGAACACGGCGGCGATAAACGTAACCAACGAAATAAAGGTCGTCAGTTTGCCGTAGCTCATAAACGGAATATCGCGTTTGATTTTAAATAATTCCATGTTTTACTCCTTGCCTTCTGCCATTTCAGCTTTCGGCTTCCACACCGCACCAATGGAAATATTCCGCAATTTGCGACGGCGGCCGTACCACAAGTTAACCAAAGCACGGAACACGACCACAGATGAATACATCGAGGTCAGAATACCGATACAGTGCACAACGGCAAAACCGCGTACAGGGCCGGAACCGAATACCAACAAAGCGATACCGGCAATCAGAGAGGTCAAGTTAGAGTCGACAATGGTTGCCCAAGCGTGTTGGAAACCGAGGTTGATGGCCTGCTGCGGTGCGACACCGGCACGCAGTTCCTCACGGATACGTTCATTAATCAACACGTTGGAGTCAATCGCCATACCCAAGGTCAAAGCCAAGGCGGCAATACCCGGCAAGGTCAGCGTTGCCTGCATGGCAGACAAAATACCCACCAAAAACAAGATATTGGTACTCAAGGCAATGGTAGAGAAGAAACCCATCAAGCGATAGTAAATCACCATGAATGCAGCAACAGCGGCAAAGCCCCACAAGGTAGAGTGGAAACCTTTTTCAATGTTTTCTTTACCCAAAGACGGGCCGATGGTACGTTCTTCGACAATCTGCATCGGCGCGGCCAGCGAACCGGCACGCAGCAACAATGAAGTATCGTTGGCTTCGGCTGTCGTCATGCTGCCGGAAATTTCTACACGGCCACCGGTAATGGCGGCGCGGATAACAGGCGCGGTCACGACTTCGGATTTACCTTGGTCGATCAACACCATAGCCATACGTTTACCCACATTGGCCGAAGTCAATTCGCCAAAAATGCTGCCGCCTGCACTATCCAGGCTCAGGCTCACGGCAGGCGCGCCCATTTGGTCAAAGCTAGGTTGCGCATCGTTGATGTTGTCGCCGGTCAGTTCAACTTGTTTGTTGACCAAGATAGTTTCCGGATGATCGCCACCGCTTGACAGCAATTCGTAACCGGTCGGCACATTGCCGTTCAAAGCTTCTTGCAGTTTGATCGGATCGTCTTCCACCATACGCACTTCCAAAGTCGCGGTACGGCCGATAATGTCTTTGGCTTTGGCAGTATCTTGCACGCCCGGCAGCTGTACAACAATGCGGTCAAGGCCGGATTGTTGGATAACCGGTTCGGCTACGCCCAATTCGTTCACACGGTTGTGCAACGTATTGATGTTTTGTTTAACTGCATCAGAACGTACTTTATTGATTGCCTCTTCAGACAAAGTCAGCACGATATTGTTGCCATCCGGCAGCAGCGTGGCTTCAGGGAACAATTTTTGCAACTGAGGTAAGGCTTTTTGTACATCGGCAGCATCTTGCAAAGGCACGGTCAGACCGTTTTCAGTCTGATGCACCGTGCCGGTACGGATTTTTTCGCGGCGCAATTCGCGGCGGATATCGCCGGAATAACGTTCAAACGTTTTCTGCATCGCGGCTTTCATGTCCACCTGCATGGTGAAATGCACGCCGCCGCGCAAGTCCAGACCCAGGAACATCGGATTGGCTTTGATTTTCGCCATCCACTCAGGACTGTCTGCCAACAGGTTGAGCGCGGTAATATAGCCCTCGCCCAAAGTATTTTCGATGACGTCGCGCGCTTTCAATTGCGTTTCGGTATCTTTGAAACGCACTTTCAGCGAGTTGTCGACGATGAACATACCATCAGTCTGAATACCTGCCTGTTTCAGCGCGGCATCCACTTTAGACTGGGTTTGATCGTTGATCACGATGGCTTGTCGGTTGGTCGATACCTGTACGGCAGGCGTTTCACCGAAAAGGTTGGGCAGCGAGTAAACAGCCGCAACCACAATCGTGAACGCAATCAGCAGGTATTTCCATAAAGGATAACGGTTCATGGTAAACCTTTGCTTTATTTATAAAGGCAAACAGCCGCGCTCGGAAAATGAGGCGGCTTTTTGCAAAAAAACGGATTATTCGGCTTTCGCGGCAATCGCGTTGCGCTCAACTTCCACTTCGATTTTCGCACCTTGACCGATGTCGACAGTGTAGAATTGCTCGCCGACTTTGGTCACGCGGCCTTTGAAACCTGCCGCCAAAACGACTTTATCGCCGACTTTCAAAGCGGCCAACATCGCTTGGTGCGCTTTGAATTTCTTTTGTTGAGGACGCATAATCAGGAAGTAGAACACCACCATGATCAGCACTAAAGGGGCAAATTGAGCCACTGCTTGATTCATAATATATCCGTTCTTTCAAGTTTTAGATTAAGTAAAAAACTGCACACTGCAATTAAACACATTGGTTGGACTGCAAAATTGAGCTATTCTAAAGGCCGTCTGAAAAATTTCCAAGCATTTCCGTATTTATTAACCATATTTAGCAGTCCGTGCGACTCGTTCGAGACACACTTTCCATGCTTAAAAAAATCATTTGGCGCGTGCGTACCCTGCTGCGTCGACTACTTGGCAAAAATGCCCGCACCGTATGGATTTCCCATCCGATATTTCTGCAGCACCAGCCAGGCACCAACCACCCCGACAAGCCAGAACGCATCAGCGCCATTCAAGCCGCCTTAAAAACGGAAGGCATTTGGCGTCATCTGCAAACCGCTGAAGCACCCGAAATCAAAGATGCACAACTGGCATTGGTCCACTCGCGCAACTATCTGCACGAGTTGGAAGCCGCCCAGCCGCTCCCCGGCAAAATCCACCGCATCGATGACGATACGGTCATCTGCCACGACTCCCTTCAAGCCGCCCGTTTTGCGGCCGGAGCCGTTGTCAAGGCAGTCGATATGGTGATGAATAAAAAAGCCTGGCATGCTTTTTGCGCCATCCGCCCGCCAGGCCACCATGCCCACAGCAACAGCGCCGGCGGCTTTTGCCTGATCAACAACGTTGCCGCCGGCGTGATGCACGCCATTGCCCAATACCGCTTGCAACGCATCGCCGTCATCGATTTCGACGTCCACTTCGGCGATGGTACAGCGGAGATTCTCCGAGATGATCCGCGCGTGATGTTTTTCAACCTGTTTGAAACCGACATCTTTCCCTTCCCTCAGGCGGAACAATACGCCGGCAATAAGAATATGCTGCATACGCCCCTAAAACCGGGCACAGGCAGCCGTATCTTCCGCACGACCATCCGCGAACAATGGCTGCCCAAGCTCACGGCTTTCCGCCCCGAGTTGGTGTTGCTTTCGGCAGGTTTTGACGGGCATAAACAAGACGAAACAGGCCGTCTGAACCTGCATGAAGCCGACTTTGCCTGGCTGACGCACAAAATCGTCCAAGCAACGGCAAGCTGCCAAGGACGTGTCGTTTCCGTACTGGAGGGCGGCTATACCTTGGAATCCATGTCCAAATCCGCCGCCGCCCACATCCGCGTATTGGCGGGCTTAAGCAAGGCCGATTACGTCATCGCCTACCAAAAGCATCTGAAGCGCGGCAAAAGTAACAATCCTACACCATAACGCATTCAAACTATTGCCCCAGGCCGTCTGAAAACAGATTATCCATTTCAGACGCCCTTTTTTTCATTTACAAACTTTAATTTGAGCAAAGACAAACCATTTCCATATTATCAGTAGTAAAATAACAAACATAAAACATATCAATAAAAATATTTCACACGCCACACTGCTTCCCTTTCCCCAATTGACCGTCTTTTTCAGACGGCCTCCACTTTAAAAAAAGGAGCGTTACAATGAAAGCAGCACGTTTTTACAACAAAGGCGACATCCGCATCGAAGACATTCCAGAGCCAACCGTAGCTCCGGGTACTGTCGGCATTAATGTTGCGTGGTGCGGTATCTGCGGTACCGACCTGCACGAATTCATGGAAGGCCCGATTTTCATTCCGCCTTGCGGCCATCCACACCCAATCTCCGGCGAGTCTGCGCCAGTTACCATGGGTCACGAGTTCTCCGGCGTGGTTTATGCCGTAGGCGAAGGCGTGGACGACATCAAAGTCGGCCAACACGTTGTTGTCGAACCCTACATCATCCGCGACGACGTACCGACCGGCGAAGGCAGCAACTACCACCTCTCCAAAGACATGAACTTCATCGGCTTGGGTGGCTGCGGTGGCGGCTTGTCTGAAAAAATTGCCGTTAAACGCCGTTGGGTACACCCTATTTCCGACAAAATCCCATTGGACCAAGCTGCTTTGATTGAGCCTCTGTCTGTCGGCCACCATGCTTATGTACGCAGTGGCGCGAAAGAAGGCGACGTCGCGTTGGTCGGCGGCGCAGGCCCAATCGGTTTGCTGTTGGCTGCCGTATTGAAAGCCAAAGGTATCAAAGTCATCATCACCGAATTGAGCAAAGCGCGTAAAGACAAAGCACGCGAATCCGGCGTTGCCGACTACATCCTCGACCCATCCGAAGTCGATGTCGTCGAAGAAGTGAAAAAACTGACCAACGGCGAAGGTGTAGACGTTGCATTCGAATGCACCAGCGTCAACAAAGTGCTGGACACCATGGTCGAAGCGTGCCGTCCGACTGCGAAAGTCGTCATCGTATCCATTTGGAGCCACCCCGCTACCATCAACGTCCACAGCGTTGTGATGAAAGAGCTGGACGTGCGCGGCACCATCGCCTACTGCAACGACCACGCCGAAACCATCAAATTGGTTGAAGAAGGCAAAATCAACCTTGAGCCTTTCATCACCCAACGCATCAAACTGGACGAATTGATTTCCGAAGGCTTCGAGCGCTTGATCCACAACAACGAATCCGCAGTAAAAATCATTGTTAATCCTAATCTTTAATCCTAAGGCTTAAAGAATAAACAGGCCGTCTGAAACTTTTCAGACGGCCTGTTTACTTGATAATTTCCCGAATGGCCCAATTCTCTGCCAACCATTCACTTATCAAGAGCAAAATCTCATGAATCCAAAATACGCCCCACTCTTCCAAACATACACCCTCAATAACGGCGTAACCATCAAAAACCGCCTTGTCGTCGCCCCCATGACCCATTTCGGCTCACAAGCCGACGGTTTAATCAGCGACCAAGAGCGTACTTTCCTCAGCAACCGCGCAGGCGATATGGGCATGTTTATCACTGCCGCCACTTTGGTTCAAAAAGACGGCAAAGCCTTTCACGGCCAACCTGAAGCCACAGGCGAACACTGCCTCGACAGCCTGAAAGAAACCGCACAAATCCTGCAACAACAAGGCGCAAAAGCGATTTTGCAAATCCATCACGGCGGCTCCAAAGCCATTGATGACCTCTTGGACGGTCTCGACAAAATCAGCGCTTCCGCCAGCGAAGCCGAACACGCACGCGAAGCGACCGCAGAAGAAGTCGAAGCACTCATCGCCTCTTATGCGCAAGCCGCCGATTTGGCGCTTCGTGCAGGTTTTGACGGCGTGGAAATCCACGGTGCCAATACCTATTTGCTCCAACAGTTTTACTCTGCCCAAAGCAACCGCCGCAACGACCAATGGGGCGGCGGCTTGGAAAACAGAATGCGCTTCCCGCTGGCCGTTGTCGATGCCGTGGTTGCCGTCCGTGAAAAACACCAGCGCAACGACTTCATCATCGGCTACCGCTTCTCCCCTGAAGAACCGGGCGACGACGGCTTAACCATGACCGAAACCGGCGCACTGATTGACGCATTGGTACAAAAACCGCTGCAATATCTGCACGTTTCCTTGTGGGAATTTGATAAAAAAATCCGTCGCGGCGGCGATACCGCCCAAACCCGTATGCAGTTCATCCACGAACGCATCAACGGCAAACTGCCGCTTATCGGCGTGGGCAACCTGTTTACCGCCGACCAAATTTTGGCCGCCTATGAAACCGGCTGGGCAGAATTTATCGCATTGGGCAAAACTGTGATGATTAATCCGCACATCGCCACACAAATCCGTGAAGGCCGCGAAGATGAAATCGAAACGCAACTCGACCCGACGCGTGCCGACCATTACGGCCTCCCCGACACCTTGTGGGGATTTGCCTCCAGCGGTACGCAATCATGGCTGCCGCCGGTGAAAGGCGCAGAATGGAAACCGATGGATATTTAATCATCGATTCATAAACAAAGGCCGTCTGAAACTTTTCAGACGGCCTTTGTTTTGGTACAAACATTGAATTATCAAGCATTTTTTTGTACAATTCCGCATCTTTCAATCTATTGCAGGGCGTGTTGCACACGCCCTTATTTTAGCCTGTTTTCCAACACCCATATCCTTCAGGCCGTCTGAAAAAACGGCCTGAACCTTTTTGCAAAGAAAACCATGTCCCAAGAAATCCTCGACCAAGTGCGCCGCCGCCGCACGTTTGCCATCATCTCCCACCCTGACGCGGGTAAAACCACGTTGACCGAAAAACTGCTGCTGTTTTCAGGTGCGATTCAAAGCGCGGGTACGGTGAAAGGTAAGAAAACCGGCAAATTCGCTACCTCCGACTGGATGGACATCGAGAAGCAGCGCGGCATTTCCGTGGCATCAAGCGTAATGCAGTTCGACTACAAAGACCATACCGTCAACCTCTTGGACACGCCGGGACACCAAGACTTCTCCGAAGACACCTACCGCGTATTGACCGCCGTCGACAGCGCCTTGATGGTCATCGACGCGGCAAAAGGCGTGGAAGCGCAAACCATCAAACTTTTGAACGTCTGCCGCCTGCGCAATACGCCGATTGTTACGTTCATGAACAAATACGACCGCGAAGTACGCGATTCTCTGGAATTGCTGGACGAAGTGGAAAACATCCTGCAAATCCGCTGCGCGCCCGTAACCTGGCCGATCGGCATGGGCAAAAACTTCAAAGGCGTGTACCACATCCTGAATGACGAAATCTATCTCTTCGACGCAGGTGGCGAACGTCTGCCGCACGAGTTCGACATCATCAAAGGCATCGACAATCCCGAATTGGAACAACGCTTTCCGCTGGAAATCCAGCAGTTGCGCGACGAAATCGAATTGGTGCAGGCTGCTTCCAACGAGTTTAATCTCGACGAATTCCTCGCCGGCGAACTCACACCCGTGTTCTTCGGCTCTGCGATTAACAACTTCGGTATTCAGGAAATCCTGAATTCATTGATTGAATGGGCGCCCGCACCGAAACCGCGCGACGCGACCGTACGCATGGTCGAGCCGGACGAGCCGAAATTTTCCGGATTTATCTTCAAAATCCAAGCCAATATGGACCCGAAACACCGCGACCGTATCGCCTTCTTGCGCGTCTGCTCTGGTAAATTCGAGCGCGGCATGAAGATGAAACATCTGCGCATCAACCGCGAAATCGCCGCCTCCAGCGTGGTTACCTTCATGTCCCACGACCGTGAGCTGGTAGAAGAAGCCTACGCCGGCGACATTATCGGTATCCCGAACCACGGCAACATCCAAATCGGCGACAGCTTCTCCGAAGGCGAACAACTGGCGTTCACCGGCATCCCATTCTTCGCGCCCGAACTGTTCCGCAGCGTCCGCATCAAAAACCCGCTGAAAATCAAGCAACTGCAAAAAGGCTTGCAACAGCTTGGCGAAGAAGGCGCGGTACAGGTTTTCAAACCGATGAGCGGCGCGGATTTGATTTTGGGCGCGGTCGGCGTGTTGCAGTTTGAAGTCGTTACCTCGCGACTGGCCAACGAATACGGCGTAGAAGCCGTGTTCGACAGCGCATCTATCTGGTCTGCGCGCTGGGTATCGTGCGAAGACAAGAAAAAGCTGGCGGAGTTTGAAAAAGCCAATGCCGGCAATCTGTCGATAGACGCAGGCGGCAACCTCGCCTACCTCGCGCCTAACCGCGTCAATCTGAATCTAACACAAGAACGCTGGCCGGATATCGTGTTCCACGAAACACGCGAGCATTCGGTTAAACTGTAAAACACAAAGGCCGTCTGAAACATTCAGACGGCCTTTTTTCATTCGATATCAACCCAATAAATCCCAAGCAAACTTTCCAATGGTCAGGCACAGCAGCAACATAAATCCGTAACGCAGCAGCTTGGTTCCGCCGCGCATTGCCAAGCACGCGCCGACCACGCCGCCGCATAAATTCGCCAGTGCCAACGGTATCGCCCATGCCCACACGACATGGCCTTGCGGGATAAAAAACGTCAGCGCGGCAAGATTGGTGGTCGAATTGATGACCTTTGCCGAGGCGTTGGCCGCTAAAAAATCATAGCCGTAAAAGCGGACGAACACAAAAGCCAGTAGACTGCCCGTCCCCGGCCCGAACACGCCGTCGTAAAATCCGATTAACGCGCCGAAAAATAAGCCCCATAAAGTTTCGCGACACGTCAGCTTTTCAGTGCGCACTGTCTGCCCCAAGTCTTTTTTCAAAAAGGTGTACAGACACATGGCAATCATGATGACCAGCATTGCCGGTTTCATGTATTGCACGGGGAAATACACCACCGTTTTTGCTCCCAAATATGAAGCGGCAAATGCCAACGCCGCGGCAGGCAGCAGCATTTTCCACGGCACGGGGATTCGGCGCAGGTATTGCCCCGTCGCAGTCAACGTGCCGCAGCAGGAAGCAAATTTATTGACACCCATCACCGAGGCCACAGGCGTGGCGTTTGGCAATAGGTTGAACAATCCGGGAATCTGCAACAGCCCGCCGCCGCCAACGGCCGCATCCATCAGCCCGGCGGCAAAGCCGACCAACACCAGATAATAAAAAAACGAATCTGCAAGCATAATGTCCATCTCTAAAAAGCAAAGCGATTTTGCGCGTGTTTGCTTGTCCTGACAACCTACAAGGCCGTCTGAAAACAAGAAACCATATTCTGTTTTCAGACGGCCTTCTTTTTCAATTCAGTCGCTCAAATTGCAGCTTAAAAATTTTTCCATTAAAATGCCGCCCCTTATCTTCCCTACACACAACACATTTTATGGAACATTCCACCCCGACCAAGCGCACAGCCCACGAACGAATGGGTATCTTCGCGCATTTCATTTTCGCCAGCCGCTGGCTGCAACTGCCGATTTATATAGGCTTGATTATCGCCCAAGTCATTTATGCCTGTAAGTTCCTCAAATCCTTGTGGCACTTGGTATCCAATTTCAGCATCATGGATGAAAACACCATCATGATCGCCGTATTGAACCTGATTGATGTCGTGATGATTGCCAATCTGCTGACCATGGTCATTGTCGGCGGCTACGAGACCTTCGTCTCCCGCCTTCACGTTGACGAACATCCCGACCAGCCCGAATGGCTCAGCCATGTCAATGCTTCGGTTTTGAAGGTTAAGCTGTCGATGTCCATCATCAGCATTTCCTCCATCCATCTGCTGCAAACCTTCCTCAACGCCGCCAATCTGTCGGAAAAACAAATCATGTGGCAATGTATTACCCACATCTGCTTCCTAATTTCCGCGCTCGCCATGGCTTTAACGGACAAAATCGTGTACAGCACGACGCATAAAGCGCATTGATAAAAGGTAATCAAAAGGCCGTCTGAAATGTTTCAGACGGCCTTTTGTTATCTGGCAATGTTTACCGGCTTATTGCTTACGCTTGTCCCACCAGGCAAATAAGTTGCCCAAAATCGTTCCTGACACAGAGTGCCAAACGCAGGCAACGGCGGCGGCAACGGCAGACTCAGCATTACCGGGGAAGAATTTAGCACTCAAACCGGTGGCAAGTCCGGCATTTTGTACACCGACTTCGATGGCAAGGGTGCGTTTTTTGGCAGTGTTCATGCCGGTCAGTGCGCCGCTGTAATAGCCGAGGATGTAGCCACCGATATTGTGGGCAGCGATGGCAAGTACCATAACGAAGGCGGACTCGGCGAAACGATGGCCGTGAACGGCAGCAACGCCGCCGACAATACAGGCAAATGCGACAACGGCAACAGCCGGCATAATCGCGCGCACGTCTTCAAACCAGTGTTTTCTATGTAGCAAGATATTGGCGGCAGAACCGATAACGACGGGCAACAGGGTAACGAGCAGCATAAATTTGAACATACCCCAGCCGTCCATTTCGACGGTTTGACCAACCAAATAAGTCATCCACAACGGCGTCATCACAGGCGCGATGACGGTGGAGACAGTCGTCATGCCAACCGAAAAGGCAACATCGCCTTTAGCCAAAAAACTCATAATATTGGACGAAACGCCGCCCGGGCAGGTACCGACCAAAACCAGACCCAGCGTCAATCCGGGCGAAAGGTCAAAGGCTTTGGCAATACCGATGGCGAGCAGGGGCATAATCGTGTATTGGGCGATGGCGCCGATAAAAATATCGAGCGGACGTTGTGCCAGAATTTGATAATCTTCTTTGCCCAAAGTCATGCCCATACCCAGCATGATAATGCCGAGTACGACGACTTGCGTATCGCCTTTTACCCACGAAAAAGTGGTAGGTTCGATAAAGGCGATGATGGAGGCAAGGACGATAATCAGGGCGGTGAAGCGGGTCATTTGCCGACTGATAGCGGTCAAAAAGTTCATATTTTTACTCCTTTGTATGTTTTTATCATGACAATAATTGCCATAATTTAACGGATATTAACTTTTATATACAGCTCTGGCAATAACCACGTTTGATATTTCAAACATGAATGACCTACCCCGCCCTTTATAGCCATAAAACTGCAGGGTGAATAAACTATTTTTCTCGCTCCTTTTTCAATCTTTCATTCCGCCAACGATACCATTCTTCAGGACTCATTTTTTTCCTCATCGGTCATATTTCCCGAACAGGCGATAATGGTGAAATCTATGACATGCCCATCGTCACGCTCGACAGTAGCAGAAAAAACTTCTTTACCTTGATAGCATAGTGGCCACTCGCCTCGAAGTTGTCCAGTACCGCATTGCGCATGATGCGGGCAAGTTACGTCATCAATGGTTGGGTATTACTTGTACGCTGTGCAATAGCATTTAAGCTTTTTGCAGAGCATCTATGTTGATTTTTATCTTGACCATCAGTATATTGTCTTTAACAAAGCCGTAAAGCATGGGTTACCAAATGGAAAGGGAGCGGTGGCACAAGCCCCCGTGTGATCCTGTTCGAATCAGGCAAAATGCTTTACGGCTTTTTCCATAACAGTTCAATCGCATTCAAACTTATTATCCGGTTTGGGTCATCAACATTAACTATATTGGTTAAGAATTTCTCTTTTTTGCCAATAAGCGGATTTTGTGCCTCCGCTTTATAATCCATCGCAAAAATCAGCTTGCCTTTAATGATCATGCCTGAATCTCTTTGTTTACTTGGAATTGATTGATAAAAGGCCGTCTGAAAACTTTTTCAGACGGCCTTGTTTTATCCGTTCATTATCAATTTATTCGATATTTTGAACCTGTTCGCGCATTTGCTCGATCAAGACTTTCAGTTCAACCGACGCTTGCGTGCATTCGGCGGCGATGGCCTTGCTGCCCAAAGTGTTGGCTTCGCGGTTGAGCTCCTGCATCAGGAAATCCAAACGTTTGCCTACGCTGCCCTTGCCTTCGGTAACGATGCGGCGCACTTCGGCGATATGGGTGCGCAAACGGCTGAATTCCTCATCCACATCGGATTTTTGGATGAATAAAGCAAATTCCTGTTGCAAACGGTCGTTGTCGATATTGCCGACGGCTTCTGCCAAACGGGTTTTGACTTTGTCCATATGCGCCTGCAGTAGACTTGGGAACAATTCGTTCAAAGCATCCACAATCTCTTCCATGCCGTCCAGACGTTGCAGCAGGTGCTCACCCAGTTTTTTGCCCTCGCGTTTGCGGGCGGCTGTGAACTCTTTCAAAGCGCTGGTCAATAAATCTTTGACACCTTTCGCCAAGGCCTCGGAGTCTTCGCTCTGACCTGCCAAAACGCCGGGGAAACGCAAAACGTCGGCCACGCTCAGCTTGCCGAAATTGTGTTCCTTGCGCCATTCTTTGTTCAAATGCGCCAGTTGTGCGACCAAATCCTGATTGACTTCCAAAGCCTGTCCGCCCGAAGCCGCATCTTGCAGCTGAACGCGGCACTCCAGTTTACCGCGCGCCACAGCTGCGGCAATCTGTTCGCGCAATGCGCCTTCCAAATAGCGCAACTCTTCCGGCATACGGAATTGGACATCCAAATAACGATGGTTGACTGCGCGGATTTCCAAATTAATCCGCTTGCCGCCACATTCGCCTGCGGCATTGGCAAAGCCGGTCATGCTGTGGATTTGAATAGTTCGTCTTGTAGCCATGGTTTTACTCCGTTTCCAAATACGAGTGAAAGTATGGACACTATAACACACCCGACCGACGATTTTCAGACGGCCTTTGATGCCAAATTCCTCTATAATTCAAGGCAACCTATTTTTCATTCCGCCCCAAAGGATCATCATGAGCGACTACACCCGCACCGGCCGCGCCGCCGACAGCCTGCGCAACATTAAAATCACCCCCAATTTCCTCCCCCACACCGACGGCTCCTGCCTCATTGAGTGCGGCAACACCAAAGTAATTTGCACCGCCTCCATCGATGAAAATGTCCCACCGTTCCTGCGCGGTAAAGAACAAGGCTGGGTGACTGCCGAATACGGTATGTTGCCGGCATCCACCGCCTCCCGTATGCGCCGTGAGGCCGCCGCAGGCAAACAGTCCGGCCGCACACAAGAAATCCAACGTCTGATCGGCCGCTCGCTGCGCGCCGTTGTCGATATGGAAAAACTTGGCGAACGCCAAATCCTGATTGACTGCGACGTCATCCAAGCCGACGGCGGCACGCGTACCGCTTCCATTACCGGTGCCTACGTTGCCCTGCAAATCGCCGTAGACAAACTCCTTTCAGACGGCCTTATCAGCGAAAATCCCATCCGAGAAGCCGTTGCCGCCGTTTCCGCCGGCGTGGTGGGCGGTGTACCACTTTTGGATTTGGACTATCCCGAAGATTCAGGCTGCGACAGTGATGTCAACATCATCATGACCGCATCCGGCAAAATCATCGAAATCCAAGGTACGGCCGAAGGCGCACCGTTCAGCATCGAAGAATTGGGCAAGCTGATTGCCTTGGCACATAAAGGCATTGCCGAATTGGTTCAACACCAGCAGGCTGCCCTTTTGGCCCTATAATCAGCAAGGCCGTCTGAAAGATTTCAGACGGCCTTTTTTAACCAAACCCCTTTATGCGTATTTACTCAAAAAAGCGCGTTCTATCCTTGAATTCCATGTAAAAAATAGTAATAATAACCCTTTTTCCAGCAAACCAAGCTGCCCGACAAACCCCACAAGAAAGCACGAAACATGGCGTTAATCGTACATAAATACGGCGGCACATCAGTAGGCTCGCCAGAACGCATCAAAAACGTAGCCAAACGTGTCGCCAAAGCCCGCGCCGAAGGACACGACATCGTAGTCGTCGTATCCGCCATGAGCGGCGAAACCAACCGACTGGTCGCCCTGGCGCACGAAATGCAAGAACATCCCGATCCGCGCGAGCTGGACGTCGTCCTTGCCACCGGCGAACAAGTGACCATCGGCCTGCTGGCCATGGCGCTGAAAGACATCGGCGTTGACGCCAAAAGCTACACCGGCTGGCAAGTCGCCCTCCAAACCGACACTTCCCACACCAAAGCCCGCATCGAAAACATCGACGACGAAAGAATGCGTGCCGATTTGGCCGCCGGTAAAGTCGTTATCGTAGCCGGTTTCCAAGGCATCAGCAGCGAAGGCAATATCTCAACCCTCGGCCGTGGCGGTTCGGACACCTCTGCCGTTGCCATCGCCGCAGCCCTCAAAGCCGACGAATGCCAAATTTACACCGACGTGGACGGCGTTTACACCACCGACCCGCGCGTCGTACCCGAAGCACGCCGCATGGACACGATCACATTCGAAGAAATGATCGAATTGGCCAGCCTCGGCTCAAAAGTTTTACAAATCCGCTCCGTAGAATTCGCCGGAAAATACAAAGTGCGCCTGCGCGTACTCAGCAGCCTGCAAGATGGCGGCAACGGCACCCTGATTACCTTTGAAGAGGACGACAACATGGAAAGAGCAGCCGTAACCGGTATCGCATTCGACAAAAACCAAGCACGCATCAACGTACGCGGCGTACCTGACAAACCCGGCGTTGCCTACCAAATCCTCGGCGCAGTTGCCGATGCCAACATCGAAGTCGACATGATCATCCAAAATGTCGGTAGCGAAGGCACAACAGACTTCTCCTTCACCGTTCCACGCGGCGACTACAAACAAACCATCGAACTCCTGCAACAACGCCAAGACAGCATCGGCGCAGCCTACATTGACGGCGACGACACCGTATGCAAAGTCTCCGCAGTCGGCTTGGGCATGCGTTCACACGTCGGCGTAGCCGCCAAAATCTTCCGTACCCTCGCAGAAGAAGGCATCAACATCCAAATGATTTCAACTTCCGAAATCAAAGTATCCGTCCTGATTGACGAAAAATACATGGAACTGGCTACCCGCATTCTGCATAAAGCATTCGACTTAGGCAACTAATTCCAGCCTATTAAAAAGGCCGTCTGAAACTTTATTGTTTCAGACGGCCTTTTTTATTCCTTTCGCATTAATCAAAAACATCTTAATAAAAAAATCTACTTTAGCTCAAAACAGTGTATCCTGGCTTATTATTACCCTTGTTAATTTTATTATATGTTCAATATTTTACAACCATCCACCTTCGCCGTTTAATTCCAAAAACATACCACTTAATCTAATTTGAGAAAAATAAACAAATCTGTAATAAAATAGAACAAAAGTACAAACAATTATCTACGCTCATCAATAAAAACAAATTCCCCCCAATTTTCTCCTAACTTAAGAAGGAATCCTAATATGAACGTATTCAACAAATTCGGTATGCTGATCTTGACCGCTTCCTTGCTGGCAGCCTGCGGCGACTCCGGTAATAAAGGCAGCAGCGACAAACCGGCAGAACAAGTTGCCCAAAGCGAATCTAGCTCTGCCAACAAATACGAAAAAGCTCTGAGCGAATTCCCGGAAGCAGATCCTAAACTGGCCGAACCTATCGTCATTTCCGATAAAAAATCTCCAGACGGTCTTGCCGAATTGCAAAAATTCATTCACTTCACCACTGGTGAAGAAGCTCAAAAAATTACTCAGCTAGGCCTAGAATTGCAAAACTTGGCTAACCAAAATAAAGAAAAAGAAGCTTTGGAGCAGATGAACAAACTGACTGCCGCACTGGAACAATTCCATCAGAGCGCAGCTGCCCTCGACATCAAAGATCCTGAAATCAAAGCAGTTCTGGATCGTGCATTACAAGTCAGCAGTGCTGCCAACAACATGATGATTTATGCAGGCAAACATGCTTCTGAGCTGACTATCAACGGCAAAGATAAAGATTCGCTCAAATTTGCCAATGATTTCCAAGCAAAATCTCAAAAATTGCAAGAAACCCTGCGTGCAGCCAATCAAGAATTACAAAAAGCAGCCGAAGCTTTAGGCAAAAAATACTCCCAATAAGCCTATCGCTTCCGATAAATAATGGGGTGGTATCAATAACATCGATACCACCTTTCCAAACCCTAAGTCAGATTGAATACAATGAATAATCTAAACCCTTCACTCCCCTGCCCACACTGCCATGCCCCAATCCAAGGTGGATTGGTTAAAGGTTTGGCCGCAGTCAAAGAATGTCCTTCCTGCCATAAAAAAGTCAAATTCAAAAAGCCGCCTGTTGGCGAATATTTCAAAGCTTTGCTGAAACCTTTCGCTATTTTTGTAGTAGTTGTCTGTATCGTAGCGGCAATACTGATTAGCCTGTTTGGTACATTCCCCCCATATATCAGTACGGCATTAGTTATAGGCTTTCTTGTCTACTACATTATTCCGATTCAAAACAAACTTTCATCTTTTGAAAAAGACGAATAAACATATACGTTGCCCATCCAATCTACTTTACCGGATGGGCAATACCTTATACGGCCCAATAAAAAAATAATGAAACCATCCCCATTCTCTTGTCCTCATTGTTCCAATCCGATTCGGGGTATTGCATTCAAAGGACTGAAAATCATTAAAGAGTGCCCGACCTGCTACAAAAAAGTCCGCTATAAGCAACCGACTGCAAAAGAAATCCGCCAAGCGACATGGAAAAAGAGCGTTATTTTCCTTTCCCTGCTAACCTTATACCTTGCCTTTCTGATTGCACTATTTCGCGTAGATATTCCTTTTACGTATCTTATCCTCCCTATCATGATCTATTTGGTTGCAGTCTTCCAGCCTGCCATTATCAAGCTTTCTTCATTTGAGAAAGACGAATAGCCTACTTTCAGACGGCCATCGCCTTCAATGACAAGGTTTGGCCGATACCGATTCTAATCCTTATCCCCGATATTCTATCCAAGGCTTTTATTACATGAAACGTCCAGTCCCTGTTACCATCGCCACCGTTCTCTATTTCATCCTAACTACCCTTGTCTGCTTTACCACTGTTGCTCTTGCGATTTATTCGGGCGATTTACTGATAGAGGTTGCAGCCTTGGCATTCCCTTTCCTGCCTTGGTGGCTGTCTATGCCCCTATACTTCATCCTCCTTTCCTTACCAGTATTTATTGCTGTCGGCCTGCTTTCAGGCAACCGTTCTGCCCGTTGGCTGGCTGTTGTGTTGGCAGCCGCTTCACTGATCATGGTGTATAGCGATATGGCGAGCTATAGTTCTCAACAAATCATTATTCAATCCATTCTCCACCCTGTTTTGCTGCTCCTTATCTTCAATCCGGTATCCAACCACTATTTCGCCAATGCGGCCTCAAAAACCGAATCCTGAACCATCGGATTTTGACTTCAAAAAACTTAAAGCCGTCTGAAACCCTTGCCCTTACGCAAATCTTTTTCAGACGGCCTAAAATAGAATGGCCTTTTCAGACTGTCTTTTCCTAAGGTTCCCCTTCATACAATCAATAATGCGTTTCCCTTAGCGGCTTTAAATACCAAACTGTAAGCAAACAAACCCATGAAATCCGTTTTCCCTATTTTCTTTATCCTGCTCAACTTATTCTTCATCCTTTATTTGCCACGCAAACTATCCATATGGGTCCGTCTTGCGCTTTACCTATCTATCGGTGGGCTGTTTTATTTATGGATGTCCAACAAATCTGCCCTGACCTCCCTATTTGCACACACCCTGTCATTGCAGCCATTCGACGTATTTCATGAGACAATCGGTTTTTCATTATTGGTTACAGTCTTCCTCAATCTGTTTGACTTGCTTGCCGTACCTTCAATTGTCCGTTTCCCCAACTTAATCCTCAAAAATCCCCAACACCACCATCAGTCTGTTCAATGGTATCTTGCCAATACCTCCCTTTTTGAACGCTTTTTCCACTATTTCTACTCTTTCTGCTGTTGCCTCATATTTTATGGCATATGGCACGAAGCCTTCCGATAATCAATCTAAAAAACAAAGGGACATCATCAAAATGTCCCTTTGTTTATATTCAGACGGCCTTGAATATCTTCAACACTCAATCCTTCCCTTCTCTCGAAAAATGCTCAATCTCAAATCCGCTCTGACGATAAGCTCGGAAACGGTCTCGGGCTTCGGCCAAATCTTCTAAGCTATTTCCCACAATTTCAAGGATACGGTTTGGAATGGCCGGGGCTTGACTCCAGAAATCAGCAGACAGGTTCAAAACCGTGCAATCTTGCGGAATATTCGGCAATGCATTTCCAAACGCAAGCAATACCGGCGTTTCAGACGGCATGGGGTCAGTAGGCAGCCAAACTTCATGCGGAATAAAGCTTTCGGGAATCTGCTGCCACAAATCAACGTCTAGTTGCTGCATGGCTGCAGCAGAATCCGACCACACCAAAATCTGCCCGCCATCGCGTATGGCGCGGGCAATCAGGCGGCAGGCAAAGGCGGCCGGCTGGGCGACGTGTGTATAAAAAGTGGCTTTAGGCATGGCGTATTCTTTCATTTAGGCAATGGATTTGCCGTTTTCAGACGGCCTTTTTGGTTTTCAACAATCTCAAGGCATTGCCCAACACCAGCAGCGAGCTGAAACTCATGCCGAGCGCGGCGATCCACGGGGTAACGTAACCAAACACGGCCAGCGGAACGGCAACCAGATTGTATGCGCTCGCCCAAGTCAGGTTTTGGCGGATGATTTGATGGGTACGGCGTGCCTGTTCCATCATCACGGGCAAAACGTTCAAATCATCATTGAGCAAAACCACATCGGCCCCGTCTCGCGCCACATCGGCACTCGTGGCCACTGCGGCCGATACGTTTGCTTGGGCAAGGACGGGGGCATCGTTAATCCCGTCGCCAATCATCATGACTTTACGTCCTTGTTTTTGCAGATTTTTCACATAAGCCAGCTTGTCTTCCGGCGTGGCTTCGGCACGATAGGCATCCAATCCCAGCTCCTGCGCGACTTGGGCTACGGCAGCTTGACGGTCGCCGCTTAAAAGGTGCAGACGGATGCCGTGTTGTTTCAGGTTTTGCAACATTTCAGCGGCGCTGTCTTTGATTTGGTCTTCCAATAAAAAGGCCGTCTGAAAACCGCTTTGATTGCCCAAGAAAATAATGCCGCCTGTGTGGTCGATATGGGCAAATGTTTCAGGCAGATTACCGGCAATTTCCGAAACAAACGCCGCTTTGCCCAAAGCCCAAACTTGGGTTTCGCCATCAAATTCGATTTGCGCGCTGACACCGTACCCAATACGGTTGACCCGTTGCTGCACTTTCACATCAAGCGCGGATACAGGGCCGTCTGAAAGCGTATGGTTCAAAATGGCACGGGCGATAGGGTGCTCGGATTGCTGTTCCAATGCCTGGGCGATAGCAAGGGCTTGGACTTCGTTCAGACGGCCTGCACGCAGTATACGACTGACGGAAAACTGCCCTTTGGTCAGCGTACCGGTTTTATCGAACACGACATCGTCAATTTGGGCAAGCGTTTCCAGGCTTTGTTTGCCGCTGATGAGAATGCCGTCTTTGGCAAGCGCACCGGTAGAAGCTGCCAGCGCGGTCGGCGTGGCAAGCGACAAGGCACACGGGCAGGTAATGACCAGCAGGGCAACGGTAATCCACAAGGCAGTGTGCGCATCTGCATACCACGCCCAGCCGATAAAAACAGGAATCGCAAGCAAAAGTTCGCCAAACACAAAACTGGACGCGTATTTTTCGGCCAACTCGGCGGCTCTCGGTTTTTGCGCCAGCGCGCGGTCGAGCAGTTTGACGATATGGGACAGGCGCGTGTTGCCGC
The DNA here is from genome assembly GCF_051963015.1 of Neisseria sp. P0006.S004. Taxonomy (NCBI): domain Bacteria; kingdom Pseudomonadati; phylum Pseudomonadota; class Betaproteobacteria; order Neisseriales; family Neisseriaceae; genus Neisseria; species Neisseria sp. P0006.S004. Next base: position 66,592 of record NZ_JBQCUS010000001.1, on the reverse strand, counting down.
CGGTATGGTCGGTGCGGATGATTAAAGGGCTGCTGGTGTTGAGCGTGCCGGCGGTTACTTTTTCAGACGGCCTTTTCACAATGGGCAGGCTTTCGCCGGTCAACATGGCTTCGTTAACTTCACTTTCGCCGGACAAAACCGTACCGTCCACCGGAATGACTTCGCCGGGCTTCACAACAATCGTATCGCCGATATTGAGGCGGACGACTGCGGCTTCCTCGATGGCTTCGCTTTCAGGATAAGCCGGCAAACGGTGGCAAAATGCCGGAACCAGTTTGACCAACCGCTCCGCCGCATCGCCTGCTTTACGTCGAGCAATCTGTTCCATAAAACGCCCGCCCAACAGGAAAAACAGCAGCATGGCGATGGATTCAAAATACATGCCCTGCCCTGCGTTGGTAGCCAGGCTGTAAATACCGGCGATAAAGGTCATCACAATGGCAATGGCTATCGGCGTATCCATGCCGACACGGCGGTTTTTCCAGTCACGCCATGCGCCGCGGTAAAACGGCAACGCGCTGTAAAACACAACGGGCAATACCATCAAAAAGCCGCCCCAATGCAGGATTTCCAAATAAAGCGGCTCGATGTCGCCGCCGTAAAAATAAGTCGGCAGGGCGAACATCATCGTCTGCATCATACCCAGACCGGCCACAGCCAATCTGACGATAAACTGTTTGCGCTCCTTCTGCGCCTGCACTTCAATTTTTTGCGCATCATAAGGCGCGGCGGTATAACCGGTTTGGCGGATTTTCAGCAAAATGTCCGACAATTCAATGTGGGCGCTGTCCCACACCACTCGGCAGCGGTGGGTACTGTAATTCAAATCCACGCGCACTACGCCCTTCATACGCAACAACTGCTGTTCAATCAGCCACACACACGCGGCGCAGGTAATGCCGCCCAGCATCAACACCGCCTCGCGTTCATCCCCTGCGCCGACCTCGACAAAATCCGCCTGCACTTCGGGCAAATCGTACAGCTTTAATTGCGACAACACTTCCGGCGGAGGCAATTCGGATTTTTTCGCGTCTGCAGTACGCTGTTTGTAATAATTGCCCAAACCAGCATCGATAATACTCTGCGCCACTGCTTGGCAACCGGCGCAACAGGTTTCGTGTTCTTCGTCTTCAAAACGAACCGTCAAATGCAGATGATCCGGGACTTCAAGTCCGCAATGGAAGCAGTTTTTTTGGGGATGTGTGGAAGATGTCATCATGTGTTCGATTTATTTTTCAGACGGCCTGAAACAACCGTCTCAGGGTGTTACATTTTAGCAAAAAGCGTTTTCCCGCCTCTTTTCATTCAATTTTGAATTAACAGGCTGTCGGAATTTGTAAAAAATATGGAAAACAAAGTATTGACCGTTCATCAAACGATGAACGGTAATATATAAATACCGTTTATCTTTAAAAACTTCCAATTATTTTAATGTAAAAATGGAACTTTTTTAAAAATCCTAATACATTTTTTATTGACCTCAATCCATTTAAGCAGCATACTTTAGGCATTCCGCGAAGACGGAAATCAAAAAACACACATTTACTTATAAAACTAACTTATTGGGAAACCTCACCATGATTGATCGCCTTATGCCTATCTTCGCCGTTATCGGCATTTTGTCCAGCACCGTATACCTGAGCCTCGCCGCTTGGATGCTTTACGAAAACGTGTTCAAAAAGAAAAGCCCTCTGTCGGCATAATCCTCAGATTTAGAATTTTACGGTAAGGCCGTCTGAACATTCAGACGGCCTTGTTTCATTCCATACCATCAAGCACTTGGCTGTACGGCCAATTCAATCATCGCTTCGCGCAAACTGTCCAAACCCAAACTTTCAGCAACGGAAACATTCACGCCGACGGCATGCCCGGAATTGTCGCGCAAAATGCCTGCTTCACGCATACCCGACGGCAGCAAATCGATTTTGTTGTACACCACCAATTGCGGAATTTCATGTGCGCCGATTTCTTCCAAGACTTCGTTGACATCGTCCATCTGCCGTTCAAAATCGGGATTGGAGGCATCAACGACGTGCAGTAGCACATCCGCCATCGTCGTCTCTTCCAAGGTAGCGGAAAACGCCGATACCAGCTTGTGCGGCAAATCGCGGACAAAGCCGACGGTATCGGTCAAAATCACGCTTGCCTCATGCGACAGGAAAAGCCGTCGCGCAGTAGTATCCAAAGTGGCGAACAACTGGTCTTTCGCCAATACGTCCGCTTTGGTCAAGCGGTTGAACAGGCTGGATTTTCCGGCATTGGTATAGCCGACAATGGCAAAGGTTTTCAGACGGCCGCTCATGCGCGATTTGCGGCGTGTGGCGCGTTGCTTGCGGACATCGGCAAGCTGTTTTTTCAATGCCGTGATTTTCTGTCCGATTAAACGGCGGTCGGTTTCCAACTGGGTTTCACCCGGCCCTTTCAAGCCGATACCACCCTTCTGACTTTGCAAATGCCCATAACCGCGCACCAGCCGTCCGCTCAAGTGATTCAACTGAGCCAGCTCCACCTGCAACTTACCTTCCTGCGACTGGGCGCGTTTGGCAAAAATCGCCAAAATTAAACCCACTCTGTCGAGGACGCGGCATTGAAGCTCTTTTTCCAGATTACGCTCTTGTGTCGGCGTGAGTTCGTGGTTGAACACGACCAGCCCGACATCATGCTGCTTGACCACTGCCGCCAACTCTTCCGCCTTGCCCGTACCGACAAACAAAGCCGGATGCGGTTTATCGCGGCGTGAAGTTTCGATAGAAACCAAATCACCGCCGGCCGCACCCACCAATTCTGCCGCTTCGATCAAAGCCGTCTGAAAGCCGCGCTCACGCGTTTCGTTTGCACCGGAATAGTCCGCCGTCAGCATCACACCGACCAAGAGGACGCGTTCGGGCTTTTCCAAAGATTTATCGACGGAAAACAGATTGCGCTTGCTCAAAAAATTTCCTTTCAGACGGCCTTATGGCCGGGGCAAAGTGCTGATTAACGGTTTTTCAAAATATCGGCAAAATATTCGGTCACTTCCGCCAAACGTCCGCCCTGCTCGGCATAAGGCTGCATGACGGCCACCAGTTGCTCCAACACTTCACGCGTTTCTGTTTGCGCGTGTTCGCGGTAGAGCCACATATTTTGCATAGTCACCGTGGTCAATGCCTCGCGTACATTCAGCAAGAGCAAGTGGCGGCAAGACTCATAGCCTTGGCGCAAATCGCCGGCCGCATAGGCGGTAACCGACAATTCATAGTCGATGTCCAACTGATAAACATTGCTTTGGACAAAAAGAATATCGTCTTTCGGGAACGGGATACGTTTCGCCATCAGGCCGATTGCATGGGAAATACGGTATTTTCCTTCCTGACGCAGCATGGTTTGCGCAAGGTAGAGACACTCGGCACGGCGCGGGTTGTAATCGTAGCCTGCCAACCAAGTCGCCAAGGCTTCATCGCGTTTGCCCATTAATTTGTAGCACTCGCCCAGCTGTTGGTAAGAAACCGTCACTTCCTCGATCCAACCGCCCAACTCGATGCGTTTTTTAAACCATTCGCTCGCACGCTCGGGCATATCAGAATCCCAATAAGAACGTGCCGCATAAAAGGCGTAACGCGGTTTCAGATCTTCATCTTCAGGGCTGTAAAACGCTTTTTCCAAGGAAACGGCATCAAGCAGGTATTTGTTCGCCATATTGCTGCGTGCGCCGAAACGGCCGCTGAGGACTGTATAGTCGCCATGAAGCGTGGCTTCGCTGGTATCTTGTTTGTCGGTTTCGATAAACTCGTGCAACACGCCGCGCCAGTAGAATGTACCGTCATTGCGCAACAGCAGTGGTCGGTAATAAACCACGCTGCCCATGGCATTTCTCATGCGGAGGCGGTAACGGTCGGCGGTCAACTCGGGCAATTCCAATTTGCCTTCAAAGCGGTCGTCCGCATCAAAAATCAACACGTAATCGGTTTTGCCTTTTGCGTGTTTCAACGCTTGATTGCGGTTGTATGCAAAATTTTGCCAACCATCATGATGAATCTCGCCTGCGATGCCCTTCGCATCGAAAAAGCGGCGGATCACGCCGGCGGTATCATCGGTCGAGCCGGTGTCGCTGATGACATAGTAGTCAAGTTTGATGTGGTCGGTGATGTTGGCCAGTGTTTCTTCGATGATTGCCGCTTCGTTTTTGACAATCATATTCAAGCAGATGGTTTGGGACATTTTCAATAGCCGCATTAGTTTGGAAAGATATTATTTTACTTTAGCATTTTGTTTTTTGCACACAAAATACTCAGGCCGTCTGAAGATTGCCTTTCAGACGGCCTGAAGTTTATTTTGCCTTATCTTTTTTCCTGACGGCGTATCAGATACACCGCCAACAGTGCAAACAAAACCGTCGGCAATGCGCCTGCCAAAAACGGTGGCACGCCGTACAATTGGCTGGTAAAGCCGAAGAGCCGTCCGGCAAAGTGGAACAGCAAACCGAGGCAGATACCGCCGAAAAGTTTCAAGCCCATATTGCCGTGGCGCGTGGTTTGCGGCGTAAAGGCGAAGGCAACAAGCGCCATCACCCATGCAGCAACGGGATACACCAGCTTGCGCCACCATGCGATGGCATAGACTTGGGTATTTTGGTTGTTTTTTTCCAGATGGTCGATGTAGGTGGTCAATTCGCCGACAGACATTTGGTCGGGCTTGACGAGCAATACGTCCAGCAGGTTGCGTTTGACAGAAATCGGCCAGTTTTCTTCAGCCGCAGTAGAGACCTCGACTTTATCTTCGCCCAATATGCTACGGCGGATATTTTTCAGCTGCCAGCTACCGTCTGGATTCAAAACGGCTGATTCGGCTTCCGCGGCTTGAGTCAGTTCGTTTTTATCGTTGCGCTGCCAAATTTTGATGCCCAAAAGCGTATGGTCGGGCAACATTTCGCGCACGTTGATAATGCTGTTTTTTTCTTTCAGCCAAAGGCCGGTATTGCCGGTACTGATTTTGCCGTTGATGGCGGCGGCTTTGATGTTTTCGGCTTTTTGGCTCAGCGTGGGGGCAACCCATTCGCCAAGTGCGACGGTGGCAATGGCGAAAATCAGTCCAAATTGCGACAGAATCAACAGCAGCTTTTTGGTGCTCATGCCGCTGGCTTTGATAACGGTCAGCTCGCTGCCGGAAGCCAGTTGGCTGAGAGAAATTAGGCCGCCGATCAAAACGGCAAGCGGCATCAGTTCATATGCGCGCGCAGGCATCTGCATTAAAACATACTGCCCCAATTTTGCGCCGTTATAGCTGCCTTTTCCAAGATCGCCGACTTCGTTGATGATTTCAAAAAAGCTGTACAAAGCGAGGAAGGCAAGGAGGGCGTAAACCGCCATAACCGCCATTTGACGGATGATGTAACGTGAAATCAGGTTCATTTTCCGCCTTTCAATGTCAGACTTTTGGCAACCGCCTGCCAGAAGGGTTGGCTGGGCATACTGCGCACACGCAGCAGGACGACGGCAATCATAAGCATGATGATGTGCATAGGCAGCAGTCCGAACCAGAAATGGATTTTGCCGTCTTCCACAGCATTGCGCAGGAAGGTTAGCCCATTTTGGTAAACCAAAAACAAACCGATGGCAATCAGGATATTGTAGGTATGGCCGCTGCGCGGATTGAAATAGGAAAGCGGCACGGCAAGCAGGCACAGCAACAAAACACTGACGGTCAAGGAAATACGCCACATCAATTCCGCTTGGTGTTGGGGATTGCTGCTGCCTATCAGTTGGGAGGTCGGGATGGTACGGCGATGTGAAACAGGGTCGATAAGTTTGGGCGTGGTGCTGATAATCAGGCTGAGGTGTTGGAAAGAAACGCGGTTGTAATCGGCTTTACCGGGCGTACCACTGTAACGGTAGCCGTCGCGCAATTCAAGCGTACGTTTGTTGTCTGTCAGCGAAAAATTGCCCTCTTTGGCAAAAACGATGTTGTCGTTGCCGTTTTTGTCCTGTTCACGCAGGAACAGGTTTTTCATGATGCCGGATTCGGTATCGAAGGTTTCGACAAAATAAACCCTGCCGTTGCGCTTGCCCAAGTTATTGAACTCGCCGGTTTCTACCAAAGACAACTCCTGCTTCTGCTTCAAAATTTCGGCATATTCGCGGCTGCGCAACTCTGCCCACGGCATTACCCAAAGCTGCATGACGGCAATCAAAATGGCAAACGGCACAGCAAACTGCATAACCGGGCGTATCCATTGTTTCAATGCCAATCCGCAGGAGAGCCAAACCGACATTTCGCTGTCGCGCCAGTAGCGGGTCAATACGGTCAACGTACTGATAAATGCGGTCAACACCAGCAAAAGCGGGGTCATGCCGATGACCCAGAAGCCGACCAAGGCCAACACAGCATCGATGGCGACACGCCCGTCGGCTGCGCGGCCAAGCAGGTTGATGGCCTGCGTCGACACCAATACCGCCAAGAGGACGACAAAGATGCCGACGGCGGTAAAGGAAAGTTCTTTAATAAAGTTTCTTTGGTAAATCATAAGATTGAGCGTGGTATACGGTTTATGGGAAACCTATATTTATTAATAAGGCTTCAGACGGCATGACACAAATGGAGTACAATGATTTTCATCTGTTCGGACGGTTGGTCACAGGCCGTCTGAACAACCGACAACCGTTCCAATCAGGAGAATAAACGTGAAATTTAGCACAAAAGCCGAAACTTTGCAGGCTCAACAGGCAGGTGCGCAATTATTTGTCTGCGCCGAAGCATCACAACTGAGCAACCCGACTGCCCTCGCCCTCTTCACTTCCCTTGAAGAAGGTCAAAATTTCGCCGACACCAAAATCCCGACGGACAACGGTTTGCAAGCCATTGCCATCGCCCGCCTCGAAAAAACCGACCGCGCCGCATTGAACAAAGCTGCAGCCGAAGCCGCCAAATGGGCGCAAAATCAAGAAACGGTCAATGTGGACGTTTATGCCTTTGAAGAAGCGCAAGCGGCAGCCGTTGCCGAAGCGTTTGCGATTGCGTTCGGCAATACCGCCTACCGTTTCGACCGCTACAAAAAAGAAGCCAAACCGGCTAAATTTGCAGAAGCCGTGTTCCACAGCGCGCACGAAGCCGCCGTCAAAGAAGCCCTGCGCGTTGCCGAAGCGCAAGTTTACGGACAAAGCCTCTGCCGCGATTTGGGCAATGCCGCACCGAACGAATGCACGCCTGAATTCCTCGCGCGTACCGCCAAAGCCGAAGCCGAAAAACTGGGCGCACACGCCAAAATTATTGAAAAAGACTACATCAAAGAAAACATGGGTTCGTTCTGGTCTGTCGCCAAAGGCAGCGTCGAAGACCCATATTTGGTCGAACTGAGCTATTTCGGTGCGGCTGATAAAGAAGCCGCGCCTGTGGTATTGGTCGGCAAAGGCATTACCTTCGACACCGGTGGCATTTCCCTCAAACCCGGCCTGAACATGGACGAAATGAAGTTCGACATGTGCGGCGCGGCAACCGTTATCAGCACCTTCTGCGCCGCCGTCAAACTGCAACTGCCGATCAACCTCATCGCCGTCGTCGCCACTTGTGAAAACATGCCTTCCGGCGCAGCCAATAAACCGGGCGACGTCGTAAAAAGCATGAAAGGCTTGACCATCGAAGTATTAAACACCGATGCTGAAGGCCGTCTGATTTTGTGTGACGCGCTCACTTACGCCGAACAATTCAAACCTAAAGCCGTTATCGACGTCGCCACCCTGACCGGCGCGTGCATCATCGCCTTGGGTCATGACGTCAGCGGCGTGATGGGCAACAATCAAGATTTGGTCGACAGCCTGCTGGCCGCTTCCCGAAACGTGGACGACAAAGCATGGCAACTGCCGCTCTTTGAAACCTACAAAGACCAACTCAAATCCAACTTTGCCGACATTCCAAACATCGGCACGCCGGGTGCAGGCACGATTACCGCCGCCACCTTCCTGTCTTACTTCACCGAAGACTATCCATGGGCACACCTCGACATCGCGGGTACCGCATGGAAATCCGGCGGTGAAAAAGGCGCGACTGGCCGCCCTGTTCCTTTATTGTTGAACTATCTGCGCAATGTGAAATAAAACTTGGGGGAAGCCTGCAGGGTTACACATTTCAACCCTGCAGGCCGTCTGAAAACGGAATCCGCATTATCTGACTCAACCTGACAAACGGAGAACCACCATGAAACCACTATTTGCCGCATTATCTGTCGCCCTTCTGCTCGGCACATCCATAAGCGCCCAAGCTGCCGAACAAACCACCCCCACCGACCGCAGCATCCAAGTGTACAAAAAAGCCGACTTAGCTGAATGGAACCGCGAAAACGCAGCCGGAGGCCAAGGCCCATTGCTCGGCAACTTTGCCTTCACGCGCCATCAAACCGCCGACCAAGACGCATTCAAAGAAATCGGCTGGCTCACATTACCGCCAGGCGCTTCCATCGGCCAACACAAACATACCGGCAATGAAGACGTTTACATCATCGTATCCGGCAAAGGACTGTTTACCGATAGCGAAGGCAAACAAACCGAAGTCGGTGCCGGAGACATTACCATCGCCCGCCCCGGCCAGTCCCACGCACTCAAAAATATCGGCAAAAAGCCGTTAGTATTCCTTGATCTGATTGCCGAGACCGCTGGCGCTAAAGCCGCCGAAACCAAGTAATGCTTTCAATGAAAGCAAACAATCTGCCATAACTTTCTGCCTTACCCAAACCAGGCAGTAGAGAGATTGTTCCGTTTTCATTTAAACCTACATACAAGCTAAAGGCCGTCTGAAAACCACGCTTCGTTTTCAGACGGCCTTTTTCTCAAAAATCTTATCATATACATGATGAAATGTTATATAATAACAGCATTTCAAAATATGATGAGAAACTAAAATGACACAAACCACACTCAAGCCCATTGTTTTATCTATTCTTTTAATCAGCACCCCCATCCTCTCCCAAGCGCATGAAACCGAGCAGTCGGTGGACTTGGAAGAGGTTACCGTTGTCGGTAAAAGCCGTCCGCGCGCCACATCGGGGCTGTTGCACACTTCGACCGCCTCCGACAAAATCATCTCCGGCGATACCTTGCGCCAAAAAGCCGTCAACCTAGGCGATGCTTTAGACGGCGTACCGGGCATTCATGCCTCGCAATACGGCGGCGGCGCGTCCGCTCCCGTTATTCGCGGTCAAACAGGCAGACGGATTAAAGTGTTGAACCATCACGGCGAAACGGGCGACATGGCGGATTTCTCGCCCGACCATGCCTTGATGGTGGACAGCGCCTTGTCGCAACAGGTCGAAATCCTGCGCGGCCCGGTTACGCTCTTGTACAGCTCAGGCAATGTGGCCGGTTTGGTCGATGTTGCCGATGGCAAAATCCCCGAAAAAATGCCTGAAAACGGCGTATCGGGCGAAGCCGGATTGCGTTTGAGCAGCGGCAATTTGGAAAAACTGACATCCGCAGGCATCAATATCGGTTTAGGCAACAACTTCGTGCTGCATACCGAAGGCTTGTACCGCAAATCGGGCGATTACGCCGTACCGCGCTATCAAAAAGAAGAAGGCCGTCTGAAACGACTGCCCGACAGCCATGCCGATTCAAAAACAGGCAGCATCGGGCTGTCTTGGGTTGGGGATAAAGGTTTTCTCGGCGTAGCGTACAGCGACCGTCGCGACCGCTACGGCCTGCCTGCCCACAGCCATCTCTACGACGACTGCCACGCCGACATCATCTGGCAGAAAAGTTTGATTAACAAACGCTATTTGCAGCTTTATCCGCACTTATTGACCGAAGAAGACGTCGATTACGACAATCCGGGCTTGAGCTGCGGCTTCCACGACGACGATAATGCACACGCCCATGCCCACAACGGCAAACCGTGGATAGACCTGCGCAACAAACGCTACGAACTCCGCGCCGAATGGAAACAGCCATTCCCCGGTTTTGAAGCCCTGCGCGTACATCTGAACCGCAACGACTACCACCACGATGAAAAAGCAGGCGATGCAGTAGAAAATTTCTTCAACAACAAAACACACAACGCACGCATCGAATTGCGCCACCAACCCATAGGCCGTCTGAAAGGCAGCTGGGGCGTGCAATATTTGGGACAAAAATCCAGCGCGCTTTCCGCCATTCCCAAAACCGTCCAACAACCGATGTTGATTGACAACAATGTCCGCCATTACAGCTTTTTCGGTGTAGAACAGGCAAACTGGGACAACTTCACGCTTGAAGGCGGCGTACGCGTGGAAAAACAAAAAGCCTCCATCCAGTACGACAAAGCATTGATTGATCGAGAAAACTACTACAACCAACCCCTACCCGACCTCGGCGCACACCGCCAAACCGCCCGCTCGTTCGCACTTTCGGGCAAATGGTATTTCACGCCATACCACAAACTCAGCCTGACCGCCTCCCATCAAGAACGCCTGCCGTCAACGCAAGAACTGTACGCACACGGCAAACACGTTGCCACCAACACCTTTGAAGTCGGCAACAAACACCTCAACAAAGAGCGTTCCAACAATATCGAACTCGCGCTGGGCTACGAAGGCGACCGCTGGCAATACAATCTGGCGCTCTACCGCAACCGCTTCGGCAACTACATCTACGCCCAAACCTTAAACGACGGACGCGGCCCCAAATCCATCGAAGACGACAGCGAAATGAAGCTCGTGCGCTACAACCAATCCGGCGCCGACTTCTACGGCGCGGAAGGCGAAATCTACTTCAAACCGACACCGCGCTACCGCATCGGCGTTTCCGGCGACTATGTACGAGGCCGTCTGAAAAACCTGCCATCCCTTCCCGGCAGGGAAGATGCCTACGGCAACCGTCCTTTCATCGCACAGGATGACCAAAACGCCCCTCGCGTTCCGGCTGCACGCCTTGGCGTCCACCTGAAAGCGTCGCTGACCGACCGTATCGATGCCAATTTGGACTACTACCGCGTGTTCGCCCAAAACAAACTCGCCCGCTACGAAACGCGCACACCCGGACACCATATGCTCAACCTCAGCGCAAACTACCGCCGCAATACGCGCTATGGCGAGTGGAATTGGTACGTCAAAGCCGACAACCTGCTCAACCAATCCGTTTACGCCCACAGCAGCTTCCTCTCTGATACGCCGCAAATGGGCCGCAGCTTTACCGGCGGCGTGAACGTGAAGTTTTAAAATCGGACAGGCAAACAAAAAAGGTTTTCAGACGGCCGTCTGAAAACCTTTTTCTTGTTTTAGCCAATCATTTAAAACTGACTATTAATCTTTCAACACATCTTGCACAGCCGCTTGAATTTTAGCCGCTGCTGCCTCGATTTGCTGCTGTTCGGTAGATTGGTTTGCCACGGTTTCAACCGGAGCAGCTTGAGAAGCCGGAGTCGCTTGTGAAACTGGCGTGGCTTGTGGAGCTGCGGCTTTAGGATCAGATTCAGCTTGCGGCGCAGTCAGCGGCAAACGCGCCAATACAGTGCTAACGCCGGTAACTTTATCGCCAATCGCCACTTGCGCCTGCGCATCGACAGGCAGATACATATCCACGCGCGAACCAAAGCGGATAAAGCCATAGCGTTCGCCGCGAGACAGTTTCGCACCTGCTTGGGTGTAGCACAAAATACGGCGTGCCACCAGACCGGCCACTTGAACAAAAGTAATTTCACGACCAGAAGCCGTAGTTGCCAAAACCGCATTACGTTCGTTTTCCGTGCTGGCTTTGTCCAAATCCGCATTCACGAATTTGCCTTTGTTATAGACCACTTTCGTTACCGTACAATCGGCAGGCGATTTTTGCGAATGCACGTTGAACACGTTCATAAAAATACTGATTTTCAAAGCATCGACATCACGATACGGGTCGCGTGCGCGCTCGACCACCACGATACGGCCGTCAACAGGGCTCAACACCGCTTCAGGATTTTGCGGAATCTCACGCGCAGGGTCGCGGAAAAACTGCAAAGCAAATACAGTAAACACCCAAAACGGCAAAGACCACCAGCCGCAACACATCGACACCAGCAGGCTCAAAGCCAAACCGCCGCCGATAATCGGCCAGCCCTCACGGGCGATAATCGGGTGGGGATACAAACGGTTCATCACTTATCCTTCATTTAATAATTTCAAAATTGCCGCCATTATATCTGAAACTCCAAACATTGAGGCCGTCTGAAATGTTCAGACGGCCGGTGTCTTTTGTAAAAAATACTCAACATAGATAAAGTTTCAGTTTCGGCAACACAATGACGCAGCGTCCTCAACAAGCGGCTCACACGAGCCAACAACTCGCCGCAAATATCATTTTGACCAAACCTCCGCCCTCGATTATCTCGACAAGCCCAGTATGACCGCCAATACCAGCCAAATCCAATGCCGACGGCGCGATGTAGAAAACAAAGCACGTTGAGACAGCAAACGCGTTTGACTCAACTGATACGCCACATCGGCCAACATTACCAAGCGATTAGTCTGCCGAGCATTACCTTCTTCCGCTTTACGCAGTTTCAAATTTTCCGCTTCAATCCGCAGCCGCACCAACTTGGCTTCCAAAAGCAGCAGCTCGCGCGCTTCTTCATACTCCTGTTGCTTCATCGTCCGCATCCTTGTCTATCTCACCGCGCAAATACGCAATGTCCGATCGAATATCCTGCAAGGTTTCAGCCACACGGCTGCCCTGCTCCCGATAGTCCGCCGATACTTTACGGAACAATACAGCAATAATCAGCAGGCTTACAAAGAAAATGCCGAAAAACACCCACAACGCCGCCACATCCGACAGCACGCGGTTCAAGCCGAACAGCAAACCGACCAAGCCCACCATCAACAGCGCGCCGGACAACACCAACCAGATCGCCAACCGGAACACATTCTCCGCCTGACGCGTCAAATCCAAGCTCAATACCTGCAAACGCAACAGCAGCAAATCCGCGCCCTGATTCAACAAAGCCTTGCCATGTTCAAAACGCTGGCGAATTCCCATCTTAACTATCCTTTTTTTCAGGAAAACATAAGGCAGAGGCCGTCTGCACGGCGCAATGAAATCCATGATTTCATGTGCACGCCTATTCAGACGGCCTTAACATATTCACATTAACGACGGTTCAACAACACACCGACAACCAAACCGGCCAATGCGGCAAAACCCATCGCATAATATGGTTTTTCATGCACCACTTCATCAGCTTGTTTGGCACCGCGTTTCAAACGCGCACCTGCATCGGCTTCAAATTCGGCAAAACGCTCTTTGCCTTCTTTAAAACGTTCCTGAGCCGCTTCTTCAAACTGCTCGTATTTTTCACGCGCACGCTCGGCATGATGGCGCAAACGCTCGCCGGCCTCTTCTTCAAAACGGTTCAAACGCTCTTTGGCCACAGCCAATTTCTCTTCCAATTTAGCTCGGGCTTTGCTGCCCTCTTCCGAACCGGCTTCAACACCATTGCGGTACAATTCTTCCACATCATCCATCACTTCTCGGATGTCTTTCAGCAAAGCCTCGCGACGTGCTTCAAAATCGTGTTTTTTCATGCTTCTCTCCTTGATATAGGTTGATATGGTTACAGAATATTTATCTGTTAATAAATTATAACCGTTTATTCTAAAATAAACGTTAATTTAAATAAAATTAAGTCCTTATTCTGAAAACAACCCAATGGAATTTAAAAAAGGCCGTCTGAAAACTTCAGACGGCCTTTTCAATTCAGCTTAAAGACTTAAGTCTTATGCCAAACCTTTTGCTTTCAACACTTCCAGCATGGTAGTGCCCAACTCGGCAGGGCTGCGGGTGTAAGCGATACCGGCTTTTTCGAAAGCGGCGAATTTTTCTTCGGCAGTACCTTTACCACCAGAGATAATCGCACCGGCGTGGCCCATACGTTTGCCTTTAGGAGCGGTAACACCAGCAATGTAACCGACAACAGGTTTGGTTACGTTGGATTGGATGTATTCGGCTGCTTCTTCTTCCGCAGTACCGCCGATTTCACCGATCATGATGATGGCGTCGGTATCTGGGTCTTCTTGGAAGAGTTTCAGTGCGTCGATTTGGTTCATACCAGGAATCGGGTCGCCGCCGATACCGATACAGGTTGATTGACCCAAGCCCAGTTTGGTGGTTTGTGCCACGGCTTCGTAAGTCAATGTACCGGAACGGGAAATAATACCGATGCGGCCCGGAGTGTGGATGTGGCCCGGCATAATACCGATTTTGCACTCACCCGGAGTAATCACGCCAGGGCAGTTAGGGCCGACCAAGCGGGTACCGTTGCCGTTGGTTTCCAAGTAACGTTTGGCTTTGAGCATGTCCAGAGTTGGCACGCCTTCGGTAATCACAACGACCAAGCCTACGCCTGAATCAACTGCTTCAACGATAGAATCCAAAACAAACGGAGCTGGAACGTAAATTACAGACGCGTCAGCGCCGGTTTCTTTAACAGCTTCTTTCATGGTGTTGAATACAGGCAGGTTCAGGTGGGTTTGACCGCCTTTGCCTGGGGTAACGCCGCCGACAACTTTAGTGCCGTAAGCCAGAGCTTGTTCGGAGTGGAAAGTACCGTTTTTACCGGTGAAACCTTGAACCAATACTTTGGTGTCTTTATTAATCAATACGCTCATTCTTTTCTCCTTAGGCGTTTACGGCTGCAACAATTTTTTCGGCTGCGTCATTCAGGCCGTCTGCAGAAGTCAGTTTCAGACCTGATTCGTTCAGGATTTTCGCGCCGAGTTCGGCGTTGTTACCTTCCAAACGAACAACGACAGGAACGTTGACGTTGATTTCTTTAACGGCTGCCACGATGGCTTCCGCAATCATGTCGCAACGTACGATACCGCCGAAGATGTTGATCAATACGCCTTTAACGGATTTGTCTTCCAGAATCAGTTTGAACGCTTCAACCACGCGGTCTTTGGTTGCGCCGCCGCCAACGTCCAAGAAGTTGGCAGGTTGGCCGCCTTTGAGTTTGATGATGTCCATAGTGGCCATCGCCAAACCGGCACCGTTAACCATACAGCCGATGTTGCCTTCCAGGGCAACATAGTTCAGGTCGAATTCAGAAGCTTTCAGCTCACGTTCGTTTTCTTGAGATTTGTCGCGCAATTCAGCGATTTTTGGCAGGCGGTAGAGCGCGTTGCTGTCGATACCGATTTTGCCATCTACGCAAGCCAGCGCGCCATTTTCGCGAACTGCCAATGGGTTTACTTCAAACAGGGCGAAGTCGTTTTCGATAAACGCTTTGTACGCACCGGTCATCAGTTTGACGAACTCGTTGATTTGTTTGTCTTTCAAGCCCAGTTGGAACGCAACTTCGCGAGCTTGGCAAGGTTGCAGGCCAACCAGCGGATCAACGGTTACTTTGAAGATTTTTTCTGGAGTTTCGGCAGCAACTTTTTCGATTTCCACGCCACCTTCGGTAGAAGCCATGAATGTAACGCGGCGGGTAGAACGGTCAACCACTGCGCCCAAGTACAGCTCGGTTTGAACCGGATACATGTCTTCGCAAACCAAAACGCTGTTGACAGGTTGGCCGTTGGCATCGGTTTGGTAAGTTACCAAGTTGGTGCCAATCAGGCTTTCAGCCACTTCTTTAGCTTCTTCGCGGCTTTTAACGACTTTTACGCCGCCCGCTTTACCGCGGCCGCCGGCGTGTACTTGTGCTTTGACAACAGCGAATTTGCCGCCCAATTTGTCGTAAGCTGCAGCGGCTTCTTCGCCGTTGTGTGCCAAAATACCGCCTTGTACGGGCAAACCGTAGCTAGCCAGCAGTTCTTTAGCCTGATACTCGTGTAAATTCATGGATTTCTCCTTAAGGTGAGTGGGTTTTAGGAATCGCCCTTCGGCCAATCCCATATTTTCAGACGGCCCTACTATTTACTGAAGGGCAACCACATCCGCGCAAGCAGATACATGGTTGCGCCGCCTCCTCCGAGAATAAAAAAGACAATGCCTTTTTTACGCGAATTCGGGCAGAGCAGATAAACGGCAAGGCTGAAACTGATAAACAACAATGCCACGCGCCAAACCAATTCTTTATCTTTGAAACGGTTGAGCGTATAAGTTTCGGTCATCATCACATACATTTGCCACAATGCGGCCATACACATGCTGATGATGCCCATCGGTATAAAGAAAATACCGACTATTTCTTTGTTCATAATGAATGTAAATGCTGTTTGTTTGTCTGACGGAATTATAAATCAGAAAACGGAGCTCTCGAAACATTCAATTTGTCGGAGGCCTTAAGGCCGTCTGAAAAGTTTCAGACGGCCTTAATGTCTATCAACCGTGCAAAGCGCGTTTGTCGGCCGCCAATGCAGCTTCGTGAACCACTTCGGACAAGGTTGGGTGGGCATGGATAATGCGTGCGATGTCTTCGCTGCTGGCGAAGAATTCGAGCGCAGTCACGCCTTCGGTAACCAATTCGCTGACAACCGGGCCGATCATGTGTACGCCCAAGATACGGTCGGTTTTGGCATCTGCCAATACTTTAACTGTACCTTTGGCTTTGCCCATTGCCAATGCGCGACCGTTTGCACCGAAACCTGAAGTACCTTTTTTGTACTCTACGCCTTCGGCTTTGAGCTGCTCTTCGGTTTTACCCACCCAAGCGATTTCAGGGTCGGTATAAATCACGAACGGTACGTTGTTGAAGTCGATATGCGGTTTTTGACCGGCAATGCGCTCGGCAACGGCAACGCCTTCGTCGCTGGCTTTGTGTGCCAACATCGGGCCGCGAACCACGTCACCGATTGCCCATACATTAGGCAGGTTGCTACGGCATTCGCCGTCCACTTTGATAAAGCCGCGTTCGTCTTTTTCCAAGCCGACAGCTTCGGCGTTCAGGCCTTTGGTGTTTGGAATACGGCCGATGGCAACGATCAGTTTGTCGAATACTTCGGTTTTGGCTTCGCCGGCAGCAGTTTCGTAAGCAACGGAAACGCCCTTGCCTTCAGATTTGATGTCGCCGATTTTCACGCCCAATTCGATGTTCAAACCTTGCTCTTTGGTAAAGTATTTGAAGGCTTCTTTGGCGATTTGTTGGTCGGTGGCGGCCAGGAAGGTCGGCGCAGCTTCAAGAATGGTAACTTCCGCACCCACGCGGTTCCATACGGAACCCATTTCCAAACCAATCACGCCGGAACCGATCACTCCGAGTTTGGCAGGTACTTCGGTCAGGTTCAATGCGCCTTCGTTGTCCAATACGTTCACATTGTCGATAGCGACTTGTGGCAGCGGACGCGGTACGGAACCGGTTGCTACGATGACGTGTTTGGCTTCGATAACGGTTTTCTCGCCTTTGTTATCGACTTCGATTTGGTAAGCATCGCCATTTTTACCGGCAAAAGAAGCAGTACCGAACAGGCTGGTTACTTTGTTTTTTTGGAACAGGAATTTCACGCCGCCGGTCAGTTTGGTCACGATGGCATCTTTGCGCTCAATCATTTTGGCCGCGTCGAATTTCACGTCGCCGACAGTGATGCCGTGTTCGGCAAACTCGTGTTGCGCTGCGTGGAAATGTTCGCTGGATTGCAACAGGGCTTTGGAAGGAATACAGCCTACGTTCAAGCAAGTACCGCCCAAGGCAGGGGCATCGCCAGCTTTGTTGACGCCTGCATCGACGCAAGCGGTTTTGAAACCCAGTTGCGCGGCACGGATGGCGGCAACGTATCCGCCCGGGCCTGCACCAATCACTACTACATCATATTGAGACATCGTGTCATCCTTTGCTTTTGGCAGTATCTCAAAATAAAAACGATACTTTGTGTTTCTTTTTTATTTTGAATGACTGCGTTTTGATGGTTTTAAGAAAAGGCCGTCTGAAAGTCCATATCTGCCGATTCATTCGAATCAAATGTTTCAGACGGCCTCAATCGTTCGTTGAGCCTATTGTAGCACGATACTACATTACGCTACATCTAAATAAAAATTCAGACGGCCTTTTCATTAATAAATAAAAGGCCGTCTGAAACGATTACAGATCCAACAACAGGCGAGCTGGGTCTTCCAATGCGTCTTTAATGGCTACCAAGGTCAATACAGCTTCGCGGCCGTCAATGATACGGTGGTCGTAAGACAGAGCCAGATACATCATTGGACGGACAACAACTTGGCCGTTTTCAACCACAGCACGCTCTTTAGTGGCGTGCATACCCAAAATCGCAGATTGAGGCGGGTTGATGATCGGGGTGGACATCATAGAACCGAAAGTACCGCCGTTGGTAATACTGAATGTACCGCCGGTCAGATCTTCGATAGCGATTTTGCCGTCTTTGGCTTTTTTCGCGTAATCAACAATTGCTTGTTCGATGTCGGCAATGCTCATTTGGTCGGCATCGCGCAAGATAGGTACAACCAAACCGCGTGGGCTGCCAATCGCGATACCGATGTCGAAGTAGCCGTGGTACACGATGTCTTTGCCGTCAACGGAAGCATTCACAACCGGATATTTTTTCAGGGCGGCAACAGCGGCTTTAACGAAGAAGGACATGAAGCCCAGTTTTACGCCGTGTTCTTTCTCGAATTTTTCTTTGTACTTCGCACGCAAGTCCATGATTGGTTTCATGTTGACTTCGTTGAATGTAGTCAGAATGGCATTTTCTTGTTGAGAAGCCAAGAGGCGTTCTGCAACACGGGCACGCAGGCGGCTCATTGGTACGCGTTCTTCAGGACGTGCGCCGGCAGGAAGTGCAACAGCAGGAGCAGCGGCTGCGGCAGGTTTGGCAGCGGCATTTTGTACGTCTTCTTTCAATACGCGACCGTCACGGCCGGAACCTTGCAATGCGTTCACGTCAACACCGGTCTCGGCAGCCAGTTTGGCAGCGGCAGGCATAGCGGCGTTGTTTTGTGCAGCAGCAGGAGCAGCAGCTGGGGCAGCTTCGGCAGGAGCGGCGGCTGGTGCTTCAGCAGCGGCAGTAGCAGCTGTATCGATGCGTGCCAAAACTTGGTCGGCAACAACGGTTTCACCGTCTTGAGCTACGATTTCAACCAATACGCCGGCTTGTGGAGAAGGTACTTCCAAAACCACTTTGTCAGTTTCGATATCGATCAGGATTTCGTCACGGGCAACTGCTTCGCCAACTTTTTTCTTCCATTCCAAGAGCGTGCCTTCAGATACGCTTTCAGACAGCATAGGTACTTTTACATCAATAATCATTTTGTGTCTCCAATGGCCCTTTCAGACGGCCTGTTGTGTGTTTTTAATTCTGCATATGGGCATTCCGCCTGAGCAACCTCAGACGGAATGCTACTTGATTTACAACGCCAAAGCGTCTTCAACCAATTGTTTCAATTGAGCAATGTGTTTGCTTGAGTAGCCCACTGCAGGCGATGCGCTGCTTGGACGACCGGCATAAGACAGTTTTTGCTCTTCACTGATAACGTCTTCGATACGGTGGCGGATTTGGTAGAACGCGCCTTGGTTTTTCGGCTCTTCTTGCGCCCAAACCACAGATTTTGCGTTCGGATATTTCGCCAGTTCAGCTTTAACCTCATCGTATGGGAACGGATACAGCTGCTCAACGCGGACGATAGCAACATCATCTTCCAGTTTACGCTCGGCACGACCAGCTTCCAAATCATAGTAAACCTGACCGGCACACAATACCACGCGTTTCACGCTGTCATTGCTTGCACGTTCTGCGGTATCGCCGATAACCGGACGGAAAGTCGAACCTTCGGTGAAGTTTTCTAGCGGGCTCATTGCACCTTTGAAGCGCAACAGGCGTTTGGACATGAAAACCACCAGTGGTTTGCGGTATGAACCCAAGACTTGACGTTGCAAGAGGTGAAACATTTGCGACGCTTCAGACGGCATGATAACTTGCATATTGTTCTCAGAACACAGTTGCAACCAACGTTCCACGCGTGCAGAAGAGTGCTCAGGGCCTTGACCGTCGTAACCGTGCGGCAGGATGGTGGTCAGACCGCACAAACGACCCCATTTGGTTTCGCCTGAAGACAGGAATTGGTCGATAGTTACTTGCGCGCCGTTGGCGAAGTCGCCGAATTGAGCTTCCCAAATGGTCAGCTTGTCAGGAGCGGAGCAGGCAAAGCCGTACTCGAACGCCATCACGGCTTCTTCGTTCAAGATAGAGTCGATAACCAGGAACTCGCCCAAGCCTTCGCCCATGTTGCGCAGAGGAACATAAGTACCGTCGTCCCATTTTTCGCGTTTTTGATCGTGCAATACTGCATGACGGTGTGAGAATGTACCGCGGCCGGAGTCCTCACCGGAGATACGCACGCCATGACCTTTGGTCAGCAGGCTTGCGTATGCGAGGGTTTCGGCCATACCCCAGTCGATGGCTTGTTTGCCGGATGCCATGGCTTTACGCGCTTCGATCACACGTTTTGCAGTCGGATGCAGAGCAAAGCCTTCCGGTACGGCGGTAAATTTCTCGGTAAGGCGCTCGATGTCGGCGGCAGGCAAACCGGTTTCGATTTTTTCGCGCCAATCTTTGCCTTGGTATTTGCTCCAGTCGATTTGTGTGCGTTGGAAGTTGCTCAAAGTTGTTTGTTCAACATGTTCGCCTTTGTCCAAAGCATCACGGTAGGCTTGGATGTAGCCGTCAGCCTCAGCTTGGGTTACCACGCCTTCGGCAATCAGTTGTTCGGTGTACAAAGCACGCGCACCCGGGTGTTGCGATACTTTTTTGTACATCATCGGTTGGGTCAGGGTCGGATCATCGCCCTCGTTGTGGCCCCATTTACGGTAGCAGACAACGTCGATCACGATGTCTTTATGGAATTTTTTGCGGTAATCCAAAGCGGCTTGGATAGCAAAGCAAACGCGTTCAGGGTCATCGCCGTTCACGTGGATAACTGGAGCGGAAACCATTTTCGCGATATCGGTACAGTATACGGTAGAACGGGTATCGCGGGTATCGGAAGTGGTAAAGCCGATTTGGTTGTTGATCACGATGTGAACAGTACCGCCGGTGGTATAGCCGCGTGTTTTAGACAGGTTGAATGTTGCTTGGTTAACACCCAAACCGATAAATGCGGAGTCACCGTGAATCAATACTGGCAAAACTTTATCGCGGCCGTTTTCGCCCAAACGTTTTTGTTTGGCGCGCGCAGAACCTTCCACTACTGGGTTAACAATTTCCAAGTGTGACGGGTTAAATGCCAAAGAAACGTGCATTGGGCCGTGCGGAGTGGCGATGTCGGAGCTGAAGCCCATGTGGTATTTCACGTCGCCACTAGGCAATTTGATTTCGGCACGGCCTTCAAATTCAGCAAACAGATCAGCCGGTTTTTTGCCCAAAA
Organism: Neisseria sp. P0006.S004; assembly: GCF_051963015.1. NCBI lineage: Bacteria > Pseudomonadati > Pseudomonadota > Betaproteobacteria > Neisseriales > Neisseriaceae > Neisseria > Neisseria sp. P0006.S004. The sequence continues at coordinate 45,365 of NZ_JBQCUS010000001.1, read as the reverse complement.
TGTTAACCAAAACATTCAGACGGCCACGGTGTGCCATACCGATGATGACTTCTTCCACGCCGTCTTTACCAGCGTTTTGAATCAGGTAATTCAAACCGGCAATAGCGCTTTCGCCGCCTTCTACACCAAAGCGTTTTTGACCGACATATTTGGTATGCAGGTAGCGTTCCAGAGTTTCGGCAGCAGTCATTTCTTTCAAGATACGGCGTTTCTGTTCAACGTTGTAGCTTGGCGTAGACAGTACGCTTTCAAAATAATTGCGAACCCAGCGGCGCTCTTCGGTATTTGGAATGTAGATGTACTCTACCGCGATATGGCCGCAGTAGGTTTGTTTGAGGTTGCTGATGATTTGGGACAGAGGCAGTTTGCTCTGACCGGAAAAATCGCCCTCACCCATATTGAACTGAAGCGCCATATCGGCATCTGACAGACCATGGAATTTAGGATCGAGAGCTTCGATATTTTGAGGAGGAATACGTTTGAGCGGATCAAGTTGGGCTGCACCCACGCCTTGGATACGATAAGCAGAAATCAGTCGCAAAACGCTGACTTGCTTTTTCATCATCGCCTCATCCACACCGCCTGCGACGGCTGCGGCAATTTTCTTTTTAGCCAAAGTGGCAAATGATTCACGAATCGGTGTATGGGCAACATCGACAGCGACTGCGCCCGGCTGTTTACTCAAATCGGTAAAGTACTGTTTCCATTTTTCATCGACAGATTCCGGATTATCCAGAAACTTTTCATACAACTCCTCGATGTATGGCGCATTAGAACCAAACAGATAAGAGAAATTGAGTTTTTCGTCCATCATGGCGTGAGCTCTTTTCTTTAAAATATAAACAAAGGGTAGAATCCCGTGTTCTCCGAACGGAATTCAGGCCGTCTGAAATGACACTTTATTCTACCCTATTTCAAATCAAATTACCTGCTATCAACTTAATTAATTACGACCAACCTCATTGAAAACAGCAATTCGATTTTTTCAAACGACTTTTCAACAATATATTAATGTATTGTCTATTAGCGTTTATCTACCGGAACGTAATCGCGACGCTCTGCACCGGTATACAGTTGACGTGGGCGACCGATTTTCAGTGCCGGATCGCTAATCATTTCATGCCAATGAGAAATCCAACCTACACTGCGCGACAATGCGAAGATAACGGTAAACATTTCAGTTGGAATACCCAATGCGGACAAGACAATACCGGAGTAGAAATCGACGTTTGGATACAGCTTGCGCTCAACAAAGAATGGATCTTTCAGTGCAATTTGTTCCAATTCCATCGCCAGTTTGAATTTAGGACTGTCTTCCAAGCCTAATTCTTTCAAGACTTCATAACAGGTTTCGCGCATGATGTTGGCTCGTGGGTCCATATTGCGGTATACGCGGTGACCGAAGCCCATCAAACGGTATTTGCGTTGTTTCACACCTTCCATGTATTCGGCAACATTAGACACATCGCCAATTTCGTCCAGCATCTTCAACACAGCTTCGTTTGCACCGCCGTGTGAAGCACCCCACAGACAGGCGATACCAGCAGCGATACAGGCAAATGGGTTCGCGCCTGAAGAGCCAGCCAAACGCACGGTTGAAGTTGACGCGTTTTGCTCGTGATCGGCATGCAAAATAAAGATGCGGTCGAGCGCGCGGGCCAATACTGGATTAGGTTTATATTCTTCACATGGTGTGGCAAACATCATGTGCAAGAAGTTTTCAGCATAGGAAAGGTTATTTTTAGGATAATTGAACGGCAGACCGTTGGAATAACGGTAACACATTGCCGCAATGGTCGGAATTTTGGAGATTAAGCGGTAAATCGCGATTTTGCGGTGCTCAGGATTGGCAATATCCAAGCTGTCTTGGTAGAAAGCAGACAAAGCGCCAACCACGCCAACCATCATCGCCATTGGGTGCGCATCGCGACGGAAACCGCGGAAGAACCAAGTCAGCTGTTCATGCAGCATAGTATGGCGACCGACTGTGGTATCAAATTCTTTTTTCTGTTCAGAGGTAGGCAGTTCGCCGTAAATTAACAGATAGCAAACTTCCAAGTAATCGGATTTTTCGGCCAGCTGCTCGATAGGATAACCACGGTAATACAATAGACCTTCATCGCCATCAATATAAGTGATTTTGGATTCGCAACTTGCGGTTGACACGAATCCGGGGTCGAAGGAAAACAGACCTGTATTTTTAGTCAAAGTACGAATATCAACCACATCATGGCCGATACTTGCTTCCAATACTGGCAGTTCCAAGGTCTCTTGATTTGGGGTGGTGAGCTTGACTGATTTAGACATTCTTAAACTCCTTTGTAAGTTGGGGCTTTCGTTGCCGCTCAAGCGGCACGGTCCTTTTTTTCAGACAGCCTCAGTATGGAAAGAGCTTGTTCGGATTGGCATCGCAAACAAGCTCTATAACACGTCATGCCTGTCTGATTTTTTCAAGCATGGGAATCAGGTGTTTCTTGTCCGTTGCCGAATGTCCGTTAATCAAGGCAAGCAACTCTTGGTCTTGAAATTCGAGGATTTCGGAAAATTCGGACAACTCCTGATCACTCAGGTGCTCGAATTCTTTTTCCATAAACCTACCGAAGATTAAGTCTAATTCCAACAATCCCCGGCGGGTTTGAAAACGGATTTTCCGTTTGGCAATATCGTCAAAAACCATCATTTCTTAAACGGCTCGTTTCAACATAATCTCTTTAATCTTACCGATGGCTCGGGTCGGATTCAAGTGTTTAGGACATACGTCTACGCAGTTCATAATGGTGTGGCAACGGAACAAACGGTATGGGTCGTTCAGATTATCCAAACGCTCATTAGTGATGGTATCACGGCTATCCGCAATGAAACGGTAAGCATTCAGCAAGCCAGACGGACCAACGAATTTATCAGGATTCCACCAGAATGACGGGCAGGCAGTCGAACAGCAGGCGCACAAAATACACTCGTACAAACCGTCCAACTCTTTACGCTCTTCCTGAGTTTGCAGACGCTCTTTGTCCGCATCGATAGGGTTGTCGTTGACAACGTAAGGTTTGATTGAGTGATATTGTTTGAAGAACTGGGTCATATCCACAATCAGGTCGCGGATAACAGGCAGACCTGGCAGAGGGCGGATTTTAACCGGCTGTTTCAGGCTGCGCAGATCGGTCAGACATGCCAAGCCGTTTTTACCGTTGATGTTCATACCGTCAGAACCGCAAATACCTTCGCGGCAAGAACGGCGGAAAGACAATGTATCGTCTTGTGCTTTCAGGCGCACTAAAGCGTCCAAAAGCTTAACGTCGGTTGGTTCCAATTCCAACTCGTAACGTTGCATATAAGGTTTGGCATCAACGTCCGGGTTGTAACGGTAAATTTCAAAACTCATTTTTTCCATGAGAAGTGTTCCTTTTCTCATAAACTGCTCAATGATTTTGTATTATGAATTCAAGCAGTTCAATGTGGGTATGGTTAGGTTTCAGACGGCCTTTAAGGTAAAGGCCGTCTGAAAACTCATCAATAAACGCGTTTAGCCGGTTTGATGTATTCCACGCTCAAAGGCTTGGTATGTACCGGTTTGTAAGACAAAGTATTGGTATCTGAATGATACAGGGTATGTTTCATCCAGTTTTCGTCATCGCGCTCAGGATGGTCGTCTGAAGCGTGTGCGCCACGCGATTCTTTACGTGCTTCGGCAGACACCAAAGTCGCTTTCGCTACTTCAATCAGATTATCCAATTCCAAAGCTTCGATACGCGCGGTATTCCATACTTTGCTCTTGTCTTTGATTTCAGTACGTTTCACGCGCTCGGCAATCTCCATGATTTCTCGAACGCCTTTGCTCAGAATCTCATCGGTACGGAACACACCGGCATGCAGTTGTACGGAGCGTTGCAGTTCGCGACGCAATGCATCAACGTTTTCACCATCGGTTTGGTTGTCTAAACGCTCGATACGTTGGCGGGTCAATTCACCGGCATTAGCAGGCAGAGGTTTCCAGTCGCTTTGCTCTTTGATGAATTTAATCATACTGTCGCCGGCAGCTTTACCGAATACCACCAAGTCCAACAGGGAGTTGGTACCCAAGCGGTTCGCGCCGTGTACGGAAGCACAAGCGCACTCACCTGCTGCATACAGACCTTTTACAGGCACTTCGTAATCTTCACCTTGCGGAACAACAACTTCGCCATGGTAGTTGGTCGGAATACCGCCCATCATGTAGTGGGTAGTCGGCACAACAGGAATCGGGTCTTTAATTGGGTCGATACCGGCAAACTGAATGGAAATCTCACGGATGCCCGGCAGTTTTTCCATAATTTTTTCTGCACCGATATGGTCGATTTTCAGCAATACGTGGTCTTTGTTTTTACCACAGCCGCGACCTTCGTAAATTTCCATCGCCATCGCACGGGAAACCACGTCACGGGAAGCCAAGTCTTTTACGGTTGGAGCGTAACGTTCCATAAAGCGTTCGCCATCGGCATTCAACAGAATACCACCCTCACCACGTACACCCTCAGTAATCAATACACCGGCACCGGCTACACCGGTCGGGTGGAATTGCCAGAATTCCATGTCTTCCAACGGAATACCTGCACGTGCACAAATACCCAAACCATCACCGGTATTCATATAAGCATTGGTTGAAGACGCATAAATACGGCCGCCACCACCGGTAGCAAACATCACAGCTTTAGCGTGGAAAATATAAACTTCGCCGGTTTCCATTTCCATGGCAGTTACACCGACTACGTCGCCGTTTTCATCACGAATCAAATCTTGTGCTGTCCATTCCACAAAGAATTGTGTATTGGCACGGACGTTTTGTTGGTACAAAGTATGCAACATCGCATGGCCGGTACGGTCGGCAACTGCACATGCACGTTCTACCGCACGTTTACCGTGTTCGGCAGTATGACCGCCGAAAGGACGTTGGTAGATTTTACCGCTTTCCACACGGTCAAAAGGCATACCCATGTGCTCCAACTCAATTACGGCTTCAGGCGCAGCGCGACACATAAACTCAATCGCATCTTGGTCGCCCAGCCAGTCGGAACCTTTCACGGTATCGTACATATGCCAATCCCAACGGTCTTCCTGCACATTACCCAATGAAGCAGAAATACCGCCTTGAGCCGCTACAGTATGAGAACGGGTTGGGAACACTTTAGACAAAACAGCACAATTCAGGCCGGATTTAGACAATTGGAGGGCTGCGCGTAAACCTGCACCACCACCGCCAACAATCACGGCATCAAACTTGCGAACAGGAAAACCCATATTTACCCCCAAATTACTTTAACTGAATACACCAAGCAGCCTACCAACCAAACGATGGTGGCAACTTGTAAAAACAAACGCAGGCCGAAAGGCTTAATGTAGTCCATCCACAAATCGCGGATACCTACCCATGCATGCAGGAATACGGCCAAGAAGCTCACTTGGGTAAATACTTTCACCCAAGTCTGATCAAAAAATGCCTGCCATGCCGAATATTCTTTAGGCAACGTAAACAAAACAACCAAAAGAACCACGGTGTACACCAGCATGATGACCGCAGTTGCACGTTGCATTGCCCAATCGCGCAAACCGTAATGCGCACCTGTCAATTTACGTTCTACCATAACAAAGCTCCCAAAACGACGGTCAGAATCAAAGCAGAAGCAAATACAACTTTAGCAGTAGTACGGGCAGTATTTAATTCCAGGCCTTTATGCACATCCAAAAACAGAAAGCGGATGCCGGCAAAGAAATGGTGCAGATATGCCCACAACAGACCGATGAGGATCAGCTTCACAAACGGATTGGAGATAGCAGAACGATATGCTTCAAACGACGCTTCGCGATCCAGCGTTCCAGAGAAGAAATACAAGAGAACAGGCAGCATCACAAACAAGCCGACGCCGCTGATACGGTGAAGAATAGATACAATCCCCGGTATGGGCAATCGGATATTCGGAATTTCCAAAAATACCGGGCGTGATTTGGCGGACATGGTCAGTTCCTCTAGATTTATTATCAGCTCAAAACCTATAGCTCAGCACTACAATAAGCTACATAAACCATAATTTACCTGTTTTATCTCATTTTGAACAGTGCAATTTATGAATGCTCTAATGATTTTTACCAAAAGACCAATAAAATCAAACAATCATTCTTAGATTTTTTTTTGCGTGGCTAGCCTTTTTTGTTACTTTCCTGCAATTAAGCCATCTCCCCATCAAAGCACTTACAATAACATCATTATGATTTGAGAATTGTATCTATTGTGAGATAAATTCTCACTCTTGATACCTAATCTTTACAAAGGCATAAGCTATTCTTAACTTATTACCATTGCATTATCATCATTACTCTTACATAGTTATACATTCAAAGACATTTCATCTATCCCTAGATGGACTAAAATACAGTGCAATACCAACAATGTTTCCATACCTTATAAGGAAGCTGCATCATGACACACTCCCCTCATCAAAATACACCCGATCCAGAGAACTACATCCCCTCCTTCCGCCGTCGAAATTTAGACACATCCGGCTTTATGAAAAAACTCGGACGCTTTGCCGGCCGTCTGGGCAAACCTGTCGTCCGACAGCTTTATGCACTTTATTACCTTTGGGAATCCGAACACACGCCCAAACGGGCTAAAATGATTATTGTCGGCGCACTGGTTTATTTCCTCAGCCCTATCGACAGCATTCCCGACCTTCTGATTCCATTTGGCTTCAGCGATGACATTGCCGTCATTGCGCTGGTTTATTCTCAGATGAAAAACTATCTGACCGAAGATATTCAAGAAAAAGCCCGTCAAGCGGCTGACAAGCTGTTTGGTTCTTAACAACATGCACCGACCACAAGTCGGACACACTTTTTCTTCAAATACACCTAAATCGCCTATGAAAAACCACTCTGCACTTTCTGCCTACCTTAACAACAGCCAGGGTGATTCCCTGACCTTAGCTCTCGCAGTGTAAGAATTTCACTTCGAAAAACCTTATAGGCTTATTACTGGCGATATCGTGCACCACTAGAACAGACAGACTCGTGTTGCATCGGCAAACAACGTTTACAATACAGCAAAATAAAAGGCCGTCTGAAACCTAAAATCTAGGTTTCAGACGGCCTTTTCTCCATCATATCTCAACTTATGATGACTTCCTATTTTTTTGAACCTTCTTAGAATACAAATAGTCAATAAAAATCCCACATGAAACAACGAAATATACACCTGAAATAAACATATACAGCATAGTAATCAAACCCTGCCCCATATCTCCACAACAGGGAGGCGTAGAAGACATCCAATACAAATACAGATATACTCCATTAATAATCGATGTAATCGCAAGAGAAGTAAAAATATATCTCTTGAAACAAAAATAGGGGAGGCATAAAAAAAACTGCAATAACAGACTCAATCCTGCAATCTCTACAGCCTCTCTTGACTCATTCGCTCCTAAATCAAAATATTTCGACCATGCATAAGACCATATAACCATAACGACAGAAATAAAAACAGCCGTAGTCAATAAATAGAAAAAACGCTGTTGTTTGTTTTGAAATTTTAAAAACATCATATTAAATAGAATTCAACGACACACATACATATAAAAAGAAGGCTGCCTGAATATTCAGACGGCCTTCTCAGTTTATGACTTTTTTATTTCAAAGGTTGCATACCCATAACTTCCATCAGGAAGTTGGTAAATGCAGGATTGCTTGGCTTAGTATCCATGTTTTTCCAACGTTGCTGCCAACCGCGCAAAGCACCTTGGATGTACTGTTTGGATTGCTCGGTAGTAATTTCACCACGCTGGCTGTCAACGGCAGAACGCAGATAAACTTCGTACATACTGTCATCGACAGAGTTGCGTCCCACTTGTTGGATACGGAAGCGGTTCAAATATTGTGCAGCCTGAACTTTGGTCAGACTACCTTGGCTCACTTGGGTACTCAAGCGACGTGCTTCATCATGAATCTTGGAAACATCTGCCCAATGCGAAGGAGCCAAATGATAACCGGTAGCTGAAACTTGTGAATCAGCCTTAGGCTTTTTGACGTTGGTTGGTCGAACTGGCACTTCTTTCAAAGTCGGAACATAAATCGATTCACAACCGGCAAGTGCCGCTACAGCAAGGATAGGAAGAATGTATTTTTTCATAATGCGCATTATAAGCATGATTCGTTGAAGAAACCAACTTTTGAATAACGGTATTCAAAACAGATTAACTGAATTACAACAGATTTCATACGATATCTCAAGCCCATACGCAAAAAAGGCCGTCTGAAAACGGCCTTTTAACGACAATCCTATATTATGCCAAATCGGCAAACAGAGGCGTAGAAAGATAGCGTTCGCCATATGATGGCAACAAGACAACAATCAGCTTGCCTTCGTTTTCAGGTTTTTTAGCCAGTTGCAATGCGCTCCATACCGCGGCACCGGAAGAAATACCTACCAAAATGCCTTCTTTTTCAGCCATAGCGCGCGCAGTTTCAAACGCTGCCTCGTTAGGTACTTTGGAAATGCTGTCGTAAACAGTCGTATTCAAAACGCTGGGGATAAAGCCTGCACCCAAACCTTGAATCGGATGCGGGCCTTTCTCGCCACCACTCAATACTGGGGAAGCTTCAGGCTCGACAGCCACGATTTGAACTTCGGGTTTGTATTTTTTCAACACTTCGCCCACGCCGGTAATCGTACCGCCCGTACCTACACCGGCCACGAAAATATCCACTTTACCGCCTGTATCGCGCCAAATTTCTTCGGCAGTGGTTTTGCGGTGAACTTCAGGATTAGCCTCGTTATCAAATTGGCGCGGCATAAAGTAAGTATCTGGATGTTCGTCCACCAAAGACTGGGCTTTAGCGATAGCACCTGCCATACCTTCAGCAGCAGGAGTCAAAATCAATTCTGCACCAAACGCACGCAGCAGCATTTTGCGTTCTTTACTCATGCTTTCAGGCATAGTAATCGCCAATTTATAACCGCGGGCCGCACACACCATTGCCAAACCGATACCGGTATTGCCGCTGGTTGCCTCAACGATAACGGTATCTTTATTGATTTTACCGGCTTGCTCGGCCGCTTCAATCATGGCTTCGGCAATACGGTCTTTTACGCTGCTGCCCGGATTGAAAAATTCAAGTTTAACGGCGATTTGCGCTTTCAAACCTTCGGTCAGGCGGTTCAGTTTCACCAGAGGTGTGTTGCCGATCAGCTCGGTAATATTATTTGCAATTTTCATTTCCTGCTCCTGATTTAGATGTAATACAGCCTGCATATTAAACTCAGGCTGTCTGAAAAACCAATATCGAAAATTTCTTTCTTTATAACTTTTGGTTCAAGCGCGGTCAATATCCACTGCGCTCAAAAATCAATGCAACGGCAACCACAGCCTGCATCACGACGGCAACCATCCAGCCTGCCCACATCTGCCGCATACTGAAAAGAGAGGCAGACTGCTTGCAAACAACCACTCTGTGCAGATAAAACACCAGCATCAGGACGCCCTGCAATGCAAACCAATAAATAGGTTTCAAAGCATAAATTTTCAGTAAGGCCGCCCATGCAAAAACCGCGCCAGCCAGCGGCAAGATGAAATAAACCACGCCTGCCAAGAAAACAAAAGCCAAAGTCATGACGACATTGGAAACCGCAAATAAGGTCAAACCGGCATATTCGCCTGCCGACCAAAACTTTTTGTCTTCCGTTTTACTGCAATCATCAATAAAGAAGAAAATACTGGCGATTGTCAGATAAAAATGGGGGATGAACAAAGGGCCTGTATGCGTAAAGCCCCACATTCCGGGCAACAAGCGTGCGCCCAGTGCCGAAATCCCCAGCCACAACAACACCGTAGCCCACAACCATTGAAACCGCTGCGCGCGAAAAATAAACGCCAACGATACCGCAGCATACGCGACAGCAAACCAAAAATCCAAAGAAACCATCATGAATACTGCAACTCGCCTTCAAAAACGGTTTCAGCAGGGCCGGTCATTTGCACATCGCCACCTTCTTCCCAACTGATAAACAATTCGCCGCCAGGCAGAGTAACACGCACAGGCGCACCCGCTTTCAGCAAACCATTGCGCACGCCTGCCACCACCGCCGCACACGCTCCGGTGCCGCAAGCCTGAGTTTCCCCTACCCCGCGTTCAAACACACGCAGGCGGACTGACAACTCATCTTCAACCTGCAAAAAGCCGACATTTACCCGTTCAGGAAACTGCTCGTGTGATTCAATAGCGCCGCCCCAATGCTCCACCGGTGCGGTTTCAACATTATCAACCAAAATCACCGCATGCGGATTACCCATATTCACACAGCTTACCGGTACAGACTCCAAACCGACCAAGACAATATGTGTCAACGCATCTTCATTTTCACCATGTGCAGGCACAAACGGAATTTCAGACGGCATGAAACGCGGTTTACCCATATTGACGGTAACCAAACCGTTATCCAACAGCTTCGGCACAATAATCCCTTTGGCCGTTTCGACTAAAATTTCCGTTTTATTCGTCAAACCCTTATCCGCGACAAAACGCGCAAAACAACGCGCTCCATTGCCACACTGCTCTACTTCCCGACCATCGGCATTGAAAATGCGGTACCGAAAATCGACCGCATCAGAAGAAGGCTTCTCCACTACCAAAAACTGATCAAAACCCACGCCGCGATAGCGGTCTGCCCATTGGGCAAGCGGCGCAGCCAACGGATCAAAGTCCTGCTCGATGGCATTGACCACCATAAAATCATTGCCCAAGCCGTGCATCTTCGTAAATTTCAAAGTTTTCATTATTCATTCACATTCTTATTAAATCATTATTTCGGCACATTCTACACTAGAATGATATATTCGTTTCTATCTTGTTTTTCAGACGGCCTTGCGCCCTTTTACCAATACTAACACCAGCTACCCCGCAAAAATACTATACTTCCCACATTACAAACATTTTTTATTACAAGGATACACATTATGAAAAAAGTTCTCTTACCAGCCCTTTTGGCAGCTTCACTCAGCGCATGTACAGTCGGCACGCCCGGCGTTTCCGTCGGCTTAGGCGTCGGCACCAGCATCGGCCGCCACGTCGGCTTGGGTACATCCATCAACATCCCTGTCGGCTTGGATAAAACCAAAACCACCAAAGGCACGGATTCAGACGGCATCCGTATCTCAGAAGAACAAATCGTGACCTATTTTGATGCACACGGCACACCCAGCAACAGCGCAGTCAAAGGCGGCTTCCATCGCCAACTGATCAGCAAACGCAACAACGAATATGTCGTCCAAGACTTTTACAGCGACAACAGCCAAAAACGCACGGACCCCTACGTCCTCAGCCGCAACCAACTGATGCAGTTCCGCGCCACGCCAAGCAACGGCTCGCTGACCACTTACGCCTACAACGGCACGGTAATGCAGCAACAAGTATTCCAAAACGGCAAATTGGTTAACGCCAAATACTAAAGGCCGTCTGAAACGGCTGGGGAACATGTGAAACTTGATTACAAAATATTTTTAACATTCAAACATTTGAAATATTTTGTACCATTTTCTTGAAAATATGGATTGACACATTTTTTCCAGCCATTATAATACGCCCCATTCCCCGATAGCTCAGTCGGTAGAGCGACGGACTGTTAATCCGCAGGTCCCTGGTTCGAGCCCAGGTCGGGGAGCCAAATTTCAAAAGCCTGAACTGCTGTTCAGGCTTTTTTACATCAATAAGGAACGATTGTTCTTTCTCAAAGAAAGCCCTGAATCCTCATGAGACCTTTGTAAAAGTCTCTATCCGCCAAACTGGCAACCTTACGCCCTACCAGCTTAGTTTGGCGAACAGGTGCAAACAGCCCGTAACCTTTTTTCAGTCAGGTTTCGGGCTGTTTCATTTTTTTGAACAAACGGCATCTTTTCAGACGGCCTTGTCCATCAAATTTAGCACATCATTTCACACACGGATTATCTAAAACGACCGAGACATTGCGTTCGGCTTTGTTCATATATGTCATGTGTATTTTCTTGCCTTTGAATTCTGCTTCGATGACGGATTCCAGCGTGGCGACATCTTGGATGAAGCTGAATTTTTTGTCTTTTGCGGAAATGAATTTGACCGGTTTTTCATGGAACAGCGAGTAGAAAGACACGCCTTTATTATCTGCAGTCACGGCGCATTGCGTTTTGCTGTCAGTGGCGATGACGGAGGAAAGCGTATGGGGCTTGTGGGTACGGTCGGCGAAGGTGGTGTAGGAATCATACGACCCGAAGCTGGTTCTTAATGCGAAGGTATTGCCAAGCCATTCATAGCTTGTCCTGTCTTCGGGAAGATTTTTTTCGATGACTTTTTTGCCTGCGTAGAAAGAGCATTCTTGGGTTTTGTGGTTGCAGACTTTTTTGACGCTGAACTGCTTATCCGGAGAAGTAATGACGGTTTCGGCGGCAAAGCTGTTTACGCTTGCTGCGGCGAACATACAACTTAAAAGAAGTGAGCGGATGGGAAGGGACGGTTTCATTTTGTTTAGTGTATCGGTTGGTTTTTATAGTGGATTAAATTTAAATCAGGACAAGGCGACGAAGCCGCAGACAGTACAGATAGTACGGCAAGGCGAGGCAACGCCGTACTGGTTTAAAGTTAATCCACTATAATATTGATTGAGCGGGTTTGAATGCAGTGGCACACTCAATATACCTACGGCGGAATAACTTTTCAATCTGCAAAACAGATAATCCAAAGGCCGTCTGAAACTGATTTTTAGTGTTTCAGACGACCTTTGTTTGCTTTGCGGCGCGGGTTTAGCGGAAGAAGTCGCCCATGCCTGCAGGCAGGCCTTGGGTAAACGCACCCATGGTTTTGTTGGTGGTTTCTTCGGCTTTTTCAGAAGCGGCATTGATAGCGGCCAATACCAAATCTTCCAACATTTCTTTGTCGTCAGCGGCTTCTTGAATCAAATCAGGGCTGATTTCAAGTTTGCGGACAACGTGCGAACACGTCATCACAACTTTTACCAAACCATTGCCTGCTTCGCCTTCAACTTCGGTTTCAGCCAGCTTGGCTTGTGCCTTTTTCATATTTTCCTGCATTTGTTGAGCCTGTTTCATCAGGCCGCCTAATCCGGCTTTTCCGAACATATTTTACTCCTATGGGTTTGAATAAATGGGTTTCACTCATGCCGTCTGAAAAACGCTATTGCCTTTCAGACGGCCTTGTATATCAGTATTTTAAGAATGCCCTGCCAACTCTAAAGAATCCGGCAGCCATTGTGCTTCAAAGGTTTGCAAGATTTTCTGCGCCGTTGTATCCGCTTCCAGAAAATCTTGCGCCTGCTGCCGCCCTTCTTCTTGAATACGTTTGCGGCGCATCACCGGCGTTTCCCAGCCTTTATCATCTTGCCAAGGCTCGGTTTGCAGCCTTAAATTGCCAAGATGGTATGCCTCGCTCAACGTCTGGCAGATTTTGTCCAAGCGCTCTTTATTGGCAGTGGCTTTGGCTTCATCCGTCAACGACAGCATGATTAAACCTGCTTCCGCATCATAACTCGTCCATGCCGCATTTTGCGCCAACATCTGCGCTGCGCCTAATTTACGGGCAAAGCGTTCGATAATGCTGTGCCAATTCTCTGTTTTAAACTCAGGCAAAGGAGTGAACTGAAGCTCTTCATCATCCCCCTCCTCTTCTTCAGACTCAGCAGATGCAACCGGCTGTGGTACTTCCATCACATTAGCATGATGTGAATCTTCATATGTATATGCTTCATCAAAAAACGGAGGCGGAATTTCCTCATCCATGTGCGGATATTCTTCCGGCTCAGAGGCCATCTGAACTTTTGCAACAGGCAATGACTCCGCAGTTTCTTGCATCTGCACCGCTTGAGTTTGAGGCGGCTCAGCCGATACTTGGCTCAGCATGTCTTCCCAAGGCGGTACATCCGCCTGTTGTTGCTGAACAGGCTGAACGGTTTCTTCAGACGGCCTTTCAACGATATCCCGTTTAGTCGGAACAGCCTCTTTCTCAACCGCCGGTGCTGCTATCGGCTCAGATTTCGGCAGCTGAAAAGGCTTTTTTTCGGCCTCAGCTTTCTGATGATCGGAATGCAAATCCGTGTGTTCAATCTGACTTTGCGTATCACAACCCGAAGCGGCCAACGGCGCAAATGCAAGCATGCGCAAAAGCGTCATGACAAAACCGGCATACTCGTCCGGAGCCAGCGGCAAATCCTGTTTGCCATGAATAGCACATTGATAATAAAGCTGAATCTGCTCTCCACTCAAAGCCTGACTTAATCGCAGCAAAGTTTCACGTTCAGGGTCATCATTTGCCAAGGCGGAAGGAATGGTTTGAATTAAAGCCAAACGTTGCAACAACATGGCCAATTCTGCCAATGCGCTGTCAAAACCAATCGCTCTGGCGGACATTTCCTGAGCTTTTTCCAGCAAGGCCTCACCGTTTTGATTGATGATTCCTTCAAGCAATTCAAACAAGTATTGTTTATCGACTGCTCCGATCATTTGGCGGACATCTTGTTCGGCCACTTTACCCGACCCCATGGCAATCGCCTGATCCAAAAGGCTCAACGCATCGCGCATCGAGCCGGCGGCGGCACGGCCTAAAAGTTGCAAAGCCTGTGGCTGATAAGGAACGTTTTCACGATCCAAGACATGTGCCAAATGCTCGGCAACCTGCTGGGTTGTCATGTTGCGCAAAACAAACTGCAAACAGCGGCTCAATACGGTAATGGGGACTTTATGCGGATCGGTGGTCGCCAAAATAAATTTAACGTGTTCAGGCGGTTCTTCCAAAGTCTTCAGCATGGCATTGAACGCGCTTTTGGAAAGCATATGCACTTCGTCGATGATATAGACTTTGTATTTACCCGCTGTCGGCGCGTATTGGGCGTTTTCCAACACTTCGCGGATATTATCGATACCGGTATTCGATGCCGCGTCGATTTCCAATAAATCCACATAACGGCCGCTGTCGATTTGCGTACAGCTTTCACACTGACCGCATGGTTCGCCATGCACGGCATTTTCGCAGTTCAAACTCTTGGCCAAAATCCTGGCAATCGTGGTTTTACCCACACCGCGCGTCCCTGTCAGCAGATAGGCATGGTGCAGACGGCCTTCGTCCAGCGCGTTGCGCAGGGCTTTGACGACGTGTTCCTGACCGACCAAATCGGCAAAGGTTTTCGGGCGCCATTTTCGTGCAAGAACTTGATAAGCCATGTTGTTTCTCTACGGGAAATAAATCGGAAGGCCGTCTGAAAAGAATTATCCGCTTTTCAGACGGCCTCAGAAAATGGCATATATTCTAGCATTTTTTTGATTTTTATTAAGGATTTTCTATCAAGCCGACAGCGACAGCATGTCATCGTAATGTTATAATACTACATAAATGATAAACAATTTGAAACTTAAATCATTATGACTGAAATCATACTACACAACAAATCAGCCACTATGCAAGTCAATACAATAGGCGGATATATTGACTCCCTGATTCTAAAAGGACGGGAAGTCTTATTTCCGAAAACCAGCGTCCACGTGGGCGATGATACAAAATTACGCGGCGGCATGCACGTTTGCTTACCCCAATTCGGACCGGACAGCAAAAATCATCTGGCCCAACATGGTTTCGGCAGAACTTCAGACTGGGAAATCCGTCATCAAAATGAATCGGATATCGGCTTGAAATTAATCAGCACAGAAAAAGGCTATGAACACGTCGAATGGTTGCTCGATTACAGCCTACCTAACGAAAATGAAGCCATTGCCATCCTGACCGTCTGCAATTACGGCGAATCGCCCGTCCGCACGTCCCCAGGATTCCACCCCTACTTTACCGCTGCCGGCACACAATTTGATTTCAACGGCGCACCATACGATGCCGACTATATCTCCCATACCGAATTTGTTTCCTCCGACCAGGATGCACACGTTGCATTTGACGGCTTGAAACTAGATATCCGCACCCACAATCTGCCTGTGTACGCACTCTGGAGCGATCGAAACGGCCAATATACTTGTGCAGAACCAACCGCAGAAGGCAATGCGTTTTTATCCCCTGCCCGAGGCGGACAATTTGTTTCAGGGCACAGTAAAAAACGTTACGCCATGAAAATCAGACTGATGGCTTAATCCCCTTACAAATCCTCAATATCCAAAAACCACCCCGAAGGGTGGTTCTCTTATGGCTTACAGACCATTGTTATTGATTGCATTCGCAATATCGCGTACCGCTGTTACATACATGCGGCTGTGGTTATATTGCCATACCGTGTAGAAGTTATTCAGGCCCAAATAGTATTCAAATACGCCCGGGCTGGTTTCCAAAGCATACAATACAGCCTTTTCATTATCCGCAACAGCAGCTTGAGGCACGACACCCAAAGCTTTGAAATCTGCGACAGTGCGCGTCAAGGCAGTTTTCTCATCGATAATCGCCTGCAAGTGCGGAGTAATCGACAGACTTACCGGCACAACCATCTTACCGCCGAGCTGCCAGCCATGCTGTTTCATATAATTGGCGACAGAAGCCGCCACATCGCCGACATTATTCCAAATATCGCGATGACCATCACCATCATAGTCCACCGCCCATTTACGGTAGCTTGAAGGCATAAATTGCGGCATGCCCATCGCGCCGGCATAGCTGCCTTTGAAGTCAAAGATATTTTCTTTTTCTTCTTTTGCCATCAGCAAAAGTTCGCTCAATTCGTTTTGGAAAAATTCGGCACGGCGGGGGTAATCAAAGGCCAATGTACTCAAAGCATCGGCAACGCGGAAGCTACCCGTATTTTTGCCATAATTGGTTTCAATACCAAGAATCGCCACAATCAATTCCGCAGGTACGCCGTATTTGCGTGCCACATCATCAATTACAGCACGGTTTGCCGCATAGAATTGTCTGCCACCATTAAATTTGGTCGCACCGGAGTTACCGGTACGGAACTCATACCAAGGACGCGAAGTGCTTGGGCGGTACATAATGGTAATAATGTTGCCTTTATACACCACGCCATTGAAGAAGTTACGCAACTCTTCCGCACTGAAACGGCGGTTTTTCACTTCATATTGGATAAACTGCTGAACATTGACGTTTTCATTAAAACCGCTGCTGGCAACAGATTCAGCCGCAGCATCAAATACAGGTCGTTTTGCAGAGGAAACAGGCTCAACCGGTTTTGCCGTATCAACAGCAGGCTTTTGCGGAGTGCCGCATGAAGCCAGAGCCAAAGCAGCCAGACCCATCCCAAAGATTTTGATTTTATTCATAAATAATCTCTTTATTAAATACTATGATAAATCCGAATACGAAAGAATATTCGTCTAACACATCATCTCTCTATGCCAACCGCCATACTTTTTAATCAGCCAAAAATATAGACAACTCGACACCTATTTGCTTCGGCTCAAGCACATAAACAAGGCCGTCTGAAATCCAAGGAAACCCTTGATTTTCAGACGGCCTTGAATGAATCAATTACTCAGCGGCTGCAACAACAGCAACGGTAATTTTAGCAACAGCGTCAGTGTGCAGAGCCACTTCAACTTCGTATTCGCCAACAGCTTTCAATGGGCCATTAGGCAGACGTACGTTTGCTTTAGCAGCTTGGATACCGGCAGCAACAATCGCTTCAGCGATGTCAGCATTGGTAACAGAACCGAACAGACGACCATCAACACCGGCTTTTTGAGCAACAGTAATGGTTTGGCCTTCCAGTTTTTCTTGACGTGCTTTAGCATCAGCCAAGATTTCAGCTTGTTTGGCTTCCAATTCAGCGCGGCGTGCTTCGAATTCTTTCATGTTGGCTTCGGTTGCACGTTTTGCTTTACCGGCAGGGATCAGGAAGTTGCGTGCGTAACCGTTTTTAACGGTAACGATGTCACCCAAGTTACCCAGACCGCCGATTTTTTCTAACAGAATAATTTGCATGATTTAAACTCCAAAATTATTTGTGTTGATCGGTGTAAGGCAACAGAGCCAGGAAACGGGCACGTTTCACAGCAGTAGCCAACTGACGTTGGTAGTGTGCTTTAGTACCAGTAATGCGGGCAGGGATAATTTTGCCGTTTTCAGAGATGAAGTCTTTCAACAAATCAACTTGTTTGTAATCAACTTCTTGGATTTTTTCAGCCGTAAAGCGGCAGAATTTTCTACGTTTGAATGATTGACGAGCCATTGTCGTTTAACCTTTATATTCTTTAATGTTCTGTATGCGTAGTACCGGCTTTGGGAAGCGTTGGCTGCGTTGCGCCAAAAAACCTTCCGACTCGATGACGGCATCTTGCCGATACTGCCATTCCTCAGCCTGCTTACCTAAAATCCGCGCAGGAATTTCAAATTTGACCAGACATTTTTGTCCGTTTTCTTCCTGCCAAGATTCATGTTGTAACACAACATCTAAAACAGGGATTCCTGCCGGCGTATATCTCAAAGGCTGAACCTGCAAGATACGGGCGGTAAGCTTAATCAGATTGTTCAATCTTATTCAGCTGCTGCAACTTCTTCAGCTGCACCGTTCAGCAAGTTTTTTGCTTTTTCGCCGCCCAGCATTGGGGAAGCTTCAGTTACAGCGTGTTTTGTTTTGATGGTCAGGTGACGCAGTACGGCATCATTGAAGCGGAAAGCAGTTTCCAACTCTTCAACCACTTCGGGAGTAGTTTCGATATTCATCAAAACATAGTGTGCTTTGTGGATTTTGTTGATGGGGTAAGCCAATTGACGACGGCCCCAGTCTTCCAAACGGTGGATTTTACCGTTGGCTTCAGTAATCATGGTTTTGTAACGCTCAACCATAGCAGGCACTTGCTCGCTTTGATCAGGATGAACGATAAACACGATCTCGTAATGACGCATGTTATCTCCTTATGGATGATTAAAAACAGCCTTTCACCATGCGAAGTAAAAGGCAAGGCAAAGAGGCTGAATTTTATCCGCATTTCTTAAAAAATACAAGTCCGGATTCAAAATCCACTTTCTTTTCAATCAAAAAACAACATTAGGCCTTATGGTTATTTCCTAGCAATCCACTCAACTATCTGCCAAAAATCTGCTAAAATCTGCCCCATCCTAATAAATACAGCATCAGAAGGCACACAATCATGGCTCTTTTGCAGATTTCCGAACCCGGCATGTCCGCCGCCCCCCATCAACACCGCCTCGCCGTAGGCATTGATTTAGGCACAACCAACAGCTTGGTAGCCACCGTACGCAGCGGCAGCGCAGTCTGCCTGCCCGATTCAGACGGCCGCACCACCCTACCTTCAGTTGTCCGTTATTTGGATGGCGGAGTCGAAGTCGGCAAAAACGCCCTTTCCGCACAAAAAACTGATCCTCTGAATACGGTCAGCTCCGCCAAACGCCTGATCGGCCGCACCCTTACTGACCTTACACAAGATGCGCAATACCTGCCCTATCAATTTACCCCCAATGAGCGCGTGGTCGAATTAAACACCCGTCAAGGTGCGAAAACGCCTATCGAAGTATCGGCAGAAATCCTCAAAGCCCTCAAATTGCGCGCCGAAGAAACATTGGGCGGCGATTTGGTTGGCGCCGTCATTACCGTTCCTGCCTATTTCGACGATGCTCAACGTCAAGCCACCAAAGATGCCGCACGCTTGGCAGGCTTGAATGTATTGCGCCTCCTCAATGAGCCAACAGCCGCCGCAATCGCCTACGGACTGGATAACGCATCAGAAGGCACGTTTGTCGTTTACGACTTGGGCGGCGGTACATTCGACGTATCCGTATTGCAACTAACCAAAGGCCTGTTTGAAGTAAAAGCCACCGGTGGCAACAGCGCATTGGGCGGCGACGACTTCGACCATCGTTTATTCTGCCACCTGCTCGAACAAAACGACCTTTCCAAACTCAACGAACAAGACAGTCAACTTCTACTTTCCCTTGTCCGCACTGCCAAAGAAAAACTGACCACTCAAACCGAAGCCGTCATCGAGACCACACTTTCAGACGGCCATAAAGTTCATACCGTCATTACCCGCCAAGAGTTTCACAATCTGACCCAAAATCTGGTGCAAAAAACCATAGAGCCGGTCAAACAAGCACTGAAAGACGCAGGCGTGACCAAAGCCGACATTAAAGGCGTGATTATGGTCGGCGGTTCGACCCGCATGTTGCATGTTCAACAAGCGGTCGCCACCTTCTTTGGACAAACTCCGTTGAACAACCTCAACCCAGACGAAGTGGTTGCACTCGGCGCCGCCATACAAGCAAACGTCCTTGCGGGTAACAAAACCGACGGCGAATGGCTGCTACTTGACGTTACACCTTTGTCACTCGGATTAGAAACATACGGCGGTCTTGCCGAAAAAATCATCCCGCGCAACTCTACCATCCCCACCGCGCGCGCGCAGGACTTCACCACCTTCAAAGACGGTCAGACTGCCATGACGATACACGTCGTACAAGGCGAGCGCGAACTCGTTTCCGACTGCCGCAGCCTTGCCAAATTCACCCTGCGCGGCATTCCGCCCATGGCTGCAGGCGCAGCGCGTATCCGCGTAACCTTCCAAGTTGACGCCGACGGCTTGCTGTCCGTTTCTGCACAAGAGCAAAGCACCGGCGCACAGGCGCAAATCGAAGTTAAACCTTCCTACGGTTTGGACGACAGCACCATCACCCAAATGCTCAAAGACAGCATGAGCAACGCTGCCGAAGACATGGCAGCCCGCGCCCGAGCCGAAGCCGTAGTCGAAGCCGAAAGCCTGACCGACGCCGTCAACGCTGCTCTTGAATTGGATAGCGATTTATTGGAAGCTGAAGAATTGCAACAGATTCAACAAGACATCGCCAACTTGCAAGGCCATCTGAAAGACGGCAAAGCCGAAGACATCCGTGCCGCCGTTGCCAAACTCAGCCACAGCACCGACAACTTCGCCGCCAAGCGCATGAACCGCAACATCCAACGCGCGTTAACAGGGCAAAGCGTTGATAATATTTGATGCCTAAACAGTTTCAGACGGCCTCGGAAGATACAAAGGTCGTCTATCTAAATATCCAAAAACTGAAACGATTTCTTTTATGCGACTCTGGCACCAAACCCTTATCCCCCTACTCCCCCGCGCCCAGCTTTTGGGGCAACACCGTGAATGCGCTGCTTTACGCGGAGCGGGCTGGGGCAGACCGCATGCGACGGTTAATTACGTTTTTACCCACTCACCCTACAAACTCTACCTGTATCACGTATTGATTATGGAAGAGATGGAAAAGCGCGGTTACAAACCGGATGTTTTATGGAAAGACCCACTATATCGCGGCAAAGCCGCTGCCCCATACCATTCGCACGTGATTGAAGCATCCACTTTGCCGATTTATGCCGAACATGATGATGCTTATCTGGACGAGTGTTTGGAAAATTTAAGAAGTAAAGGCATCATGTTATAAACCCATTTTTCAGACAGCCTGAATATTGAATATCCAAGGCCGTCTGAAACCACTTTAACCACAACCACTCTTAAACAACCGAGACAATAAAAATGCCAAAAATTACCGTACTCCCACACGCGACATTATGCCCTGAAGGCGCGGTTATCGAAGATGCACCGGAAGGCCAAACCGTCCTTGACGTACTGCTCGACCACGACATCGAAGTCGATCATGCTTGCGAAAAATCCTGCGCCTGCACTACCTGCCACGTGATTATCCGCAAAGGTTTTGACAGCTTGGAAGAGCCGAGTGAACTGGAAGAAGACCTGCTCGACCAGGCATGGGGCTTGGAAGCCGATTCACGCTTGAGCTGTCAGGCAGTTGTTGCCGATGAAGATTTGGTCGTAGAAATTCCCAAATATACGATCAACCATGCACGTGAAGACCATTAAAACAAAGTTGAAAAAAAGGCCGTCTGAAACCACAAATTCATGGTTTTCAGACGGCCTGTTGCTTATGCGGCAAACTATTTGATATGAGGGAAAATAAAACGCATACGCGAAATTTGCATGGAGGCCACTTTCTGCGTAGCGGAGTAATTTTCAATTTTTTCTTGCATTCTGATTTGATGCAGATTGCCGTTATAACGGGGAGCAGCGTTCTGAGATTTGTTTACTGTCGGCAGTTCAGCCTCTGCCTTCAACGCTTCCTCTGCCTCGATAGCTGAAAGTGCAGCCTCATCCCTTACCAAACCGAAACGCTCGATAATGGCATTGGCTTCATCTATATAACGCGATTTGTCCGCGCCATTTTCCAACACCGCATCTTCAAGCACGACCGACAAATGCTTGCCGCAATTTTCGATACGCTCTGCGATGCGCGAATAAACCATCCAACGTTTCAACCTCAATGCGCCTGCATCGTCGTTGGGTGAAGCAGCATCCAGTTTAATCAAGCCATAGTGTTTGCCGTAATACAGACGGAACACCAGCTGCTTCAAACCTTCTGTTTCGTCCAGCATCCGATAAAATTCGCGAACCAACAACAGCAAACGGTCGAATGCACCTGCTTTGGACAGATACTCCGAATCATCGGAAGCGAGCGCGTAAATCAGTTTGGACAGCTTGGCGTTGAGCGCGTTATTCATCTTTTTTCCTTTTATTTTTAAGCGATGGATTGTCTTAAGAGCCGTTCCAAAAAATTTGGTTGCATAGCGAAATGTAAATTTTGCATGGAAACCAAATCATTCAAAACGGAATAGAAAGTATAAAACGGCAGATTCAAAGGGAATATGCCGTGAATTTTAAGTGTCTTGCCGTATTTTAACGCAACTATGCTATTTTGTTAAAAAATAGCGTCATCATTTACCTGCCTATCTTCCGTAAAACAATCTGGCAGTCCGACTTCTTCTTGATTAAAATAATTGGCAATAGTCGAAACCCAATAAAGGAACACATCATGAAATGGACAGATACCCAACGCATCGCCGAAGAACTCTACGACTTACACGGCGACAGCATCGACCCGAAAACCGTGCGTTTTACCCAACTGCGTGATTTGATTATGGCTCTGCCTGAATTTGACGATGATCCGGCGCGTTGCGGCGAGCGTATTCTCGAAGCCGTGCAACAAGCATGGATAGATGAAACAGAATAATCTTTCCTCCCTTCCCTATCAAACAAGACCTCAGGCTGTTTTTCAGACGGCCTGAGGTCTTTATTAAATCTATTCATACAATTTCGGAAAATTTCGAAATTGACTCATACCAACCTCAAATTTATTATGCAGCCTGACAACAAATAAAAGATATGCAGAAGGTGCATAACCATGAATCACGCTCGAGAAATCGCTGCTTTAAACAACAGCCTTTCTGATTTGAAAGGCGACATCAATGTTTCGTTCGAATTTTTCCCGCCGAAAAACGAACAAATGGAAACCATGCTGTGGGATTCCATCCATCGCCTGCAAACCTTGCATCCGAAATTCGTTTCCGTAACCTACGGTGCAAACTCCGGCGAACGCGACCGCACACACAGTATCGTTAAACGCATCAAACAAGAAACCGGCCTTGACGCAGCCCCCCACCTGACCGGTATCGACGCCAGCCCTGACGAGTTGCGCCAAATCGCCAAAGATTATTGGGACAGCGGTATCCGCCGCATTGTCGCTCTGCGTGGCGACGAGCCGCCCGGCTACGAGAAAAAACCTTTCTATGCCGAAGATTTGGTCAAACTGTTGCGCTCCGTTGCCGACTTTGATATTTCCGTAGCAGCCTATCCAGAAGTGCACCCGGAAGCCAAATCCGCCCAAGCCGACTTGATCAATCTAAAACGTAAAATCGATGCGGGCGCAAACCACGTTATTACCCAATTCTTCTTCGACGTGGAAAGCTATCTGCGCTTTCGCGACCGTTGTGTGATGATGGGCATTGACGTTGAAATTGTTCCCGGCATCCTGCCCGTAACCAATTTCAAACAATTGACCAAAATGGCCCAAGTGACCAACGTCAAAATCCCAAGCTGGCTGTCTAAAATGTACGAAGGTTTGGATGACGACCAAGGCACGCGCAACCTTGTTGCCGCCAGCATCGCCATCGACATGGTCAAAGTCCTCTCGCGCGAAGGTGTCAAAGACTTCCACTTCTACACCCTCAACCGCAGCGAACTGACTTACGCCATCTGCCATATTTTGGGTGTACGTCCCCGTTAATAAAACAGACGGCCTCACCATTCTGATTTACAATATCGAACATTCAGGCCATACCGGCCTGATTCAAAATTCCAACTAGGAGAGTTAACATGACAACATTACATTTTTCAGGCTTCCCGCGCGTCGGTGCCTTCCGCGAATTGAAATTCGCACAAGAAAAATACTGGCGCAAAGAAATCAGCGAGCAAGAATTGCTGGCTGTTGCTAAAGACTTGCGCGAGAAAAACTGGAAACACCAAGCTGCTGCCAACGCTGATTACGTTGCCGTAGGCGATTTCACTTTCTACGATCACATCCTCGACCTGCAAGTTGCCACCGGTGCCATCCCTGCCCGTTTCGGCTTCGACAGCCAAAACCTGTCTTTGGAACAATTCTTCCAACTGGCCCGTGGTAACAAAGACCAATTCGCTATCGAAATGACCAAATGGTTCGACACCAACTACCACTACTTGGTGCCTGAATTCCACGCCGATACCGAATTCAAAGCCAACGCCAAACACTACGTTCAACAACTGCAAGAAGCCCAAGCTTTGGGCCTGAAAGCCAAACCGACCATCGTCGGCCCATTGACTTTCCTGTGGGTAGGTAAAGAAAAAGGCGCTGTCGAATTCGACCGTCTGAGCCTGTTGCCTAAACTGTTGCCTGTTTACGTTGAAATCCTGAACGCTTTGGTTGAAGCCGGTGCCGAATGGATTCAAATCGACGAGCCAGCTTTGGCTGTTGACCTGCCTAAAGAATGGGTAGAAGCCTACAAAGACGTTTACGCCACTTTGAGCAAAGTAAACGCCAAAATCCTGTTGAGCACTTACTTCGGTTCTGTTGCCGAACACGCTGCTTTGCTGAAATCCCTGCCTGTTGACGGCCTGCACATCGACTTGGTACGCGCTCCTGAACAACTGGACGCATTTGCCGACTACGACAAAGTTCTGTCTGCCGGCGTTATCGACGGCCGCAATATTTGGCGTGCCAACCTGAACAAAGTTTTGGAAACTGTCGAGCCTCTGCAAGCCAAACTGGGCGACCGTTTGTGGATTTCTAGCTCTTGCTCTCTGCTGCACACTCCATTTGACTTGTCAGTTGAAGAAAAACTGAAAGCCAACAAACCTGACCTGTACTCTTGGTTGGCATTCACCCTGCAAAAAACCCAAGAATTGCGCGTTCTGAAAGCCGCATTGAACGAAGGCCGCGATTCCGTTGCCGAAGAACTCGCCGCCAGCCAAGCTGCTGCCGACTCCCGTGCCAACAGCAGCGAAATCAACCGTGCAGACGTTGCCAAACGCCTGGCCGATTTGCCTGCCAACGCGGACCAACGCAAATCTCCATTTGCCGACCGTATCAAAGCGCAACAAGCATGGTTGAACCTGCCTCTGCTACCGACTACCAACATCGGTTCTTTCCCACAAACTACCGAAATCCGCCAAGCACGCGCAGCCTTCAAAAAAGGCGAACTGTCTGCCGCTGATTACGAAGCCGCGATGAAAAAAGAAATCGCCTTGGTGGTTGAAGAACAAGAAAAACTGGACTTGGACGTACTGGTACACGGCGAAGCCGAGCGTAACGACATGGTCGAATACTTCGGCGAATTGTTGAGCGGTTTTGCATTCACCCAATACGGCTGGGTACAAAGCTACGGCTCACGCTGCGTGAAACCACCTATCATCTTCGGTGACGTAAGCCGTCCTGAAGCCATGACTGTCGCTTGGTCTACTTACGCGCAAAGCCTGACCAAACGCCCGATGAAAGGTATGTTGACCGGCCCTGTCACCATTCTGCAATGGTCTTTCGTCCGCAACGATATTCCTCGCTCTACCGTGTGCAAACAAATCGCACTGGCCCTGAACGACGAAGTATTGGATCTGGAAAAAGCAGGCATCAAAGTCATCCAAATCGACGAACCTGCCATCCGCGAAGGTCTGCCTTTGAAACGTGCCGATTGGGATGCCTACCTGAACTGGGCCGGCGAATCGTTCCGCCTGTCCTCTACCGGTTGCGAAGACAGCACCCAAATCCACACTCATATGTGCTACTCTGAGTTCAACGACATCCTGCCTGCCATCGCCGCTATGGATGCTGACGTCATCACCATCGAAACTTCACGTTCCGACATGGAGCTCTTGACTGCATTCGGCGAGTTCAAATACCCGAACGACATCGGCCCGGGCGTTTACGACATCCACAGCCCACGCGTACCGACTGAAGCTGAAGTTGAGCACCTGTTGCGCAAAGCCATCGAGGTTGTACCGGTTGAACGTCTGTGGGTAAACCCAGACTGCGGCCTGAAAACACGTGGCTGGAAAGAAACTCTGGAACAACTCCAAGTGATGATGAACGTAACCCACAAATTGCGTGCCGAACTGGCTAAATAATGTGAGTTAGATGAAAAGGCCGTCTGAAAATTTTCAGACGGCCTTTTTTTATTTATCAATATTTAAAACATAAAGATTACGACTTCAACAACTTACAAAATCCCTGTCGTTGTATGATGTTCTTCCACTCCTGATGTATACACGTTCTGAGTATGGTGATACACAGTCTCTTTAGTCGTTTCAACAATATGGTTGGCTTCTGACAAAATATCGCTCAATGCCACTTTACTGTCGGTCGTATTCACTTTTTTCAGTGCTGCGCCGTTATGGCTATTGCCTTCAGAATACGTGTTGATGTCATTTTCAAAGCGCAGCCATGAATCATACAACTTGCCTTTAATGTCCGTCAGGATTTTGTTGTTGGCCACATTTAAAGATGCCTTACCCTTAGGGTTGGTACTGTGTACGTCTATCAAAGCATCATTCAAATTACCGCCAAGTTTCAATGTATTATTGGTGATGTTGTACTCTTTAGCATTGCTCTTTAAATAAGCAAATTCGACATAGCCGGCAGATTCTTCACGCACGGAAATTTTGTTGTTGTGAATCGTTACCGCCCCATGCATAGCGACATTACCATGGTGTTCTTCCACATAAACCGGTACTGCGCCTTTCATGATCTTGCCGATATCGGCGTCATTGCCGCTGATGGTAATGGTACCGCTGCCCATGCCGTTTTTAGATAAAACGCGGTCATAGGTATCGTTGATGACGGCAATCAGATATTTGGTGGATTCGCCGCTGATCTTGTTGTTTGCCATATTGAGCGTGTAATCCATTTTGCTTTCATGGTTACGGAACTCAATCGCGTAGGTCTGAATATTGTTTTGATAAACCGTCAGATTTTTAATGACATTATCGCTTATATCAAAATAGCCTTTGTCAGCCGAGTGCAAATCTCTGTATTGGGTATTGGTTTGCACCTGAATACCTGAATACATGTGGTAGTACTTGCCCAAGTCATCATCAACATTCAAACGGAAGCTCGGATCTTGAATAATGGTATTGCCGGTAATTTTGACTTTATCCATAGAAAACTGGCGGTTGTAGGCAACAATACCATATAGCCGGTCACCCGTTAACACATTGTTTTCAATGACAATGCCTGTACCATCGTGCACATCCAAACCCTTGCGGTAGTTATGGTCGGTCGTGTTTTTACGGTATGTGATGCCGTAATTGTAGCTACCGGCAGCCACGGCCATACCGTACCCTGTCCCGCCATCCGCTTCGTGGCCGTTCCAATCCAAACGGTTGCCCTCGCCGATAAAGTTTTGTTGGAAACCGATCAGCGCACCGGCAACGCGGTTGTGGTGTAGATACGAATCAACAATACGGTTGTTTTCACCCAAAGGCAGCGCTTCGTATTTTTCATCAATTTCGCCGCTTTGTACGCGTGCTTTAAAGGTCAGTTTTTGACCTTTTTCCGTTTCCAAAGAAGCGGTTGACGTAAACATCACACCAGCACGATTGGCACCGGAAACCTCTACTTTGCTGATTAAAGTATTGTCCGCATCGTTCACTAAAATGCCGTTTACCTTGCCAAAATAGCTTAAGCCTTTGCGGTAAAAATCAGGGTTGGTATATTGAACCGACAAGTCGGCAATGGTTTTATTGTTTTGCCCATCAATCAAGATACCGGCAAATTGGCGAATGTCATCATGGTTGGTGTCCGGATTGAACACACCCGTCTGCGCCTTATCAAACGTTACCTTGGTTTTGCCCATCCCCGAACCAAACAAGCCACGCGCGCCGGAGACGGTTTTATCCATCACAATCTGATTGGAAATATAGTAAGTACCATCCAAGAAAACCATGGCTTTTTCTTTGTGCGCCGCCTCTAAAGCTGCTTTAAATGCCTGAAGGCTGTCTTTCTTACCCTGTGCATCGGCACCAAAATCATTCACGCGGATGTAATTACCGTACTCTTTGGATTCATACACGCGGTATTTTCCAGATAGACTTACCCTGCCTTCGGCATGATCGTCAATTTTGTTTGCTTTACCCGAACTGAGGTGTCCGTCGTGACTATTGATTGCTTTTTTGCCGGAAGAAACGCCCGCTATTTTGTCATGGCCGTCTGAATCCTTCAGATTCTTTTTATGCGCAATTTCAACTGTTTCTTTTCCTTCGGCAATTCTGTCTTCTGCCTCTTTCTCTTTGCGGGCGGCTTCTTGTTTGGCTTTACGCTCTTCAATCGCTTTTTCGACTGCCGCTTTATGCGCTTCTTTTGCGCGCTCAACCGCCTTTGCTTTAGCTGCGGCGGCTTCGGCTATTTTTTTTGCTTTAGCCTCTTCGTAAATTTTTTGCCTTTCAGCCAGGACTTTTTCCATCGATTTATTGACTGGTTTGGCTGCCGTTGCTTTATCGGTAGCGGCAGGTTTATTTGTTACTTTAGGCGCAATGGTGTTTTTACTGGAAACGCTGCTTACAGAAGCAACGCTGGCTCGTGCGACATGCATTTTTGTCACAAGACCGTCTGAAGATGATGAAGTGCTGTCCAATCTTTCTGCCTCAGCTACATGAACCGCCTCTCTCGTTACAGTATTTTTACCGCTTAATTGCTTGGGTTCTGGAAAAACCGACGGACTATCCCCCCAATTTTGAGTGTGTATCCATTCTTTTAGCGGAGAAGATGATTTGGAAGTGGTTTCAGGAGTTGAGGAGCCGTGACGGATATGGGTACGGCCAAGAGGAGCAAGTTTATGTGACATAATCAGCGTATTTCCTTGTATCAAATATCGTTCTTTCCCACCGCACAAGCGTGCAACAAAAAAGTTCGATTGAATAAAGAGGTAAGACGGATTCTGTCGTAACAGCAATTGCCTGTATAAAGGCCAAACTGAAGCTGGCCACTTTGAGAAACTCGGCAGCGTTTCCCCTTCTGCCGGTTTTCTAATTGGAAACGGTAATGGTGTTTAGACAGAACCCTTGGATGACTTTTATAGGCAATCTGTCCGCGCACCATGTATCCGGTTATTTTTGACGGAAATGTATCAGAGTCCCTTTTTAATTGATTAGTTCATCCAAAGTTAAGTTATTTTTGATTTTTATAGCAAAATAAAAATGGTTTTATCTTGCATCTTTTTCCTTTTTGACTTGACAGAGTGAATCCCGCGAAGCCAAAAAGGAGGGAAATTCTAACACGATATGCTTTTAGCATTCCCTATTTAACTAAATTTACAAAATATACAGAATAAATATCTATAACTGTTTTTAACTTCATCGAAAAATCAATAAAATTCGATATTTCCAATATGTATTTTTACAACATGACTATTCATTATATACCGATTATCTTAAAATACTACCGTTTATTTGCAAAATTTAGTATTTTATTATTGCTTCCACCATCTAAAAACCAATAAAAAAAGGCCGTCTGAAAAAATATTTCAGACGGCCTTTTTTTTATTAAATGCGTTCTATTCAACAAACTTCGACCAACCAGCCGTGTTTGTCTTCTGTCAAACCGTATTGAATGTCGGTAATCGCCTTACGGATTGCGTAACCGCGCTCTTGGCTCTTCACTTCGATTTCTTTGCCATCAATCACGAAAGAAGTTACCGGAGAAATGACAGCAGCCGTACCGGTCAGAATCGCCTCTGCGCCATTTTCCACAGCTGCTTTCAGCTCATCAACGGTAAAGTTGCGTTCGGTAACGGTGTAGCCCAAATCTTTGGCAACAGTCAGTACGGAATCGCGGGTAACGCCGTGCAAGAATTCGTCGGTCAACGGTTTGGTAATGATTTCATCGCCGTTAATCAGGATAAAGTTGGACGCGCCGGTTTCCTGAACGTCGCCATTCGGGCAGAACAATACTTGGTTTGCACCGTGCTCTGCTTTGGCTTTCAATACCCAAGGCATGGCGGAAGCGTAGTTGCCGCCGCATTTCACGCGGCCCATGTGCGGGGCGCAACGGATGTGTTCGGTTTCCACCAAGATTTTAACGGGCGAACCGGCTTTGAAATAGTCGCCGACAGGAGAAGCCAGAATGTACAGCAAAGCAGTTTCGGAAGGAGAACCGGCCTTACCGATCACAGGGTCGGTACCGATCAAAGTCGGACGCAGGTACAAAGCGGCTGGCGCATCAGGGATTTCCTCGGCGGAGCGTTTGACCAATTCGATCAAAGCATTCAAATAAGCTTCCGTTTCAGGACGCGGCAGGTGCAGAATATCTGCGCTTTGCTGCATGCGCGCGATATTGGCGGTCGGGCGGAACATCACGATTTTGCCGTTTGCCTGACGGAATGCCTTCAAACCTTCAAAACATTCGCTGCCGTAATGCAGGGCGTGTGCGCCCGGGGCGAGTGTCAGGTCTTTGGAAGATTGCCATTCTACCGGTTGCCATTTACCTTCACGATAAGCGATAACGGGCATTTCAGCGTGGAAAACGCTGCCGAATACGGCTGGGACTGGTCTGCTCATGATGATTGCCTTTCTTATTCTGATTTGTAAGATAATAACTAAAGACTGAACAATACGCCTTTCAATATGGGTTTGACAAGTACCCGTCAGCATTAAAGGCACTCTTCCCATGCCGTCTGAAACATGCCGTCCTATCCGAAATCCGGCAAATCGTTTAAACTGATACCATTTTTCAGACGGCCTGCCCCAACCGCGGCCCACCCGGAGCAACCCATGAAACTCATCTATACCATCATCAAAATCCTGATTCTTCTTGTTTTCCTCCTGCTGGCCATCACCAATACCCACACCGTATCCTTCTTCTACCTGCCCGGCCAAAACGTCAATCTGCCGCTGATTGTCGTGCTTTTCGGTGCCTTTATTATCGGCATCGTGTTCGGTATGTTTGCCCTCTTCGGCCGTCTGCTGACCCTGCGCAGCGAAAACAACCGCCTGCGTGCCGAAGTGAAAAAATACGCCCACATTTCCGAAAAAGACCTGACTCCGGTCAAAACCGAAACACCGGCAACGGCTTCCGACACCGCTCCCAAAGCGTAACGCCACCAATCAATAAAGGAATACCATGGACAACGAATTGTGGGTCATCTTACTACCCATCGTCCTCCTCCCCGTTTTCTTCGCTATGGGCTGGTTTGCCGCGCGTGTCGATATGAAGACCGTCCTAAAACAGGCCAAAAGCATACCGGCAGGGTTTTACAAAAGCCTTGACGCCCTCGTTGACCGCAACAGCGGCCGCGCCGCACGCGAATTGGCAGAAGTCATCGACCAGCAGCCGCAGTCATACGACTTGAACCTGACCTTAGGCAAGCTCTACCGCCAACGCGGCGAAAACGACAAAGCCATCAATATGCACCGCGCCCTGCTCGATTCGCCTGACACCGTCAACGAAAAACGCGCGCGCGTGCTTTTTGAATTGGCGCAAAACTACCAAAGCGCAGGCTTGGTGGACCGTGCCGAACAAATCTTCCTCGGTTTGCAGGAAGGCGATATGGCACGCGAAGCCCGCCAACACCTTTTGAGCATCTACCAACAAGACCGCGACTGGGAAAAAGCCATCGAAATGGCGCAACTCTTGAGCCATGACGAACAGACCTACCAGTTTGAAATCGCCCAGTTCTATTGCGAAATCGCCCAAGCCGCGCTGTTTAAATCCAACTTCGACACCGCCCGATACAACATCGGCAAAGCACTCGAAGCCAACAAAAAATGTACGCGTGCCAACATCATTCTTGGCGACATCGAATACCGTCAGGGCAATTTCCCTGCCGCAGTGGAAGCGTATTCCGCCATCGAGCAGCAAAACCACGCCTATCTGAGCATGGTCGGCGAGAAACTCTATGAAGCCTATGCCGCGCAAGGCAAGCAGGAAGAAGGCCTCAACCGCCTTATCGGCTATATGCAAACCTTCCCCGATCTTGACCTGATCAACGTCATCTACGAGAAGGCCCTACTGCTCAAAGGCGAAACCGAAGCGGCGCAAATCGCTGTCGAACTCGTCCGTCAAAAACCTGATCTCAACGGCGTGTACCGCCTGCTTGGCTTGAAACTCAGCAGTATGAATCCGGAGTGGAAAGCCGATACCGATATGATTCGTTCCATTATCGGCCGCCAGCTGCAAAAAAGCGTTATGTACCGCTGCCGCAACTGCCACTTCAAATCCCAAGTCTTCTTCTGGCACTGCCCAGCCTGCAATAAATGGCAAACCTTTACGCCGAATAAAATCGAGATTTGATAAAGCGTTAAGCATTAAAAAAAGGCCGTCTGAAATCTTTTCAGACGGCCTTTTTATTACGAAACAAAATATCAAAGCGGTTCAAAACATGGCTGTACACACCAGCAATATCTGTCAACAACGCTGCTCTGCCCATGCCAACGCCGCTACAATCTGAGCCTCAATATCGGCATTAAACTCGCCTGCACGGTACGCATCGCGCAATTCTGTGCGACGGGTTTCATCTGCCGCAATTTGGTTTAACACCACTTGCGGAAACTCGTTAAACACAGGCCCTTCCTCTTCACGACCCATCAAAAACAGCGCAGGAATTTTTTGATTGGCGCGGACGATTTCCTGTTGGCGCGGATTCTCAAAACGACTGCTGTCGTCAAAATCGTTTCGGGCAATATAGTTGACGCGGATATTGGGGTTCAACTCCGCCATTTTTTGAATAAATGGCACAAACACGCGGCAATCAGGGCAATATGGCGCAGCGGCAAGCAGCCAGTTTTGCGGACGGCTGATCTTTTCAACCGCCGCTACCGTTTGCGCCGACAGCTCGGTTGCCTGATAGAGTTGCTGCTGTTTCAATTTGTCTTCTTCAGTATCAAAATCCAAATATTCTGCATAATTGGCCATGCTTTACTCCTGTTCTGTTGTATCGGTTTTCCCTGCCACGCCAGTCAAAAGCGGCACAAGCAGATTGACGACAAGGTTTTCAAATAACGGCTCATCAAGAGGCGATTCTTCCGAATGACCAAACACCAGCTTCACTTCGGTATATTCTTTCTGCGCTTTGCTCATTTTATTGCCGTTAAAAACATCATAGGCTTTTCTCAAGGCAGTATCCCAATCCTCTTTCTTGTTGTACTCCTCCGCAGCGGCAAGACTGGTTTTGGCAAAAAATGACAAGGGGGTATTTTGTCCGATTCGGAAATATACCAGCCATTCTTTCAAAAGTTCTTTTGCTGTTTGTTGCTCGATGGCGGCATAGGTTTCGGTCTGCCCCAAGCTGACCATATAGGTTTGTCGGTTTGCAACGGATTTAGGGGCAATGGCGCAAAAAATCAAATGCTCCAATAAACGAGCAATGCGGTTGGGTGCATTGTCTTTTTGGTTTAGGAACACAATGCGGCCGCATTCGTAAAGATTGCCGATGGTGCCTTGTAACACCAAGTCGTCAAAGGATTCTTCATAAGGTTCAGACGGCCTTTTGTTGCTGCGTATCAACTCGGCATCCACGTTTTTCGCAGATATCTGATACTGCTTCTGCCACAAACCGCCCAACTCGCCTACCGGCATCAGACTTTCTACATTCAGCCGAATGGCCGTATCTTCAAAATCTTCCCCTTTGCGCCGCGCATCCAAATAGGCATCGGCAATCCGACCTCCATGTTGCGGCTCAAACGGTTCGGCAGACTCCCATGCGCCGTCCAGATACGGCTGATCCCAGCTTAAATTTTTCTTCAGCCAAACTTTGACAGGGTTGCGCCAAAAACTGATGAGCTCGTCTTGATGAATGGTCTTGTCCGGCTCTTCCTGACTTAATACCTCAAGGAAAAACGGCTGCGCTTCCGCTTGCGGTTGGTTCAACGCATCAGCGTAATCTTGGCGCGTACTGAAGAGGCCGTCTGAAAGCGCGTCCTTTTGGAAATAACGGCGTGAAAAGGCCTGCAACGGATGATATTTCACCCATTTCTCCGTCAACTCGCGCCCGCTTTTCCCTGTCATGGCGGCAATGGTATCCAGCAGCTCGCTGATTAACGAAGACGGCGCAAACTCGGCATCATTGCGTATATCGCGGCCGATATAAGACAAATACAGCATTTCGCG
This sequence comes from Neisseria sp. P0006.S004, assembly GCF_051963015.1. Taxonomy (NCBI): domain Bacteria; kingdom Pseudomonadati; phylum Pseudomonadota; class Betaproteobacteria; order Neisseriales; family Neisseriaceae; genus Neisseria; species Neisseria sp. P0006.S004. Next base: position 10,928 of record NZ_JBQCUS010000001.1, on the reverse strand, counting down.
TGCGCTAATTAAGGCTTCGAGGAAGAGATAACGGTCGTCGTCGCGGCGGGCACGGTCGCCTTTTTTCGGATGTTTGGCAATCAGGTCGAACACCGCCGCTTTGGTATTGCGTGGAAAATCGCCGTCATTCAAACCCAACAGGCAAACCATTTTAAACGGCAGGCTGCGCATCGGCACCATACTGCAAAAAGTGATGCCGCCGCTCAAAAATCCGGCTTGGCTTTCGCTGTCCAAGAAGCGGCGGATATGGCGGATAACGGTTTCACACGGCAACAATCCGTCAAATTCGGCCAACTGCGCCTCTTCCTGCCATTTCGCCAAAGACTGCTCGAACTGCTGCTTGGCGTATTGGTCGTCCATATCCGGAGCAAACAGTTTCTCCAGTAAATCACGGCAACGCTGCACCCAACTTTCCACATCGGCAGGCTCTTGCCATTGCGCCGCCATATCGGCCAAAGTACGGATAAATTCGGCAAAACCGCTGAACACGTCCAACTGGTTGACGTTGCTATGCCACGCACTCACGCCCTGCCACATGCCGTTGCTGCCTTCAGGCAGCATCCAGCCCAAGGTCAAACGCTCTATCGCCTGCTGCCAAGTAAAGAGGTTGTCTTTGCCCTCGCGCATGGTTTGATCCAAACCCCAATGCACATTCAATCCTGCAACAGTCTCATGCAGCAGCGGCACATCTTCCTCGCTCAAACCGAAGCGTTGCAGCACCAACCGGCTTTCCAGCAAAGGCAAAACCTTGTCCACTTCAAACCGGCTCTCCAGCAAGTCCAAAGTTTGAGCCAAAGCATACAGCAACGGCTGACGGCGGCTGAGCTTCACATCCGAAATCGAATACGGCAAAGCCTGACTGCCTGCATGCTCCTGTCCAAAAACGGCTTCGATAAACGGACTGTACGGCTCGATGTTCGGTGTTAACACGGCAATATCGTGCGGTTGCCAATCGGGATTATTTTGCAACACCAGCGACAGCTCTTCTTTCAAAATCTGCAATTCGCGCAAAGGGCTGTGTGCCGCAACGATTTTGACGGAGCCGTCATTCAACAGCTTGTCCGGCTCGACACACACTGGATTGCCGTCCGCATCGTGAACCTGAACCAAAGCCGGCTGCGCGCCTGCTTCGCCTTCTTCCTGTTGATATAAGCGTTCAGACGGCATGATTAAGTTTTGGATATCGTTTTGCAGGCAATGCAACAAGGTATCGTCTTTTCCTTCTTCATAAACCTGAATATCCTGCTCGGTTTCCACTTCCGACAGAAAATCAAAGAAATCGCGCCCCTGCTTGCCCAAAGAAGCCAACAGCGGATGCCCTGCCTGCGACAAATCCGCCTCATCGCCCCTTTTCAAAATCTGCGCCTCGTCGATGACCTCGCCCCAATATTGGCTGCTCGGATTGAGTGCAAACACAAACACATCGCAATGCTTGGAAATTTGATGCAGCAGTTGCAGATACATCGGCGCCATTGTCGAAATGCCGAATACAAACAACCTTTGCGGCAAGACCGATTTATCCAACTGCGCCAACAGCTTTTCCCACAAGGCCACGCGGTGCGGCGCAGATTGGCTGCCATCATCCAAATAACGCCACAGCCGCGCCTGCCAATCCTCATCATCGCCCAAACCCAGCAGCTTCCCAGCCTGCCACGCATCAATCCAATCCGGGCGGTACACCAAATATTGGTCGAAAATATCCGCCATCTGTCCGGCAAGCTGATAATCCGCCGAGGCCGAGCTATGCAAATAACTTTCCAGCTTCAAGCGCACGTTTTCGTATTCTGGGGCCGTCTGAAACGCTTCGCTGCGGAACAAATCCAGCAAACGCCAGCGCATAACTTCAGGCGAAAACGGACTGAGTGGCGGCACATCGGGAACCAATTTACGCATCAGCTGCCACGCCAAACCGGCCGGCAGGCTGAACTTCAAATTCGCCGCCACGCCGAGTTTGCGCGCGAAAAACACATTCAGATAACGCCGCATCCCCTGGCTCTGCACCACCACTTCTTCCTGTGCCAATACCACATCCAAAGGCAAGGCCTGATGAATATGCGCGCACATTTCGGTAAGCGCTTCCAAACGGTCGGACTGATAAAGATAAAACATAGCAGACAATCTAAAAAACAATTGCCCACATTATAATGCCATTAGGACAAATGCTTCAGCAGAAGCAGCAAACAAAAACACAGGCCGTCTGAAACACATCGCTTCAGACGGCCTAAAACAAACCCATCGGCAGCCAATTATTAATTATTTATCGACCCCTGTACAAACCGGCTTCCCCTATCCTATAATTTCCCACATTCGGAATGTAGCGCAGCCCGGTAGCGCACTTCGTTCGGGACGAAGGGGTCGGAGGTTCGAATCCTCTCATTCCGACCAAATACAAAACCTGCTTGAGTCCAAGCAGGTTTTTTACATTCGGCAAGCCTATATTTCCGGCGGGAAAGGCGCGCCTTCGGGATGTTTGTAGCGGTTGTACATAAACAAATATTGTTCCGGAAAACGGCGTATCCAATATTCGGTATTTTCATTGATCACGCGCGCGTCGTTCTCCTTATCGCCGTTCAATTCGCCGCGCAAAGGCTCGATGTGCAGGACAAAGCCTTTGCCGTCGGGCAAACGCTCGCCGCAGAAAAACAAAGCCTTTACGCCTTTGACTTGCGCCAGCTTGCCCGCCAACGTCATGGTGTAGGCAGGTTTGCCGAAAAAGTCTACCCACACGCCGTCGCCGCCTTCTTCCGGAGACGGCACATGGTCCGGCAACACAATGGTCGCTTCGCCGCCGCGCAGCGCTTTGATAATTTGTTTGACACCCTGAATACTGGTCGGCGCAGTCTTGCCTTTACCGCGCACGCGTCCTGCCTGCATTACCGCATCAAATGCCTTGATTTTCGGCGGTTTGTACATTGCCGTCAGCGGAAACGGCAGTTGCTGGCTGATGTAGCGACCCGCCAAATCGTAGCTGCCGATGTGCGGCGTGATAAACAGCAAACCCTCGCCCGCGCTCAAGGCCGTCTGAACATGTTCCCAACCGTTGACGCTGACAAACAGGTTTTCAATTTCCTCAGGCCGTCTGAAAAACGCCACCGGCAATTCCAAGCCGCCTTTTGCCGTTTCACGAAAAACTTTTTTTACCGCCTCGTCCGTCGGGTTCAATCCGGCAAGTTTCATGTTTTCGAATACCCGCCGGCGATCTTTCGACAGCACGCGGAAACCCAAACCGCCCAGCAGGTTGCCTAATTTGTGCAACCAAGCCAAAGGCAGCGCGGCCAAAAATTTAAAAACAAAGGTAACAAGCGTTTGCATAAGGTTTTACCAAAATGAAGTGGACAGATTGTAAACGAAACAGGCCGTCTGAACAAAACAGACTTCGGGCAAATATATTGCGGCACACCTGCTTTTCTGCTACTATCCGCGCTGCATTAAGAGTTGGGAATTCCATGCCAACCTGCTTTTCAAACGGAAAGGTAAGGTGGACGGTTGAAAAACCGATGTGGCTCGCCAGAGCAATCCAAACCCGCTTAATGCGGGAATTTTTTTGCCTGTAAGAAACGTGCAACAGGATTCCGAAACAGCAGGCAAGTGCGAATGTTTCTCACTTGTATAGAGAAAAAGCGGAGTTTTTGTTATGATTTCCGCTGTCCGAAATAAAAGGCCGTCTGAAAACACAGCAGCCTGTTTTTAATGAAAGAATAGCAATGAGCGAATATCTGTTTACTTCCGAATCGGTATCCGAAGGCCATCCGGATAAAGTTGCCGACCAAGTGTCCGATGCGATTTTGGATGCCATCTTGGCGCAAGACCCAAAAGCGCGTGTCGCCGCAGAAACCTTGGTCAACACAGGCTTGTGTGTATTGGCAGGCGAAATTACTACTACTGCCCAAGTGGACTACATCAAAGTCGCCCGCGAAACCATCAAACGCATCGGCTACAACTCCTCCGAGCTGGGCTTTGACGCCAACGGCTGCGCAGTCGGCGTGTACTACGACCAACAATCTCCGGACATCGCCCAAGGCGTGAACGAAGGCGAAGGCATCGACCTGAATCAAGGCGCGGGCGACCAAGGTTTGATGTTCGGCTATGCCTGCGACGAAACCCCTACCCTGATGCCGTTTGCCATCTATTACAGCCACCGCCTGATGCAACGCCAAAGCGAATTGCGCAAAGACGGCCGCCTGCCTTGGTTGCGCCCTGATGCCAAAGCCCAACTGACCGTGGTTTACGACAGCGAAACCGGCAAAGTAAAACGCATCGACACCGTCGTCCTGTCTACCCAGCACGATCCGTCTATCGGTTACGAAGAGCTGAAAAACGCCGTGATCGAACACATCATCAAACCGGTTCTGCCGTCTGAACTGCTGACCGACGAAACCAAATACCTGATCAACCCGACCGGCCGCTTCGTTATCGGCGGCCCGCAAGGCGACTGTGGTCTGACCGGCCGCAAAATCATCGTCGATACCTACGGCGGCGCAGCTCCGCACGGCGGCGGCGCATTCTCCGGCAAAGACCCGTCCAAAGTGGACCGTTCCGCCGCTTACGCCTGCCGCTACGTTGCGAAAAACATCGTCGCCGCCGGTTTGGCAACCCAATGCCAAATCCAAGTTTCCTACGCCATCGGCGTTGCCGAACCGACTTCGATTTCCATCGATACTTTCGGCACAGGCAAAATCAGCGAAGAAAAACTGATTGCCCTGGTTCGCGAACATTTCGACCTGCGTCCTAAAGGCATCGTCCAAATGCTCGACCTGCTGCGCCCGATTTACGGAAAATCCGCCGCCTACGGCCACTTCGGTCGCGAAGAACCTGAATTTACTTGGGAGCGCACCGACAAAGCAGCCGCATTGAAAGCAGCCGCAGGCGTGTAAACTTCCGCATTTGAGGCCGTCTGAAAAGCAAAACGTTTTCAGACGGCCTTTTTCCTTATACAATAGCCACTTGAATTTCTATATACATTCTGAATAAAGGATACGGATTATGTTCGGCAAACAACTTTTCGAAGAAGTCAGCTCCAAAATAAGCGAAACCATCGCCAACAGCCCTGCCAAAGACATGGAGAAAAACGTTAAAGCCATGCTCGGCAGCGCGTTCAACCGCATGGATTTGGTGACCCGCGAAGAATTCGACATCCAACAACAGGTTTTGATTAAAACCCGTACCAAACTTGCCGAATTGGAAGCCCGTTTGGCCAAACTCGAAGCCGCTCAAGAGCCTGAAGAAGCTGCTTTGAAAGCTGCCGAAGCCGCTGCGGAAGAAGCTGTTGCCGAAATCAAACAACAAACCGAAGCTGCCGAATAAGGCCGTCTGAAACATGTCGCTTGCTTTGGTTTACAGCCGCGCCTTAAGCGGCATGAATGCGCCGTTGGTCGAAGTGGAAGCCCACCTTGCCAACGGCTTGCCACATTTCAATATTGTCGGTTTGCCCGATACTGAAGTCAAAGAAAGCCGCGACCGTGTGCGTGCCGCCATCATCCAAAGCGGCTTCGACTTTCCCGCCAAGAAAATTACCGTTAACCTCGCACCGGCCGACCTCCCAAAAGAATCCGGCCGTTTCGATTTGCCGATTGCCTTAGGCATTCTTGCCGCATCGGGACAAATCAATCCTGAAAAACTCGCGCAATATGAGTTTGCCGGAGAATTGGCACTGTCCGGCCTGCTGCGTCCCGTACGCGGCGCGCTGGCTATGGCATGGCAGGGAATGCAGGCTGGCCGTTCGTTCGTATTGCCGCAAGAAAATGCCGAACAGGCTGCCGTTATGCGCGGTATCGCGGTTTATGGTGCGCGTTCTTTAGGCGAAGTGGCCGCACATTTAAACGGTATCGAACCGTTGACACAAACTGAATGCAAACTGACACACAGGCCGTCTGAACAAAGTAAAATACCTGATTTAGCCGATGTCAAAGGCCAACATACCGCTCGCCTTGCTTTGGAAATCGCAGCGGCAGGCGGACACAGCCTGCTGATGATGGGTCCTCCGGGTACGGGCAAATCCATGCTTTCGCAACGTTTGCCCGGCATCCTTCCGCCTTTGACCGAAGACGAATTAGTCGAAGTATGGGCATTGCGTTCGCTCCTGCCCAACCATCAACAGCAACTCGACAGCAACCGTCCTTTCCGCAGCCCTCATCACAGCGCCAGCTCGGCTGCCATGGTAGGTGGCGGTTCAGACCCGCGTCCGGGCGAAATTTCATTGGCGCATCACGGTGTGTTGTTTTTAGACGAATTACCCGAGTTTGACCGTAAAGTATTAGAAGTATTGCGCGAACCTTTGGAAAACGGCGAAATCCATATTTCCCGCGCCGCACGCCAAGCAGTTTATCCGGCCAAGTTCCAACTTGTCGCCGCCATGAACCCCTGCCCTTGTGGCTATCTTGGCCATCCGTCCAAACCTTGCCGCTGCACGCCTGAAAGCGTTGCCCGCTACCGCAACAAAATTTCAGGGCCATTGCTCGACCGTATTGATTTAACCATCGAAGTACCCAGCCTTTCCGCTGCCGAGTTAATGCAACAAGAAGCAGGCGAATCCAGTGCCACCGTATTGGAACGAGTTACCGCAGCGCGCAAAATCCAATACGGCCGACAAGGCAAAGTTAATGCCGAATTGAGTGTCAGCGAGCTCGATTGCAAAGCCCGCATCCAAAAAGAAGCGCAAGAAGCCTTGGGAACCATGCTTGAAAAACTGTCCCTTTCCGCCCGAAGTTTCCACCGTATCATGCGCGTCGCCCGTACGCTGGCCGATTTGGCAGGCGATGAAGAAGTCAGCAAAACCCATGTGATGAAGGCCATCGGCTTCCGTCGCGCCCTTTAACTTGTCAGACGGCCTGAATCTTTATGTTTAAGTAAAACTAGAGTAAACAAAGCATCAGGATTTTGCCGTCCATAACGGTTATTGATAAAATATCGAATCCAAACTCAGACAGTCTCCCTTCAGACCGTCTGAACACATTATTACAAGGTAAGTCATGAAAAAATCTACACAATATGGCAAAGGCTTGGCCGGTTTCTTTTTCGGCCTGATACTGGCGACAGGTATTATTGCCGGTATTTTGTTCTTCTTGAACCAAGGCAACCAAAACGTTTTCAAAGAGCTGACTCAGCCTAAACAAAGCGAAGAACCTGAAATCCTGAAACCTCAGGACAAAGCAGAGAAACGCCCAACCACCGACACTTCATCTACCCAAGCAGATGAAGAAAAAGCCAAAGCAGAAAAAGAAGCTGCTGAGAAAGAAGCCAAAGCTAAAGAAGAGGCTGAAAAGGCTGCCAAAGAAGCTGAAGAAAAAGCTCAAACGGAAAAAGAAGCTCAGGAAAAAGCCGAACAAGCAGAACGTGAAGCCAAAGAAAAAGCGGATAAAGCTGAAGCAGAAAAAGTCGAACGCGAAGCCAAAGAAAGAGCAGACAAAACTGCCGCCGACAAAGCCGAACGTGAAGCCAAAGAAAAAGCCGCAAAAGCGGAAGCAGAAAAAGAAGCCGCTAAGAAAAAACTGGCCGAGAAAAAAGCCGAATTAGAAAAAAAACGCGCAGAAAAAGCCAAAGCTGAAAAAGAAGCTGCTGATAAAACTGCAAAAGATAAAAAAGCGGCCGACCAACTGACCGACAAACAAAAAGAGCGTGCCGAGCGCAAATTGGCTGAGAAAAAAGCCGCCGAAGCCAAAAAACAAAACAAGCCGACACCTGAGCAAATCCTCAACAGCGGCAGCATCGAAAAAGCACGTAAAGCCGCAAATGCCTCTGCAACAAAAGAAAGCAGCAACGCCGCTGGCAAACAATCGTCAGAAAAAGCCGAAGCAACTGCCAACAGCGGTAAAAAAGCCTTCCTGCAACTTGGTTCATATGCAGACCGTTCCAGCGCAGATTCACAACGTGCGAAATTGGCTATTTTAGGTGTTTCTTCCAAAGTGGTTGAATCGCAAAACGGCGACAAAACCATTTACCGAGTTCAAAGTAACACCATGCCTCAGGAAGCCGCTGTAAAACTGCAAAAAAACCTGCAAGGCCATAATATCAACAGCTTGATTCGTTCTACCAAATAATGGAATCACTGATGAAGCAGCGTATGAAACAAACTATTGCCGCACTCAGCCTGAGCCTGCTCAGTCTGAGTGCACAGGCTGCTACCGAAGGCGTGGACTATACTGTCCTCAGTCGCCCTATCCCGCAGCAACAAGCCGGCAAAATTGAAGTGCTTGAGTTTTTCGGCTACTTCTGCGTTCATTGTTACCATCTCGATCCGGTTTTGTTGCAACACAGCAAAACCTTCGCTAAAGATGTTTCCTTACGGACAGAGCACGTCGTTTGGATGCCTGAAATGTTGGGTTTGGCCAAGGTTGCCGCAGCCGTTAATCTTTCAGGTTTGAAATATCAAGCCAATCCAGTCATCTTCAAAGCAGTTTACGAACAAAAAATCAACCTGGCCGATACCAATGTATTCCGCTCATGGGTGGGTAAACAAACGAGTTTTGAAAGTAAAAAACTGCTTCAAGCCTACAACAGTCCTGCTGCCGCATCGGCTGCTGCAAAAATGCAGCAATTGACGGAAACTTATCGAATTGAAAACACACCAACTGTCATTGTCGGTGGTAAATACAAAGTCAATTTCAATGGTAGCGACTGGAAAGTCGGTATGAAAACCATAGATGACCTCATCGTCAAAGTCCGTCGCGAACAATCCTCAAAACCACTTTAACTATTCAACAAAAGAAAGACGGCCTCAAGGCCGTCTGAAAACTTATGGACATTCTGATTTTATTCAAAGCACTTATTCTCGGTATTATCGAAGGTTTAACCGAGTTTCTCCCTATTTCCAGTACCGGTCACTTAATTGTATTCGGTGACTTAATGAACTTTCAAAGCAACGGAAAAGTATTTGAAATTGCTATCCAACTCGGTGCCGTATTAGCCGTCGTATTCGAATATCGCCAACGATTTACCCATATCATAAAAGGGCTGGGTAAAGAACGAACAGCCAATCGCTTTGTACTGAATTTATTTATTGCCTTCATACCGGCTGCGGTTGTGGGTCTCTTGTTCAGCAAACAAATCAAATTACACCTTTTCAACCCAATTACTGTTGCTACCATGCTGGTGCTGGGTGGCTTCTTCATTTTATGGGTTGAAAAACGCCAAACAACAGCCAAACCTAAAGTCAATCATGTAGATGATATGCGCCCAATCGACGCATTTGTTGTAGGATGCGCCCAAATTTGTGCCCTTATCCCTGGGACATCACGTTCAGGCAGTACCATCATGGGCGGTATGCTGTGGGGATTAGAACGTAAAACGGCTACCGAATTTTCATTCTTCCTTGCTGTACCAATGATGATTGCGGCCACAGGTTACGACATCTTAAAAAACTACAAACTCTTTACCTTGCAGGATATCGGACAAATTGCCATCGGTTTTATCGCAGCATTTATCGCCGGTTTATTAGCAGTAAAAGCTTTGCTGAAATTTGTTTCCAGTAAAAACTATGTTCCTTTTGCCTACTACCGTATTGTATTTGGCGGTCTGATTCTCCTTACTTGGATGCTGGGCTGGGTTAGCTGGAGCGAGTAATCCATCTTCATTCACCAAAGGACGTGCCTATGTACGTCCTTTTTCTTTATCCGCTTCTCCCTTTCCACCCGATTGTTACCCCATAAAAGGCCGACACTCCGCATCATTGCCCTTAAATATCTCCTCACCGTCCGTACAACTGCCCTTCCCCTTCATCTTCCCGCACACCACCGCCGTCAACGACTCGTTCAAGCGCAGCACCCTCGGCTCCGCCTCCCTGTCCAGCGCCACCGCCTTCAAGGTAAACTTACCCTCCAGGATGCCCTTAGCCTGACCGCTCATCCTGATACAGAAACCGCCCGCCTCCTTCACCGGCAATTCCGGCCACTTCGTCGACGTCAGCTTAAAGCTGCCCTTTTTTGTGTAGAACTGCTCCATAAAGCGCGCATTTTCCAGCAGGGCGGCATGCGCCGCACGCAGGTTCGCCGAGCGGACCGATTCCCGATAGGCAGTCAATGCCGCCGTCGCCAATATCGAAACCAACAGCATCACCACCAACAGCTGTATCAAAGAATACCCCCTCTGCACAGTTGCCCTATTCCGTTTTCCGTCAAATGCATTTGAGTACATATCTTTATTCCCTTTATCTTTTCTATCCCTATCCAACAAGAGGCTATCCGTTTATCCCTTTACCCAATGGCCCCCATTGGTCCAAGTCTTCATTCCCGGCCCCAAACAAAGCCGCCCGTCAACCGGAACCGGCAAGCAGTTCGGCCTCGGGGCGGCGTATACGGCACGATCGTCCGTCAGGTTATTTTTTCACGGCAGGCTGGGCGACCTTAGGCGCAGCAGGAGAAACCGTCGCCTCCGCCTTTAACTTGTTCAGCACCGCATCACCGATGCCCTTCACGTTTTTCAGCTCCTCCACCGATTTGAACGCACCGTTCTTCTGACGGTATTCCACAATCGCCTTCGCCTTAGCCGGGCCGATACCCGGCAAAGCCTCCAGTTCAGCAGAAGACGCGGTATTGATGTTCACGGCGGCTAAAGAGAATGCCGTACACACGGCGGCAACTACACCAAATAAAAATTTCTTCATCAGGGTTTTCCTATAACGTGTTGGATTAAATAAACCGAGCCGTCTGCAGGACGGTTTTACCTCCCCGCAGACACTGCCACACAACAGTAAAACACGGCCCTATTCCATATAAATGCATACGACATAATAACGCAAATACCGTTCGATTTCAAACATTCCAAACGGTTAACCGTAACTTTCGGTACTTTTGTGCAAGAATAACAACAGGTAATCATAATCCCCCTATCGCCAAACCGATAGAAACGACAGGCATGTAAAAAGCCCCCGACATCAGTCGGGGGCTTCGGAATGGGTGTTTGGCGGTGACCTACTTTCACATGGAAGAACCACA